>CAYRRM010000001.1:0-233935 GCA_964426675.1 uncultured Lentisphaera sp.
AACAATTTAATGTTCCGATCCGCCTCAAAATTGCGATTTTCGCAGAGAGTGGAATTAAAAGATTATTCAGAACAATTTAATGTTCCGATCCGCCTCAAAATTGCGATTTTCGCAGAGAGTGGAATAAAAAGCAGGGAGACTGCTAAACATCATTTCGACCGCCTCAAAATTGCGATTTTCGCAGAGAGTGGAATCTTTTTCGACAGTTTGAGGATTTGCCACAACCTCGACCGCCTCAAAATTGCGATTTTCGCAGAGAGTGGAATGAAACTTTTTCTTTTGTTGTTCAGTCATGCTATTTCCGCCTCAAAATTGCGATTTTCGCAGAGAGTGGAATGAACCAGAAACCTGGATATTTTGCGGAGAAGAAGCCGCCTCAAAATTGCGATTTTCGCAGAGAGTGGAATAGGAAAAACTTCAGCCGTTTTACAGGCTGGAGCTCCGCCTCAAAATTGCGATTTTCGCAGAGAGTGGAATTTTTACCGTGAACGGTTTTTGTTTGTAGAGGGATCCGCCTCAAAATTGCGATTTTCGCAGAGAGTGGAATTATATTTTTTCTCAAACCCGTTAAACGCTTTAACCGCCTCAAAATTGCGATTTTCGCAGAGAGTGGAATGAAAATATCATGCAAATTGCCCCTAAAATAACACCGCCTCAAAATTGCGATTTTCGCAGAGAGTGGAATTTTTTGTCAGAGGTGCTTTAATCTGTTCCACTCCACCGCCTCAAAATTGCGATTTTCGCAGAGAGTGGAATACATTTCATCACGGTTCCAGGCATCCCGGCCATCCGCCTCAAAATTGCGATTTTCGCAGAGAGTGGAATAAATAGGGAGATTAGTATAAACTGGACGAGACGCCGCCTCAAAATTGCGATTTTCGCAGAGAGTGGAATCCTCATCTACAGAACTCTTTTATTGTTATGAAGTTATATAAGAGTTTTCGAGTATGGATTTTTTTATATTGGTTCATTGTTTATATCATAGCAATTTTGTCTCTGCAACTCATTGATTTTCAATGAACACGAGCACTAACGCATTCATTATTCAGCGTTATCACTCTCGAAAATCGAAATTCTGCTTTCCCAATGGCGGAGGGAAAGTGATCTTTAGCCTTAGCTTGAGACAATAATATCACACCTTAAATAAAAAGTCAAGTAAAAAATAAAAAAATTTAAAAAATTGTTAATTGTGGGATTTTTGGAATAGGTTTTCCGAGGGAAGTTATTGATGCTGGCATTTCATTTCCGGGTCCTATGTCTATAATGAGGCATTGATCTTCGTTGTGATTGATTATGGAGAGGATATCTGTTTTTAGATGTTCGAGTTTTACTGGTGTGAGATAGCATAAGAATACTGAATACTGGATTCTATATCCATAGCCTTCCATTATGGATGCTATTTTTCGGAGTCGTTTTGGTTCGGCGATATCGTAAGATACAATATATTGTTTATTGCTCATATTATCGTGTGATTATGGGGTAATAAGAAGAAGCGTCGCCTCTGAATATTCTCCAGATTTGTCTTGCTTGTATTTCGAGCATTCTTCTGTAAGTCATTTTATAATTAAATTGAGGGTGTGTTATTTCGGTGTTCATTCTGCGGAAATAAGCCTCCCAGAATACTTTTCTTCCGGATGGTTTTAAGTTGCATCCTTTTGATGAAAAGATGAAATCTGAAGGTGTTATTTCATTTCTGTTGACAATGGATATTGTGACGGAATCTACAATGAGGGGTCTGAATTCTTCCATAAGATCGAGTGCGAGAGCAGGTCTGCCATAACGTGGTGAATGGAGGAGTCCGCATGCTGGGTCAAGTCCTATCATCGTGCATATTCCTGCGATTTCTGAGGCGAGGACACTATATCCGAGAGATATCATTGAATTGATTGGGTCTCTTGGGGGACGTCGATTTCTTTCCTTGAAAGAGATTTTGAATTCTTTGTTTTTAATCATTTTTGTGAAATTTTCAAAATATATTGCAGCTGCTCGTCCTTCGATTCCTGTGAGTTCTTCTTTTGTATTGGCTTTTAATGTCATTTCCTTGAGTTGTAGCATTTCCTTTAAGTCTGAATCGGTGATATTTTCTGCGTTGCGTATTAGGAGTGTTCTTTGATTTGAGATTTTTGCATAAATCATAGGTTGGATTATTTTCATTGATAAATTTTTTGATGAAGCATACTGATATTGTCCTGAACGTGAATCGAGACCTGATATAGTCAGTGGAGAGAGTAATCCGAGAAATCGTCCTGCCGGGGAGAAGAAAGATATCGGGATATTATTTTCAAGGCAGCAGTGCATTACCTGAGTTGAAAACTGTATTGGGCCGTATAACTGTATTCCTCTTATTCTTTCGATAGGATGTTTAGAGAAATTTTCTCCTTCCTTAGATATGATAAAAGTTTCACCTTTTTTTGATAGATATGCGTGTGGTTCCTGTATTATTATGTATTCTCCTCCGAGGTTGTCAGACATTGGCGGTTTTTTTATATTTGAAAGTGGTTGTTGTCTTTTCCAGAAGAGTGTTTCTTCCGGGAGGCAGACGGGGTATAAGGAACAATAAAGGCAACGAGGATCGCCGTGAAGAGGTTCTGGCATACCGGCAGAAATTGTAGTTCTAATTTTTTCTACTATATCCGGTATTCGATTGATAGAATCATTGTCCACAGTGATAGGAATCTTTATCTTCTCTTTAGCATAAAAAATAGCAGCTTCGTGGAAGGTAATGCCATTTTCACGCATCAGAAAAGCATAAGCCTGTAGCTGAACAATGTCAGAATCTTTTGGTATTATTTCACCGGAAGGAGATTTTCTTGTGGTTCCGCGTTTATAGTCTACAATCCTGATTTTGTCAGCATCTTTTTCTACGATGTCTATTACGCCGTGAAGTCCGATTTTGGATTCAAGAGCAAGACTTCGGTGGACGATTCTATCTGGGGGAAAAATTTCGTCTGGAATTTCAAGTGGAGTGGGGGTGTCAACACGAGAATGAATTCTATCGCCCTCGACAGTATCGCTATTTTCTATGTATATTTTTTCCACGAGTTGAAAAAACATAAGTCGCGGACAATATATGAAATTCTGTAAACTCCTGACTGGTATGGATTCTATATCATTTCCATCAACGGAATTCATTTCTGCTTTTTCCTTGACTTTTGAGAAAGTTATATCGTGATTGGTTTTAAAATTGCGGATTTCCAATTAGCTCATATTTTTTTTATATTTTTTTTTCCATCCATCTATTCGTTTTTTATTTATTTCATTGCATATTTCCCATTGTTTTTTCTCAACTGAGTCCCAAAGAGCTTTTCCCAAAACAAGATTTGGGAATTGAAGTTTTTCTGATGATGAATTAGGTTTTTCTAATGATGCCTTACCCCAGTCAGCGATATTTCCAAAATCAGCGAAAAAGTTAGGATGTTTATTATCAGAGTTGCCATTGTTGTTGCAGGTTATACGAATTTTATCATTGCCGAATTTTCTTTTTTCATTTGCAATGAGTTCACCTTTTTCATTTTTTGAGCGTAACCTTGAGTGAATCTCCCATACAGAAGGGCTTGCTATTGCTCTGAGTCCGAGATTTATGGCAGCATTAATGTCGGCCTGTGCAATTTTTGGGGAAAGAATTCCTTTTTTAGAATTTCCTTTTTCAGGAATTATTTTGCAAGCCGGGACAAATATTGGTCCACCAGCAATCGGGGCGAGGAGTTTGGGTGGGATTTTTAGATTGTATTGTTTGATTTCTTTGAAATATTCTAAAAGTTTGCTTAGAGGTTTGTCTTCTTCATTAGTTTTGGATTCCTTTTCGAGCATCCATTGCCAGGGAGCTTTTTTCTCAAAACCTGGAGCCAATTCGATTGCTCTGAATCCAGCCACGCCGCTTCTGGAACAAAAACGGGATGAATACGCCGCGGGAGTTTCGAGCAATGGAGGATTTTCTTTGAAGACTGGAGCGAAAAAGACTTTCATAATATCCTTGAGTTTGTCTCTTATCGCTCTATGACACCATTTCATCAGACGGGAATTTTCCCTTCTTGAGCGCCCCTGTGTAGTGCGGTAGCGAGACAGATCCTCGATTACCAAAAAGTCCACAGGACCAATCCATTCTCCATTTTTGTTGAGGATTGTTTTATATGAGCCATGTTTATAGTCTTTTTTGTCTTTTGAACGGTTGGGGGGAGCAAGTTTCAAACCGAGAGCCTCTGCCAGTATCATGTGTGCTGTCTGATTGACTCTCTGCTCTTTGATGTGGTCCAATTTTTCCAGAATATCAGGACAGCAGTCCGGGATTGAGTCATATTTTTGTGGTTTTTCGCCGATTTTTCTGCGGAGAGTTTTATTCATTGATTGTAGTCTTTTACGCAGTTCAGTTATTTGTTCGATACGGTCGATGGATAGTCCACGCTGTCCGCGTATCCTCACATTTTGGAGTGGCGCGCCTTTCTGGGTAAGCATGAAGGAGCTTTCTTCCCAAATCCAGCTTCGTCCTCTGAGTGGGAGGACTCTGTTTGCTATCTTAACGAGAGAGGATGTCAAAGATTTCTGCTTATTGATAATGAGAGACTCGATTTTTTCTTTGCGTTTATTTTCATCCAATAACAATGCAAAATCCTCTTCTTTTGAATCTTTGATTTCTTCTTTCACCTTCTCTTTCACTTCATTACAGTGATTTGAATTCAATAAATACGCCCAGCGATGTAGGCGTCTAATC
This sequence comes from uncultured Lentisphaera sp., assembly GCA_964426675.1. Taxonomy (GTDB): domain Bacteria; phylum Verrucomicrobiota; class Lentisphaeria; order Victivallales; family GWF2-50-93; genus DYMC01. Next base: position 4,709 of record CAYRRM010000001.1, read on the forward strand.
CGGTATTGGGCTCTTTTGACAGCGGCAAGTAGCCTGTCATTTTGTTCAGGGAAGGATAGGGATTTCTCCCATTCATCTGGCATGATTTCCTTTTCAGGGATATCGAGTTGTCGCAGAATGTCTCTGGCCTCCTTATTTTCTTCTTCAGTCGAAGATCTACCTTTTGAGCCAAACAATTCTTCCCGGAAGGAAAATCTTTCCGAGCCTTTTTCTAATTTTGATTTTTCTCTCCATATTTCCTGGTCTTCGCCGGGAAGTCTTAGAATTTTTGTGCGAATGATTTTGGCAAACCACTTTTTTTGTTTTGTTTCCCCTATGAATCTGTATTTTCCTTGAGGTTCGGAATTATATGCCTCAACTTCAATTCTGGCAATTGCAGCGGCAGTTCTTTGCCCTAAATCCACGGATAGACATGAAAATCGCTGGCATTTTTCATACCAGAATTTTTCGGGCGGATATTTTTTCTTGTCCGTTGGCCACATTAGATGGGAAATGTTTTCCTCACCCCCAAATAGGAACTGCTTTTCCCAATTTTTCTTTGAAACTATGTTGTGAAGCTTTTCTGTTTCAACTTCTATTGGAAATATAATCTGAAAGTTGTCGAGAGCCTCAGGCATGAGTGAAATCTTTGCGTTGTCGAAATTGGCATGAGGAGGATCTTGAATCGTAAAATCAATTGCTTCCATCATTGGTTGGAGCCATGTTACATCTGATAATGATGAGAGTTGATTTTCATCGTCTGAGCGGAGATGATCTCGCAGTAGTCTTGGGGCAGAATATGTGAATCTCAGGACTGTCGGCTTGTAGAGATTATTTTCCTTGATGGCGATTCCAGCTGTAAAGCGCAAGGAATTTATCTCGTGTTTGACATAGAGAGGATTAGTAGTTGTTTTTTTGGAATTCCCATTCTTTTTCTTTGTGCTTTTCTTTGTGAAATCGAAATATCTTGGGGAATGAGAGGGGTGTGCAGGAGTAAATTTTATAGGGCGTTGTTTTTGCTTAAGCTCTTTCTTGAAATTATTGTATTTAATCCAATCTTTTAGAGGGGCTTTTGAATGATAGTCTTCAGTGCCTTTTTCCTTCCAGATTGGCCAGAATTCTTTCTTTGCAAGTTCATTGAAAAGCGGTGCACTGCCGAAATCATAGCGATGGGCAGCCTGTTCTTCATCAACAATGTTGCGGAGCTTTTCTTCTGTCGGTTCGGATATTTTCATCCACTTCTCCCTTATTTTGTCGAAGCCACGAATTGTGCCATCGTCTATTGAATACTCGATAGTTCCGTTTGTAGATTCAGTGCCATCGACATCCGCAAGATATGCGAGATTATTTCTGACAAGATTTTTAATCAGTTCTATGCGGTTATCTCCAGAAAAGCCAGGGATGAAATTACCATTATCATCTTCATTTTCATCATCGGATTTAATTTCCATCCCCTTTGATTCCATTGCAGAAATAATTTCGGCTATTTTCTTCGCAGCCTTATTTCTTTCCAAAGTATCCTCGTAGAAGCGATGAGGATGGTTTAAGGCTTCAATGAATGCCATCTTATCGAATTCGAACCAGGCGGCTCTGTTTTCTCCCTTTTTCATAACGATATTGGAGAAATATTCAAAAGGATTTTTGTTGTTGTTAAGGAAGCGAAGTTTTTCAAAATCATTTTCATTATTCCCGCCAGTAGCTGTATTTTGAGAAGTTTTACTAAATTTCTTGTATAAAGAAGTTGTCATTTTTTTGAATTTTTCAGCGATGCGAATGTCTGGCATAATTTTTAGAACAAGCGCATAAGGAAATACAGGCTTAGTTCTTCTTTCACAATCATAGATAATGTTATTTTTACAAAATTCCTTAGCCTTTTTACAAAAATCTTCTTCTAATGGTTCGAGGTCTTTATTATCATTTTTTTTACAAAGTTTATCAAATTTTTTTCTTGCAAAATCGATGAATTTTTTTTCTGATGATTTTTTATTAGGGTATTTTTTTATAAAATTGTATGGGTCAAGGAATTTCTCAACAGCGTCTTTAAGTTGCTTATCATCCCTTGCGTTATGGATAGCAAGGATTGCCTCTTTTATTTTTTTTCCTTGCTCTGCATTCTCTTCGCTTGTTGCAGCGTCAAGTTTATCAGAGCAAAGCCAACTCAATCTATCTGCGGCGACTTGATTTAGTTTTGCTCCTTTTGTTTCTTTTAGGAGTTGTATCAGAGCTGCCAAACGGATTTGAGCATTTGGACTACAATTTTTGAGGATTTTTTTGACGCATTCCTTGAAATTGCTTTTTTCAGGTTCAAGTCCTATTATTTTTGATATGCGTTTATGCGGTCCATCGAAATTCTTTGATTTCTTAGTGGCAGATTCCCATGCACATTCGACTTGCTTGGCCCAACTTTTGATAATATTAATTTCTTCGTCGTTACTGTCGTTACTATTTTGTTCGACATCATCGTAGGCGAGAGCAGCGAGCATTAGGGTGTAGTAATTTACTGCATCCTGGAAGAGGCAATGGTGTTCCCATAAGGCATCTTGCCAATTAGGCATTGTTTGCCAGTTCTCTCCGTTTTTACACTCAACGTTATTGATTTTTCCCTGATAGATTCTTGTTAATTTCATCTGTTATTCCTTTTTTTGATTTTTGTATTTTTTATTATGTTATTCATTACTTTATTTTGTCAATCAGAAATGGTGACAAGACCGGAAAAATTTTTATTTTTAATTTTCAGGTGATTATTTATTTTTTGTGAGATTATTTTTTTGAGTTCTGTTGGTTCGATAATTTTTATGTTGCCGAGCCATTGCAATAGCCAGCAGGCGAATTCATCGAGATAAGATAATTGCCATGATGCGAGTGTTCCATCAGGGATGAATTCAAGTTTTTGAGTTTTGTGGAATTTATATTCCCGGATAGATTGGGCGGCCTCATTGAGGAAGAGGACTTTTACGTTGTATGGTTTTTTATTTTTATCGTGTCGTATCCACCATGCATCGCCGAGTATTTCGTTCAAATTGAAATTCTCACGTCTTTTAAATTTATCTTGCAGTGTGGTTATTTCAGAGATTCTTGCCAGTTTAAACGTCCAATATTTATTTATAGTTTCGCACCATGCCACGAGATACCAGCTAATAGGAGTATGTATCAGTTTATAAGGATGAACGACTCTATTTGATTCTTTGCGGAGAGAGAGGCTTCGATAGCGGATGACGAGTTTTTTCCTTGACTTGATTGCATCTTTTAAAGTGGCAAGAGTCTGGGCAATTTCTCCTGTTATATTTTGCGATATTCCGTAGGCAGGACCTACGTCATATACGGCATCTGTTTCATCAGATAAAGCGAGAGCGAGGCGTTCCTTGATATCGTGTTCTCCGATTTCTGATGCGATGATGAAAACTTTGAAGAATTCCGTTTTGGTAAAGCGAAAGGAAAATGTCTCGGAGTCTGGCCAATTTTTTATTTTATAGGTATCTGTTTTTCTGGAATGAGAGAATTTTATTCCCGTTTTGCGAAGTTTTGAGAAATCCGATGCGTAAAGTCTTTTATCGCCATTGTATAAGTTTTTTACTATCCAGTATCTCTTTTTGCCATCTCTGATATGAGAGAATGTCTCGTATAAGCGTTCTATTACTTTTTTAGAAAAACCTTTTGCCATAAGCGCATCTAATTTTGCTTTAATATCTAATATGTTTCTGTAGATTTCAAGTATAAAAAAGAAGATTTTACTAAAATTCAATTATAAGATGTATTTTATTGGAAAACGGAAGTAGTGATGTTTATGTATGGATTTTTTGATTGAGCTCTTTTTTTCATTTTTTTTTTGAATTTTATTATTATTTCAGTAATTATTTTCGGGATGATTTAAGTTTTGAATTTTTCTGAGAGTGATTTTAATTTTGCGAGGTCGAGTTTTCCGCTTGGCAGTATTGGGATTTCATCTATTTGATAGAAATCGGAGGGGTCGGGTATCCACAGATTTGGGAGATTATTTTTTCTCATTATGCTTGTTATTTCTTCTGGGGGCAGGTTGATTTTTTGATATAGAACGATTATTTTTTCGCCTTTTGCTTTGTCGGGGATGGAGGAGACAGCTAATATTCTGTCTTCGGATTTAAGTATTTTGTGGATTTCTTCTTCGATGAGTTCGTGTGGGATCATTTCACCTGCGATTTTGCTGAATCTTGCGAGTCTTCCTGTAATCCAGAGTCTGCCTTCATTATCTAATTTTCCGATGTCTCCGGTATTATAGAAGCCATTTATTATGACATTTCTTGTTTTTTCTTCATCTTTCAGGTAACCTTTCATTAGATTTGGTCCTTTTACGAAGATTAAACCTTCCTGTTCTGGGGGTAGTTCTGTGAGAGTTGTTGGGTCCATAATTTTTACGCATATTCCTGGCATTGGATGTCCTGCGCTTCCTGGAGGGCCTGATTTTGTTCCGAGTTCGAGTATTGAGTTTGCAATATTTATGGATACGACAGGTGAAAGTTCTGTGCAACCGTATCCTTCGATGAGAGTTATGCCGTATAATTCGCGGAATTTTTTTGCTATTTCCTGTCGCATTTTTTCAGCGCCTACGATTACCATTCGGAGGGATTTTACTTGTTCTGGTTTTGCTTTTTTGATGAAGATTTGCAGGAAAGTAGAGGTTGATAGCATAATGGTAATTTTAAATTTTTCTATTGTTTCGGCTGCTGCTCCCATGTCGAGTGGATTTGCTGTATAGACTACCGTTGTTCCTGTCATCAGAGGGAGCCAGAAAGAGGTTGTAAATCCGAAGGAGTGGAATAGTGGGAGGTTTCCGAGAATTTTATCTTCACGAGGTCTCCATCCCATTACTCTAATGAAAGAGAAGATATCAGCGTTGATATTTCTGTGAGAGAGCATTACGCCTTTTGGTGTTCCGGTGGAGCCGCTTGAGAAGATTATTACGGCTGTTGAATTTACGTTTCTATGAGTTATTGGGGCGAGAATATTCATCAGTTCCTGTCTTGGAAGGAAGAGGTAGAGTATTGACCATATGATTTTTTGAGAGGTGGAGATTTTTTTTGCTATATCTTCGAGGAAAACCATTTGAGGTGTTTCATTAATTTTAGCTTTTTTGATGAAGAGTTTGCTTGTGAGGATTACTTTTATTTCTGCTAAATCTATTGCTTTCTGGAGGGTATCGGGAGCTGTGGTATAATTTAGTATTGCGGGAGTTTTATCTGCGTTCATTACTGCCAGTATCGAGGCTGATGTGGCGATTGAATTTGGCATAAGTATTCCAATGTATGAATTTTCTCTTGTATCGAGTTTGCGAATTTCGCGGCTGAGCAGTATGGATTTGATTAGTAGGGAGTAGTTGCGGATTCCTTCAGGTTTATCCTTTTCGAAGAGTATTTTTCTGAAAGGATGTCGTTTTGCGATTTTCGCAAACTGGTAATGCAGTGGGCGTTCTTCGGGGCGTGGGGTCATTTCTGTTTCTGCGCCGAGTTCTGATATAATTTGCCTTAACTGGAAGGGTGAAATATCTTTTTTAACTGGTTTACCGATTGTTATGGAAGCCGGATGAGGAAATTCCATTGGCCATCTCAGTTTAATTTTTCCGTAATAATAGCTGAAAATGCTTCCCCATATAAGGCCGAGTCTTACTGGGATTATAGGTATATCCATATCTTCGGGGATTAGAGTTTTAAATCCTTTTTTGAATTCGGTCATTACGCCATTTCTTGTTAGTCTGCCTTCTGGAAAGATACATACTATTTCACCTTTTCTGAGGACTTCCTGTGTTTTCTGAATCATCTGCTTGACTGCGCCGGTGCGGTGTCCGTCCGGGACTTCTATGAATCCGGCCCATTTTACGAAGTAGTGAAAAAACGGGTGACGGTAATAGTCTTGATGCATCATAAATCTTATAATTCTTGATGATGCTGCGCTTATCAGGAGGCCATCTACAAAAGAGACATGATTTGATACGATTAGTGCGGGTCCATTTTCGGGGATGTTTTCATCGCCCTCTATACGCAATTTATAGATGATATTTGTAAGTGTTACGACTGCGAATCTAACCATAAGCAGAGGGAGTGTTTTGCAAGCCCATATCAGGGCGGTGATAGTGAGAAGAGACATCATTAGTATGAGGTATTCTGGTTTAAGAGTTATAGCATATTTGCGGAGTTGTTCTATTCCTTGTAGATTGTATTCATTTTTGCCTGTGCCTGCGGTTAAAAGGAAGAGAATTATGCCGCCAAGCATTATTCCTATAAATGAGAGTACATTGGTGAATGCGATTACTTCACCCTTGCGTTCAAGAGAACTTTTTTGCTGTATATATGCTCTCAATGGGACTACGAAGAGTCCGCCTGATATTCCGGCGAGGAGAAGGAATATATTTAAAATGGGGTAGAAGGTGAGTCCTCTCAAATTTATTGGAGGTCCCGGGAAAAGTATAATTAACATAAAAATGAATATTCCTATTGCTCCGTATGGAACTATACCGAGTTCGACTTTTCTGCCTGATATTCTTCCTGCGAGGTAACAGCCTGCTCCGATTCCGATACCGCAAATGAGCTGGAGAATTACGAGGTCAATATTTTTTTCAAGGTGAAGAGAAAATTTTCCATATACAAGTAGAATAGATTGAAATGCTATGCCGATTGCGGCAAAATAGGCATCTCCGAGAGCTGACAGGAAGAGAGGTTTTTCCTTTATTACGCGTTTGCTGCTTTCAAAGAAATCTGAAAACCAATTCCATGTCCATTTTTTTGTTTTGTTTGCTGGATATGATGGAGGGACTTTCATTGCGGCCATCAGTCCTATCGCTGATATAGCGCAGGAGAAGAGCCCGCAATAATGGAGTTTATCTCCTGCTGCTGTTTTGACCATTGCTCCCAGTGTCATTCCGAGCAGGACGGCAATCATTGAGAGCATTCCCGATATTCCATTTACGCGTGAAATTGTTTTTTCGGAGAAAAATTCTGGTATGATTCCATTGTATGCCGGGCTGAAGAAACAGCTTTGAGCCGACATCAGGAGCATTACTAATATGAGAGGTGACATTCCCCAGTTTGCGAAATTCGCAAAAGATAATAGGGCAAGTAGCATTATGATGAGTTCTGCTAATTTTGCCAGGACAATTACATTTCTTTTTGGGAACTTATCGGAGAAATATGCGGAAGGGGAGGGGAGGAAGATAAACGGCAGGGCATAAACGATTGTAATCATAGAGAGGAAGGCTGCGTTTTGTGAGTAGTTATCAGATGCCCCTATTATGGTGAATACTGCGCAGGTTTTATAGACGTGATCATTCATAATTCCGAAGAATTGCGTTGAGATTAAAGGTAATAGGATGGATTTTTGGTCTTTCATATTTAATCTTTCTATCTGTTTAGTATTTTTTTTGCATTGATTTTTTTTTCTTCTGTTGATTCAGGGTTTTCGAGGATAGTTTTTGCCCATTCGATTTGAGCTTTTTTGAGTCCATTGGAATAGGCTTTTTCGAACCAATATTCGGCGGCGGAGATATCCTGAGGGATTCCAATACCATTTTTAAAGATTTGAGCGATGTTAAACTGGCTTCTTGGGTCGCCTTTTTTTGCTGCTTCGAGGAATAGTTTTGCCGCTTTTTGGGGTGATTTTTCTTCTCCTATGCCTTCTTGAGCCATAACAGCGAGGTAGAAGAGGGCTTTTGGATTTCCGAGATTAGCAGAGATGGAAAAAAGTTCCCTTGCTTTAGCCAGGTTTTGTTGGAGGTTTTCACCTGTAAAATACATAGTAGCGAGCATATAGATTGCGGTTGGGTGATTTTTTTGTGCGGCGAGCTTGAAGAGTTCTATTGCTTTCTGTATATTTTTCGGCACGCCATCTCCATAATAGAGAATATGAGCGAGTTTTGCGGTGGCTTCTATGTCTCCGAGTTTGCTTGCTTTTTCGAGGAATATCAGTGTTTTTTGCGGGGATTTTTCAGTGCCATATCCGAGGAAATAACAATCTGCGAGCAATCGAAGGCACAGGGGATCTTTTTCATTGAAAACACTTTTTATCAGTTCGAATGCCGAATTTGCCTTTTCTCCGCCTTGCGAAATTCGCAATTCTGCGAGTTTTAAATTTGCTGGAGGAAATGAGTTATTTGTTAGTTCCTCGAGGATTTTTTCTGCCTGTAGTATATCGGGTTTTATTATTTCATTTCCATTTTGGTCATATACGCCATATGTCAGTGATATAGCGAGATTATATTTGGCCTCTTTTATTCCTGCTGAGGCTGCTTCTTCATAGCATTTGAAGGCTGCGACGGGATTAATTTCAGTGCCTTTGCCGGTTTCGTAGCATATTCCGAGATTAAATGCGGCTTTTTTGTGTCCGAGATATGCTGCTTTTTGATAATACTCAAATGCCTTTTTGTAGTCTTTATTTTTTCCGTTTTTTCCGAAGTAGAACTGGTTTGCAAGTTTGAAGAGTTCATCTGGATTTTCATTTTGAGAAAAGATGGCGAGAGATAGAGATAAGAATGAATAGAAAAAAAATTTTTTTTTCAATATCATCTATTTATTCTAATCGATTTTTGGAGCGAGAACGATTCTGAAACCGAGATCACCGCTTGTAAAGTCGGCTTCATCAGCATAGCGGCGTGTTGGAGTGCACTGGGCTTTGTCATAGCACCAGCTTCCGCCGCGATGAATTTTGAAATTTCCTTTTCTGGAAATAGGGTCTGTGAGAGATTTTTCTTTATATGTTTCTGATGAGACGCCGTCTTCGTTTAATTCGCACGAATCGAGGCACCATTCCCATACATTTCCAATAGTGTCGTATAGACCATTTTTGTCAGCTTTTTTTTGTTTTGTAATATGTGTATCGTTATTGCTATTTCCACTATGCCATGCATAATCATCGAGTTTATCCATCTGGATTTGTCCTGATTTGCACATATATTCCCATTCGGCTTCTGTTGGGAGTCTATAAACGTATCCTTTGGGTATATTATTTATTTCTTTTTGGGTGAGTATGTTGCAGAAATTTACAGCGTCATTCCATGAGACTTGCTCTACTGGTAATTTTGGGTTAGAGGGATTGAATGAAGGTTTTTTGCCTGTGATTATGAGGTATTGTTCTTGTGTGGTTTCGCTTTCTGCAGCCCAGAAGTCTTTTGAGATTATTACTGGATGTTCTGGGGCTTCATCTTTGAAAGAATTATTATTTCCCATGATGAATTTGCCTGCTGGTATTTTGATGAAGACAGCGTTTATGGTTTTACAGATAAATTTTTCTTCATTTTTTTTAGCTGCGTCATTTTCTGTTGGAAGTTGTTCTGGGTTTGTATCTGGAGGGGTTTGTCTGAGTATTTTACAGGAAGCGATAGGAATCAGGATTATTGCGAGGATTGCGTTTTTGAGATTTTTTTTGAATTTCATTTTTTGTCCTCCATGAATTTTTTAAATTTTTCATAGGTTTTTGAATATTCTTCATTATTTGGGAAGAGTTCATGTGCTTTTTTTAAATTTTTTGCGGCATAGGTGAATTTGCCCTGTTTTAGCTGAGAGATGGCAAGTCTGTAATAAAAACTTGCACGTTCTGGAGAATTTTTCAAGGCGTTTTCGAAAAAAATTTCACTTAAATCCCATAGTCCCTGATTTTGAGTATAAACGCCTGCAGTTGCCCATGGATATGGAGAATAAGGAGCGAGGATTGTGGTTTTTTCGATAATTTTTTTTAGATTTTCGATGGAGTTTTTCGGGAGATTTTCATTATTTTCTACTATAGGATTACATATTCTGTGAAGTTTATCAAACTCTCTTTCAAATTTAGCTCTTTGAATTGAGAAAAATAGCAATAAGAGGGCGAATGGAAGGAGTGCGAAATTCGCAAACTTAAGGACTTTATCTGGAATGAATTGGAGCTTAACTTTTTTCGTAACGATTATAGAAAGCGCAATTGTGCTTGCTATGGTGGCAGGGACTTGAAAATTGATATCTGTGAGAGAATGCAAGAAATAAGCTGTTATCCCGTAGAAAATTGCGATGTTCGCATATGGGCAGAATTCATCTTCTGAGGGATGATTTGCGCTGTTAAATGCCTGATAGATGGTAAATGAAAGTAGAATAACTATAGCCATTAAGGCTATTATGCCGCATTGCGAAGAGAAGTTCATAATGATATTGTGAGGAGTGTGTGGGGCTTCTGTCCCCGGGAATTTTTTAATTTTTGTATAATCGTGGAAGAAGTCTCCCCATCCCGTTCCTGTGAGTGGGTTGGAGAAGAATATTTCAGATGCCCTGAGCCAGTAGTCAAGTCTTGCGTGGAGAGATGACTTTTCGAGCAGAGAACGGTTTTGGTTTACAATGATGAAGAAGGCGGAAAAAGAGATGATAAGCAGGAGAATGTAGGAGAATTTTATTTTTTTGGGGATTTTTAGAAAGAATGGAATTGCAAGTGATGTTATTGCGAGGGAGATGACAGCTCCTCTGCTGTATGTTTGTTGCAGTATGTATATAGCGAATATGGAGAAGGTGATAGAGAAAAATCTTGCTATTATTTTCCAGTATTCATCGAAAAAGCTTGTAATGATTAAAGCGGAACTTGCAGAAAAAATGATTACAGAAATGAATAATCCGATTTTTCCAAATTTATCGAAGAAAATAAAAAATAGTGATAATAACGAAAGGAATATATTTATACGAGCGCAATGTTTGTCGAAGAAAGATGCAATTGTGATTATTGGTAAAGTTAAGATTATATTAGCGGCGAGGCTATTACATAGAGCAAATGGAGAGAATACTCTTGTTTGCGTAATTCTCAGCCAGAGGTCGTAAGAAACTTTTGTTCCCATGTATAATTCTCTTTCTTTTACGAAATCAAGGCTATTTTTAAATCCAAATAGTATCTGATGTAGGGAAGAGAAAAGTATAATAGAATTTCCAGCGACTATAGCGCGGAGTAGAATTTTTCCAGAATTTTCAGTTGAATTTAATGTTAAGAGGATTGCGAACGCAAAAATCGCAAGTCCCCAGAAATGAAGAGAATAGATAACTGGAAAGTCGAGAGTGCTGGCATTTATGAAGCCAAGTAGGGAGGATAATGCGAGGAATAGCCATAAAAGAGCTATGGTGGATTGAGTGTTAAATTGAAAAAGTTTTTTATTGCCTGCTGCTATCAAGGAAGAGATAAAAAGTATAGCAGAGCAAATTGGGAAAAATACAGGTGGGCAGTTTTCAAAGATTGCAGAAAATGGGCTTGTCCAGGAAAGTGGAATTTCCGGAACTCCGGTCATAGTTCCTAATTTTAGCGGGAGAAAAAAAAGAAAAAGTGCAGTCAGATAGAGGTGAAAAGTCTTATATGATATTGTATTTTTAAATTGAAGATTCAAGTTATAGTGTTATCCACCGAGTTTTTTACTTAATTCTTCCTGAAAAAGCATAATATCTTCTTGAGTTGGTTTTCCTTTTGCGTTTTGCAGTGTGAGGCGGCCATAATGGTCTATAGCCCAGTCTGCTTTTGCTCCTGATGCGAATTTTACTGAACCAGAGAGGGCTGTTCCCGGTTTTACGAGTTTATCGAGTTCGACTATAGTTGCGCCTTCATCCATGAGTTCTGCATCTATAGTTTTTTCAGTGGGGTCTGATACTGTTTCGTCGTCATCATCGATATTTTTGTGAGAATTTTGTTCTAAATCTTTTTGTATATTATTATTTGATTCGTTTTTCTGTGTATTTTTATCGAGAGTTTTTGCGGCTTCTTCTATGTCTGAGACAATTAATTTCAGGTCGAGGAATGTTAATTTTTGATTGTGTTCTGAAAGCAGTCGGCGTTGTATTTCTGAGAGGTTAGCTCCCTCTTTTAGCATATCTGATATAATTTTTTTTAATTCTTGATTATCCATAGATTTACTCCATTTTTTTATTTGCTATTTTTTTCAGGAATTAAGGTATAAAATTTAGCATTAAATATTTTAAGTTCAAGGTATAATATTTGTTGAAAAAAATATTTTTAGTGTTATTGTTTTGATGTTTTTGAAATTTAGTTTTTGCGGGTGTAGCATAATGGTAATGCTCCAGCTTCCCAAGCTGGCTACGTGGGTTCGATTCCCATCACCCGCTCCAATTTTTATGTGGGAAGAGATCCTTTTTTTTGTTAAGTTTTAGGATTTTCACTTACTGCCTTATCTGCAATATTTTTAATAGTTTTTATTCTTTCTATGATTGGTAATTTTTGAGTGCAAAGTTTTTCGCATTTTTTGCACTCGACACAAGACCTCAGAATAGGATCATCAGATTTAATGCTCCAATGCCATTTGAGGCGATTAATGATACTTTCACTTTTTCTATCTGACATTAAATAGTAATTATACGTGTCCATAAGTTTTGGTATGGGAATATTTTGTGGGCAAGAGTCGCAATATCCGCATGAAGTGCACATTTCGTTGAATGCATTTTTGATATTGTTTTTTATGCGTAATTTTTCTTCAGGGCTTATTTTTTTATATCCGTTGACAGCATTTATAGCTTCTTTTAGCTGTTTTTGATTTGAAAAGCCGACGAGAGAGGAATTTATTCTGATATCGTCTATTAGAAAGCGTAGGGCGGCCTCGGTGACGCTTTCATTTTTCTGTGTCTTGAGGAATGAAAATATATGTGGGTTTTGAGGTATTAAACCGCCTCCAAGAGGGTTCATTACTACGGTTCCGATATTTTTTTTGTGTGCAGCTTCGATGCCTTTATCACGGTAATTAAAATTCATTGCCGAGTAACCGAGTAATATTGAGCTGAAGTCAAATTCATTAAGAGTTTTTTCTATTTCCTGTCCATTCATATGAGTTGATATGGAGATATTTTTGATGAGTCCTTCTTCGTGAAGTTTTATGAATTCATCGATTACACCATTTTTCCTTCTGTATTCGAAATCTTCAAAGGACATTACACACCAGACATAATAGAAATCAATGAAGTCGAGATTTAATCTTTTTAACGATTCTTCTATGTCTTTTCTGACATTTTCAATTGATTTGGCTCCTGTTTTTGTAGCGACCATGAATGAATTTCTGCCGAAATCTTTGATTAATTTTTGGAAAGCCGTGCCGTAGATTTTTTCGGAATCTCCATAACCTGGTGCGGTGTCAAAGTAATTTATCCCAGATCGATATGCTTCATATATGAGTTCGGCGCATGCATCAATGTTTTTTTGATCCTCAAATCTCATTCCTCCGAATGAGATTACAGATATTTTTTTATTTGTTTTACCAAAGTTTCTGTATATCATATATTTAACTCCATTAAGTTTTGCAAAGTAAAAATGCGTTTATTACTTTTTCGTCATAGAATTCTCCTGACATATTTTTTAATTCTTCGATTGCTTCTGATGTTGTTTTTGGGATATTGTAATATCTATGGCTTGTCATAGCATCAAATGAATCAGCCACCGCGCATATTTTTGCTTCTAAAGAGATTTGATTTTTCTTTAGTGCATTTGGGTAACCTGAGGCATTTTCTCTTTCGTGGTGCTGGAGTATTACTTTTTGAGTTGTTTCATTGACATCGAAATTGAAAAAATCCTTTATATTGAATAGAGTATGAGTTTTGATTATCTCGTATTCGTCGGGGGAAAGTTGTTTTTTTTTAAGGATTTCATCTTTTATTTGGATTTTTCCGATGTCGTGAATAGCTGTGGCGTTTGCGAGAGCTGAAAGGAAAATATCATCTTTGATATTCATTTTTTCTGCGATTTTCACAGAGAGCTTTGCCACACGAATACAATGGGCTGTGATTTCAGGATCTTTTTGCGTTAAATAGTTAAGCATAATTTTGCTTTCTTCTCTGAGAGTTGAGATAAAATTGAAATCTATCATTTATTCTCCAATAATTTTTATGAGTACTCTTTTCGGCCTATTTCCGTCAAACTCTCCATAGAATATTTGTTCCCAGGGTCCGAAATCGAGTTTTCCGTTAGTTATAGCCACTACGACTTCTCTTCCCATAATTTGTCTTTTTAGATGAGCATCGCCATTGTCTTCTCCGGTTCTGTTATGCAGGTATGCTGATATTGGTTCGTGTGGGGCGAGTTTTTCGAGCCATTTTTCATAATCTTGATGAAGTCCTGATTCATCATCATTTATAAATACCGAGGCTGTAATATGCATTGCATTGCAGAGGAGAATTCCCTCTTTTACGCCTGACTCAGAAAGCGCTTTTTCTACTTGAGGAGTAATATTTATGAATGCTCTCCTTGAGGGGATTTTCATAATGAGTTCTTTTCTATAACTTTTCATTATTTTTTCTTCCTTTCATTAATTTTTTTTAGACTTTCAAAATATATGCAATATATTACCGCTTCAATAAATTAAAATCAAAGAGTTTTAGGAGAAAAAATGAGCAGAAAACTTTTTATAGCAGGAAACTGGAAGATGAATAAAACAGCCACAGAGGCTGCAGAACTTGTCTCAAAGTTGAAAGGCGAGCTTGCATCAGTTGGGGATAAGCTTATTATTGCTGTTTGTCCGCCATTTACAGCGCTTGACAGGGTTTATCCTATTTTGAAAGGTTCTAACATAGCGCTTGGCGCACAAAATCTTTCTGATAAAGCATCTGGTGCATATACAGGTGAAGTATCAGCTGCAATGCTTCTTGATATTGGAGTTAAGTATGTAATTATAGGGCATAGTGAGAGGCGGCAATACTATGGAGAAACGGACACATTGATTAATAAGAAAGCGAAATTCGCAATTTCAGCAGGACTTTTTCCAATAGTTTGTATCGGAGAGACACTTGAAGAAAGGGAAGCAGGTAAAATGGCAGAAGTAATCACCACTCAATTTAAAGGTTGTTTTGAATCATTTAGCAAAGATGAGATTTTAAAGACAACGATTGCTTATGAGCCAGTGTGGGCTATTGGGACAGGTAAAACAGCTACTCCACAGCAAGCACAGGAAGTACATGAGATGATTAGAAAGATGCTTTCTGATAAGTTTGGCAGAGAAGTGGCTGAATCGGTCATAATCCAATATGGGGGTTCTGTTAAACCAGACAATGCCAGGGAGTTGATGAGCCAGAAGGATATTGATGGGGCATTAGTTGGAGGAGCAAGCCTTGATGCTGTGGTTTTCGCAAAATTAATTAAAAATTCGATAGGATAAAAATATGCAGAATTTTTTAGTAACTGTATTGATGGCGGCGGATGTTTTCATCGCTTTGATAATCATTGCGCTGGTGCTTGTGCAACAATCAAAGGAAGGAGCACTTGGAGGAGCTTTTGGGGGAGTTGGGGAGTCAGTTTTTGGAGCACAAGCTGGAGGACATCTTACGAAGCTTACCGTAATTTTTTCTGTATTGTTTCTCTCTATAACCCTTGCTCTTGCAATAATTATAGGACATCGAGCAAAGCCGGTTGGTTTAATGGATAGAGATGTTTCGATTAAAGAATCAAAAAGTTCTGAAGTTGAGCGTTTGAAAGATGATAGTGAAAAATCTATGAAAGAAATTGCGAAAGAAGCCTCTCTATCGGTGCAGGAAGGAAAAAAAGAAGCAGAAAATCTTTTGAATGAAGTTTCAGATGTATTGCAAAAGAAAGAAGATGTAAAAAAATCGGATTCTGCACCTGAACTTGAAATAAAAAAGACAGAGGAAAATTCTCCCCAAAAGAAATGAATTATACTGCGGCTTTCTATGAAGTATTCGAAGAGGAAGAAGCAGAATTAAGAAAATTCTTGCCTCCAGAGAAAAAATATTTCTTTACTTCTAAAACCATTCAAGCAGAACATAGAGATGATGAGCCGCCTTCTAAAATAATAAGTATAAGAACACAATCAAGAATTCCAGATAATTGGGCGGTAATTTTAGAGGCAATAATAACGCGTTCAACAGGTTACGACCATATAACAGATTATCTTCAAAGGAATTCTGCCGGTGAAAAAATCGCGGCAGCTTATTTGCCTGATTATGCAGCGAGGGCTGTTGCTGAACACGCAATGATGCTCTGGACAGCTCTTTTGCGAAAATCCCAAGAGATGAAAACAGCTTTTGAGAATTTTTACAGAGATTCTCTTACAGGAAGGGAGATTCAAGGAAGGAAAATTGCAGTAATTGGCGTAGGTAGAATTGGCTCTCAAATAATAGATATTGCGTCGGGACTGAAAATGGATTATGTTGGGGTTGATATTGTTGAAAGAGAAGAACTGAAGGAAAAATATAACCTCAAATATCTACCTCTTCTTGAAGCAATTTCCCGCTCGGAAATAATTGTCTCAGCCCTTCCTCTTACAGAACAAACGAAAGGACTTTTAAGAAAAGACATTTTTTTAAGGGCGCCCTCCCGGGCAATATTTGTAAATGTTGGTAGGGGGGAGGTCGTTTCAAATTCTGATTTGCTTGAATTGCTTGAGAGAGGTATTTTATCAGGAATTGGTCTGGATGTTTTTAATTATGAGAAGGAACTTGCAGAGCTTCTTAGGGATAAAAAGCCTATCAACAATTTTCCTGTTGAGGTGAGAATGGAACTTAATGCGATATTGAAGATGAAAGAATACCCCAATTGTATTTTTACACCGCATAATGCTTTTAATACTGAGGAATCGGTTTTGCGAAAATCGCAAAAAACTGCGGAAAATCTTATTTCCTATCTGAAATCCGGGAAATTTATAAGCTCGATAGAAATCTAAAAATAGGAATGCTATTGAGGATAATTTTTTCATATTTATGCACAAAATTTTCCAGTATTTTTTTATTTTTAATTTATAAAAATAATGGGAGGGGAGGCTATGTTAAATTATTTTATTACCTCACTTAATAAAAAGCGCTATCTAACGTCTGCTATAATTCTCAGTGCTTTATTTTATGCTAATACGATATTAATAGGGGAACTTCCTAAAATAATTTTTGATTCGGATATGTCAAGTGATCATGATGACGTTGGTGATATAGCTATTTTGCATGGTTTGGCAAGTATGGGGGAGTGCGAGATAATTGGAATGATGGTTTCATCTAAAAATGGAGGAACTGCGTTATGTATGGATGCAATAAACACATATTATGGTAAGCCTGATATTCCGATTGGTGTACCTCCTGACGTGGGTGGGATTGGAGAATATGCAGGGCTGATAGCTGCTGAATATCCATATGATTTAAAGGATCCGAAAGATTGTCCTCTGGCAGCAAAACTTTATCGTAAACTATTGTCGTCATCTCCTGATAAGAGTGTAACCATTGTTACGACGGGTTATCTTAATAATCTTAAATCATTATTGGAGTCTGGGTCGGATGAGTACAGTCCTCTTAATGGAATAGAACTTGTGAAGAAAAAAGTGAAAATTTGGGTTTGTGCTGGTGGTTGTTTTCCGCGCGGGAATGAGTTTAATTTTAGAGTTGTTCCAGAGGGGGCATTTTATACTGTAAAGCATTGGCCAACTGCTGTTATGTATATTGGATTTGATATAGGGCAAGCTATTTATACTTGTGGGCGTTTACCTGAACTTCCAGCAGATAATCCGATACGGCGTGTTTATGTTGATATAAAGAAACTTTATCCGTATCCATCGTGGGGACAGATAGGGATTTATTATGCTGTTCGTGGGTCAAATGGATTATGGGATGCTGTTACGGTTGGTCATAATAATTGTGATGAAAATGGGACTAATTGGTGGAGTACTGATAGTGATCCGGGTGGAGATGAGGAACAGGGATATCTTGTGGAAAAGGTTAGAACTCCAGTTCGTGCATCTCTCGATGCTTTAATAATGCTTTCTCCGAACAATGGAACTCCGAGTAAGCCTGGAGAGCCTACGGATATAAGAGCAAAAATCAACGGGAATAATATTGAACTGAGCTGGGAAGATAATGCATATAATGAGAAAGGTTTTAAAATAGAACGTGGAGTTAATGGAATCTATAAAGAGATAGCGAGAGTTCCTGCCAATGTTACCAGTTATGTTGATAAAATTCCTACGATAAAGAATATATCTTACAGAATAAAAAGTTTTAATGATGTTGGTGATTCGATTTTTTCATATACATGGATTTATAGTGGTTGGGAAGAAATTAATCTAACAAAACCAGGAGATTTGCCTTTATATAGTTATTACCAATATTGTAATCTCAGGTGGTGTAGGGGAGGTGATTTCAGGCCAGAGCATATTGTGCTAAATAATGATTCTGAGCATGGAAAAAATTTTGCAATATATGTTGATGTAGGAGCTCTTGGGGCAGAGGGGGCTTTTTATGTTTATTTTTTCTTTAATGATCTAAAAAATTGGTATCGTTTGAATGTTGATAACAAAACAACTAAATTAGAGAAATCTATAAATGGAAAATTGATTCAAATTGCTACAGGCAAAGGTATTGAGATTGGGAATGGAACTAACCTTAAATCGTGGAAAATCGAGGTAATCCCTTCCGGTCAGATTAAATTTATCAGCGAGGGCCAAACGATATTAAGTGTTACAGATGATAAGCTAATTTTTGACAGGGGTAAGATTGGGCTTGGTGGTATAGCACGTACGCCGATTTGGGAGAATTTCCATTTTGAAATTTTAGAGAGATAAAATTGAGAATAATGCACTGATTTAGCAATTACTTAAAGATTATTTTTTTAGCCTTTTACACCGCCTTCGGTGAGTCCTCTCGTAAATAATTTCATTGTAAATATAAAAAGGATTATTATCGGGATACTTGCCATCGCATAACCAGCCATTAAAGGTCCCCATAGTTTTATGTATTCGCCAGACATTCTGAGTAATTGAACCATTACGGGAAGTCTGGATTGATCTCTTACTACGATTAAAGGCATTACGAAGTCATTCCATTGGGTCATAAAATGCATTACTCCAACTGTACCTAATATTGGTCCGGCAAGTGGAAGGACGATAATTTTCATTTGTTGAAAATGGTTGGCGCCATCTATTTCTGCGGCTTCGAAAAGGTCTTGTGGAATATCTTCTACAAAAGATCTGAGAACGAAGATTCCAAAGATTTGGCCAGCAGATGCACCAACTATGATTAAAGCCGTTAAAGTATTAAGTAGAGTAAGATCGCGTAAGAGTCTGAAAAGTGGTACTAAATTTGCGATTGTAGGCATCATCATAAGAATTAGAATAGCATTCCAGATAAATGTTGAAAGGGGCATTCTGTATCTTGCAAAGAAATAAGCTGCACAAAGGGCAAGAAAGAGAGTAAGAATTGTGGAGCTTATAGATATTACAACACTGTTTGCAAGGGTTGGCGTTATCATTTTATATGCCATTTGCCAGTTTTCCCAGTGCATGGGGTGAGTTAATGTTGCAGGGGCAAAATAAAACTGTTGATTGTCTTTTAAGCTGACAATCACCATTAAATACAAAGGAATCATAGCGCAAAAGAGGACAGAAATTATGATGGCATGTTTTGTAAAGCGCAGAAAATAAGCAAAAATTTTTGCTAATATTGGATGTGTTTTCTGTTTTTTTTGTGGTTGTTCACTTGAGGAACTTTCTTCTTTTTTAAAGTTTTTTAATATATGTGAGAATAATGATTTAAACTCTGGATAAGGAAATGCTGTAATAGTTAGAGCAATTCCAACTGCAATGAAACGACCAAAATAGAAACAAATTCCAGCAAGTAAAAGAGCTGAAACTTGCAAGGCTCGTTTTTGCCACTTTTTTACTTCACTCCACACAGTTATCATGTTACTTAACTTTTGTAGAGACATAACGATTGCGGTTAGAACAAGACCTACGGCACAGGCGAAGCCCATATCTTGATCGAGGAAGGCTTTTCTGAGCATGAAAAGTGCTGGCACTGTTGCATTGCCACCTGGACCTCCTTCCATTCCGGCAAGAGCGAGAATCATACCTGCATCTTTAATTGTGTCTATAATTACAAAAACGAGAAGCAACTTTATTGATTGAGTAATGAGTGGAAGTTCAATTTTTGTGAATTTAGTGAACCAATTGACGCCGTCAACTTCGGAAGCTTCATAGATGTCTTTTGGTATTCCCTGTAATCTGGCCAGGTAAGTTAGGACGGCGAAAGAACCAACCCATGGGAAACCCCAGATAATACATGCCGGCACAATTAGTTTTGGATCGCCGAGCCAGGCAGGTGAATTTCCATATACAAAAATACCTCCCCAGTTGAATGTTTTATCGAGCCATACAAGGATATTAAAAATTCCACTTGCATATAGGAACTTATTTAAATATCCATTTGTAGCTTCGAAAAAGAAGGAACGCCATATGAGGACAACTATAAGACCAGGTATTACCATAGGTACAACAAAGAGAACCCTGTAAAGGAACTGGATTTTTTCACTTCGGCATCGGTGGATACATACAGCAACCAAAAGAGCTGGTATCATTTTTATAACGTTCCATATACCGAGAGTAAAAGCAAGTTCAAATGAACGCCAGAAATCAGTATTAGATAAAAGTCTTTTAAAGTTTTCAATTCCTACATATTCTCTAATTTCCGCACCATTCCATCTATAAAAACTATGAAAAATACCGCTGGCGGCAGGATAATACTGGAAAAGAGCAATTAAAATAATTGTAGGCAGGATGAACAAATATAATTCCCAATGATGCCTGACATTTTTCCATTTTATACTTTTTGCTGGCATATTTTTTTGATTCCTTTATCTCGAAAGTTCAAAAAGCATTTTTTGTTTTTAAATAGTTTTCTTTTGCTTTTTTTAGAATTTCAGGGCGATGTACATAGGGTCCATATTCTTTGTCTTCCGGACCTTTTTCTACTCTCCAGAATTGTTCAGCAATCCATACATCCTGATTTAGTTGCCTGTCTCTTGTTTGAGCTCTATATTTTATCCATACTGAATCTGCGAGAGTTTTGTCAGATTCAGATAAAGCCAAACCACGAAGTCCTGTTAAAAACCTTTCATTTATGGCGATACCTCTTTGTCTATCTTTCATTTGCTCAAGGAAATCAAAGTAGCCTTTTTCTTTGTAAAAAGGTTCGAATTCGGATACAAATTGTTCTGCTGTGAATTCACGATTTACCTGGTAAAGAGAATTGAGCTGGAACCATTTTATCCACGTTTCTCCTCCCAGATAAGGGTTGAAATTGCCGTATATACCTTCGTAATTAGGCTCGAAGCCTTCGAGAATTGCGTCCATAGAAGTATTTTTTATTGCGGGGATCCAACCTATGATTTTGTTTAATCTTTCGTTATTTTCCTTTGAGGCGAGGAACATTAAGAAATCGAGAGCAGTTTCTGATGATTTACTCATTCTGTTTACAGCGAACATAAATCCAACGCCTGGGTTTTCATAACGAGGTCCCGGTACAAGATCGCCAAATTCCGGATCATCCGGTGTTGGTATTGGAAAATCCATAATACCAAGTTCAAATTTTCCTTTAGTTTGCTGTTGAAGACTTCTTGCATCCCACGTGCCGGTTGTCATGAAAACCGCTCTTTGTTGGGCGAATAGGAGTACACCATCATCCCTGTTTAAGCCTGTGAAACCAGGTTGGCAATTATCTGAGATGAATCTGGTTACCTGTAGCATACTCATTATAGGGCGTTCTTTGAAGGTCATTACTCCTGAACGAATTGCAGAGAAGAACTCATCATTGCTAACATAAGCATCTCTTGTAAAATCGGCTTTTTCCATTAAACGATAAGTCAAAATATCAGCCATTCCATAATTCCACATTCCGAAATGATATTTGGAGCCCACAATAGCTGTATAAGGTCTACCCTTATTATCTTTTTTTTCTGCGATTTTTTTACATATAGACTTAAATTCTTGATAATTTTTAGGAATTTTATCAGAACCTGTCAATTTTTTTAGTAGGTCTTTATTGTAGAAAACACGTATAGAAAAAGCTGATAGGGGAATAGTCATGAATTCCTGCATTTCATTTACATATGCGGCAGACATTCCATCCCTGTAAGTATTTCGGAAGGTAACATTTGCGAATTCATTGTTTTTATTATAAGGGTTAGGTTTATTGATATATGGAGTTAAGACCATGCAATAACGATTGTAATAAGCAATCATAAGTTGATATGGAATCATTCCCATTTCCACGATATCAGGAGCCGTTCCTCCGATTATTTGAGTACTTAACCACTGCCCATAAACACTTTCAGGAATTGCCTCTTGAATTATTCTTACATTTGGATGAAGTTTCTGATATTCCTCTGCTAATTTGTTGAAAGCATCGCGAACGCCACTCTCAAGTTGCCAATGTGAAATTCTAATTGTAATGGTGCCCGGGGGAGCTTCATTTATTCTATATGTAACAACGGATATGATAGCGATAACATATACTAATAAAATAACTAATAACGCGTAGTATTTTTTTAAAATCTCTTTCATTGAGTAATTTCTTCGTCAAATTTTTTTAGTAATTCATTAATTCTTTTTATAGCTGTGATTGCTGCGAAACGCCTTTTCTCCTGAGGATATTCATCAATCAGTAATTGGTAATATTTTTTTGCCGTTATAAAATCGCCGACTTCAAATTCTGCGGTTGTTGCAATTGCCCAATAAGTGCCAGCATTTTCCATTTTTGGATTTGTTGGGTCGAGTTCTCTCTTTTTTAGAGACATTATCATTGATTTTAACTGTTCGTCTGGTTTTTTAAGTATCTGGCATGCTTTTGCCCGGAGAGACCATATACTTGATGCATATGGAGAGTCGGGAAATTTATTGAGAAATTCATCAGCCAACTCGAATCCTTTTTCTATATCGTTTTTATTGTCAAATGAGGCAATATATGTTGATAGCATGTAGACGAATCCTTCATGTCCGGGGAGAGTGTTGGGATATTTTTCAAATAATGCCATATATTTTTTTCTGAGAGTTGGATAGTCTGCTTTTTCTCCTGGTGAAACTATATGTTCCATTCGTATGAGAGCAAGTTCACTCCATACTGCAAATTCTGAATCCGGGTATTCTTCAATAATTTGTTTAAATAATTTTATAGCAAGGGGTTTGTCTGCATCGGGAAGTTTTTGCCAGTGTGAACAAGCAAGTCCATACAAAGCATGAGGCCTAATTTTTTTATCCGTATCAGGCGAGAATGCTACCAATGAAAAAATCTGGATGGCCTTTTTGTATTCTCCAAGCCTGAATTCAGCCCATCCACTGGAAAGTAATTCCTGTGAATTTTCCGTTTTAATTTGTTTTTTGGAACATGAAGATAAGAGGGAAATGATAAGAAGAGAGAAGGCTATTAAAATCTTTATAGGATAGTGATGTAATGATTTTTTGCGGTTTGAAAAAAACATAAATTACATTACATATTTCACTTTAATTCTCTTCTCAAATATAGAATTTTAATTTTATTTATATGTTAATAAAACTTAATTTTGAAAAAATACAAGGACTTAAATTAAATTATCTCAAGATAATCTTTATCAGGGAGCGCTTTTAATTTTTCCGATGGCAAGGTTTGATACCAGAATGCAACAGATGAAATATCGTCCTGAAGAGGTAGATACCTGCCACCGCTTCTCCAACCAAGTGCCTGAATAGTTACTTTTATATCATTTTTGAATCTTATAGGATCGCAGAGATGCCAGCGATATAGGCCAAATCTCATCTGAGATCTGTATACGCCATCAGGTTTAATTACTTGAAGTCCGGTGTATGGGGTTGAAAAAGGTTGGTATTGTTTTGTTTCTTTGTTTTCAAAATTATATGAGCCGCAAAAGTAATCTTCGGTTCCTGTTCCGCAAATTGTTGGAAAATCCTTATCGCCATCAATATAAAATTTTATTTCACCTTCTCCCCACCATCCTGAATTATTTACTCCCCATGCCATGTATGTTCCAACGTAATGGCCTTTTCCTTTAACTCCATCAAGAATAGTATAAATTTCTTTATATGGGAGGGGATTAACTCTGCGAAAAGTTGCGTGAAAATAAGCAGCATCATCCGGGATAGATTCAAGAGAATAATTTATCTGGTAAAATATTACCATTTCTTCCTCAGCTATATTTTCAAGAGTAATTCTGCATCTTTTTTTAAAGGGCATAGGCCAGTAACAGTTTAGTGCACTGCCAGGATTTACGCATATAGCAAGAGAGGAAATTTGACTATAAATACCCCATCCACAGGCAAAAAAATCTCCGACTGGAACTTCTACTGATGGGTATTCCTGATTATCCCAATAAAAGCGTAGTATTGAAAATCTCCAATGTCCAGTAGGAGTCATCCAGATTTGTTCAATTTTTCCTGATCCGTTTATATCCGCGAGCGTAAAAGTAGTTTTTGGAGGGATTTTTACGCATGGAGAGATTTTCCAGCCTCTTCCTAAATCTCTGGCGCAATTTTTACTTGCACCATCTATCGCCATTCCACCTTTCCCCTTTTCTCCTGTAAAATTTTC
Organism: uncultured Lentisphaera sp.; assembly: GCA_964426675.1. Lineage (GTDB taxonomy): Bacteria > Verrucomicrobiota > Lentisphaeria > Victivallales > GWF2-50-93 > DYMC01. The sequence goes on from CAYRRM010000001.1 coordinate 28,984, forward strand.
GGGGCTAATTGATCTTGTTTCAGCATTTTTTAGTCTGAATAGATTGTCCATAAAAATTATTCCTCCTCTTTGATTTCTTTTAGGAAGACTTAATTTAAGTTTTTTCTTAAATAAAACAAATTTTTTATAAATTTTATTTATTTTGCGATTTTCGCAAATTTATTTTTAATTTTTTTACAAAGGGTTATTTTCAGATTTTTTTTTATAATCAGGCAATTATTATTTATAGATGCTTTTTTGTTTGATTTTTCTTTTAAAATGATGTGTATATATGCATTTACAATCCGAAATGTCGCATATTATTTTTATTGATTAAGCTATAACTTGAGTTATAATATCAGGATGAAATTTTTAACCCAACTCAAAAATATTGGAATTTATTGTTTTGCTGCACTGTATACTCATAAGGGTTCTGTTTGCACAGACATTAGACGAAAACCGCTCGAAAGTATAAAAGAAAATAGAGAGATGGAAGGCTTTACCGGAGAGAAATGGCAGATGGAAGCGACTCTGAATGAGTCAAATCCAAACAGTTCAAATCTTCTTTTTTCAGCATTGTTGTCAGAAGGAACTGCCCTTTCTGCAACGACCGGACTGGAATTCGATTTCACAGATTGGAGCCGTGAGGTATATACTGTTATTCCAGGCGCTGTCTACGCGGGCAATCGTTTTCCATCATTCAAATCGAAATATCCTCCTCTTCCAAGGCCTTGTAAGCCTGGCGAATTTGACAGTTTACCTCAAATTAGTGATGTCCCAAGACTTTCATTTGAAGACGGAGCATCAAGAGTTGAACAGCTTACATCAGATCCAGCAATTCCGGGTATAGGCTTTTTCTTTCCGTCTCGAAAAATCGGTTTATGGATAATGCTTCCTGAACGTAATTCGCATGGTTTGATCGGAATTGAACTTGAAGAAAACAATAACCGAAACGCTGCTGTTTTACGCATCACCTCTCCGGGAATACGGCACAAAACTGATTATGAAATATGCAATGCTGGGATCACGTCAAAATATCTTGCTCGCGATTTTCGCAAAGGTGAGAACATTGACATAAAACTGCACCTGAATATTTTTGACTGTGAGGATATTCCCTACTTATTTGAGAGATTGGCTTCTTTGCGTAATGTTATGGTTCCTAAATCTTCTATGACAGCGGAAATACCATTTTCTGAGGCATGGAAAATTTTAGAAGAAAAATATAATCGTGAAAATTGGGTTCCTGAAATGGGCTACTACGCAATTGGCGTAGAACCCATGCGCAGCCAATCAATATTTCAAGACTGGCAGGCTGGTTGGGTCGGTGGTCTGATAAATACCCATGCATTGATGCTTCTCGGTAATGAAGAGTCGCAAAAAAGAGTTTGGAGAACATTCGATTTTGCCATCGAAAAGACCATCACTCCCTCCGGGCTCTTTTTTGGAACATGTTATAAGGGGACCCCTCTAGGAGACAATTTTTTAGATAAAAAATTGCCATGGCACCTCGTTCGTAAGAGCGGAGACGCTCTATATTACGCACTTTCGACTCTGTTTCTGATGCGAGAACGCAATCTGCTCTCACTAATTAAACCACAATGGGAAAACGCATTACGCAGATGCGCTGACGCGTTTGTCAAAATCTGGAATAATTACGGACAATTCGGGCAATTTGTCAATCATAATAATTGTGAGATTATTGTTGCTAATTCCACTTGCGGAGCTATAATTCCAGCGGCATTGGTATTAGCTGCTGAGTATTTTCCAAACAGAAAATTAGAATATATGAAGGTTGCGAAATGCGCAGCCCGTAATTTTGACGAACAATACCTACTTCGCGGATTTACTTGCGGTGGTCCAGGAGACATTGCACAGTGCCCTGATAGTGAAAGCATTGCTGGACTACTTGAGTCTTATACGCGGCTTTATCAGGTGACAAGAGAAAAAGAATGGCTCGAATGCGCTATACGCGCTGCCTTTCAAGCAGCAAGCTGGGTTGTTTCATATGATTTCAATTTTCCAGAAGATTCAACATTTGCAAAAATGAAGATGCGTTCTGCAGGAACCGTCCTTGCAAACGTTCAGAATAAGCACAGCGCACCAGGTATTTGTACTCATTCGGGTCAATCCCTATTCCGTTTGTTCCGTTATAGCGGCAATCCTTTTTTCCTTGATCTCGCCAGGGATATTGCACATGCATTACCGCAGTTTATGTCAAGAGAGGACCGTCCGATCGAATGGAAAATACCTTACAATCAGCCATCAACTTTATTCGAAAAATACCTCAAGCCGGGATGGATGTGCGAAAGGGTCAATCTCACGCAATGGGGACCCACAGAAATCCCTGGAGAAGTCTTTTACTATTCGTGCTGGAGCGAAATATCTCTTATGCTTTCCTGCGCTGAATTACCAGGCGTGTATGCCCAGCCTGACACAGGCAGAATATGGGAAATAGATCATGTTAACGCTGAATGGGCTGATGACAAACACTCTGCGTTGGTTATCAGAAATCCGACAAAATTCAAGGCAAAAGTCAGAGTTCATGTGGAAACTTCGAGTCAGGCTAACTCTACAGACTTAGTATGGGATTACGTTTCACATTTACCAATCATAGAAATATTCCCCAAAGGCAAGTCGTATTTTCCATTACACCAGTAAAAGAAATTATTCTTAATTAATGACTTACTGGTCAGAAAATTGGCATGCTCCTGCTTTTTTTTTAAAAAAAATTTTTTTTTAATTTGCAATTTTTGACTGTTATGTTATCGTTAACGTAAACGATAACTAAAAAAGACCAATTTTATGAAAATAGCGAAGAGTATGGTAGATATCGCAAATATAGCCGGAGTTTCGGTGATGACTGTTCATCGCGCGATTCACAATCATCCTGGGATAAATCCGCATACAAGGACGAGGATATTGGAGATCGCATCCGAGTTTAACTATCGCCCAAATGCCTTTGCCAGAGCAGTGAGAAAAGGCAAATTTGCTAGTATAGGATTAGCAACAGGATACGCAAGTATAGAGATTGCTGTGATAGTTGGGATTTTCAGGGTTTTAAACGCCGAAGGTATCAGTTTAGCTTTTGCAGAATTGCCTGATAACAAAGAAGAAGGAAAAGATATCCACCTCCCTAAATTTTTCACTGAAAATATGATTGATGGAGTCATTATTCATTCAGCCATCGAAAAGAAAGTTCTCTTGAAGAATTGGTTATCCAGATCTCAGATACCATATGTCTATATAATAAAACAAGCTAAATTTAACTGCGTATATCCAGACTATAGCTCAATACTGCCGTCTTCTTTAGATGCCCTTGTTATGTCAGGCTATCGCAAGATTGTATATATAGGTCCTGTAGAAGCGCCTATTTACCATCATTCTTACTTTCCTCATATGCTATTCAAAAACTGGAAACCAGCAGATGGAATCTCAAAAGAAATCATAGCTACTGATATTTCCATTCCTCAAAAAAAATGGAGGGAAAAAGTTGCAGATTTGCTCGGAAGAGAAAAGAAAAGGATTGCCTTTTTAGCAGGCTTTGAAGAGGCTAGGGCATGTCACTCTATTGCAAGCTCCATTGGTAGAGGAATTCCGTTTGATACTGGGATTCTATGCATTGGTACACGACGGAACCATACCGACACGGGGCATCTTTTAAGTGGGCTTATCTACTCGAACTACGAACTCGGAGATGCGTCTGCAAAGATGATACTCGAAAAAATATCGAGAGGAAGAGTTAACGTTCCTAGCGTCAAATTGCCATTCAAAAAAGTCGATGGCGATACGCTCTCTCCTGATTTCTTTTTATACTTAAACCAAAAAAAAAGGGGGTAAATAATGCAAATAGAAAAACTGATAAAAAATCAAGATCGCTTTGAATGTATTAGGCTACAGAGATACCGAGTTGAGGCTAAAAGTTCAAACCGTTTGATAAAATTTACTCTCATTGAATTGTTGGTTGTAATTGCGATTATCGCGATACTGGCGGCGATGCTCTTGCCCGCTCTGAACAGAGCAAGAGCAATGGCGAGAGCCACTCAATGCGCAAATCTCCTTAAACAAATAGGAACAGCTGAATTAATGTATGCCAGCGATTACAGGGAATACGTCACCCCTCCACAATATAAAAAGTATGTTTCGAGCCTGGATCAACAGATACTATGGATATCATTACTATGGGAATACATTGTTCCAAACAGTCCGACACTTAGTCCCGGACAAATCGCCCCATTCTCATCAAACATACTTACTTATTCCAAAGGAAAGGGTGGCTTCCCCTTCTGGGGATGCCCTGAATACGAGAAGGATTCGAGTAAATGGAACTGGTGGTCACTTGCCTATGGTATCAACAGTGAACCATTTTCACCACCAAAAAATAGGGCAATTGATGGAGGAACACCAGCAAGTTTCAGGACGATGCAGTCGGATAATCCAAGCCAACTCGAACTCGCAAGAATACCAGATATCAAAAAAGCTTCAGTTAGAGCGATGTTTGGTGACTGCCAGGGCAATGTGCATAACTTCTATCATCCCTCAGCAACTGATGGACTGAACAGCAACATACCCAGTAAAATATATTATTCCGCTGTCCGTCGTCATGGTTCAAGTGGTAATTATTTTTTCTGGGATGGGCACGTCTCGGCTATTGTATGGAATGAAGCTTATAAATACTATGCTCCGGATCATTACTTCTAAAAAAAATGAATGACCCATATTCTGAAAACAGATGAAAAAATTCGGTGAAAATTTAGAAATCGGAAAATACATGCTACGCCCGACGGAGCAGGAAATTTTTTGCACAAAGGACGACGGCTACAGGGGGGCATGGCACGCTCAGCCTCCGCTCTTCGAGTACGGCTACAAATACTCAGGAGGGCTCGGAACTTACTGCTCCAGCCATTCGCCGTTTGCGATTTTCGCAAAAGAAGTCAACAAGACATTCTTCTGTTGGGGCGGGATGGTGAAGAATCAGCACTCGCGCCCTCGCAACTGGGATTTTTGCACCGGACAGCAAATTCACATGGTAAGTTACTACGACCATAAAACAGGATTAGTTCCCCGTCCAACCATTCTATTTGACAAATTTTGCGCTGACACTCACGATAATCCGGTAATTTCAATTGATTCTCAAGGTTATATTTGGATTTTCTCTCCATCTCATGGGGCGTGGACAACGCCATCTTTTATTCACAGGAGTAAGGAGCCTTATTCAATTGAAAAATTTGAAACAGTGCTCGAAACGCTTTTTGCCTATCCACAACCTCATTGGCTTAAAAAATATGGTTTTATTTTTTTACACACCAGATATCAAGATGGCAGAATGTTGCACATTCAAAATACCGTAAATGACTTTAATTGCTCTGCCCCACGTCCTATCGCAGGTATCGAGCAGGGGCATTATCACGTTTCTACTTCAAACAATGAAAAAATTTCGGTGGCTTTTAATTTTCACCCAAAAATAGGCGGACTCGACTCAAGAACAAATCTTTACTATATTGAAAGTACAGATGGTGGAGTTACCTGGCGTAATATTCATGGTAAAGCAATTGAAACACCAATTTGCGAAATTCGCAATCCCGCACTCGTTCATGATTATCAAAGTCAAAATAGATTTGTTTATCTTATGGATATAAATCTTACATCAGAAGGAAGACCGGTAATTCTCTATCTTCTTTCTGATACTCATATTCCAGGTCCCTCCAAGTTGCCCAGAGAATGGATTGTTAGTCAATGGACAGGCTTAGAATGGCAAAATTCAAAAGTAACTGAATCAGATTGCAATTATGACTGTGGCTCTTTGTTTGTTGAAAAGAATGATTGTTGGTCGATAATAGGTCCAACTGAAAAAGGACCTCAGATATGGGTAGCAGGAGGCGAAATGGCCCTCTGGGTAAGTAAGGATAAAGGTAAAACATGGGCCTTTGAGAAGAAACTCACAAAAAATAGCGAATTTAATCATACTTATGCCAGAAGGGTAGTTAATTACCACAAAGATTTTGCTGTTTTTTGGGCAGATGGCGATACTAAAAGTTTTAGTCAGTCTTTTTTGTATTTTTGTGGAATTGACGGAAGAAAAGTTTTTCGTCTTCCTCCTGTGATGACTAAGGATTTTGCCGAACCAGAGGAGCTATGAATAAACTATGAATAAAATTAACAATAAGGAGACAAAAAAATGAGGAGAACGCTCCAAAGGCTGAAAATCCTTTTAGCGGCGGCTGCGATGGGAATCGCATCCACGAATTTAGCATTTGCCGACAATGATCCGGAAGGTGTTAATCTGCTCGCGGAAGCGTCTGTTGAAGCATACTCAGTGAGTAGCCCAGGATATAAATCGGTGAAGGTGCCTGTGGAAGGGCAGAAATTCACGGAATGCCTTCAAATAGACGTCCCAAAAGCTCCCAGTAAAATTCATCAAGTGTGTTTAAGCGCAAGCAATAAATTGCCAGTGGCGTCAGGCGATGTTATATATATGCGTTGGACCGGAAAAAGCATGTCTGAAGGCCCAGGAATCGGGCAGCTCTTCGTGCAGTCTGAAAAGGATTGGAAATTTGCACTCGCAAACCAGGTATTCGAACTTGATGGTGAATGGCGAACCTGGCGGACTTTTTTCAAATCTCCACAAAATTACGAAACAGGCACGCTATATTTTAACTTTTTCTTTGGGCAACAGGTGCAAAATGTCGCAATGGCAGATATCGTTGTAATAAACTGTGGACAAAAAAATATTGATGACCTCAGAAAGGCTGTCAGACCAACCAAGAGGACTTGGAATTTCGAAGGCGAATACCTGCAGGTAAATGTGAAGTCCGAAAAATCCCATATAAGTGGAAACCTGCCGGCAGGATGGGAGGACGACTCCTGGTGGGCTGATGTATCTGTGGAATATTCCAAGCAGACTGAAACTCCATACTCAGGCTCAGGGGCTCTAAAGGTCACGGCAAAGGAGATAAGAGGGGGTGTAGTGCAATTCAGAGTTCCAGCTATCAGACTTGAAAAACCATGGTTTACAAAGATAATATTTGCATTGCGTAGCACGACAAGCAGCAGCGTCAAGTTCGGGCTTAGGAAATCCGGGCCTCCATACACTTACTACGGACAGAAAGAAGTGACTGGTGCCCCGGAATGGCAGAAGACAGAACTTCTGATCCCTCCAGTGGTAAATGACGACTCCGCAAGTCTGATGTTTGAGATACGTGTGCCTTCGGTTGTCGAGATTGACGATGTTGTAGTGAGCTACCTTAGCCCCGACGAAGTCGCCGGGAATTTAGAGATGCAGGGAAACTTGCTCACAACAAGTTCCTTCCCACTCGGAGTATCCTATCCCTGGGCTCCCTTCCACGAAAACTACAAGCCGGAAAACTATACGGCAGATCCGGAAAATGAAGGTCCGACAGGAGTTCCAGCCCTCAGAATAAAAACAGTCAACTACGAAGGCGACAAAGGTGTTGCCGCCGTCATGTGCCCATTCTTCGGCATAGGCGACCGCTATTACACTTACAGCTTTTGGGCAAAGGCGGAAAATTCAGGTCATACGATAAACATGCGGATTGGCCCGCCGAGCGAAAGACTATGGGTGGAACCATACAAGAAGGTCATCAATCTTGGAAGGGAATGGAAGCGTTTCAAGTTCACAATAAAACTTCCACACTCCCCCGATGGCTTCTATCTGGCTCAGATATTCAACTGGGGACCCAAGGGAACTTTCTGGATTGACGGCGTCCAGGTCGAAATGGGTGAGGATGTCTCTGATTTCAAACGGACAGGCAAAGTTGAACTCGCAATCCGCTCCGCGGCAAACGCCTATGGTCTCGTGGAAGAGGGAACAAAATTCAAGCTCAATGGCCTCGTATATGGAAAAATCGAAGACGGCATGAAGATAAAAAGCGAACTCTTCGATGCCTTCGGCAGATCGTATCCTATGCCAGAACTGAAACTCCAGAAGGGAAAAATGCAGAATCTCGAATTCGAGTTGCCCGAGGTCGGACAGCCCGCGCTGGGCAGTTACCGCTTAGAATCAATGGTGTTTGACGCTAGAGGTGAACCAGTCTCGAAGGTCTGCGAAACATTGCTTCACCGGGTCCGCCCTGCGAAATTCGCAGACAGACTTCTCATGGATTCTCCATTTGGAGCGCATATCACGCCAAACAGAGAAATGCCAGCAATTGCACGCAAACTCGGATTCACCTGGGTGCGTTGTTTTGGACTTGAATGGCAGACTGTAGAAAAAGAGAAAGGGCAATGGAATCTCGAATTGCTTGATGGAATGATAGATAACATTTCCTCACAAAATATGTGTATTCTCGGTATACTTGGAGGAGTGCCAGTATGGGCGCGGAGTTGGGAAATACCAAAACCTACTCCTCAAGGCTACAACAACTGGCACGCAAAAAACGTTCCTCCGAAAAATACTGCCGATTTCGCGGAATACGCAAGAAAAATGGCTGAACACTTTAAAGGTAGGATTCAGGCGTTTGAAACATGGAATGAACCATTCTTGCCTGGATTTCTCAACGCCGGATTCGAGAATGGAAAGTATATACATCCTGCTCCGGAGGTCTTCATTGAAATGCATCTTGCTGCTGCAGAAGGCTTAAAAAAAGGAAATCCAAACTGCTTGACTGTAATTAACTTAGGGGCACACTACAATTCACCATCAGACAAATGGAGCAGAGAACTTATCGAAAAAGGAATCCTGAAGGCCGCCGATGTAATTAGCTATCACTCCTATTTACCAAGCGGAATAGGATATCCCGGTGATCCCATATACAACGCCACGAAGCTGAACAGAAATCCTGAAAAACCAGAAATGGAGGTCTGGAACACCGAAGGCGGCCCGGGCCCATCCGACATCAGAAACTTCTACCGTCATAGTGCTCCTCTGGGAAAATCCGACAAAGCCGCATTCTGGGGCGACTATCTGATTCGCTACTGGGTATCCACGCTCGCGAGCGGTGCCGACAAGTTCTTCCTGTACCTGCTCTACGGATGGGGTGACTACAAGGCCACATACTCGCTGATGAATGTTGACGGCGGATTGCATCCATGCCTTACGGCATTCAGCAACATGGCCTGGCACATTGAAGGTAGGAAATATACAAATACTAAAGAGATTAGACCCGGTCTCTTTGCATACACCTTTGAAGGGCAGGGGGGTGTTGTAGCAGTTCTTATCTCGAAAGGAGCAAACAGGCATGAACTACAGAAACTCAATCCGAATATAGCCGTCCGAGATTTATTCGGAAATCCTCTGGAATTACCTGCGAAAGTTGGAGATTATGCAGTATTTATTGAAGGAATTGGTATGAACTCCGAACAGTTACTAAAAGCTATCGAAGAACAAAAAGTTTCATTAACAATTGAAAACAAAGCGGCACCAACTAATACAGAACTGCTCTCGAGAAAAGAGGATAAAACTGAAACAAAAACTACAAATATTGAAAGTAAGACCACAACAAAACCTGTAAATATAAATACGGAAAAAAATAAATCATATTTTCTTAACATTCTGGTAATAATATCTATACTGGTAATCGTAATCATAATTTTTTCTGGAAAAAGTTTCAGATAATAGTAATAAATTTTATAAATAAAAGGAGAAAAAAGATGAAAAAAATTATGACAAAAACAGCATTCTATTTTGTTTCGATTGTGGCTGCTATTCTGGCATGTGGAGAGGAAAATCTGATCAAAAATGGGGATTTCGAATCCATTGATGATAACAAAAAATTCACTGCTTGGCGTCACGGCAGCAACGTTACTGTTGAAAAAATCGGACGAAACCATTTTGCAAAACTAGTAAATTCTCAAATTGGTGCTTACACATCCATATCACAAGAATTCGATCTAAATCCAGATTGGGAAAGCCTCGCTCTCTCGATAAAAATGAAAGTAATATCCTTAGATGATAAACCAGAGTTAAAAAGTGGAGATGTTCCACGCGCGATGTTTGTTTTTTTAGGACCTAATAGTAAAAAAGAATATCGTCCACTCTGTCATCTTGCTGATAAAACAAATAACAATTGGGTACTCCTTTATGAAATTATAAATATACCTGCAGATTCCAAAAAATGTGAACTTGTTATAGACCTGCCAGGGGTTATTGCCGAAACATGTGTTGATGATATTAAGGTATACCCAAATCCCGGCAAAATTTATCCGCTTGAAATCCTTGAAACTGCCGGAAAATTCGATTACCTAAGAACCAGAAAACCCGTCTCTCCTCCGGGATGGATAATGGATTATAACATCAACAAAATGGATAATCCACCAATTCGTATCGAAAGAGAAGGAAATGAAAGTTTTCTGAGGGTTGAAAACGATAATCCGACTAAAACTGTCGTATTGGATAATTATTTCAGTCTCGACACGAACTGGAAAAAGATAAATATTAAAGCAAAAATCAGAACTAAAAACCTAAAATGTGGAAACGAGGGATGGCAAAATGCAAGAGTTATGGTGACATTTGTAGATAAAATTGGCCAAAAAGTCGGTGGCTATGGCGAATGTCCTGAAGCGAAAACAGACCAAAACTGGACTGAAAAATCAGTTGTAAGAGAAATTCCTGAAGGCGCTGCAGGAGTTCGTTTGCAAGTTGGTCTCTTCAATGCCACTGGAATTGCCGATTTCGACGACATCTCAATATCGAAAGCTGAGTGAGAGTTACTTTTTTGTAGATGATATCATCCTAAAAAAAAACAGTTGGTGTTTAAGCTGAAAGCAGGGAGGAGTGTTATATGGTTGCTCTCTGAGCTTGTTTTAGGAGACTGCATTTTGCTGTAGAATTTTCTGAAAGCTTACGCAAGAATATGCGCCCATCTGGCTTTTTGAGTCAACTGCGCGAAATAGAAAATTTCCAGTCCAAAAACCTATTTTGTAAACGCACAATTTTCTACTTTTCTTTTGTTATGAGGGTATTATGATGTCGAGGCAACTCCAACTGCGCCATATAGGTTGAAGAGTTTCATCGTATTGAGCCAATTGCCTCGTATTACTTGTAGTTATCTCTTCTTAAGTAAAGAAAAGTTTATGAAAGATTTTTAACTTTTTACTTTTTATGGGGAATTTAGCTTAATATTTTCCTAATCTGAGGCCTTCAGAAACAAAAAATTTATATGTTTCGTATTTAGTATCGGTTGGAATTGAATGGTCTGAATGCAATATGTAACCGGAACCTTTTTTAAGAATTGGAATTTTTTCATTTAATTCTTTTCTGATATTATTTATATCATTTGCAACTAAATTTCTTGCATCCATACCTCCGCATAAAGCGATTTTATCGCCAAAGTCTTTCTTTAATTTCAGAACATCCATACCGGCTTTTACTTCTATTACTTGAAGGCAATCCATACCAGCTTTTATAAGACCAGGAACGAGTGGAGCTACATATCCACATGAATGCACAATTACTGGAAGTCCAATAGAATGTGCGAAATCAAAAGTTTTTTTGTGCGCTGATAATATGATTTCATCATACATTTGAGGAGACATGAAGGGGTGCTCTTTATATCCCATATCTTCGTAAAACCATATTCCATCTGGTTTTCCGCATTCGGCAAAAAGAATTTCCATAAGCCTAATATTTAAATCGGAAAGCACTTTTGTCATGTCCTTTATCCAATCAGGGTCAAGAGCCATTCCCATTAACATATATTCGTGTCCGCATATAGGATGCATTTGTTCAAATACATTTATGCCGGCCCAACAGAAAAAACGGCCTGCTTGATCTGCCATTTTTTTTGTTTCTAAATAACCTTGAAAATTAATTCTTTTTCTATCTTGTTTTGTATCAATTAAATGTGGCTTTATTAGTTCTTCCCATCCGTTTCTATCTCTGACGGTGAAATCGACGTGTTCTGGTGTGGCATTATGTAATTTATGTTTTCTCAGGATAGCATAATTTCCATCTTTTTGGAGGATAGTTTCTTCATCTTCTTCAATGGTTTGAGGGGTGAAGTCAAGGTTTGCTATATAATTGAATGGCCATATGATTGACATATCAAATCCGAAATGATTTTCGAGACTTTCGTTTTCTTTTATGTGTCCTTGAGATTGCCATACTTTTAATGTATCGCCCCAGAAATGTTCGAAAAGACCTATTCTGTCAACGTCTTTTCTTTGTAAAATTCTTGAAATTCTTTCTTTTCCATCCATATTTTTCATTCCTCTATTTTTGAATATTTAAAATTGTATTGCGCCTGCACTGCGAATTTCGCAATCTACTTTTTTACCTGTAAAATCTCTAAGGAAAGGGCCGTAGAACTGCCATCGGTAAAGTTCATTTATATTTGTTTTTGCATCGTTTAAGGAGCCTTGTGAAATTCGCAAAAAGTCGATTGTGCAGTTTAGGCATCTTCCATTTGGGGATCCGCCGACTAAGAGGTCAGCTGAATTTGCAAGAGATAAATTGTTGTCAGGGCCATCTGAAGAATTATCAATTTTTCCGTCTATATACATATTAATTTTTTTATTTTTTCTATCGCATTCAGCGAGAATGTGATGCCAACTGGAGTCATTCAAAATTTGTTTTGAAGCAAGGGCGAAAATGGAATTAGCATTTTGTATTTTTAGATTAACTTTTCCATTTGAGTCGATAAAAAGTGAATAGCCTGTTGAATTTAATTTTTCGACAATTATACCCTGGGCATTATTTTCGATTTTTATGTAGCTTTCAATGATGAAACTGTCATTTTCTATTTGTGGTGAACGCAGACGAATATTTTCTTTTGATTCATGATATGATATTTTTTGGCGGAAAAGATGTGTTCTATTTTTCCACGTACCATCGGGTGTAATAAAAAGTATTAATTCATAGTTTTCTGTATCTGGTTTTGCTTTGGGAATGACTTCAAACTTATAAGGTCCCTTGCCATTTATTTTGTGCCGTCCCGCAGTGGTGTTAATCGCTGATTTATTCTTTCTATTTGTCCAGTGTAGATCTGCCTGAAGTATATGGTTTTCTGGTATGTCCTGGAGCAGAGATACTGTGAATTCAGTTTTTTGGTCTGGAGAAAGCATATCTGGAATGTTGATTTCAGCCCAGTTGCAATTTTCTTTTGGAAAAGAAATTTTTTCTTTTTTGGGCCATTCTGTAAGTGAATTTGACATAAATGCATATTGATTTGTTCCATTGAATTTGAGTGCCCCATTGCACCAGTTTTCGAGTTCGCCTTTTACATAGGAATCTTTACTGATATTTACTGCTTTTAATGGGAACATTGGTTGTTCATGATAAGCTGTTCTATCGGTATAATATGGCGTCATGTACCAGTGTTCATCAATAATATCTGCAGGATCATTTCCAGCATGATAGAAGTTCCATTCTCCTACAGTTGCGTAGAGAGGCCATGGGACGAATACTTTAGCGCCTTTGTTTAGAGCAGGGGAATTTTCTGATGGGCGGAAGTCATGCTGTTGTGGATTTCGTAGAGGTGATTTATCTGTGAGTATGCCAAGTTGTGCATCGAGAGAGTTTTTCTCCTGAAGAGCCATTTTAAAATCATTAAATGTCTTTAACCATCTTCCATTTGATTCGAAGACACCAAATATTGATTTATCGTCGTAGTTTGCTACATTAAAGAATATGTTATTTGCGTAAGCATTTGTTTCATAAGCGTAGTGATCACTTTGCTTGCCGACATCAGCTTGATTTGCTTCCTGGGCTGTTTTTGCAGGATCTGCATGTCTGAATACCATATATCCTATTGAATCCCAAATGTTTGAAAGATATTTATTTCTTCCCGCCATTGGAGCTTGTCTTCTTGAGCCGATTACAAAATTATATATAGTATTGTTAAAGAAAGTGTTTTGATAGCTATGAATTTCCTGGAAAGCGGAAGTGTTTCCAAGCTGGTCATAAGGATTTGAAGATTTTCCCCATGCGATATTATTAAAATGATAATTTTTGAAAGCCCCATCTAAGTAATAGGCATGACCAAATCTTGCACATGCTGGTTCTGTTGGATGGTTTTTGAATTTCCAATGCCAGAAGCCTCCTGGATTTCCTGAAATATTATTGAATACGTATGCTGGACCACCTTGCCATGTTTCAATTCCTCCCCAATCGTTGGTGTTGAGCATGGAGTCAGTAACTTTATTTTGATAGATAAGGATTCTGCAAAGAGGTCTATCTGCTCTTAGTCCACTTCTTTTTGAGCCGAAGATATGAATGCCTGAACCATAGCATTTGTCAAGTATATTTCCTGAAACTTCGAGTGTTTCTGCTGAGTCTACAACTAATGCGTGTCCTTGTCCAAATCGTGTAGGTCTCATTCCAATCATATAGAGGTTATTGCGTAATATTTTTACATCAAAAAGACGACCTACTTCTTCATTTGTTTTTCCCCAGCCTCCTCCATCTTCAATAAGGAATGCGCCGTAATCGGTGAATGCGATATAATTATCAGATATCTTAATATCATCAATGATATCATTATCCTTTATAGCTTTCATTCTTATTGGCATATTTACGTGTTCAAATTTGCAATTTTTGATGGTTATGTTTTTTCCTGAGCCGAGTAACCTGATACATGCAGGATCAACGTCTTTATTTGCAAATGGCGGAGCATCGAGTTCCCAGAAAACATTTGTAAATTTAAATGAGAGTCCGGAGATTTCGATGTTATTAAGATTTTCAGCATCAATTAGATTTAGATATTTTGCAGCTTCAATATGGAGTTTATTTGGGTCATGGTTTTGTGGTGAGCGCAAATATAGTATTCCTCCTGAACCTGCTTTTTCGAACCAGAATTCACCTTCAGGATCATCGAGGTATTGAGGTTTATCTTCGAGGTAATATCTGCAGTTTCTAATGATTTTTGTGGTTCCAGGAGCGCTGCTCCACTGTCCACCGAAGGCGATAGCACTATTTTGCGTATCTACTGCTATGATTTTTGATGGAAATGGTGTTCCCATTACCCATCCATATTCACTCCATACTAATGCACCTTTAAAGTAATTGGGATCTCCTTTGATATGTTCTGTGTCGATTCCCATGTTAAATTGCTTTCCACTTTTGTCCTGGTAGAAGTTATCAAATGGTTTTTTGGGATTTGTCCATATCCACCATTGACTTTTTATATCGTCAAAATTATCTACTTTCCAATTTGGAGTTCTTGCAAGTGGAATTCTCTTAACATTTCCTTTTTCATCTATTGTCCAGAGGCATCTTGGTGTAAAATTGAGAGTTGTTGTCCAGACATTTTCAGGATTTGGAATTAGTTTATTTTTGCAATTTTTTTCCCAGTTTTTTATTAATTCTGAGCCTACAATAGAGGCTTCGCCATCCCCCCATTCAGGAGAAGATGTAAGGCGGATTGGATTATTTTTATCTCCAGATTCTTTTGGAAGTAGTTGTCCTCTATAAAATACTCCACGTTTAAAGATATAAGTATGAATGCCAGAAGATTCTTTTGCTTTTCCATTTGCATTTGGATCCCAGGGATGGTGTTTCCATGCGGTATTTTGTGATAATCCATCATTGTTATCATTACCATTTTCGAAATCTATATATCTATTAGATTTTCCTTGTAGAAAGATGAATGGTTCTGGTTTCCACTTTAAATCTCCTGTTTCAATGATTTCTGCATTATTTTTTTCCCAAAAGAATTCTCTTTCATTATCTGCATTTACTATGTGTGAAAATAGCAGGCATGCAAATAAGATGAAAATTAAGGAAATTGCTTTCATTTTTTAACTCCTTTTTTTATTCCTGTCATAGGATTATTTATAATTATTTCATATACAATATTTTGTATAGATGTTAATAGTCTGGCATCTTCTTTTTTATCTAATTTAGTATATCCTTCTGGTTGAAGTCCAATTGGCGATTCATCAGTGAGAACAGAAAAGAGCGTTATAGCTGCGATATAGGCACCAAGAGTTCCATCTTCTGGACCATTATGAGGCTGATCATTCATATGAACTAAATCAGCGTAGAGATTCAATATGCCCATATCTTGTTTAAAGTCATCATTAAACGGGAAATTTTTAGTTTCACTTCTTGCTTTTTTATAGTATTGCGAATTTCGCAGGCAATATTCTTTTATGCCTGGTAATTTTCCTGTTCTTATCAATTCATCAAGTTTTGCAAATATTTCTCCAACCGGGGCGAGGCGAAATTCGCAATCAGGGAATTGTTTTGACAATTTTTTCATAAGTTCTAAAGTATATTCTCTCACAGGGACTGTTTGAGAGACGTTGAATGCAGGCAAGTTCTCATCATATGGAGAATTGTAAAAATCAGTAAAATTTTTTGATTTACGGCCGATGATTCCGTTTATTCTCGGCCATGTTTCATATATTACAAAACGTTTTGTTGCTATATTCTTTGTTGGATTTTCACCTGAAGCATACCTAACAAAAGACGAGATGGCGGAGAAATCACCCGGGCAGTTTTTTTTTGTTTTGTAATGTTCTTTATCGTTCAAGAACCATTGGTATGGTTGTAATACAAGGGCATCAAACTTAAAATTCTGGAGGGCATTGTCATAATCTCCGAATTTTTTTGACTCTATATTATTAATCTTGAAAGGAGATTGATTATATGAACTTATTTTTACGAGATGTTCATGGAGCATAATTCCAGCACCGAGCTGGCTGCCGTAGTCAAAGCTCATATTACGTTGTTCAAAAAGTTTTGACATTTTATCAAGGGAAAGTCCTCTTGTAAGGCTATTTCCTATAAAGTACGCTGTGAAGGTATTTGTCTTGCAGAAAGCAGGTATTATTATGGTGGCGAATATTGCAGAACATATTAGATATTTCATATTAAAAGACCTCATATTTTAGTAAGTTCCAGTACTTAAATTAGTGGGAATCATATTATTAAGATTTTCACCATTTGACAGGCGTTTTTCTGCCTCATCAAGTATAGTCGCAGTAGCAGTGGCGCCTACTCTTGTGACGCCTATGGAACGAACGAGTAAAAGGTCTTTTAATGTTTTAATTCCCCCTGCTGCTTTTATCTGAATATGAGGGGCGCAATATTTACGCATAAGTTTTAAGTGCTCAATTGTTGCACCTGCATATGAGTAAAAGCCATTTGGTTGTTTAACGAAGCCATATCCTGTTGATGTTTTTACGAAAGCTACATTGGCTTCACTGCATATTTCACAAAGTTTTATAATATGTTTTTCTTGAAGAAAATCGTTTTCGAAAATTACTTTCAGGATAGCACCTTCTGAAACTACCGCACTATTTATTTCTTTTATTTCATTTTTTACATAATTCCAATCTTCGCCAAGGACTTTTCCTGTGTTAGAAACAATATCTATTTCCTTTGCACCTTCTTTTATTGCTCGTAATGCTTCGGCAATTACTATTTCGGTATGGCTGTTTCCATGAGGGAAGCCAGCTACAGCACATATTAGCACATCAGTGTTGTGTAACCACTCTTTAGCATTTGGAACGGCATATGGTTTTATGCAGACTGTTGCGCAATTATATTTTGCAGCGAGGAGGCACTCTCGTTTTAATATTTCATCTGTCATTGTTGGATGTAGAAGGGAGTGGTCGATCATTTTTGCGATTTCTCTTAGTGTTATTGGCATTTTTTTGTCTCCTGATTAGATGATTAATTTTACTGAATTAGATTTTTTAAATTTTTTTGATGGAATTAGATTTGAGTTGAGTTTTTCTTTGTTGAAAAATAGGCCCTTTTCTTCATTTTTTTCCGAGCGTTTTACTTCAATGCGAAATTCGCAATTTCTGAATATTCGTTTTGCTGTGAACTTTTTCCAATGTGATGGAATGCAAGGGGTAATTTCGAGCCCATCGTAATGGGGTTTTATTCCCAGGATTACATTTGACATAACATAGTAGTTCCACACAGCGGATCCTGAAAGCCATGATAGGTTCCCTGTTCCTGGTGTTTTGCTGTATTTGCTATTTGTGCTCTGACATACCACATATGGTTCGACTTTTCTAATTTCTGCTCTATTGTTATAAGAAGATGGTAAAACGGCTTTCAGACATTTCCATGCGTGATCATTGTTTCCAATGAAGGCTTCAGCCATTATAAACCATCCCTGTACGTGGTTAAATATAGAGGAGTTTTCTTTTAGTCCAGGGTTAAACAGTCTTGCAAGGCAAACCTGGGGGTCAGTTTTAATATATGGAGGAGCACATAGAATTACTCCGTATTCAGTTAGAAGGTATTTTTCCACAGCTTTTACAATTTTTTCAGCTCTTTTGCGATTAGCATGTCCACTTATTATGGCCCAACTCTGAGGATTGACGAATATTTTGCCTTCTTTATTATTTTTTGAGCCAAATTTTAGGCCATCAAATCTATATCCTCTAATATACCATTCACCATCCCAACAATATTTTTCAATATTTTTATCAAGTTTAGTGAGTTCCTCTTGTGCCCATTTTTTTTCTTGAACTTCATTAAGCCTTTCAGCAATTTCAATATATTCTCGGAGAGCAAAGCGAAGTTGGAACGCGACAAAAACGGATTCTCCTTTCTCTCCTAATTTGAGGCAATCATTCCAGTCGGCAGTTAATCCGCATGGTAAGCCGTGTTCCCCGCTGCGGTGTATATTAAATTCTATTGCTCTTCGCAGATGCTTGAAAACAGTGTCTTCGCCTTTATCTGCATATGGGAGAACTTTTTTGTAGAAATCAAAGTCTCCACTTTCTTTTACGTACTGAGGGACCGCATTAAAAAACCATAGACAGTCATCGGACCTATAATGATCTGGCTCTTTTTCAGATCCTGGTTTATGGGAAAAAGGTTTTACTACAGGGAGTGCACCTCCATTTGAAAGTTGTCCGGTTAACATCAATTCGAGTCGCTCTTTTGCTTCATTCAGAATCAGGGTAGAAGCTCCTACTATGTCCTGGACAGTGTCTCTAAATCCAAGTCCATCACGTTCTCCTGCATAAATCATACTTGCGGTGCGTGACCAATAAAAGGTCATTAAATTGTTGTAAGGAGCCCATAGGTTTATCATTGAATTGAAGTCTTTATCTGGAGTTTTTGCTTCGAGTGAATTAATTCTGGATTGCCAGTGTTTCTTAACATTCTGCAAGAGAGTTGAAATAATATTTTTATTTTCGAGGGATTTTATTATTTTTATGCCTTCTTTTTTTGCCTGCCCGATTCCGAAAACGACCACAAAAGTCTCAGATTCTCCAGGACCGAGGGAAAGTTTTAGTTGAAATGCTCCGCATGGATTTCCTCCCCATATTGTACTGTTTGAACATCTTCCATTTATTAAAGCCTGAGGTTCAGCGTAAGAGCCGTATGTTCCAAGAAATTTTTCTAGATCAGAGTCAAAAGAAACCGGCTTTATTCCTGATATTCCGAAGAAAAGATGTCTTTTTTGGTCTTTATTTGTGAAATTACTTTTATCTTCTGGCATATTAACATTTGAACCTATATCTATAATATTTTCATTAAATATTTCTGTTCTGGCGATGTATTGGGTATACTGTAGATTGGTTGAGTCATCTTTTGCATTCCAGTTGCATTGATTTTCAATAAATGGGAAGACGGAAATTTTTCTTTTTTTGTTTGAATTGTTTTTTATTTCTACGTGCCATAATTCATATAATTTTCCCAGAGGAATGAAATAAGTGCAAATTGATGATATTTGTGAGTATTCAGAAGAAATAATTACGTATCCGGTACCAAAACGCGCCTGATATTTAAACTCTGAAAGTTCTTTTTTGCATGGTAACCATGAATTTGACCAGAATAGGCCTCTATCGTCATCTCTGATATAAATAAATTTTCCTGGATTGAGAGAGGTGGGAGAATTAAATCTAAAGCGTGATAATCTACCTTGTGCGGCAGATTTATAGAACGTATATCCAACAGCATTATTTGTAATAATAGAACCAAATTCGGAACTGCCGATGTAATTACTCCACGGACGTGGAGTGTCAGGCCTTTCAATAACGTATTCTTTTTTATTATCGTCGAAATAACCATATTTCATTTTAGTTTCCTTTAGTTCTTTTTATTAAAAATAATGAAAAATAATGCCTGTCAGTATTTTTTCCACTGACAGGCAAAAGAAAGTTAATTGATGTTCAATGTGATTACATTGCTAATTATTTTTCTCCCATCATTGTAATTTACAATCGCTTTGATAGGTATTTTACCTTTTGAGTCAGAGGTAAACGCGATTATATCATTTAAATTTAATTTTGTTCTGATATGTTTTTTTACTCCACCTTTTTCGTTTAATTCGTATAAAGACCATTTTGAAAATTTTTTACCTTCAACAAATTCGGGGGCAGATATTGAAAAAGAAATAATTGCTCCACTTGAGGCATTTATAGTGGATGCCTTGAGTATTGCATTACTGGGATTCTTTTCTGGAACAGAAACTGATACTGTTTTTGAATCTATAGTTTGATTATTTTCACCATTAGAGTAAAATGCGCGTGCGAAAAACTCGAAAATACCTCCTTTTGAAAAAATATATTCTATCTCACCGCTATTTTGAGTTATTGTTTTAATATGATTAGTTTTATTATTTATTTTTACATATAGAGAAAGTTTTGTGAATTCTAATCCAAGATGTTTTGGGCTAGCATAAAATGAAAAAGCTGAAAGTTCACCAACCTCAGGATTTTTTGGAGGAATAATAAATACATTTGCAGGAGAATTGTCTTCTGAAGGAGGATTTTGTGGTGGAGGTTCATCGGGGGATGGAGGGATATTGGAAAGACCTGTCATTTCGTTTAAAAAAGCACGTAGTTCTGGGCTTAGTTTTTTATCAAAAGTGTTTAACCCATGATCATCAAGTTCTCCATTTCCATCCCATATTTTGGTGTGTGTTCCCCCATACCAAGAGGCGAACTTATCACCAACGTAATCCATGTAATTTGACCAAACGAGACTTACAAGTCCTATGTATGCTTGTTTTTCGACCATCCTTTTTACTCCTAAACCACTGAGACAGCCACTATAAGCGTCTGCAGCAAATATGCCAATTACCCTATCTGCCAACTTCTTTGTTTCCTCTTCAGCAGTGGGGCTTGATGTGTAGTCGCTAATAGCTGCAAATATTGCCCTTCCACCGTTACTATAACCTACTAAGACTATTTTATGCCAATCTATAGGTAAGTCTGGATACATTTTTTCCATCCTATCAAGCATCAAGTTCCAATTTTTTGCATTGGTTTCTCCATCATGTAACTCTATTCCAAAAGTATCTTTAGTTTTATATGTGCTCATGCTCATAGTAGGTAGACCTTTTTCCAAATAGGAGAAAGTTGGAAAACCTGCATCGGTAATTGGTTTTGTCCATTGAATTGGATTTATCCCTCTGACTGCGCCGGAGCCTCCACTAAAGTAAATCACAAGAGGTAACTTTTCTTTTATTTCCTTATAGTTATGTGGTAAGCTCAAGTCTAATCTTGAATACGCTCCTCCCCCATCATCAAGTGGTATTTCATCTATCGCATGTAGTGGTTTATCGAGATCTGGAAAAAATACCTGTATTCGATATTCATCTGCATGCATATTTATAAAACTCATGAATAAAATTACCAAGATTAATGAAATATTTTTTATCCCTCTCATTTTTTCCTCCATCTTTTAGGTTATTTTATTAAAAAAGGATTATTTTTTATTTTTATTATCACCTCCTTTAAAAGTTTTTAAAATTATCATCATCTGTTAATATAGTCCATTCTTTGAGTAGTCTTCTATGTTCATCTATGATGTTTTGATATCCTGAATTGTTAGATAGGTTTTTTATTTCACCTTTATCATTTATCATATCGAATAACATTTCTCCTTCTATTCCAGAGAATCGGATGTATTTATAATGTTTTGTTCGGAGCATCCTTCCTCTCATTCTATGATTCATATCATTGAATGGGAGTAGTTCTGTGACGACGTATTTTCGTTCGGTGTTGTTTTTATTTTCTGATAAGATTGTTTTTAAACTAATTCCATGGTAATTATCCTTGATTTTTATATTTGCGAAATGACATATAGTAGGGAGTAAATCTATTCCTGATATAGGTATTGAATCTTCAATTTTTCCTTTTGGAATTTCAGGTCCTCTTATAATAAGAGGGACCCTTGCAATAGAGTCGTATAATTGAAGTTTCACAACGAGTTTATGTTCTGCCATGCCTTCTCCATGATCAGAAGAAAAGATTATTATGGTATCATCTGACAATCTGTTATTTTCTACAGACTCTAAGATTTTTCCTATGTCACTATCTAATTTTTCAGTCAATCTATAATAAGCATATAGATATTTTTGCCAATCTATTTCTTTCCACTTAAGGGTATATTTAGTTTCTTGTCCGTAATCTTTTGGCTGACGTATAATTTTCAGAAATTCAGGTTCCTCATTTATTGCGAAATTCGCAGGTAGTGGAGGTAAAGAGTCGAGTTCTTTTGGCGAATATTTTTCGAGGAATTGAGTTTTATCCTTCATTATCCAGCGACATATATCGTGTGGATTTTGCAATGATACAGTTAGGAAGAATGGTTTACTCTTAGGTTTTTTGAGATAAGAAATAACTTTATCTACAATTTCTTTATCAGTGAATTCTCCCAGAGGATTATTTTGTATAGGGTCATTGAAAAAACCCGGAATTTCATCTGTTCCTTGAGGAAAACATCTTGGAACGTGCCATTTGCCGATATAGTATGTTTCGTAGCCGGCATTTCTCAAAATACTTCCGATTGTGGGCATATTTTGGGGCAGTGGAAGTGAGTTTATTTCAACACCATGTTGATGAGGCATAGTACCTGTAAAAAGGCTTGCACGAGATGGGGAACATACTGGTGAAGTACAATATGACAATGAAAACATTGTTCCTTCAGATGCGAGATAGTCTATGTTTGGCGTACTCAGATACTGATTGCCTGAGCAACTCATTGCTGATGCACTTTGTTGATCACTAAAAATAAAAATTATATTTGGTTGTGAATTTTTCATAATTATTTTTCACTTTGGACTTTGTGGTTCTATATACCATTTTTCTTTATTCATTGCATCAGCTGTGTTGAAATTAACTGAACCTATATGACCATCAATAAAAACTGCATTAGCTGTCTTTCCAACATGTCTGAAAGAAAACCATCCATTAAATCCCGAATAAGCGGGAAATGAAGGGTTATCACCGAGAGTATATACCCCATGGGAATTTTGCATAAATATCATCTCTTGCTGCTTCTGTTTCAAAAAGTAAGTATTGATTTGCTGGATTTTTGAACATAGAGATTTTTGCTCCCAGATAAAATCTGTCGTATTGCGGGGATTGGTAAGGATATGGAGCCTCACCTTTAGTTACGTCGAGAGGTTTTCCATATGGTCCCCATGGCGGATATGCCCCCCAATAATAACCACCCTGGACATCTATATTGATTCCCCAATACCTACTATATGGTGTTGCTACTGAATTTCCTCCATATTTTTTACTTGGGCAAATAAGACGATTCCCGTCATATTTTCCTTCGATAAATGTTCCTGTAACAAAATTTGTGATGGAATATGGGTCATCAGGGTTATAATATGCCATAATTCGTGGTTTTCCTTCAAAAATCACATGATTGATTATATCATACCATTTTAGATAAGCTCCACCAGCGACTGTTTTGTATGACATTCCTGGAAATCTTTCATCCCAGTCTGTGCTGAAATTGAAAAAAGCAAGGAAAATCTGTCTCTCGTTGCCCATGCAAATTGATTTTTTTGCGAATTCTCTTGCTTTTTGTAATGCTGGTAGGAGCAGTGCTGCTAAGATAGCGATTATCGCAATTACTACGAGTAATTCGATGAGAGTGAATTTTGAGTAATTTTTATGGAGACTATCTTTTTTTAATTGGAGATTTTTTAAATTTGAGAAGTGATTTGTCTTCATTTTTTCCTCCATTTTTTATTTTATAATTATGCTAAATTTTCCATATTTGAGGATGATATTGTAGATTTTATATTAAGTTCAGGAGGAATCTTTATAATTCCTTGAACTTTTTCTCCGGAAAGAATTTGTTTTGTGTTTTGAGCTATTTTCCTTCCGATTTTATCTATCGGATGAACTATCAAATTTATATCGTTTTCAATATTGTCTTCTTGAGGAGGCGGACCAACGGCTATCAAAATATAATCTTGAGGGGAATTTATTCCTTCTTCAGAGAGAATTTTTTTTATTATCAAAGCAAGACGATCGGTAAAACAAAATATCCCATCATAATTTCTTATCATTTTGAGCAATTCTTTTTTAAAATTAGGGGATTTGTAAAAGCATGGGAAGCTACTAATTGCGGAACTTGTGCAGTGCTCTCTTATTCCAGAGAGAAAACCATCAAAGCGTAGCTCAGAAATATAATATGGTTTATCAAAGGCGTATGTTAGATATAGGAAATTCTTGCAGCCCTGTTCTACTAGGTATTTGCCGGCCATCTTGCCTGCAAGAAAATTATCTGTAGATATTGTAACCCCCGGTAAAACTCTTCGATATTCTTCAAACCATATAATATGTCTTTTTAAAGCAAGTAATTCTTTTATAATTGATTCATTTAATCCAATGGCTGCAATTATAACAGCATCAGGGGATAAATTTTTTGCAATGTGTGTTGTATTTTCTATTTTTCTATTTAAAATTTTCAGTACCGGGAAGATATTTAATTTAACAAGTTCGTAATAAATCACATCAAAAACAAGATGAACAAAAGGTATTATATTGGTATGAGCAGATTGAAGGGCTTCAGCAATGTAACAAACTTCTATTTCTTTTTGATTTGTCAGATTATTATAAGATACAAGATAATTTCCTGAACCATGTAGTTTTTTTATAATGCCTTCACTTGCAAGCATAGCCATTGCTTTTGTTATTGTGCCCTGACTCATTGATAATTTTTTTGCTATCTCACGTTCAGATGGGAGTTTAGCTCCTATTTTGAGATTAATCTCGTTTATGAGTTTTCTGATTTCTTTAGCGGCTATGCTTGTTTTTGCTATTTTCATTTTATGACATCCTAAACTGAATATTCACTTTAATAATATAACAATAAGCTAAAAAAGTCAATATAAAAAATAAATTTTATATATAAATTATTTATAATGAATGAGATATTTTTTTAATTAAGTTTTTTGTAATTTAATATTAATAGATTATCTTAATTGATTTAAAAAGAGAATAATCATTTAAAAAGGAGAATGTTATGATTAAGAATTTATTAATCAAGCATATGGCTAAAACTGGTACTGATATGTGGCAGAGAGGGTGGGCTGAAGCAAATGGAGGGAATATAAGTTTGAGACTTAATAGTGAACAGAGGGCGTTATTTGAATTGAAGAAACCTCTAAGCGAATGGATTGAGAGTGGTATTAAGGCACCGGAACTTGGTGGTGATATTTTTGCGTTTACCGGGACGGGCAGGTATTTGCGAAATATAGAACTTGCTCCAGAGCGGAATATTGGTTTTATTGAATTGAATTCTGACGCGACTGCATACAGGATACTATGGGGGTTTGAACCGGAAGGTAGGCCAACGTCTGAGTTATCTGCACATCTTTTATCTCACAGATCGATAAAGATATCCACTAATAATTATGCTCATGCTGTGATACATACTCATACACCGAAATTGATAGCGTTGACATATATTTTTGATAATCTTGATACAGCACTCCTAAGCACTATGTTATGGCGTATGCATGCTGAATGTGTGGTTGTATTTCCTGAAGGGGTAGAGTTTATTCCATGGATAATGGCTGGTAGTCGTGAACTTGGAGAGAAAACGGCTATTTCTCTTTTGAAACGTTCTCTTGTTGTATGGGAGCATCATGGTGTTATTGGTACTGGTCGTAATCTCGATGAA
Source organism: uncultured Lentisphaera sp. (assembly GCA_964426675.1). GTDB lineage: Bacteria > Verrucomicrobiota > Lentisphaeria > Victivallales > GWF2-50-93 > DYMC01. Next base: position 54,767 of record CAYRRM010000001.1, read on the forward strand.
GCATTTGGTCGTATATATGTAGCAGAAAAAGCGGCGGAAATTTTACTTACTTGTCTTTCTGTAGGTGGAATCAGAAAATTTTTGTCGAATGAACAACTTGAAAAGATTGCTTCTAATTTTAAATGTAATTGGGATAAATCACTAATTGTAGAATGGCCAGAATAGAATTTTATATTTTGCCTTTATACTTTTATGTTACTATAATGTTTTCAATATCAAGTAATTCAGCAATTTTTGCAATAGTTTTAGCATAGTGTCCTATACCCAACGCAAAATGATGTGTAGGACCTGCTTTTATCCAATTTTTAAGAAAGGTTCTGACATCGGGTTTGAATTTTCCATGTGTGTTTGTATTTCCCGTTGGAGGGATGGGGCCTGGTATAGATTCACCTTCAGCAATTACAAATCTAAATTTTCCTGAATGATTTACCCCAATACTAAGTATTGTTATGGGGCCTGTCTTTATATTAAATTCGACACTTGCTCCTTTGCCAGGTTTTCCATGGTATTTTTTTAGACTTCTTATGACAGGCTTTCTATCTGCTATATTTAGATGATGTGGTCCATCGTGTCCGATTAGTATTGTATCTTTTTCAAAATCAATGGGGTGTAATTCAGCAAAACTACCTCCTATTTCAAGCCTATCCATTATCATCATTGCTATGCATGTTTTTATATCAAATTCTCCACACATAGGGAAACCACTGCTTGTAAGTAGACTATTTCCGACGATAAGATTTGTAACAAGTGTTCTCATTTCTGAGTTTTCCTCTCCTTCATAATAATATGCAAGACCATCGAGTTCTTTTTCCTTGATAAAATTTTCTAAAGCAACTGCGATTTCCGCAGATATTTTAAGGTCGTTTTCTGTTAATTTACATGTAATTGGATCAGATATTGGATTTGGCGTATCGAAAAAATCCAATATACGTTTTTTCATAATATTAACATCATTTTTTTGTACTTTTTTCCAATGTTTCATTAAATCATCCGGTTCACATTGAACGACATGAGATCCAAATGTTGCTGTAATAGCAGTAGGGTCCGTATGCATATCTAACATAGCTTCAAGAACATGCCCCATAAGGCCTATTCTTGCTCTTTTTAGGTCATGAATTACTTTTGCTATAGAACACCATTCAGCAATTTCATATTCAGTTTTTGGATCATTATTTTCAGTTCCAATTATTACATCTGGGATTTTTCTTCCTATTCTTAAGGCTACTCCTGCAAATTCTGGCATTGAACAAATATCATCATTGCATAGCTGCATAAAGGTAGTTCCATTTTGATAATCCATCGCTTTTAATGGTTGAAGTGCTATCATCACTATCGGTATATTTATTTCTTTGAAGATTATTCCAATTACTGATGAGGTTGCGTAAGTGCACATATCTATGAATAGGACGTCTATATCTGAAGATTTAATTTCAGGTATTTTGGCATATGCACTTTTTGCATTATCAATGAGGCCCAAATTTATAGTATCTACTTTATTCAATTTTAGCTTTTCTATCAGGACATTTTGTTTTCTATGCATTTCTTCGAGTAAACCATCGAATTGATTCCAGTAAACCTGATGACCAACGCCCAGAACGCCTATTTTTGCGTAGAGTTTTTTTATTCTTGGGATCATTTTTTTCTCCTTTCTTCTTATTTTTTTAATACCATGCGAATGTCATGGAACCTGTAACATTTTTGATTATATAATAGTTCCCCGTTTCATCTGATTTGAATTTTATGTCCATTTTTTCTCCTACTGTCCAATGATGCTCATTTGGATTTAGTAGAATTTGTGTTGTTTTTTCTTGTCCTGAAGGAGGATAGAAACGCAGTGAAGAGTTTCTCAAATTTTTCAGGAGCAGCCTGTTCTTATATCTAAAATGTTTTGGAGCTACCCTATGTAGTGATAGTGTTATGTTATCCGGGGATATTAGAAAAATTCTGCACTCGAGTCTGCGGAACAAGTTAAAAGGTATGATGGAATATCCATTAACTACCTCATTTTCCATACCGTTAAGAATCGGAGCTCCCCATGGAAATTTTATTTTAGTCTTACATGATTGATCTGAAGAAAATAGTGTAAAGAGAAAAGCATTTGAATTGCGTGAAATTAGAGTATGGGTTGATTTGTTATCAGGAAATTTTCTTATAAATGAAATACTATATCCCATGGTTGAAAGTACGTGCCTGAAGAGATTTTCAGATTTGAAGAGTTCATAGCTCGGCCATGTAGGTAATGTTCTGCCTAATTTTACCCTCATATCAGCTGAGCTACTGCCTCTAACCCAGCCGAGAATAGCCCTACTTTGTAGTTTTTTAGAAAGGGCGCAAATGCGTTTATTTTGTCCCTGGAATATTTCAGATTTAAAAAGCAGATTTTTACTGTTTATAATAACTTCAGATATGCCACCAGCACTTATTATTGATTGATGTAGATATTTATCGGAAACATTGGCTTCTAAAAAATTATCAATCTCAAAGGTATTTTTTATCCGAAATTCTCCTTCGAGTGGTAGATCATGTGTTATACCAAGTAAATCCTGGAGAGTTTTGCTTGAATGCAATGTTGAGCCATACAATAAAACAGATGTTCCTCTTTCCAAATTCCACAGTAGAGCTTTTTCTAACTTTGAAGATGAGTCAGGCACAGGTGAGAGGAGTATGCGTTTTCCATATAAATTTTTATCTCTATAATTAAAAGTGAAGTTTTTATCTGAGACGACGGTATTTAATGGTAGTCCGCAATTTATAGCCTCTTGTATTAAGATATCGCCTGCGTAAACTTCTTGAATCCTTGTTTTTTCCAAAAAAGTTAGTTTATTATACTGTTCAAAAGGATATATCCATATAAGAGGGGAGGGAATATCTGGTTTTTCTTTCAAGGCTCTTTTTAAATGTGGGATAATTTCATTTGGAAATTCTTCAGGAATCTCACCCCAACTGGTATCCACAGTTAATATTGATATTCTATTAGGTGTATTTATTATCCTATTTCTGTCTATTCTTGATACAGATAAGGACATGTAAATATCATGGGGACTCCGTTCAAATTGGTCAAACCATGGGCTATTGCACCACCACGGATCACTAGCATAAAACCTATATGGAAAATGACCTGGAAATGCTGCAATTCTACTCATATAGCCTGCGAGGGCGATTCCATAATTATTTGTTAAAGCAGGCCAGGGAGTATTTGGCGGTGATATAAAGTTAAAATTTCCTTCATATAGTTGTTTATATGGAGTTGCATGATTTACTAAATCCATTCCGAGTGGAAAATCAGTACCCCTTGTTTCGATAGGGACCTTGCATTCTTTTCGAAAATCTTGCCAGAACTGAATTACAGCATCTCTACATTTTTCATTATTTTCAGGGAGATATTTTTTTCCGTCAAAGAATTCACCAAAGGCTCCAAAACCATAAGGGCATCGCCCAAAACCAAATGAATTTGAAAACCAAATATAATCAATCCCTGTAGCTTTCGTGAAGAATTTAGTTTGTCTACCTAAGAATCTTCCAAAACTTGTTCCTTCTGGAATGCCCTCAGGAAAACCAGCATATTTTTTTGTGTCGGCTTTCAATTTTGAAGTGCAGTCAATATTTCGTCCGCATCCTCCGGTATTATGTTTATCAAATAAAAGGATTTCTGTATGAAGTTCATATTTAAATTTTGATTTAACAAATTCTGGTCCCGGGTCAAAAGCTATCCCAGCTCTTGGAACTATATCATAGATTTCTCTTCCTATTTTTTTCATAATCAGGATTATGTTTTTGAGATCTTGATAATTGAAGTTAGATGGATTTTTGCGAAATTCGCGAGCTTTTCCTACAATTGCTTCTTGTTTTGGATCTTCCTTTTTTGAAGTGGGATAACCATCATAGGCAAATCCAAGCCATTTGCCCCATTCGAAATTTTTTTGCATATTGCCATCAAATTCTAGAATTTCTGTTCCATCTCCTACCCAGAATAAAACAGAAATATTTTCGCTATATTGCAATATAGGAAACCAATCCATAAAAATTTTATAAAAAATATTTCCGATGAACTTATCATTTTTTTTTAAAAATGGCTTTAAACTAATTTCAAGTGTAAAATTTTTTAAATATTTTTGTTTCATACTTCTTTATTTCCCTTTGTTGACTTTATTATTTTTTCATCTATTTCACTTGCTGTTTTATAAAGTTCATCCAGGATTATTTCTCTTTTTTCTCTTGTTTTTCGGAAGATTGGCAAGCAGACACTGATAGCTAAGTTGTGCTTATTAAAAATTCCGTTTATAGGGACAGATATAGCGTAAAGTCCAGAAGAGTTTATATTTTCAAGTTCGGCATATTTTTTTCTTCTTATAGAGGCAAAATCTTGAAACATATTATTGATAGTTTTATATGGGAAAAGTTTCTTTTCCTCTAACATATTTTTTGCGTATTTTTCCTGGAGATCTGCGGATGAAAAAGCAAGGAGGACTCTCCCCGCAGCTGTTAAATGTGGTATGCTTATGTAGGTATTAGGGCGAAGTTGAACAGAGAGTTCTTTTATGCGATTTACTACGTCCAGTGAAAATACAAAACCATTAATGATACCATACAATGCGACTGTTTCATCTATTTTTAATGAAAGCTCCTCTATGATTTGATGACTTGCATAGCTAATCTGTTTTTCCATAATTTTTTCTGAAGATAATCCCAGTATAAGTGATGATATACCTAATTCGTATTTTCTATTTTTTTCGTTCTGCTCTATGAATCTCATCTTTGCAAGGGTTTTTAAAATATTATGAACAGTGGGCGGTTTTAAGTTGAGCCAATTGGCGAGTTCTCTTACTCCCACAGGGGTATCGTGTGAAGCAATTGTTTTTAATATTTGCAAGGCTCTTTCTACGGACTGCACTCCGGAATTTTTAGTTTTTTTTGATAAATTCATGATAGTTTCTTTGATAATATAGTATTTTTAGCAAATTTTATTATGTATTTTTGTTCATTATAGCTGAATTTTTATAAAATTTACAACTTGCTTATATGACTTACAAGATAATTCAGTAAAAATTTTAGTAGAAATTGTTCAATATGGCTGAATAAATATTAGATTCATTAATCTTAAATTATGTTGGGAGAAAAATATTGTAATGCTACAAAGAGGCCATAAATTGCATTCAGCCAGCCAGTGGTTTTGTATGATTGGAAAAGGGGAAGTTATATCCGAGCAGATGATGACGAAGCAGAATATGCCGTAATGAGTAAAGCTTGTGGATTCAATCTAGCACAGAATGAATAATCTCTTGAACTGCAAATGCAGTTCCATATTTATTATCAAAAGTATAAATTCTTACTGGCTGATTAAGGTGCAAAATTTAGGGTAAGGTTTAGCGGATACAAGTTGATGTTATATGATTTTCAGAAGATTTTTAGATTAGTTTGATTGTGATATTCTCGGATCGATGTATGAATTTAATATATCTGCGATTAAATTCATAGTGATGAAGATGATAGCAGTTAATATTACCAACGCCTTCAGAACCTGAATATCTGAATTATTCAAAGCGTTAACTGCTTCATAGCCGAGGCCCGGGATTCCAAAAAAACTTTCGAGTAATAGGCTACCCGTAAATAGGAATGGTAGAATAGTTGATATTCTTGCGATTATTGGGATTAATGCATTTTTGAGTAAATGCTTAAAATAAATTTTATGAGAAGGAAGTCCTTTTGCAAAGGCTGTTCTTATATATTCTTTTCTGAGTTCGTCGAGAAATATTGTCCGATAGAAGCGGACACTTGTTCCAGTTGCGCTGATAATTCCGAGTATTACAGGCAATATAAGATATCTGGGCCCTTCAAAGCCCCATATTGGGAAGAAACCGAACTTATATGCGAGGAACCATTGCCCAAGAACAATCAGAACTATATAGCTGATACTCATGCTTATTACTGATATAACTGTGATTAGTTTATCAGAGAGTTTTCCTCTATTGATGGCTGCAAACATAGCGATAGGAATTGCAATCATATTCTCGAATATAAATATGGGCAACATAAGGGAAAGTGATACCCACATAGATCTCCAGATCAAGGTTCCTATTTTTTCCTTTGATAGTAATGTTGTTCCGAAATTAAAGATTGAAATAAACGGGAATTTTGTGGAGAAATTTACTAATTCTTTTATAGAGTTAAGAAAGAGAGAATTAAAAAAACTCGTATTGGGCTTAAAGAAATTAACAGACTTTATCCTGGAGTCTTCCATGGCAATGATTTTTATTTCCTCACACTGAGGATTCAGTGAAATATTTGCTGTATTGAAGAAAGGAGTAGGTTTTATTAGAAATTCTGGTTCGTTGAGATATAATTTACCTTTAAATTTGATTCTCATTTTTATTTCTTTTTCATTTAAAGGGAAATTTCTTTTAAAGATTAATTCGTCGTTTTTAATAAGAGATAGTTCTTCATTTTTTATAACTGAATTTTTAGGTAGAATTACGGATGGTATATTTCTTTCTTGAGAGAATTCTACGGAGGAAAAAACTTCTGTTTTGACCCAATTCCCAACTAAAAGAGGGAGTCCTGAGGAAATTTTATCTCTTATATCTTCTATTTCTTTGGGGGAGGGATTTTTTCCAAGGAGCATTGGAGCTGGATCTCCGGCGGTGATTCTGAAGAGAATAAATGATATGAATATGACGCCAAATAGAATCAATATTGAGTATAAAATTTTTTTCAACAATATGACTTTCATATCAGGCGCAATCTATTATTGTATTATCATTACCTCTTACAATTTTTTGCTCATTTTTTAATATGAGAAAATCCTTATCATCCCATTGGGCATCGAGTAATTTCTGCAAGAGAGAGAGGTTTCCCTTTATTTCCTTGTATTGCAGGGATTTTTTTTTCGCTGTTTCTTCAGTAATTTGTCTGTAGACGTCGATATTTCCGAGATTTGTGTTAATAAAAGCCAGAATTGAGTAATTTTTAGATAGGGAGGAATTTAGAGTTTCGAAAATATATCTGGCATTTTCTTCTCCATATTCATTTACCAGTTCAGCATAGCTTTTATCCATTCCAAATTTTGCAGTTAATGATATGGAACGTAAGTCCTCCAGATTTTTCGCATCCCTTTCAATCCAACCTGAAGATAGGTAATAAGTTCCTGGATTTTCAGAGAAATATTCCATATACTGTTCTTTGTCTCCGATTAATAGAGTTATGCAATCGTGAGCTCTTGGTATAACCAATGGAGTTTTTCCTGCTTTTAAGCCGAGAATGCCATTGCTACACAGAGCGAAACCTAGTAAGATCGCGTCATAGCCTTTGTTATCATAATGGTCAATTTTTTTTTGTATTCTTTTGCACATTTCAGATGAGTCTAAATCGTGGTACCCTTGAGAACAAAATTCTATATCTATTACAGATGTTGATTTTGCGGCACAGTAAAAAAGTTCTCTTTGTAAAACTTCACATGCAATTAATAAGAAACGTCGAAATTTAGAATTTATAGAATTTATGATGGAATAATCGTTCATGACTATTATATTACCATTTCAATTTACAAAATCAAAACTCAAAGGAGAAATATGTCGAAGAAAAATTATAAGATTGCAGTATTGGGGGGGGACGGAACGGGCCCTGAAGTTACGGCTGAAGCGGTAAAAGTTTTAAAGAGGGCTTCTGATATATTTGATTTTAAGCTTGATATGACGGAGTTTGATTGGGGTGGAGAAAGGTATTTGAAGACTGGAAATGTTTTGCCTGATGATGCAGCAGAGACATTAAAGAAGTTTGATGCCATCTTACTTGGGGCAATAGGGCATCCGAAGGTAAAGCCTGGCATTCTTGAGAAAGGAATATTGTTAAAACTTCGATTTGAGCTTGACCAGTATATAAATCTGCGTCCGGTAAAACTCTATCCAAATGTTGAAACTCCTTTAAAAGATAAGAAACCAGAGGATATTGACTATGTGGTGGTTCGCGAGAATACCGGGGATCTTTATTGTGGAGCTGGTGGTTTTCTTATGAAGGGGACACCTAATGAAGTAGCCGTTCAGGAAATGGTTTATAATAGATTTCAGGTGGAACGTTGTATAAGATACGCCTTTAAACTTGTTTGCAAAAGACATTCAAAAGAATCTCCATGGAGAGGTTTGAAGGAACAGGATATAAAAGATGGTAAAATCGGGCAATTAACTTTATGTGGAAAGACAAATGTTCTCACTTATGTTTATGATCTATGGGAAAGAACATTTTATGATGTTGCTAGAGAATTTCCGCAGGTTAAGACGGATTATTGTCATGTTGATGCTACCTGTATGTGGATGGTGAAAAATCCTGAGTGGTTTGATGTGATTGTAACAGGAAATATGTTTGGTGATATAATTACCGATCTTGGTGCTATTACGCAAGGAGGAATGGGGATAGCGGCTGGAGGAAATATAAATCCTGAAGGAGTTAGTATGTTTGAACCTATTGGCGGCTCAGCTCCGAAATACACTGGTCTTGGCGTTATAAATCCGCTTGCAGCGATTTGTTCGGCGGGTATGCTGCTTGATGAAATAGGAGAAGTAGATGCCGCAAAAGCAGTTGAGAGAGGGGTAATTGCTACCACGCAGAAAATGAAGTCAATGTCTGCAGGTAAAATGGGTTATTCAACTTCACAGATTGGAGATATGGTTGCTGAGGCAGTAAAGAGAAGTTAAGGGTACAATTATAGAACTGATTTATTGCTCAACGATACTATACTGCCTTGCTGTTTTAAGCAGGGCAGTATTTTATTTTTCAAATAATTTTGAGCTTATATACAACGTTGGTCCGACGAAAAATGCTTTGCCGATAAAGTAAAGTCCTATTGCGGTTGAAAGCAGATCATTTGCCCTGTCAAAACCAACTTTTGAAAGTATCCATATTCCTGCCATAAAACAAAAGAAAAAAGAGATTAAAGCTGCTATACTGAAAATTAATGAAATAGTTTTTTTATTCATTTTTCTCCTTTTTTAGTTAGATTATTTTTTCTTATCAAGTATTGCTTTTAGTATGAAATTAGCGAATTCATATGCAGCTTTGGGGCCATTTGCGGTTATAATATTGCCGTCCTTTACCACTGCTTTGTTCTGATATATTGCGCCATTTTCGATTAAAATGTCCTTATCAAAACAAGTAGCTTTTTTGCCTTTCAGGAGCCCGGCATTTGCAAGTATATTTGGAGCGATACATATGGCAGCAAGAATTTTATTTTCCTTGTATGCTTTTTTTGCTATTTTATGTGCAGTTTCATTATCAAAATAGCTTTTTGCACCTATTCCACCAACGAAAATTATGGCATCGTAATCAGATGCATTTACATCGTTCAATAAAATGTCTGGTTTTATCTTTGCTTTTAGCATTCCTGTTACAGTTTGAATAGTTGTTGAAGAAATTATAACTTTTATATTATTTTCTTCTAAAATTTTTTTAGGGATAAGTAGTTCTTCGTCGCGAAAGTTATTCTCTGCTATTATCATTAGGGCATTATATTTATTTTTTTGTACGGGTGGATTTTGTTCTTCCGATGAAATGAGGAGTGTGTTATAAAGGGTAAACATAAAAACGAAACATTTGAAGAGAAAGTTCATATAAGAAAGATGCTTTTTTAATAAATATAACAGGGAAAATAGAAAAAATCAAATAAAATAATTTTAGTTTTTAGATTATAGATAAATTATGATTTTAGGATAAGTTCTCTGAATTCATTAAATAAGTAAAATGGATCATGTGGACCTGGACCAGCTTCGGGATGATATTGAACAGAGAAAGCCGGAAATTTTTTATGTTTTATTCCTTCAATTGTATTATCGTTTAGGTTTATATGTGTAATTTCAATCTTACTCCTGTCTATAGTATTTTCATCTATTATAAAATTATGATTTTGTGATGTTATCTCTACTGTTCTATTGGATAATTTCATTACAGGATGATTACATCCATGATGTCCAAATTTGAGTCTTTTTGTTTTTGCTCCACAGGCGAGTCCTAGAAGTTGATGCCCGAGACAAATTCCAAAGATAGGTATTTTGCCAAGGAGTTCTCTTATTGTTTTTATTGCATAATGTATAGCTGACGGATCTGCAGGCCCATTTGATATAAAGAGTCCTTGTGGTTTTAGTTTTAGTATATCTTCTGGATTTGAGTTTGCTGGTATTACTTTTACATTCATTCCAGAAAATTTGAGATTTCTGAGGATATTGAATTTTATCCCGTAATCAAGAGCAACGATATTTATATCTGATTTGGGAAGTGTTCGTTCGAACCCCCAGGAACTATGGTTATGTCTTGAGTCATCCCACGTATAAGGTATTTTAGTTGAGACCTTTTGAGCGTAATCCTGTCCATCGAGGCCACACCATTCTTTAGCTCTTTTTATTGCTTCTTCAGGGGCTATTGTGCCGGTAGTAGACAGCATTGCTTTTAGAGTTCCTGAATTTCTGAGTTTTATAGTTAAGGCGCGAGTATCTATTCCAGCGAGGCATGGGATATTATTTTTGATGAGTGCGTCTTGGAGAGATATCTGGGATCTCCAATTACTTGGTTCATTGTAGTTATTTATTATGAAACCATTTGCGAAAAATCGCTCTGACTCCATATCGGCAGAATTTATTCCCACACTGCCTATTTCGGTATATGTCATTGTCACAATTTGTCCAGCATATGATGGATCACTGAGGATTTCTTCATATCCTGTCATTCCAGTGTTGAATACTACTTCACCTAATGTGTCGTTATTTGCGCCAATAGAATAGCCATAATAGATATCACCGTCTTCAAATGCGATAAAAGCTTTTTTTTCTCGTTGTTCGAGCCAATTAAAATTTTTCATTGTTTATACTAATTTTGTTATTTTAATTTTGGGAGCCTTTTTATGATATTCCTGTAAAGGTTTTACAACAATACTATAATTTTCTTTGTTAATAGCCATAAGTCCTCTAACGGCGGCCTTAAACCCTGACAGAGTAGTAGTTAATGGAATCCCCTTTGCAACAGCTGATGCGCGCATTTTAATTTCATCTATTTTGGGTATTATTCCACTATATGGAGTATTGATAATCCAACTAACTGTATTTTCTTCGATAAAGTCAATGGCATTAGGCCTGCCTTCAGAAATTCTAAAAAGTCCAAGACTTTTTATGCCGTTATTTCTGAGGAATGTGCTTGTTCCGAGCGTTGCATATATAGTAAACCCCATTTTTTCCAGTTCTTTTATGAATGGTAAGGCAGGGATTTTATCCTCATCGCGAAGACTTATAAATATATTGCCATTTTGGGGGAGGGAAGAACCTGATGCGATTTGACTTTTTAAGTAGGCCAGTGGAATGGTTGAGGCGATTCCCATTACTTCTCCTGTTGATTTCATTTCAGGACTTAAAATTACATCAATTCCTGGAAATTTTGCGAATGGGAGAACAGCTTCTTTAACGCATGCGTATTCCGGGATAATTTCTTTTGTGAATCCAAGATCTTTTAATTTGGCTCCTGCCATGACGAGTGCTGCGAGTTTAGCAAGAGGCACACCTATTGTTTTACTTACAAATGGGATAGTTCTTGAGGCGCGTGGATTAACTTCGAGGATATATACCTCGTTGTCTTTTATAGCGAATTGGACATTCATTAATCCGCACACTTTGAGTTCCTTTGCAAGAGCGTAAGTTTGTTCTCTTATGATATTTTTTAGATTTTCAGTAAGTTCAAATGTAGGAATCATACATGCACTATCGCCGGAATGGATACCGGCAATTTCAACGTGTTCCATGATTCCGCCAATTACACTAATTTCGCCATCAGAAATACAGTCTACATCAACCTCAAGTGCATTGTCAAGATGCTGGTCGATTAAGACAGGTCTTTTTTCGGACACTTCTATTGCTTCAAACATATATTGGATTAATTGCTCTTCTTTATAAACTATTACCATTGCTCTTCCGCCGAGGACGAATGATGGTCTGACAAGGACAGGGTATCCGATTTCTTTTGCAATGTCTATTGCTTCTTGAAGAGTGGTGGCGAGTCCGTTTTTAGGTTGTTTAATTCCAATTTTATGTACGAGTTGTTGGAAGAATTTTCTATCTTCAGCTATTTCGATATTTTCTGGTTTTGTTCCTATTATATTTACACCATTTTCTTCTAGAGATTTGGCTAAATTCAGTGGAGTTTGTCCGCCGAATTGCACTATTGCTCCATAACATTTTTCATTTTCATAAATATTTAGAACATCTTCAAGAGTTAAGGGTTCAAAGTAAAGCCTATCGCTTGTATCATAGTCTGTACTTACTGTTTCTGGATTGCTATTTACCATAATTGTTTCAAAACCTGCTTCGCGTAGAGCGAAAGATGCATGTACACAGCAGTAATCGAACTCTATTCCCTGTCCTATTCTATTTGGTCCTCCTCCAATAATCATTATTTTTTTTCTTGATGATGGTTTTGCCTCATTGATTACGCCATAAGTTGAGTAGAAATAAGGCGTGAATGCTGTGAATTCAGCGGCGCAGGTATCGACGAGTCCGTATACCGGGGTTACTGAATTTTTTTTGCGAATTTCGCAGATTTCTTTTTCTGTGGAATTAAGTAGAAATGCGATTTGTTTATCGGAGTATCCGAATTCTTTTGCTTGCCTCAGGAGTGGGATGTTATTTTTTATTCCATTTATATCTTTTGCAGACTTGATTTCCTCTTCGAAGTAAGCTAATTCTTCGAGATGCCTGAGGAACCATTTATCTATTTTTGAGAGTGAAAAAACTTTTTCTACTGTCCAATGTCTTTTGAATGAGGCTCTTATAGCAAAAATCCTCTTTGAATTTGGTTTGGAAATTAGTTTTTCGAGTTCATCATCTGAAAGTGATTCTATTTGGTGATCTTTGCCATCAACTCCAAATCCGGCTCTTCCTGTTTCAAGTGAACGTAAGGCTTTCTGGAAAGATTGTTTAAAGTTTTTGCCTATGCTCATGGCTTCGCCAACAGATTTCATCTGAGTACCGAGGATATCTTCTGTGGATTGGAACTTTTCAAATGCGAATCTTGGGATTTTTGTTACTACATAATCTATTGTTGGATCGAAGCAAGCCGGGGTTTCTCGAGTGATATCGTTTCTTATTTCGTCGAGAGTATATCCGATGGCGAGTTTTGTTGCGATTTTCGCAATTGGGAACCCTGTTGCTTTTGATGCAAGGGCACTGGAACGAGAGACGCGAGGATTCATTTCTATTATAAACATTTTGCCATTTTCAGGGTTCAATGCAAATTGAACATTTGAACCTCCTGTTGCTACTCCGATTTCTCGTAATACAGCGATTGCAGCGTCTCTCATTTTTTGATATTCCCGATCTGTAAGAGTTTGGGCTGGTGCTACGGTAATACTGTCTCCAGTATGTATTCCCATTGGATCGAGATTTTCGATTGAGCATACTATAACGCAATTATCCTTGTGATCGCGCATTACTTCGAGTTCAAATTCTTTCCAACCGATCACAGATTCTTCTATTAAAACTTCTTTATTGGGACTATTAAATAGCCCTCTTTGCACTATTTCTTCGAAGGAGGGGTCGTCATAAGCTATTCCGCCGCCTGTGCCTCCGAGTGTAAAACCGGGTCTTATAATTAGCGGGTATGAATTGAAAGAATCTCTTATTTTGCAGGCTTCTTTGTATGAATTGGCTGAAGCACTGCGAGGAAATTCGAGGCCAATATTTTTCATTGCCTTTTTGAAGAGGTCTCTATTTTCAGCTTTTCTAATTACTTCAGCCTGAGCTCCGATCATTTCCACATTGTATTTTTGTAAGATTCCATTGTCATAGAGAGTCATTGCCAGATTCAGTGCCGTTTGTCCGCCAAGTGTGGGGAGTAATGCGTCTGGTCTTTCTTTATCTATGATGGCTGTCAGGTGTTGTAGATCCAATGGTTCTATATAGGTTCTATCGGCGAATTCAGGATCTGTCATTATTGTTGCAGGGTTACTATTTACGAGGATAACAGAATATCCTTCTTCTTTGAGCGCTTTACATGCCTGGACACCGGAATAGTCAAACTCACAGGCCTGTCCGATGACTATTGGTCCGGAGCCTATGAGCATAATTTTTTTTATATCAGTTCTTTTAGGCATTGTTTATTCCTTAAGTTTATTTTTACAAGAAAGGGCTGTCTTTATAAAATCCCTGAAAAGAGGGTGTGCTTTAAGTGGAGTTGACTGAAATTCTGGGTGAAATTGACATGCTACAAACCATGGATGGTCTTTTAATTCGACTATTTCAACGAGTTTTTCATCTGGAGAGGTTCCTACGATTTTGAGGCCATTTTTTTCCATGATATCTCTATATGAGTTATTTAGTTCATATCTATGCCTGTGGCGTTCGTGGATTATATCGGTAGTATATATTTTTGCTGCAAGGGATTCTTTTTTGAGTATGCAAGGATAAGCTCCAAGTCTCATTGTTCCGCCTTTTTGCTTTACGTTGTTCTGAGATTCCATGATGTGTATTACTGGATATTTTGTGTTTTTATCGAATTCACTGCTATTTGCGCCCTGTAAATTACATTTATTTCTTGCAAATTCAATTACGGCACATTGCATTCCGAGGCAAATACCGAAGAAAGGGATTTTATTTTCTCTTGCGAATTTAGCAGCAGCAATTTTTCCTTCGATTCCTCTATCTCCGAAACCTCCCGGAATAAGAATTCCATCACAGTCGGATAGGAAATTTTCTGCTCCCTTTTTTTCTATGTCTTCTGATTCAATCATTGCAATGGATAGTGCTGTATTGTTTGCAATTGCCCCATGGGTTAGTGCTTCATATATGCTTTTATATGAGTCACGGAGACTTATATATTTTCCTACAACTGCGATTTTAACGTTGCTATTTTTGGGATGAATTAGTTTTCTGAGCATTTCCATCCAATCGTCCATTTGTATTTGATTTACCTTGAGCTTGAGCATTTTGAGACAATGGAGATCGAGTTGTTGCTTCATTAACTCAACGGGGACTTCGTATATTGAGTTGTCTACGTCTTTTTCTTCGAATACCAATTTTTTATCTACGTTGCAGAAAAGAGCGAGTTTTTCCTTGTGTTCTTTTGTCATGTGTTTTTCTGTTCTGCATATTAAAATATCCGGGAAAATTCCTATTGACCTAAGTATTCCCACACTTTGTTGGGATGGTTTTGTTTTCATTTCACCAGCAGCTTTTATGAAAGGAACAAGAGTTATATGTATAAATAGTGAATTATTTTTTCCGACGTCTTGCCGGAATTGTCTTATTGCTTCGAGAAATGGCAGTGACTCTATATCTCCTGCAGTTCCTCCGATTTCTGTGATAACTATATCGACATCATCTTTAACGATGGATTTGATGCAGTTTTTTATTTCATCAGTAATATGCGGGATTACCTGAACTGTTTTTCCGAGGTATTCACCTTTTCTTTCGCGCATGATTACATTGCTATAAATTTTTCCTGTTGTATAATTTGATTCACGAGAGCATAAGGTTTCTGAAAAGCGTTCATAATGTCCGAGGTCGAGATCAGTTTCTGCTCCATCTACAGTTACGTAGACTTCACCGTGTTGATATGGAGACATTGTTCCGGGGTCTACATTAAGATATGGGTCAAGTTTTTGTAATTTTACCTTATATCCTCTGCGTTTAAGAAGTAATGCTATTGATGCTGCTGTAAGGCCTTTTCCAAGAGAAGAAATTACTCCACCTGTAATAAATATGAATTTTGTTTGTTTTTTCAAATATCGCTCCTCAGGAAATTTTTATGATTATTCATGATGGTGTATAAGTGAATTTTTTTCGAGTTCATTTTTCTGGTGAGCACCTTCTATTGAGATTGGATATTCACCTGTAAAGCAGGCAGTACAGAAATCTTTCGTTGCAAACGGCGCGAGAAGACCATCTACACTTAGATAACCTAATGAGTCAGCCTGTATAAATTCTTTTATTTCATCTACGCTCTTATTTCCGGCGATTAATTCTTCTTTTGTTGGAAAATCAATGCCAAAGAAACATGGATGAGCTGAAGGGGGACAGGAAATTCTTACGTGGACTTCTTTTGCGCCTGCAGAACGTAGCATTGCGACTCTTTTTTTTACGGTATTTCCTCTTACAATAGAGTCATCTACTATAATTATACGTTTTCCTTTTACTACTTCTTTGAGGATTGCAAGTTTTAAATCTATTCCTTTGCTACGTTCTCCCTGTGATGGCATTATGAAAGTTCTACCGATATAATGATTACGTATGAATCCAAAATCCAGGGGGATTCCACTTTGTTTTGCGAATCCGAGTGCTGCAGAATTTCCACTATCAGGCACAGGAATTACAATATCAGCATTTGCTGGATGTTCCTTCGCCAGACGCATGCCATACTGCACTCTAATTTCATGAACATTTTTTCCGAAAACAACGCTATCTGGTCTGGCAAAGTAAACGATTTCAAATATACATTGTGAAAGCTTTGAGTTTTTATTTGTTGAAAAGAAAGTTGAACTGAGTCCATTTTCGTCTATTTTGATTAATTCTCCTGGAAGGACATCTCTTACAAAGTCAGCACCGAGCTGGTTTATAGCGCAAGTTTCACTTGAAATTATCCATGAATTATCAATTTTTCCTATTGATAAAGGACGAAAACCATTTGGATCTCTGGCCGCAAAAATCTGGGATTTATTCATCAATAGGAAGCAGAAAGCGCCTTTTAGAACGGAGAGCGCCCTCTCTATGCGATTCGCTTTGATTCTGAATTCTGGATCAGAAAGAAGATGAACAAGTATTTCACTATCAGTACTCGTTTGAAAGATAGCGCCTTCATACTGATATTTTGCTCTTAATTCAGCGGCATTTACAAGATTTCCATTATGTGCAACTGCCCAGATACCATCTGCGCACTCAGCTACAAGTGGCTGGATATTTTGGATCCTGCTTGAGCCTGTTGTTGAGTAACGAACATGCCCGATGCCTAAATGTCCTGTCAGATTGGAAATATTCTTCCTGTTAAAGACATCATTAACCAGTCCGTGTCCTTTCACAGAGTTAATCTTTTCTCCGTCACTTATTACCATTCCGGCACTTTCTTGACCGCGATGTTGAAGAGAGAAAAGACCTTTAAAAATTAATGATGAAGCATCTTTATTTCCAAAAATTGCAAACAGGCCACACTCTTCTTTTGGGTGGTCTGAGTTTATTATCATTTTTCCTCCAGGTATTTTATGACTGATTTTGCGCTTTTTAGACCGTCGGCAATAGCTCTGACAACAAGGGAAGCTCCCTGGGTCATATCGCCGGCTACAAATACGCCTTGAACACTAGTCATGTTCCCGGGGGTACGAACTATAAACCCTTTTTTATCAAGTTCAAGTCCAAGTTCTTCAACATATATATTTTTTCCTGGTCCTATGAATCCCATTGCCAGTAATATTAAATCGGAATTCATTACGAATTCGGAGTTTGGAATTTCTTCTGATATCCACTGACCATTTTCATTTTTTTTCCAATTCAACTTTACAGCGTGTATTTTCTTTACGTTGCCGTTTTCATCTCCTACGATTTTTTCGTTAATACTCCCCAGAGCCTCTTTCCACCTTCCTTATGACTGCTGGATTCTCTAAGAATTAGAGGCCATTCTGGCCATGGTGTTTCTGGTGGGCGGGTTTTTGGAGGTTCAGGTAAAATTTCTATTTGGGTTACGGATTTTGCCCCCTGTCTTAAGGCTGTCCCGACGCAGTCTGCGCCTGTGTCTCCACCGCCAATGACAATGACATTTTTATTTTTTGCGCTTATGACTTTATCTTCAGGGATAATTTCTCCATCCAATATGCGAGTTTGTTGAATAAGGTAAGGCATAGCGAAGAAAATCCCTTTTAGTTCTTTACCTGGAACATCCAGACCTCTGGGTTGGCGAGCTCCTCCGGCGAGTATTACAGCATCGAATCTTGTATGTATATATCTTGCTGAAATGTCTTTACCTACTTCGACATTTGTTTCGAATATTATACCACTTTGTTCCATTAACTTTATTCTTCTGTCAACGATTCCCTTTTCAAGTTTGAAATTCGGTATTCCGTATCTGAGAATTCCGCCTGGTTTAGGTGCGTTTTCATATACTGTTACTTCATAGCCGTGTTTATTAAGATAATATGCTGCAGCCAAACCTGCTGGACCTGATCCTATAATTGCCACTTTTTTATCTTTTTTATTTTCAACTTTTTTTTCATTGAGATAGAATCCGTATTCAAAGGCTTTTTCAGCTACTGCCAATTCTATCTGTCTTATTGTTACAGGTTCACCGTTTAATCCTGCTACGCATGACGCTTCGCATGGGGCAGGGCATATTCTGCCCGTGAATTCTGGAAAAGGGTTAGTGGTAGAGATTATTTGCCATGCCTCTTTCCAACGACCGTTAGATATATGTTCATTGACCTCTGGTATTGTATTGGTAAGAGGACAACCATAGCCATGACAGAATGGCACTCCGCAGTCCATACACCGCATAGCCTGGATTTTAATTTCATCTTCAGTTAATCTTATTTCAACCGGGTTAAAATCATTGATTCTTTCTTTTACTGGTCTATACGAGGGATTTTTTCTATTTATTTCGAGAAAAGCTCTTTCTTTATTCATCTTCAAGCTCCTTTCTTTCAACTGCGAGGTCATCTTCACTCATCATTCCAAGGACTTTTCTGTATTCCATTGGAAATACTTTTATAAAATAAGGTATTGCACCTTCCCAATTATCCAAAATTTGTTTTGCTTTTTGGCTTCCTGTATAAAAGAAATGTTCTTCTATCATTTTCTTTAGCTCCTTTATGTCGTCTTGATTTTTTAATAATTCGAGATCTACTGTTTTGAGATTGCAACGGTCATCAAAAAGCCCCGTATCATCATAGACATATGCGATTCCACCACTCATTCCAGCGGCAAAGTTTACACCTGTTTTACCAAGAATTACTACTCTTCCTCTTGTCATATATTCACATCCATGATCGCCTACACCTTCTACGACAGCATAAGCACCACTATTTCTAATGGCAAATCGTTCTCCAGCCTGCCCATTTATAAATATTTTGCCTCCTGTTGCTCCATACAATATTACATTACCGGCAATTATGTTATCTTCCGCTTTGTATTTTATTCCCTTTGGAGGTTTTATAATAATTTTTCCGCCAGAAAGACCCTTTCCAACATAATCATTTGCATCTCCTTCGAGGAAGAGGGTTACTCCTTTGCTAAGAAATGCACCAAAACTTTGTCCAGCTGATCCTTTGAAATTAATTGTAATCGTATCATGAGGTAAGCCATCTAAGCCATATAATTTTGCAATTTTTCCGGATATCATAGTTCCTACAGTTCTATGAATATTCTTTATCTCCGCATCGATTGTAATTTTTTCTCTTTTTTCTATTGCTGGTTCTATTTTTTTAAGTAATTCTAAATCGAGAGCATTGTCAAGTCCATGATCTTGTTTTATTGTACATCTGACGTGTTCTGGTGGTGCGCTGATTCTCTGTAGTATTCCGGATAAATCAACTCCTTTTGCCTTCCAGAAGGAGATAGCATCATTCATTTCGATAAGATCATTTCTACCAATCAATTCGTCAACTTTTCGGATTCCGAGCTTAGCCATATATTCCCTCAATTCTTCAGCAATCATCATAAAGTAGTTCTGGATAAATTCTGGTTTTCCTGAAAACCTTTTTCTTAATTCAGGATCTTGAGTCGCTACGCCGACGGGACAGGTGTTATTGTGGCACTTTCTCATCATAACACAACCACATACAATTAGAGCAGAAGTTGCAAAACCGTATTCCTCTGCCCCCAATAGAGCTGCAATTAAGACATCTCTACCCGTTCTCATTTGCCCATCCACCTGCAGACGCACTCTGCTTCTTAAACCATTAAGCACAAGAGTTTGTTGAGTTTCGGCAATACCGAGTTCCCACGGGGCTCCAGCGTGTTTTATTGATGAGAGGGGGGCAGCTCCGGTTCCTCCGTCATATCCACTTATTAAAATCATATCAGCATGAGCTTTTGCGACGCCAGCGGCGATTGTACCCACACCGACTTCGGAAACGAGTTTCACTGAAATTCTCGCGGAAGGATTAGCATTTTTCAAATCATATATTAATTGAGCAAGATCCTCTATTGAATAAATATCATGGTGTGGTGGAGGAGAAATTAGAGTAACTCCAGGTGTTGAATGCCTTACTCTTGCTATTTCCTTATTAACTTTATGTCCAGGTAGATGTCCACCTTCTCCAGGTTTTGCCCCCTGTGCTATTTTTATTTGAAGTTCTCTTGCATTTACAAGATATTCTATTGTTACTCCAAAACGCCCACTGGCAACTTGTTTTACAGAACTGCATAGGCTGTCTCCGTTTGGCAGAGGGATATACCTCGCTGAATCTTCCCCTCCCTCACCACTGTTACTCATCGCTTTGAGTCTGTTCATTGCAATGGCAAGAGTTTCATGAGTTTCTCTGCTGATAGAGCCAAAAGACATAGCTCCTGTTGCAAATCTTTTTACGATTTCAGTTGCCGGTTCTACTTCATCTATAGAAATAGGTTCTTTTGCAAATTTTATTTTAAAAAGTCCTCTAATTGTTGAGAGATTTTCATTCTGGTTATTTATAGATTCTGCGAATTGCCTATAAATATCCATTCGATTTTCTCTTGTTGCTCGTTGAAGAAGACTTATGCTTTTCGGTGTCCATAGATGGCGTTCTCCATCAACTCTGTACTTATATTGTCCGCCACTTGGTAGAATGTCTTGTGTATCTGGATCAGTATTATGATAAGCTGAAAAATATCTTGAATTTGCTTCTGCAGCAATTTCATCAAGTCCTATTCCTTCAATTCGAGTAGGTGTACCTTCAAAGTATCTATCTACTAAGGACTTTTTCAATCCTATTGCTTCAAATATCTGAGCATTTCTATAACTTCGTAGTGTTGAAATTCCCATTTTTGACATTATTTTCAAGAGTCCTTTGCAGATTGCATTGATATAATTTTCTATTGCTTCTACTACAAGGATTTTTTTGTTCATTCTATTGTTTTTTACCATTTCTGCAATTGTTTCAAAAGCGAGATATGGATTTATAGCGGATGCTCCATAGCCGAGGAGCAGAGCCATGTGCATTACTTCTCTTGCTTCGGCAGTTCTAGCTATTATACCGATACTTGTTCTCATCCCTTTTTTAAGCAGGTGTCTATGAACTGCGGATACCGCGAGTAGTATAGGAATAGGCGTTTCATTTTCGGAAAGGTTGTAATCAGAGATGACTATTAACCTGCTGCCAGTAGAAATATTTTCTTCGGCGCTTTTACAAAGGCTTTCAAGTGCTTTTTCCAGGTCAGCTCCATTGCCTCCTGCCTTGAAGGCAGCTTTGAGTTCTACGGCTTTGAAATCATCAGAATTAATCTTCATAATACATTCAAGATCATCATTTGTAAGGATAGGATGGCGTAATTTAATCAATCTGGCGTGTTTTGGTGTTTCATCAAGGATTGCATCAGGATTGCCGATAAGAGTCATGAGAGTCATCACGAGTTCTTCTCTTTCAGGATCTATGGCAGGATTTGTTACTTGCGCGAACATTTGTTTGAAATACCAAAATAGCAATTGAGGACGCTCTGAAAAAATGGCAAGAGGCTGGTCAGAACCCATTGAACCCTTGGGTTCATCTGCATTAAGGGCCATTGGCTCCAATAATACTTTTTCATCTTCCCTCGTATAACCAAATAGTTTTTGTCTTTTTCTAAGAGTATCAAGTTCAACTGCTACGGGAGAAACAGAATCGAATAGACCACGTATATTGATCCTATTCTCATTTACCCACCTACGATAGGGTTGTTTTCTCGCAAGAGCCATTTTTACTTCTGTGTCTTTCATTATCCTCCCATTGAGAGTATCAACAAGTATGATTTGCCCCGGTCTCAAAGCGCCTTTTTCTTTTATATTTTCAGGAGGGAATTCTATTACACCGGTTTCAGATGCCAGAGTCATTATTCCATCATATGTGACAGTGTATCTTGCTGGGCGTAATCCATTGCGGTCTAATAAGCATCCCACATATCTTCCATCGGTGAACGCTACGGCAGCGGGTCCGTCCCATGGTTCCATAATTCCAGCATGATAATCAAAAAATCCTCTCAGATCTGGCCCCATAGGATACTTTATTCCCCATCCTTGAGGAATCATCATAACCAGAGAGTGATGAATTTCTCTTCCTCCAAGATTAAGGAGTTCAAGTACGTTATCAAGGGAGGCGGAGTCGCTGCCACCCTTTTCAATTATTGGAAATAATTTTTTTACATCGTCTTTAAATTTGTCAGATCTTAAATTCTTTTCCCTGGAACACATATTCTCGCGATTGCCCTTTATGGTATTTATTTCACCATTATGAGCCAAAAGACGAAATGGTTGGGCAAGTTTCCAACATGGAAAAGTATTTGTACTGAAACGCTGATGAACTACAACCAGTGAACTTTGTATATTCTTATCATTTAAATCTTTGTAAAATGCTGGGACCTGAGGGGCTTGCATAAGGCCTTTATAAACAATGGTCTTGGAAGAACAACTGCATATATAAAAGTCTTCTAATGGTCCAAGATTTATTAAAACCTTCTTTTCCCACTGTTTTCTAAAAACGTATAACTTCCTTTCAAAATCATCAGATTTTAAATGCTCGGATTTTAAAAAGCATTGCCAGATCGATGGCATTTCATTCCGTGCTTGTTCGCCAAGAACAGAAGGAATAACCGGAACTTCACGCCACCCAAGAAGGGTAAGGTTTTCCTCCGACGCTGTAGTAGCGGCATAGTTCATACATTGCCGTCTCTTTCCTACCTCCATAGGCAGAAAGCACATTGCAACACCATATTCCTCAGGTAAATTTATTTTTAAATGTTCTGCTTCAGACCTGAAAAAATTATCAGGAATTTGAAAAAGCAATCCAGCTCCATCTCCCGTGCTTTTATCGGCACCTAATGCACCTCGGTGAAGAAGGTTATTCAAAATCTCAATACCTTTTTTTATTATGTCATGAGACTTTTCACCATTTATATTAACAACAAATCCTACGCCGCAGGAATCATGTTCATACTCAGGGGAATAAAGCCCCTGTAAGCGTGGTAACCCCATTGCTATTTTCTCCTTATTTTATTTTTGTGAGAAGTGAAATTTAATATTTGTACTATTTTTTTCCACTTATTTTTTATTAAATAACAATTTTGAAACTTTATTCAAAATTGTATTTTCTAAGCAATAAAAATGCCATAAATTCGATATTACATTATAACATATTGAAAATAAAGAGAAAATATTTTTTATATTTTATAAATATCCTAAAAAAAATACAATTTTGTTATTTTTTTATCCAATTTTATTACAAAATTGTATTTTTCCTTCTTTTTTTTTATTTTTATAAAATTTTTTTTATTTTTTTCTTGACTTTTTATAAAAAGATACTATTTTGGTATCTTATAATATGTAAAAAAAACTTTTTTAATAAAATTGGTATTTAAAATGGTATCTAAAATAAAGTCGTTAAAATTCCAGTTAATAAAAGACAAAATATTATCTTTTTTTTCTCGTGAAGATAGAGAAAAATTACCTAGTGAGAGAGAGTTGTGTGAATTATTCAAAGTTAGTAGAACAACGATTAGAAAAGCATTGGCTGAACTTGAGAAATCCAGGCTTATATCCAGGAAAGTTGGATCTGGAACCTTTATTATCTCTAAAAAACGATCCCAACTGATATGGTTTTTATGTGTAGGAACACCACCGCAGTTGTTATCATTTTTTGAGAGAGAAATAAACAGTTTCATGAATGAGAGATATAACGTTGATATCAGGCTTTTACATATTGATGCCAGAAGGTTGGCAGATGAAATAAGGGTTCGTACAGGGATAAAAATAATTTTAGCTCCAAATTTTGGTTATTTAATAGCTACAAGGATGCTTTTTCCATTAAATGAGATGGAAGACTTTACTGATTGCCTGAGTTATATAAATAGTAATTATATTGAATGGTATAGTTCTGCAAAGGAACGAAAAAGTTGTTATTCTATTCCACTTTTTGTTGATACTGAAGTTTTTGCTGTAAATGTAAAACTTGCCGAGGAACTTGGTATTCCTCTTCCTCCTATTAATTGGGACGATATTATTAAATGGTTGAATAGGGTAGGAAAGGAAAGGTTTTCTGGTAGAAAAATAAAAGGGGGATTACTTGCCAAAACCGGAAGAAATGCTGTTAATCCTCCTCCTATAGCATATTATATTTCTGCATCTCAAGGGAAACATTTTATAATAAATGAAGAGGGGCAGACAAAATTTGATTTTGCTGTTGGGAATAAGTGGTTAGATTTTTTTAAATCTTGCCATCAAAGCGGTGAAATTTTTTATGAAAGTGAGTGTTCAGAAATATCTCCATTGTTTGGAAATGATATACTTTTTGCATTTAAAGTTGGTTCCTGGATTATACAACAAAAACATCTTTTTCCTTCTAGTCCATTGGAACTTTTCTTTATACCATCACCACCAGGTATAAAAGGAAACTATTCTTTAATTAGTTCATTGGGAATGGGGATCATAAACGATGCCGTTATTCATAGAAATGCTCTTCACATAGCATGGGATTTCATTAAAAAACTTGTTTGTTCTGTTGATGTGCAACGGCGGCTTGTAGAAAACTATTTTGGGATTTCAATAAATACAGAGATTTTTTCAGAGCAAAAGTCCAAAAAAGAATATATCCCATTTATTCAGTCTCTTTCTATGGGAACAATGCGTTCTGACCACCCCGCACAACATGGAATTCTAAAAGTTATGAGGATTTACTTTGATAAAGTTATAAAAGGTGAACTTTCTGTAAATGACGCATGTTCACAAATTCAGGAAATTGGAGAATTACAAATTGAGATAGAAAATGAAAGATTTTTAGTCTAAAGGAGCTTTTTATGAAAAGAAAAAATAAGTGGTACTTTTTTGTTTTTGCAAAAAATATTTATTCAAAAATTCCCTCAGTTGAGGAAGGTAATAAAAGGATTCTTTTTAAAAGAAGTAAATTAAGATCCTTTGCAAATTATTGTTGTGTAGGTAAAACTCTGAATATAAAACCGATTTTTGATAAACAAATTATAACTTTTACCCTTATAGAACTTTTAGTTGTAATTAGTATTCTCGCATTACTTTTGTCTATTTTAATGCCAGCATTACTAACAGCAAAAGAAAAGGCACGTCAGGCATTTTGCGCTAATAATTTAAAACAACTTCATATGAGTTTTATGATGTATATTGACGATCATACATTTTTTATGAATCAAAGTATGCCGCAATGGAGTGAGGGACTTGACAATAA
This sequence comes from uncultured Lentisphaera sp., assembly GCA_964426675.1. Classification (GTDB taxonomy): domain Bacteria; phylum Verrucomicrobiota; class Lentisphaeria; order Victivallales; family GWF2-50-93; genus DYMC01. The sequence continues at coordinate 80,127 of CAYRRM010000001.1, forward strand.
TGGTTATACTACTATTCCAGCAGATCCGTATAATAGAAACCCTCGTGATTATCGGCTCCAATGCCCAACTTTTGTAAGTAGAAAATTATATGGTCGTTCTTATATTTATAATGGTCTTGGTTCAGCAGGTATTTCAGGTAGAAGGATTGAAAAGATATACTCTCAAACAATATTGCTTACTGAAGCCAAAGACAGTTGGTCATGGTCATATACCTGGAATGGTAATTTACCTTATGGTGTACAACCTCGTATTTCTTTAGGCACTCATGGTAAACTCGGTGTCAATGCATTATTTATTGATGGACATGTAGAATTAATTTTAAGTCCTAATTTTTCTCATAACATGTTTACAGGTAACAAAGATTGAATTTATAATAAATTAACTCAAAAAATGGAGGAAATATGAAGATTTATGACTCTGTAATGTGTTTTGTTAAAGTTGTCTTGTTTTCAAGTCTTTCATTCTCTATAATGGCAGAAGACGCATTAACAAGGCAAATACCTTGTCCACGTTGTAAGAAAGACGACTGTGAATATATGGTGGGAGTTAATCTTGCTGGTGCTGAATTTGCAGCATCCGTTTTACCTGGTATTGAGGGAAAGAATTTCGGCTGGCCTACAGCTGAAAATCTTGATTATTGGAAAAAAAATGGAGTCCGTTTAATTCGTCTTCCCATTTTATGGGAACGACTGCAACCCGAACTAAAAAAAGATTTTGAAAATATATATTGTAATAAGCTGAAGGACACGGTTAAAATGATTGGTGATCGGGAAATGCTCGTAATTATAGATGTACATAATTATGCAAAATACAGAGGAAAGGCTATTGGAAGTGAAGAATGCCCAGTTGATGCTTTTGCTGACCTTTGGGGACGTCTCGCTAAAATGTTTAATGCAAAGAAGGGTGTTTGGGGATATGGCCTTATGAACGAACCAGGTAAATGTGATTGGGTAAAAGCAGCGCAAGCAGCAATTGATGCAATTCGCCAGTATGATAGAAAAACAAGAATTTTTATTGCAAATGATTATGCTGCGTGGTCAGCCACTTATGCTAAAGGAGATTTAGTTGAATTTATTGAAAAAACACTTAGAATTCCAGATCCAACAGTTTTAAAAGATCCTTCAAATATGTTGCGTTTTGAATTGCACACCTATTTTGATCATGATAATAGCGGTACTTATAGAAAAACTTATGAAGAAGAAGTTAATCGAAAAGATGGTCCAGGACACAGAGTTTGTCCTGAGATAGGGATTCAGCGTATTAAACCTTTTGTAGAATGGTTAAAAAAATATAATGTAAAAGGCTTTGTTGGAGAATATAGTGCCCCTGCAAATCCAGATGTAGATGGGCGTTGGTTAGAAATACTTGATAGAACGCTTTCTTATATGCAAGAAAATTGTCTTCCTAATACATATTGGGGAGCAGGTATATACTGGACCCCTGGTAATAGTTATCTTATTGAGCCGCGAGGTTGGAAAGACTCTGCTGACAGAATAGCGCAGAAGGATAGGCCCCAACTGATTATTCTAAAAAAGTATCTGAAATAATTCTTCCATTTTGTGATGAGATTAGCGTATATCTGGCGAGGTAATTTGAAGTTTATATAAAAATCATGACTTACAAAATGCCTCTTAAAAATTAGTAATAGTGGATTTGTATTTTTTACTAGCAGAAATATCTTACGTAGCTTCTAAATTATCAAAATAAAATGAGGGAAAAATGGCAGAATCATTTATACAAGATATTTTTGCAGATAGGATAGGCGGAAAACTCTTTGGAAAAGATAATAAAATTTATAAATTTGAAAAAATAAAAAGAGCAAAAAGAGCAGCTCTTGCAACTAATCCAAATGCAGAAATAATCGATATGGGGGTGGGAGAACCCGACGATATGGCTTTTCCTGAAGTCGTAAATGCTCTATCCAGAGAAGCCGCAAAATGGGAAAATCGAACCTATACAGATAATGGTATTCAGGAATTTAAGGATGCAGCCGCAAAATATATGAAAGAGCTTTATGATGTTGATATAGATCCCGTAAATGAAATTTGCCACGCTATAGGTTCTAAATCTGCATTATCATTGCTTCCAGCATGCTTCATAAATCCTGGTGATATTGCTCTGATGACAATTCCAGGCTATCCTGTGTTAGGAACATGGACAAAATATCTTGGTGGAGAGGTTTTGAATTTGCCTCTGGAGGAGAAAAACAATTTCTTTCCGACTTTAGAAACAATTTCTTCCGAAAAATTAAAAAAGGCGAAACTTTTATATTTAAATTATCCTAATAATCCAACCGGAGCATCTGCGAAGCCAGAACAATTTAAAATGGCCATTGAATTTGCAAAGGAAAATAAAATTTTGATAATTTCAGATGCCGCATATGCTCCATTAAACTTTAAAGGAAAACCTCTAAGTATCCTTTCAATACCCGGAGCAAAGGATGTTGCAGTTGAACTTCATAGTATGTCAAAAGGGTTTAACATGACTGGTTGGCGATTAAGCTGGGTTTGTGGAAATGAGAAGGCTATAAAAGCATTTGCTACAGTGAAAGATAATGCTGATAGCGGACAGTTTGCTGCGATTCAAAAGGCTGCTATAGAGGCGTTATCAAGACAATCCAGAATTACTCCTGTTATAAGTGCTAAATATGAGCGGCGTTTAAAATTCATGACAGACATTCTTGTAAAAATAGGTTTTCCGGCAAGAATGCCCGAAGGTTCGTTCTATCTATATGTAAAATGTCCTAAAGCTGTTGTTGGAGGGATCAGGTTTGAAAGTGCAGAACACTTTAGTGAATGGCTTATAAAAGAAAAATATATAAGTACTGTTCCGTGGGATGATGTCGGCTCTTATGTCCGTTTTAGTGCTACATTTGTTGCTCGTGGGGGTGAAGAAGAAGAGAAAAAAGTTCTTAACGAGTTTGCAAGGAGAATTTCTGGTTTAAAGTTTGAATTTTGAGATGCAGATTAATTTTCATCAGGTAATTTTATCAAATTAAGAAATTCGTTTCTGGTGTTATAACTTGAACGAAATACACCGAGCATTGCAGATGTTAACATTAAAGAATCCTGTTTTTCTACTCCACGCATTGTCATACACATATGTTGTGCTTGCATTACTACCCCAACACCGAGAGGCTTTATCGTCTTCAGAATAGTATCCGCAATTTGCCTCGTGAGTCGTTCCTGTAATTGAAGGCGCCTCGAAAAGCAATCAACCAGACGGGCTAACTTACTTACTCCGAAGACTTTACCATCCGGGATATATCCTATATGGCACTTTCCATAAAATGGTAGCATATGGTGTTCGCATAAACTGTAAAATTCTATATTCTTTATGATTATCATATCATTGCAGTCTTCGCTAAATATTGCTCCATTAATTAATTCCTCGATATTTTGTTTATATCCTGATGTGAGGAATTGAAGGGATTTTTCTACTCTTTTGGGTGTATCTTTCAACCCTTCGCGTTCAGGGTTTTCTCCAATTGCAATTAATATTTTTCTAATTTCTTCCTGCATAATTTTTCTCCATCTTTTTTGAATTTAAGGCCATAAGTTGACCACATGCGGCATTTATATTTCCGCCTTTCTCTAATCGTATGGTGAAAGGGACATTACACTTTTTGAGCGTATTTTCAAATGCCTTAATTTTGTCTGTATTGGGTCTCTTATAATTCGAAAGATGATGTGGATTAAATGGTATTAAATTTATTTTCATATTGTTTGTCTTTGCAATAGCTGCTAATTCAATCGCATCTTTTTCCGTATCATTTAATCCATCTATTAAAACGTACTCGATGGTAACAATTCTCCCTGTAGATTTTTTATATAAATTTACTGCTGAAATAATATCTTTTATTTTGTATTGACAATTTGGAATGATTTTTTTTCTGATAGTATCATTTGTTGTATGCAATGATATAGCTAAGTTCCATTGTTTTTTTTCTTCAGATAATTTTAAGATTCCTGGAACGTTTCCACTTGTTGAAATTGTAATTCTCCGTGGAGAAATTGAGAAAAAATCTGGAGATGTTATAATATGCAAAGCTTCAAGCAAATTTGACAGATTGAGTAATGGTTCACCAACTCCCATAATCACAATATTATCGGGTTTTCTTGTCTCTTTTGAACAGAAAATAAATTCATCAATAATTTCTTCTCTAGTAAGATTTCTTTTAAAACCGAGCTTTCCACTTGCACAGAATACGCATCCAATAGGGCAGCCAGATTGCGTGCTGAGACAAAAAGTAATTCTATCTGAAGTTGCTATTATGGCATTTTCAACGGAGTCTCCTCCTTCAAACTCTATGAGAATTTTCTTTGTTCTATCGTTGTTATCACAGTTAATTTTTATTATTTTTCCTGAAGTTATATAATAATTTTTCTTCAAAATTTCTATCAATTTTGAAGGAATATTACTCATTTCATCAAAAGAAGGCGTAAAATGTTTAAAAATCCAGTTATTTATTTGTTTTACACGGAACTTCTCAAAACCCCACTCAGATACGAATTTTTCGAGATTTTCGCATTTTTCAAATATAATATTTTTCATACTTTTCTGTAGAAAAAAGTTCTTAATTACTTGGAGAATATTTTTATTTAGGAGGTGGAATTTTTTTTATAGATACCCCTTCCCACAAAAAAACATCTCGTTTTTTTACGTTAAATGTAATTTTTTTTGTCCAAATCCTTTCAGGCATCACCGGAATATCAGAACTAATCAGGAATATAGTTGATTCATTTTTAGGAATGTCTGAAAGACCTTTTTGAAGTCTTCTTGCTTTACAACCAAGATAGTTTATAACACCATAGAAGTCACCAGGAACTTCTTTTGTTTCATATATGACAATATCCCCGTGAAAATCATCTCCAATTACTCTCTTTATTTCTGCTGCCCATTTTCTCTGCTCGTTATTTTGTGCACGATATGGAGCATTTACGGCCCAGAAAAGCAACATCGTGGCAGTGGATAACAAGAGCAATGCCTTAAAAACAGGGAGTTTTTTGAGGGAATACATTCTTTCTACATATATACAAATCATGAGTGAAATAATAATCTGAATAATTGCTATTTTCCAGAAATTCAAATGTAATAGTAGTATTTTTTCTGAATTCGATAATCTTTTGATTATACTTTGAGGGGATATGTAAAAGATAAAGAAAAATACAGATAATATCAGTAAAATACGAAATAGATAGATAATAAAAGAATTAAGTTTTAATGAATAACGTCTTGTAAGAATTTTATACCTTGAACCTGAAAGTATCGAAAGGGGGATCATCATAAGAGAAAATTTTCGAGGATCATTATCCGGTAAAAACCAGTTTATGAAAAATAATGTGAAAAAAATTGTTTTGAGATATCTTGAAAAAACCGGGTTTCTTTCTATTTCATCGTATTCAGCACAAAATACTGGCCATATTATTAATATCCATGGTGACGTCCTAAGAAAAAAATCAAAAGGAAAAAATAATATTTGTCGTAGATAACCACTGCTAAATTCATTGGCGATATTTCTAAAAGGGATATCCTGTCCCTCAATCCAGCGTGGATAACTCCATATTATTACAAAAAAAGCTAATACAGATATTCCAGTATAAAAACCAAATTTATTCAATCTTGACCATATACTGAGCGGTCTTCTCAGAAAAATTAATGGGAGAAAAAAATAAAATAAAGCTTCCCAACCAATAGTATAAAATGATAAACCGCAAAAGGTGAAGGAAAGTAACCATGCAGCATTCCATAGGCTTCTTTGGATTCCGAGTGTAAACCACGTACCCCAGGCGAGGAAAAGCCAAAAGAAAGCAAGAGTTTCCGGCAAACCTTCCATCCCTTTATCAACTATAATTACCGAGGAGAAGAAAACCGATGATGAAACAAACGCTGCTTGTATGTTAAATGCACGTTTTGCTGTTACCCAGATTGCAATCGTTGTAGCAAGTATAAATATTACTGAAATGATACGAGCCGCTGATGAAACTGGCACCATTAGTTTGATAAGCAAAGCTACAAGCATTGGGAAAAGCGGATATGTTTCACTAATTAACTCCCCATGGGCTACAGTTACAGGGTGGGAAAAATTCATTTCAATAGATATAGCAGTATATAAGGACTCTTTATTCCAGCGGAAATCTGTTATTCCAATCTGAGGTATAAAATATATCAAAAAGAATGAAAAAAGCATCAAACAAAATAAAGGCAGTTGTTTGGAAATTTTTTCATTTTCAAGATTTGCATTCATCATTTTTTATGGCAATATTTCGTGTTATTTAAATAATAGGGAATATAACATAAGAGTTTTATTTTTAAAATTTATCATCTTAATTTAAAAATATGAAAAAAAAAATCGAAAAAGGTAAAGGAATATTTATAAGTTTTGAGGGGCCTGAGTGCGCTGGAAAAACAACTCAAATAGCTCTACTGAGTGAATACTTGAGGTCAAAAAAAATCTCCGTAATTACAACTCGTGAACCAGGAGGTACTGAAATTGGAGAGCAAATAAGAAAAATTGTAAAACATCTTACTGGACCTGACGCTGTTGTAGATGAAGCAGAACTTCTTCTATTTGCCGCAAGCCGAGCTCAACATGTCAAAACTTTTATTAAACCAGCTCTAGAGCAAGGAGTTACTGTAATTACAGACCGTTTTATGGACTCTACTACTGCATACCAGGGATATGCCAGAGGAATAGATATCTCATTTGTGAAACAGTTAAATTCATTCGCAACGATAGGTCTAATACCCGATATCACCTTCATCCTCGATTTATTACCTGAGGAGATAGAAAAAAGAGCCAGTAAAAGACAGGAAACCCTTTTTGTGGAAGACAGAATAGAATCAGAAAAAATAGACTTCCACAGACGAGTCAGGGAGGGATTTCTCCGGATAGCTCAGGAGGAACCTGAACGCGTAAAGGTTATCGACGCAATGCAAGAAATAGAAGCAGTAAAATCACAGATAATAAAGGAACTTAATAATGCCTTTGATAGAATTTGAAAAAGAGTTTCCATTGATAGTTGGAGCCTTAAAAAATGCCATTAGAAATGGAAAAATTGCCCACGCATATCTGCTTCATTGCGATGACCAAAATTTAACAGAATCTTTTACTACTGCAATGGTTCAAGCTTTATTGTGTAAGAATAAGACATCTGATTATGATGCCTGTGGGTATTGTGATATTTGTTCGAAAATCGCAACCGGAACTTATCCAGAGCTTTACTATTTGATGCCTACATCTAAATCAAGAAAAATTCCTATTGGAGAGGACGAAAATCAAGAAGATTCTCTTCGGTGGTTTCAGTCTCTTTTTTACTACAAAGCAGTTTTTTTTGCTGAAAAAAAAATTGGAATTATATATGATGCTGATACTATGATGCAACAGGCGCAAAATGCATTTCTTAAAACTCTTGAAGAACCGCCTGTCGATTCGATCTTTATCATATGTACTGGCAATCCGCAAGAACTTCTTCCAACTGTCCGTTCAAGATGTCAAAGGATAACAATTCTGCGAAATTCGCAAACTTATTCAGGAGAAATTTATCAAAAAACGTTGCAAATTTTTGAAAAACTTTCTTGTGTTAATAATCTCAAATTACAGGATGTTGAAAGCTCTGCTATAGATTTAATTGCAATATTCAGTCAACTCAAGGAAGATGCAGAAAGAGAAGTGTTAGAAAAATGGAAAACGAAGTTGGAAGACAATAGTATAGATGAAAAATTACAGAAAAAAATACTTGAACGTCTTGAAGCGTCTAAATCATCTGAGTATTTACTTTTTAGGCAACGCTTGCTTAGCTTAATTCATTCTTATTTCGTGGAATTGTATCAACTTTCTATTGGTATTGAACTCAAAACCTTGCCAAACCCTGAAATAATAATGAATTACGATAATAAGAATAAGTTAGATAAAGATAAGGCTTTGACTTATCTTCATAATACAGAAGATTTTATAAAAACTATGAGCCTGAACGTATCAGAAGAACTTGCCATCAGAACTTTTTCTTATTCCTTTTTATCTAATTAAAGAAAAATTCGAAAAATATTTTCATTTCAAGATACTCTTTATCAGGATGTTCTTTCAATTTTTTTATAGAAATATATGAAATTATTATAAAAAGTGCTAAATTATCTCTTTGTAATATTTATTAATAAAAAAATGAGAAAGGCTTTTAAATATGAGTGAAGATATTCTGAAAAATGAAGAAAAAATTCCAAATTCTACTGTTGGTTCAGATTATAAGGCTGATAAGATAACAGTTCTTGAAGGGCTTGAAGCTGTTAGAAAACGCCCAAGTATGTATATTGGAGACGTCTCGGAGAGAGGTCTTCATCATTTAGTTTATGAAGTTGTTGATAATAGCGTTGATGAAGCCCTCGCAGGATATGCGAAAAATATAGATGTGATTATTCATCCAAATAACATTATTTCTGTAAAAGATGATGGTAGAGGTATTCCGGTTGATATACACCCAGAGGAAAATATTCCTGCAGTAGAGCTTGTTTTGACGAAACTTCATGCAGGGGGAAAATTTGACCACGGAGCTTATAAGGTATCTGGAGGTCTACATGGAGTAGGAGTTTCGTGTGTAAATGCTTTAAGTGAGTGGCTTGAAGTAGAAGTGATGCGAGATGGTTTTCTGTTTCATATCAGATTTGAAAGAGGAAATACTGTTTCCCCTCTTGTAAAGATACGACCAATTGATAAAACGGGAACCATAGTCCGTTTTAAACCTGATGGGCTTATATTTCTCGTAAAAGAATTTTCATGGGATATTCTCGCTAATCGCTTGAGAGAACTTGCATTTCTCAATAAAGGCTTGCGCATTTCTCTTACAGATGAGAGAGCGGAACAAGTGCGTAGTGAAGTATTCTATTACGAAGGAGGGATTTCTGAATTTGTAAAACACTTGAACTCAAATAAACAGATTTTGCATGATGTAATATATATCCACAAAGAAAAAGATGGGGTTGATGTTGAAATTGCAATGCAGTATAATGATGGTTTTGCCGAAAATATATTTAGTTATACTAACAATATTAATACCATAGAAGGCGGTACCCATCTTTCAGGTTTTCAAGCTGCACTCACAAGGACTATAAATAATTATGCTAAAAGTGCAAATCTTTTGAAAAATGAAAAACCTGTCTCCGGTAGTGATGTGCGTGAAGGTCTTGCAGCAATAATAAGTGTAAAAGTTCCTGATCCTCAATTTGAGGGTCAAACAAAAACGAAACTTGGCAATAGCGAAGTTCGTGGAATAGTCGAATCGGTTGTAAATGATGAACTTGGTGCTTTCTTGGAGCAAAATCCACAGTCAGCAAAGATGATTGTAGAAAAATCTCTTACAGCAGCGCGTGCGAGAGAAGCAGCAAGAAAAGCTAGAGAACTTGTTCAAAGAAAAGGAGCCCTCGAAGGATTTTCATTACCAGGAAAACTCTCAGATTGTTCAGAGAGAGACCCTGCAAAATCAGAACTATATATTGTTGAAGGGGATTCAGCAGGCGGTTCAGCAAAGCAAGGTAGAGACAGTAACTTTCAGGCCATTTTGCCTATAAGAGGAAAATTGTTGAATGTAGAAAAATCAAGACTTGACAAAATCCTGCAGAATAAGGAAATTCAGTCCCTAATCGCTGCAATAGGATGTGGCGTGGGACAGGACGATTTTGATATTTCAAAAAGTCGTTATCACAGGATAATTATAATGACAGATGCCGATGTAGATGGCTCTCATATCAGAACTCTTATATTGACTTTGTTTTTCCGTCAGATGAAACCATTAATAGAGGCTGGATATGTTTACATTGCTAAACCACCTCTTTATAAAGTGCGCAGGAAGAAAAAAGAAAGGTATATAGAAACAGAGGAACAATTGGATCAATATTTAGTTGAGCTTGGTTCTGATGATGTAACTGTAAAAACGGAAGGTAAAATTTTTAGCAAAGAAGAACTTATACACCTTCTATCATTAGGCGGAACGGCATTAAAAATCTCAAATATACTTAAGAGAAATGGTCTTGATCCTATTAAGTATTTTAACTCTGAAAAGGATTCAAAATTTCCTATTTCAAAGATAATCGTAAATGATGGTGAAATAAAATCATTTTATGCCTATAATGACCAGGAAGAGGCAGATATAATTGCATATGAGGAAAAACGTCTTCTTGATAAACTTATTGCAATGGAAAAAGCAAAAGGAATGGACGAGTCTTCCATTAATGAAGTAGAGTTAAAGAGGAAAGTTTCAGCCATGATAGAACATATCTCTATAAATGAACATTCTGTATGTACCGAACTCTCTGAAGATATGAAAAAACTCGGATACAAATTGTCTGCAATTTATGATGGTAACGGTAGTTCAGTGCGGTTTGAAATTTATTCGGAAAAAGAAAAAATTTCTGAAGCAAAGTCGGTTATAGAGCTTTTTGAAGCGATAAAAAAAGTTGGAAAACAGGGAACCCATATCACTCGTTATAAAGGTCTTGGTGAAATGAACGCAGAACAATTATGGGAAACTACAATGGATCCTGCAAATAGAAAGATGATAAAAGTAACTATGCAGGATGCCGTTGAAGCTGAAAGGATCTTTGCCCTTCTCATGGGAGATGACGTTGAACCAAGAAGAGAATATATAGAAAAATATGCCGAAAGTGTAAAAGACCTTGATATTTAAAAAAAATAGCAAAAGTCTTGTTATTAGCAGCATCAAAAAAAGGAACTTGTAAAAAAATAAAACCTTATCTAATTTTTTATAAAGGATGGTGATAAAATGATTATTGTAAATACTGAGGTTATACCAGGCTATAAAATTGTCGAACTTAAAGGCTTTGTTCAAGGTAATACTGTCAGAGCGAAACATGCAGGAAGAGATATCGCCGCAAGTCTAAAAAATTTAGTTGGGGGAGAATTAAAAGGCTATACGGAACTTCTTACCGAAGCAAGAAGGGAAGCTATGGAGCGTATGATCGCTCAAGCTCAGCAACTCGGAGCAAATGCAATTGTTAATGTTCGCTTTTGCACAAGTGCAGTAACTGCCGGCGCAGCTGAATTATACGCATATGGTACCGCTGTTATGGTAGAGAAAATAGAAGAGTTGACTTAAATTTATGGACATTCTAATACAGCTTATATTATTGGTGCCAATAGCTTTTCTTTTAGGCTCTCTCTCAGAAAGAAGGCATTTGAGAAATCTCGAAGAGAGAGAAAAAAAATGCAAGGGTTTTAAAGTTACTGATACAAAGATATTTCATTCAATTTCTCTAGACTCTCCGACTCCTAAACTTTTTATAGGAGAAGTAACTGTCGCAAGTGACTATTATAAAAGATTTGCGGGTGGACTTAAAAATCTATTCGGTGGAGAAATTAAATCCTATTCTATTTTAATGCAAAGGGCACAGAGAGAAGCCGTATTGAGAATTATTGAATCCGCCAGGGGTGAAGGCTATAATGCGATTTGTAACCTCAGAATAGAGAATGCGGATATTGGAGGAAATGCTGAGTATAAAAAAGCATCTGTTATGGTTTCAATAATAGCTTATGCAACAGCATATAAAACAAATGAGCAAAATCCTGAAGCATAATCTCTCTATTGAATTTGAATCGAATTTGCGAAAATCGCAATTTTCCCTTGAGGCATCTCAAGAAAAAATCTCAAAAAAAACTTTCAAAAAAGATTCCAGATGGATGTAAATTAATGGAAAATAGTTTATGGGACAAATCTGCTCTTCAGATAGTATTATGGCGATGGACAATTTGTTTTTTGTTATCTCCAATATCTTGTTCAATTTCTTCCCCAGAATTGATAAAAATTTGGAAAAAGACCTTCTGCGAATTTCGCAAACCCGAACTTACTTATCTAATTTATATAGCATAGCGACTATTTTTCATATTACATATAATTAATTTGTTTGCCATTTTTTTTGAATATAAGGGTTTTCTTTAAATAAAAATAGGAGCAATAATTATCTAATGAGCAGATTTATAAATCGTAATTTTGTAGTTATAATTTATTGTCTTTATGCTTTTGTACTGTTTACAATATTATTTCAATTGCGCTGTTATCATTTACTGCCTATGCCTGAAGAAGGGACGGATCAGAGGAGTATTCTATCCGCCGCTGCTGCATTATCGAGGGGAATTATGTGGAATGATAAATATCTTTACTCTCCGGCATATACATGTTTCTTGGCATTTTTGGTTTTCTTAAGTCGTGGAGAAATCATTATTATAAGAATTATGCAGGCGTTATTATGTGCTTTGATACCTGTTTTTATATACAAAAGTTCTAGAAATTTAAGACTTCCCTTTGTATATTCTCAATTATCTGCAATTATTTATTTTTTTTATGCAGCTTCGGCTCTTATAAGTCTTGATTTTTTGAGAGCTGGTCCACTTTCTCTGCTTTTTATTTTATATTATTATTTTCTTATCCGAGGGTATAGAACTCTCAAAAGGAGTTATTTTATTTTTTCCGGAATTTTTGCTGGGTTATTAGTCCTTGGTAGAGAAAATTTTATTCCTGTTGTTTGTATTCCTTTGTTATTTTTATTTTTACGAGACGTCAGGAAAAGGGTTGAGTTTAGGAATATTTTCTATATGATTTTTTTTGCTTTATTTCCTGTTCTTTTTGTATGTATCTTGAACTATTATCGTTTCTCGAAATTTGCCATTTTACCTGGTAATGCGAAGAATGTGATAAGTTTCTACTATCCTGGTTATGAGGTAAAAATATCTAATGTTGATTTATGGAAAGTTATATTTTCAAAATTTTTGGGAAATGTTAGAAAATATTTATCTTCTTATGAAATTCCAAACAGTCTTTCTATTTATGCTCACTCAGATTTTTCAGAAATGTTAAAAGTCCTATTTATTCCTTTTAACGCTATTGCTGTAACATCTTTTTTTACTCTGCTTTTAGATAAGCAAAAGGCTAGTTTTTTGCTATTTTTGTTCATTTTATCATATTTTTTTTCAATGGTGATTTTTGAACCTTTTTATCGATTTAGAATTCCGGTTGTTCCTTTATTATGTGTTGGAGCGGGGATAGTGATTTATCGACTATCAAGATGTTTTTTTTATAAAAAAATTATATATATTTTGGTGATTACGTTATTTATTGTCTTGACCTACGAAAATCCTCAACCCAAGAGAACATATTCGGAGCGTAGGGCAACAATATTAATCCTTATAAAAGAAGGCAGATTATTTAGGGCAGAAAAGAGAATTTCAGAATTAAAATCCGAAGGATATAATGTATCTGATTTGGAAAGAATATATCAGAAATACTTAAACGGAGATGGAGCTGAATAAGCGAATATATTTATGAACAGCAGGCCATCATTGAAATTTTTACAAGCTATTTACATCTATGATATTTTCTTGTTTTTTTTGTTTTTAGTATTAAATTAAAAACTTCTTTTATATTTTTTACCACTATGCAAATGAAAGAAAAAAAGAAGGCCGATGAAATAAAAACCGCGTATGCGGAGTATCTCATGCAAACATATTCACCTGAGCTGATTATTGTAAAAGGGCAGGGTGCATATGTTTGGGATGTTTACGGAAAAAGGTATCTTGATTTTGTTTCTGGAATAAGCGTTTGCAATCTTGGGCATTGCCATCCATATGTAACGAAAGCTGTGACTGAGCAGGCATCGCGTCTTGTTCATATTTCAAATCTATATATGAACGAATATCAACCGTTCCTTGCTCAAAAATTGATAAATAAAGGATTCAAAGATGGTTTATGTTTCTTTTGTAACAGTGGGGCAGAAGCTAATGAGGGAGCGATAAAACTTGCGAGGAAGTTTGGATATCCCAGTGGGAGATATAAAATTATCACTATGCTGGATTCTTTTCATGGTAGAACCCTAACAACCCTTTCAGCTACGGGAAGAAAAAAATACAGAGAAGGTTTTTCTCCAGATATGCCAGGTTTTGTTCATGTTCCATTTAATGATATTGATACGCTAAGAAATGCTGTTGACTCAGAGACTATTGCTATTATGATGGAACCTATTCAGGGAGAAGGTGGTGTTATACCAGCTGAACCTGATTTTCTTAAAAAGACAAGAGAGTTATGTGACGAGAAAAATCTTTTATTAATTTTCGATGAAGTTCAATGTGGTATGGGTAGGACTGGCACTTTTTTTGCATACCAGAACTATGGAGTACAACCTGATATTCTTACTCTGGCAAAGGCTTTGGCAAATGGTTTTCCAATAGGGGCAGTAATTGCTAAAAAAAATGTTGCTTCTGTTTTAGGGCCAGGGAGTCATGCAAGCACATTTGGAGGAAATCCACTTGCATGTGCTGCCGCTATCTCGGTTCTCGATGTTTTTGAAGAAGATGATATCCTTCAAAACTGCTCGAAAATTTCTGAGTATTTATTCAAAAAACTGGAAGAAATAAAATCCCCTAAAATAGTTCAGATAAGAGGCAAAGGACTTATGATTGGAATAGTAGTTAATTGCGAAGTAAAGAAACTCATTTCAGAGGCTGCAAAAAAAGGACTTTTGATACTTCCTGCTGGTGAATCCGTAATACGCCTCCTCCCACCATTAATTATAGATAAACAGGATGTTAACACGGCAATTGAAATACTGTCAGAGATTTTAAAATAAACTACAGTTTTGCAAGGAGAAGATAGAATTATGCAAAAAGATTTACTTACAATTGAAGAATTGAATGAAAGAGATTTATCTGAAATCATTAGACTCGCTTCTGAAATGAAATTAAAGAGAAAATCATGGGATAAAAAACCTCTTGCGGGAAAAAGTGTTGGGATGATATTTTCAAAATCTTCAACAAGAACAAGAGTCTCATTTGAAGTGGCAATCCACGAATTAGGAGGCAACTCCATTTTTATGGATATGTCTGATTTACAGCTAAAAAGGGGAGAGACTTTTGCTGATACTGCCAAAGTAATGAGTCGATATCTTCACGCCGTTGTAATAAGGACATCTAAGCATGAATATATTGTGGAGTTTGCGAAAGCCGCAAATATTCCTGTGATAAACGCACTTACAGATTCATTTCATCCATGTCAGGTAGTAGCAGATTTATTTACAATTTATGAATATAGTGAAAGACTGGAAGGAGTGAAAGTTGCTTATCTTGGAGATTGCTCAAATAATATCGCAAATTCATTGATACTTGGAGCAAAACTATCTGGACTTAATCTTGTATTGTCTTCACCAGAAGAGTTTGCACCTGATTTTGATCTAATCAGGAATCCAGATATGGGAAAAGGGAACATTAGGTGGGTAAAAGATCCTTTTGAAGCAGTAAAAGATGCCGATTATATATATACTGACGTATGGGTAAGTATGGGTTTTGAACGTGAGGCAAAGAAGAGAATAAAATTACTGGAACCTTTTAGAATTAATAGGGCGATAGTAGAACATGCTTCTCCTGCTGTACGTGTTATGCATTGTTTACCTGCTCATAGAGGAGAAGAAATTACTGATGATATAATAGATGACAACAGAATATCTATTGTACTTGATCAGGCAGAAAATAGATTGCATGTTCAGAAAGCTATTTTGTCATTGATGTTTGCCCCAAATGTAATTTAATCATTACAAAAAAATATAAGGATATTGGATAACAGTGAATACAAAAACAGATGCATTTGTAAGAGAAGGAATTAGCAAAAAGAACATAAAAGAGACATTTAATTATCATTTAACAAGCTCTCTTGCTGAGAGACCAGATAGAGCCACTGATCATGATAAGTATATGGCTCTTGCATTGACAATTAGAGAACTCCTTGTTGATAAGTGGATTGCAACGAGAGTCGAGTATGAAGAAAAAAAACAGAAGTGCGTTTGTTATCTTTCCTTGGAGTACCTCATGGGAAGGGTTCTCGATAATGCTCTGATAAATCTCGAAATTCAGGATAAAGTTAGAGAAGCTCTTAAGGAGTTGGGTATTGAACTGACTTCTCTTGAAGAACAGGAACCTGATGCCGGACTTGGGAATGGAGGGTTAGGCAGGCTTGCAGCTTGTTTCCTTGATTCTATGACAACCCTTCAATTGCCAGCTTTCGGTTATGGTATACGTTACGATTATGGAATATTCAAACAAAAAATTCAAGATGGTTATCAGGTCGAAGAGCCAGATCCATGGTTAAAACAAGGAAATCCATGGGAAATTGTAAGGCCTGAAAGGGCAAAAATAATCAGATTTTATGGACGAACAGAACAGAGTAGGCACAGTTCTTCGAAGTATAAAAGAGAGTGGATTGGAACAGAGGATGTACTTGCTATGCCTTATGATTATCCTATACCAGGATTCAGAACAAGTCATGTGAATAATTTGAGACTTTGGTCAGCTCAACCTTTACCCAGTACTGAATTCAATCTCTCAAAATTTAATCAGGGAGATTACATTAATGCTAATTTAAATGCTTCTTTAGTAGAGAATATTACAAAAGTCTTATATCCAAATGATAATAACTATGAAGGTAAAGAATTACGCCTGAAACAACAATACTTCCTTGTTTCAGCAACTTTACAGGACATTATATTGCGTTGTAAGTTCCTTAAGGCGGACTTGAGAAAACTCGATGAGAATGTAATTATACAACTCAATGATACCCATCCAGCACTTGCAATCCCCGAACTCATGCGGATATTAGTTGATGAAGAAAATATTGATTGGGATGAAGCATGGAGTATTTGCACGAAAACCTTTGCATATACAAATCATACCTTGATGAGTGAAGCGCTTGAAAAATGGCCTGTCTCACTTATGACTAAACTCCTTCCACGACACATGGAAATAATATTTGATATAAATCAGAAAATGCTCAGAAAAATCGCAAATAAATATCCGGGAAATATGGGTAAAATTCAAAGAATGTCTTTTATCGAAGAAGGAAATGAAAAAAAAATTAGAATGGCTTATATAGCTGTTGCAGGGAGTTCACGAGTAAATGGTGTTGCAAAATTACATACTGAATTGCTTAAACATGGCCTCTTTAAAGATTTTTACGAATATACTCCACATAAATTCGTTAATGTTACAAACGGCATAACTCCAAGGCGTTGGATTCTTAAAGCAAATCCATCATTGTCAAAAATAATTACCGAAAAAATAGGTACTAATTGGATAAATGACCTGTTTCAACTTGAAAAAATACTAAAGTTTGAAAAAGATGAAGAATTTCTGGATAAAATCAGACAAAGTAAAAATCAAAATAAGAAAAATCTTGCAAAATTAATTTTTGAAAAATATGGCTTAAAACTTGATACCGATGCAATTTTCGATATTCAAGTAAAGAGAATTCACGAATATAAAAGGCAAACCCTGAATATTCTTCATGTAATAGACCTCTACTTGAAATTAAAAGATGGTAAAATCGAAAATATGCCGCCACATGTATTTTTGTTTGGCGGAAAAGCAGCTCCCGGATACTTTATGGCAAAACTCATAATAAAGTTTATAAATTCTGTCGCAGCAGTCATTAATAATGATGACGATATCGATGGAATGTTGAAAGTGCTTTTCCTTGAAGACTATGGTGTTTCATTAGCAGAAAAAATTATTCCTGCGGCAGATATTTCTGAACAAATTTCTCTTGCCGGTACAGAAGCCTCTGGAACAGGAAACATGAAGTTCGCTTTGAATGGAGCTCTCACAATTGGAACAATGGATGGAGCAAATGTAGAAATATGCGAAGAAGTTGGTAGGGAAAATATATTAATCTTCGGAATGACAGTTGATGAAGTAAAGGCTCTCTTATCAAAAGGTTATAACGCCAGCGAATTTATAGAAAAAGATGAATACTTAAAGAGAATTTTGGATTTAATAAAGGATGGTTTTTTCTCCTATGAAAATAAAGATTTATTTAAACCACTACTTGATAATTTAAGATACGATCCTTTTATGGTGATGGCAGATTTTGCTTCTTATCGTGAAATACACGAAGAGGCATGGAATCTATATTTAAATAAAAAACTGTGGACACAAAAAACACTCTGCAATATTGCTAAAATGGGAAAATTTTCCAGTGACAGAGCAATAAAGGAATATGCTGAAAAAATTTGGCACGTTGAGCCTATGATAGTTTCAGAAAAATATGATTGGCGAAAGCACCTTGATAAAAATGGAAATGGGAACTAAGGGTTATTTCTATGTCCTCATTAGTTTATATTTTTATAATCTTTTTCTTTCTGACGTAAAACTCAAATTCAAGGTAAAGTCTCAAGAAATGCCTCAATTCGTACACGAAGTTGTTCTGTATCTTCCAGACTGTAATCAGTTCTAACATCAAGAATTGGAATTTGATTCTTCCTTAAGATTTGATGTGTCCGATAATTTTCCATATCGCATAGTTGGCAAAGCCTTAGAGCATGATTAATGACGCCATCAGCCTTAAACTCTCTTACCAGATCAATTATTCGATTTAGTTTACTATCCTGAGATATAAAACACGGACATATTGATGCAAATACATATTTCATGGCGAGAGATCGCAGTAATGCCCCTGTCCATCCTTCGTCAACCACTATAGGGTCAAAGCAACTATGAACTCCTGTACATAATGTATCGGCAACTACCTCCGCACCACTTTCTTCTATTACATTTAAAATCTTGAAATTGGGGAAAATTAAGGGGGCACCAGTAAGAATAACTCTTTTTTTAGGAAACTTTTCTGCCCTCTCTTTCTTGCTTTTAGATTCCAACCATGCATAAACTTTTTCAACTTCCCTTAACCAGAACTCATCTTGTCTGAAAAAAGACGACTGTACAATCAAGAAAAGATCTCTTATTGACAATAAGTAAGGATGCGAATTTCGCAACTCCTGAATATGCCTAAAAATCTTTGTTTTCCTATTTGCACTTTTTATTTCATTTGAAAGTTTTTTTCTATTCAGTTTTAATCCAAGATTTTTTTCAAGAAAAGTAATCATTCTTTTTAGTTCTTTTTCAGCGCTTTTTAAATAGAGATATGCATTTTGTTCTGGTGGCAGATTTAACATAAAAACAGGTTTAAAATCAGAAAGAACATCCCCTAATTTTTTTTTTGCATCACATGATGTAGGAATAATAAATGCCAAAACTTTGCTTATGATACTTCCTTCAATTAGGCTCATTCCTACAGAAGCCTTTACAAGGGGACACACATCTCCAGGAATAATTTCTTCTCCTACTGACACAGCAGAGGGATTTCCACATCCCATTCGGATAGGATGAGCCCCCATTGCTCTGATAATCTCAAAAGGTATCATATTACAGAATGTTCCTATTAGTGGCAAATTTATCGTTTGTATTGGGTTTCTTATAATTTCCTCAAAAAACGAAATATTCTCTGGGCGTGTTGTTAGGTCAGATTGTATATTTAACTGCTCTGTAATAATAGAATTAATTTTTTGGAATATTTTGGGATTTGTATTGCTACGGGGCTCCAGATTATATCTGCCACTATATTGAGAATGCTCCATAAAAACTTCTTTTTTTATTATTTACCTGATATCAGGTAGCTGATTTTTTCAATAAATTCAGGTCCATTGGATGGAATTTCACCATCTGCTATTAAAGCCATATCGTAGAGAAGTTCTGTGAATTTTGCAAGTTCCGTTTCATCTTTTGAATTTTGGTATTTTTCACAGATAGTCTTTACAAATGAATGAGAAGGATTTAATTCAAGAATTTTTTTTGATTCCGGAACATCCATCTTCATGGCTTTCATAAGTTTTTCCATTTGACGGCTTGGTGCAAATTGTTCTGTAAAAAGACACGCTGGCACGCTTGTAAGTCTGTCGGAAAATTTGACTTCTTTTACTTTCGAATCCAGCGTCTTTTTCATTAATTCAATGACATCCTTATATTTTTTTTCTGCATCATTTTTTAATTCTTGAAGTTCTGCACTTTTTTCTATTTCGATAGTATTACTATTTAGGGAAACAAATTCTTTATCTTTGTATTTTCCTATCGTTTGAAAAATATACTCGTCTATAGGTTCCGTAATCAAAAGAGCATCAAAATCATTTTTTCTTATTATGTCGAGTAGTGGAGAATGTCTTAGTAGAGCAGTTTTTTCTCCTGATGCGTAATACAATTTATTTTGTCCGGGAGGTAATTTTTCTACAAATTCTTTTAGTGTAATTGTTTTATTTCCATCTCCCTTGAAATTTTCAAAAAGAAGAAGGTCTAAAAGTTTTTCCCGATTCTGAAAGTCACTATTTACCCCCTCCTTTAACATTGGAGAGAAGTGTGAATAAAAATTCTGATATTTTTCCCTGTCTTTTTCAAGGATATTCCCAAGTTCAGAAATTATTTTCCGCGTCAAATTTTTATTGATTTTTTCAATCTGAGGATTTTTCTGCAGAGTTTCCCTGGAGATATTAAGCGGTAGGTCATCCGATTCTACTACACCTTTGATGAATCTGAAGTATTCAGGTAAAAGTTCTTCACATGAATCAGAGATAAATACACGTCTTATATAAAGGTGAACCCCGCGTTTTTGATGCTGATATTGAAGGAAGAAAGGAGGTGCTTCTGATGGAATATAGAGCAATGCCTTGAAGTTTATTGTTCCCTCTGCGGAAAAATGAATTTTTGTTAATGGTTCTTTATCAAAATGAGATAAATGCGCATAAAATTGTTTGTAATCTTCTTCTGTAAGTTCTTCGGGTTTCCTTATCCAGAGGGCTTTCATTGAATTCAAGGGTTTTTCGGATTCCTCTTTCTGGCTTCCCTTTTCACTTTCACATAAATGAATAGGATATTCAATGAAATCAGAATATTTTTTTACAATCTCTTTTATTTTCCACGATTCAAAATACTCATCATTGTTTGCTTTCAGTCTTAATCTTATCTCTGTACCTTGTTCTGCCCTTTTGCCCTCTGATATTTCATAAGAATCTTCCCCTTTCGACTTCCACAAAACAGGAGGATCATTTGTTCCTGCTCGTTTTGATTCAATAATTATTTCATCAGCAACCATAAACGCGGAATAAAATCCCACACCAAACTGCCCGATAAGTTCTGGAGCAGAAAGATTCTTTTCTTCTGCTAACTTCTCAAGAAATGCTTTTGTCCCGGATTTTGCGATAGTTCCAATATTTTCTTCGATTTCATCTTTATTCATACCTATTCCATTATCTGAAATGCTTATTTCTCCTGCGCGTTTATTTATTTCAATTGTTATTTTCCAGTTTCGAACTATATCTGGTTTAGTTAAGGACTCGAATCTAGCTTTATCAATTGCATCGGAAGCATTGGAAATTAACTCTCTAAGGAATATATCTTTATTCGTGTAAAGAGAATGAATTACGAGATCAAGAACTTTACGAACTTCTGTCTTAAATTGCTTTATTTCTGACATATTTTCTCTTAACTCCTTAATGTTTCTATCTTTTTATTCCATTTCTTTTAATAAAATTTTAAAGTCCTTACAATTCGGATTAGGAGAGACTGAAGATAGGTAAACTACTTCTCCTCCAAGTAAAATCTTTTCCAACCATGGTTGAGCAGAAGTTGATACTTCTATGCCTGAGGCATTAAACCACTGAAATTTATATGCAACTTTTATATCTGCCCTCTTAATATTTCTAACAGTCACCTGTGCTTTTATCAATCCTCCTGGTAATTCCTCCAAATCAACACTGTCTATCTGGATTTTTTTTGCCAGATACTCATTTGCTTCAACGCGTTTATTGCGAATAAAATTTCTTTCATAATTTTTATCAGCATTCTCAACTGTGTTTACTGGATTGTTACAGGAACAAAACGTAAGCGTTATCACCGTTACAATAGAGAAGATCGCAATTCTACCTTTCATTTTTTTCTCCTTTTTCTTTGGTTAAATATTTCCTGTTGTAAAATTATGTTAATTTGGAAAATTTCAAGATAAAAATCATAACAAATCAAAAGCTGACCTGCATATTTCACAAAGTCAGTGCACTGTAGCAACGAAGCATCGAGTCCCAGCTGTGCTGTTGCAACTTGAAGATAACAAATGTGGGGTACAATTGATTCACACTGCAGAAAAAAATACAAAAAAATGAAATTTTATTATTGATTTTTATAAAAATTCAGAAGACAACTAAAAGAACATCGTAGCTTTCGCATTTTTTATGGAAAATAGGGTAATGTAATCTGAATGACTGAAATATTAAATTAAATCGAATTTTAATGATTGAATATCAAAATAGATGATAAAAAATTAAGGGTAATTTAATATTTTTCTGCATCACTTATGGGATTTAATTTGACTTTTATTCTTTTTATGGTAGTTTTTACAAAAAAACATGAATAATGAATGGAAAATTTTTATGGAATATTGCTGAGTCAAAATTTGATGAAAGAGAAATAGAAAATATCATAAAGATATATCCTCTTCCGAGGGCTGTTGCTCTTTATTTATCAGCAAGAAATATTAATACAAAAGAAAAGATAGAAGAATATCTTAAGCCACGAATTTCTCTCCTGACTGATCCATATATTTTGCCTGGCGTAAAAAAGGCCGCTGAAAGAATTTGGCAGGCTATTCTGAAAAAAGAAAAAATATTGGTATTTGGTGACTATGATACGGATGGAGTAACAGCTACCGCCCTTATCTATGAAATCCTCAGAGCACATGGCGGAATCGCTTCATTTTTTCTTCCTCATCGTTTTGATGATGGTTATGGGATGACAGTTGATTCACTTAAAAAGGCGTTAGAGGAAAACGACGTTGCTTTAATTATAACTGTAGATTGTGGTATTTCCGCCGTTGATGCGGTCTCCTACGCAATGGAAAAAAAAATAGATGTTATTATCAGCGATCACCATGAGCCTTCTCCAAAAATACCATCAGCCTTCTCTGTAATAAATCCTAAATTACATATAAATTGTAGGGATCTTCATATCCTTGCGGGAGTTGGGGTTGCTTTTAAACTTGCTCATGGTTTTATGAAGTATGGTAGAGAAAATTTACTTTGCTCAGATGAATATAATCTGAAAAGAGATCTTGATTTAGTAGCTCTTGGTACAGTTGCAGACCTTGTTCCTCTAACAGGTGAAAATAGAATTATGGTAAGTATAGGACTTAAAATATTATCTGAACAACTTAGACCTGGAATTAATGCACTATGTCAGGTTGCAAATATATACGATGAAGTGAAAGCCTCCGATATCACGTATAGTCTATCTCCTCGTATAAACGCCGCTGGTAGACTCGATAAGGCAAATATCGCATTGAATATGTTAATAGAGAGAGATAGATATAAAGCCGGGCAATATGCTTTAGAAATAAATCAGTTAAATTTAAAAAGACAAGAAACAGAAGCAATAATATCACATGAAGCGCAGGCAGGAATTTGCAACCTTCAAGATCGTTCAACAATTGTAGTATTTGGGGAAGGATGGAATTTGGGCGTAATCGGAATAGTGGCTTCTAAATTTGCAAGGGAATATAATCGACCAACTATAATATTTAGTATTGATAAGGAGAGGAATTTAGCGTATGGCTCAGCGCGAAGTGTAAATGATATTAATATTCTTGAAATACTTTCGGAATCATCTCAATTCCTCGAAAGGTTTGGTGGGCATGCAATGGCGGCAGGATTAACTGTAAAAAATTCAGACCTGGCAAATTTTATAGATTCTTTTGAGCAATCAACGAAGAAAAAACTCTCTCCAGATTCTATAATTCCTCAAATCAATATAGATGGAATTGTTAGCCTTGCTGAATTAAATGATTCTTTCTTCTCTTATTTACCCAAACTTGAACCTTTTGGATATGGAAATTCTAATCCTCTCTTCAGAATAAATCGGCTGCATGTAAAAAATATTTCGCCTGCTGGACAAAATCACAGTAGAGGGGTCTTGGCAGATGACTTTGATAGAGAAATACAATTCATAGCATTTAACAAGACTATTGATGAATTCAAAATCAGTGAGTATATTGACGTAGCTGCTATTCCACAGATAAATAATTTTCGAAATAACACTTATTATCAACTTCAAATACTTGATTTAAAGTCATCCTAAATTTTTCCTAAGGAATTTATTGAAATGCCTCAAAATCATCCAAAACTTCCAGGAATAGAGGAAATTGGATATAAATTTAAAAATGAGAATTATCTTATCGAAGCTTTGACTCATCCTTCATATTCAGGTGAAAATTCATTAAATTACAATAATCAACGCCTCGAATTTTTAGGAGACTCCGTTTTACAACTAATAGTAACAACCTATCTTTATGTGAAATATCCAGATACAGACGAAGGAGAACTTACTAAGATGCGAGCTTTTCTCACGCAAAAGTCTACACTTTCAATTTTTGCAGAACACATCAAACTCTCAGATTATATAAGAATGGGAAGAGGGGAAATAAAGGGTGAGGGACATAGAAGAAAATCAACGTTATGTGATGCATTTGAAGCTGTTACTGGAGCTATCTATGTAGACGGCGGAATGCGTGCAGCAAGAGATTTCGTTGTCCCTCTAATAGAGCATTTTTATCCTGAATTGTCTGATATTATTAGTGGGTTTAATCCAAAGGGATATCTTCAGGAACTTATTCAGGCAAAAATGCATTCTTCACCGATTTATAAATTAGAACTAATGGAAGGGCCTCCACACAGGAAAACTTTTACTGTCTCCGTATGGGTAGCAGACCAAAAATTAGCTGTTGCCACTGCAAACAGCAGAAAAGCTGCAGAAGCTAAGGCTGCTGAAAAAGCAATCATGTTATTGAAAGATAATAGAGAACCATTATTTCAAATTGATGATATGGGACACCATTGAAAGCTCTAAGAAACTCTCATTAGATAATTAAATCATGGAATCTTGAGAAGGATTGTCTTTGAAAGTATGAAAGACAAGATTAATAAGATGATTCCAGATGATAGTATTGGAAATGCCAGTTCTTTATAGTCAATAAATTTAGGTTCTTCAAAACTTGTTTTTTCTAATTTGTCTATTTCATTTAATGTATTTTTTAATCCCTCAGCATCTTTTGCTTGAAAATAAAGTCCACCTGTAAGTTTCGCTATTTCTTTCAGTAATTTTTCATCAAATTCAAATGATATTTGTTGAAGTTGCTTGCCAAACAAAGTGTCAACTACTATAAACGCATTTTCATTTCCAATACCAACAGAATGAATTATAATACCATAATCTTTTGCGATTTTCGCAGCCTGTATTGGGGAAATCCTCGCTTCAGTGTTGTGTTTACCATCTGTAAATAAAATAATTACTTTTCGTTTTGCTTTAGAGTTTTTTAACCTTGATACCGCAGAAGCTATAGAGCTTGCAATATTTGTAGAATCTCCTAGTTCTCCAGGATTTAATTTTTCAATTTGTCTGTATATCCATTTTCTATCAAGAGTAGGTGGCGCTGCAAGATATGGTAAAGGGCCGAAAGCAATTAAACCAATTCTGTCATTTGGCCTACTCTCTACAAATTTTATAAGTTCCTCCTTAGCCACTTCAGCTCTTGTTCTTAATTTTCCGCTAATAATTCCACTTCTTATGCTTTGGGGGGTTTTGTATTCAGAAGGGATATCTATTGCATTCATACTTCCGGATAGGTCAAGGACAAGCATAATATCAATTCCTTTAGCTCTCTGTTTCAACTCTTCTATTCCTCTTTGTGGACGAGCAAGGGCTATTATCAGTAGACTTATACTTATGATTTCTAATATCAATGGTATTTTATTTTTTAGTTTGATTTTTTTATTGTCAGAAGCTCTTTTAAAAGCTCTGAGTGACGGAATAATTAAAGAAGGTTCTTTCCGTGTCCACGCAATATAAAAAAGTGGAATAAACAGTATAAACAAAAGCAAGAAATATGGACTTTCAAAGCGCATTTTTTTTACCCTCTTCTAATTTTGGTATAGTTTCTTTTATAAGTTTTTCAGCGTCAGAAATAGCTTTTTCCACTGTATCTGAACTAAGAGGCATTTTTGCGAATTTTACAAGATCGGCTGACTCCATGAAATTACTGAGGAATTTTTTTTGTTCTAAATTTAGGGGACTTTGATAATTTTTTAAACTGTTCAAGAACTCATGAGTTGTCATATTAGGAGCGTTAATATTAAAACGCTCTTCAAGATAATCTCTAATGATATCGCATAGAGTTATAACAGATTCGGTTACTGAGAGAAGACCCTTTTCTTGTGAAATTCTTAGATTTCTTATTTTGTCTAAGGCAATACTCCATGATGGCAATTGCGGGGTTATTTTTGTTCTATATTTGTTTTTTAAGTAAAACACAACTGCTATGATGGTGAGTACTATTGCAGATATAATACCTGTTATTAACCATAATTTCTTATCGGATTTTTTCTCTATTTTTTCGGCTATTTTCAGTTCTGTATTATTTTTGGTATCAAATGGAGTGATATTTATGTCGGGTAATTTTATTGGAATTTCAATTTGTTTTGAATTTTGGAAAGAGAAAATAGCCTTTCCGGAAATTTTTTCATAAGTTCCTGGAATATAAGCTTGAATATATAGTTTTATTTTCCATATACATTTTCCCCACGATATTTTTGAGATTTTGAATTCTGGTGTTGAGTTTTCTTGAAGTCCTTCTGGAAGTTCTATCAGAATTTTTTTAGGTTTGGTTTTCCAGTTGAGAGTAATTTCTGTTTGGAGCTCTATCGGGAAACAAAGTGTAAAATCTTTTTTTTGAGGAAGATTAAATCTTAATTCTGAAATTTTATCTGGAGTTGTGATAGAGAAATACTTTATGATAGCGGATGTAATTACTATTCCAGTAATAATGAATAAGAAGAGTATTATTATGCGTATGAATTTTTTTTTGACGTTTTTCATTTGCGGAATTTTTCCCTCATCCTAAAGAATTTCATTAATGGTTTCAAAATGTCTTCGGTGCAGTCTATATCGATCAGATCTGCATTTGCTCGTTTACATATATCTTCATTTCGCTTATGAATTTCCTGTGAGAATTTTGCAAAATTCTCAATCAGTTCTTTTCTTCTGGCATCGAAAGAGAGAAAATCTCCATTTTCTGAATCTTCTAATTCTATAATGCAGGCTTTTGGAATATTTTTTTCCAATCTATCAAGAATTCTTACCACTATCAGGTCGTGTTTTTTTGCTATTATGCGTATTTCTTTTGAAAAGTCATTTTCATCCATGAGATCAGTAAGTAAAAATATTACGGAGCGTTTTTTCAATAAATTCATAAGCGATGAAAGAGCAGCGGATATATTTGTCTTTGAATTGGGATATTTTTGTGCGAGGAGCTCTCTTATTATTCGCATTCCATGTGGTTTCCCAGATTTTGGAGGCAGATAAAATTCTTTTTTATCGGTAAAAAAAAGAAGTCCAACTTTATCATGGTTTCTGATTGCACTGAATGTCAATAAGGCTGAGATTTCAATGGCCTTTTCAAACTTTGTTTTATTTTTACTTCCAAAAAGCAAGGAAGATGATGCATCTACTGCTATAATTACATTAAGTTCACGTTCTTCAATATATTTTTTTATATAAGGTGTTCCCATTCTGGCAGTTACATTCCAGTCGATATCGCGAACATCATCGTCTTCGGTATATTCTCTTACTTCATCAAATTCAATTCCGCGTCCTTTAAAAACACTTCGATATGCCCCTGCGCATAATTCATCCACTGTTCGACGGGTTTTTATTTCGATTTTTTTTACCTGTGTAATTAATTCCTTTACCTGCATAATTTATGGTGTCCTTAATTCATCAAGGATTTTTGATATAAGTTCATTTGTAGTTACGCCTTCTGCTTCAGCCTCATATGAAAGGATTATTCTGTGTCTCAAAATATCGTGAGTTATATTTTTTACGTCTTGCGGTACTACATATGCTCTTCCTTCCATGAATGCTGCAGTTTTTGCCGCGAGAGTCATCATTATTCCTGCTCTTGGGGATGCGCCAAACTGTATAAGATTATCAAGAAAACTAAGATTTGTATTGGATTGTCTGGAGGAAAGTTGTTTTCTCTCATTTGGACGTGTTGATACAACAATATCAAGAATGTACTCAACAATTTTCTCATCAATATAAACTTTATCAACCCATTTTCTTGCATTCATTATCTCTTCCAGACTTGTAACAGGTACTGCTGTTAATTGCAGTTCTGGATGAGACATTTTGTTTATTATTGTAATTTCCTCATCTCTCTCAGGGTAGGAGAGTTCTACTTTAAACATAAATCTATCTATCTGGGCTTCGGGGAGGGGATATGTACCTTCCTGTTCAATTGGATTTTGTGTTGCCATAACGAGGAATGGAAGCGGAACTTTATGTAGTTTTCCTCCTATTGTTACCTGTTTTTCCTGCATGCATTCGAGGAGAGCACTTTGGACTTTTGCAGGTGCTCTGTTTATTTCATCTGCTAATACGATATTTGCAAAAATAGGTCCTGTTTTCACGTGAAAGCTTTGTGTTTGTTGATTGAACACGTTTGTCCCAATAAGGTCGGCTGGAAGTAAATCTGGTGTAAATTGAATTCTCGAAAAAGTCCCATTTATGGCGCCAGCTAAAATTTTTACAGCGAGAGTTTTTGCCAATCCTGGTAACCCCTCAATAAGAAGGTGTCCATCTGCGAGGAGAGCCATTATAAGTCGATTTACAAGTCTTTCTTGTCCTACAATAGTTCTCGCTATTTCAGTCTTTAATGGGGAAATAAAAGCTGAAGCTTCTTTAATTTTTAACTGTAATTCATTTAATTCTGCCTTATCCATTTTTTATTCTCCTCTTTACAATTCTTTTTTTAAGATTACTATTATAAATGACAATATTTTTTATTCTTTGTTTCATAATATGAATTTAGAATTAGAAAAATACAGGCAGAAATTAAGTTTTGCGAATAAATATTTACTGAAAGGTAAATTTGCGAAATTCGCAGCTGCTGTTGTCGTTCCTTCTTATGCCGAAGGAAAATATTTAATCGAGACTGTTGAGAGTTTAATACGCAATACTGGAACTTTCCTGGATAGAACGGCTATAATTTTTATCGTAAATCATCCTCGGGATTTGCAGAAAAGTATTCTTCCAGATAATAAAGAAAGTATATCTTATTTAAAAAAACTACAAAATCGTTTTAAAAACTTTTTTCTTGTTTCAGATAAAGATGGAATGGAGGATTTGACACTTGATAATGGAGTAGGGGAGGCAAGGAAGATAGGGATGGATTTAGCCCTGGAAATTGTTGAAGAAAAAGATTCTTTTATTGCTTCTCTTGATGCGGATACTTTAGTTAACAAAAACTATTTAACAGTGCTATTCAATTTTTTTGAGAAAAAAAATGCTGATGCTGCAGTTATTGCTTTTTCTCATAGAAATGACGAAAATACCCCTGAAATTATAGATGCTATCAAACTTTATGAGAGGTATTTGAAAAATTATGTAAATGGTTTAAAGGACGCTGGATCTCCTTATGCATTTCACAGTATAGGATCTGCAATGGCATTTACTGCGAGGGCTTATATTAGGGCAGGGGGAATGAAAATACGCAAAGGAGGAGAGGACTTTTATTTTTTGCAATCTCTTGTAAAAACTGGCAAAGTTGGCGAAATAAATGAGGTGCTTGTTTATCCTTCGAATAGATTGTCGGAAAGAGTTCCATTTGGAACAGGGCCAGCCTTAAAGAAAATACTATCAGGGAATAGGAAGATTTTTCATAATCCTCTTGTATTTAAGGAATTAAAAATGGTTCTATCTTCAGCTATGGAATTTTGCGAAAATCGCAATAAGGACATTTCTGCTTTTCTGAATCCTCTTGATGAAATTGCAAGAGAATTCTTTTTGGAAAATAATTTTCAGAAAATTTGGGAAAAAATAGTTTCCAATACCCCTGATTCGAAGGAAAAACGTTATAAGGCATTTAATTTGTGGTTTGACGCATTTAAAACTCTTAAATTTATTCATTTTTGCGAAAGACGTGAACCACAAAAATTTGTAAGAATTGAAAATGAATTAAAATAATTTTCGTTTATTTTGTAGATTTTTTAACCTAACTTTTGTGTTTCAATCAGTCAAAAGATATAGGATGTTTATCTTAAAAAAGCAGTTGGCATTTAAGTTGAAAAAACAGGATAGCATCTGATTGCTCTCTGATGCTGGGAGATATCGCATTTTGCCGTAGAATTTTCTGAAAGCTTGAGCAAGGAAGTGCGCCCATCTGGCTTCTTGACTCAACTGCGCAGAATAGAAAAATTTCCAGTCCAGAAAGTAATTTGGCGAGCACACAATTTTCTATATCTCTCTTATTGTAATGGTATTAATGATGTTGCGGCAATTCCAACTGCGCCGTATAGAATGAAATATCTCAAATTGTTTTTTTGTGAAAAATTATAATACCTTATAAGAAAGAATATATCTGTTTTTAAATTTTTCACGAAATAAACAGATTAAATACAAATGTTTAGCAATCAGTATAAAACATCACAATTATTATCTTTCTCGATATAGAATCAAGTTAAAGATGAACTAATTGTTATTTTTTTACTGTGATGAAATTTATCTTGCAGCTAAATTGTACGAAGATTTTATAGGGAAAAAAATTTTACTCTTCGCGTTCAACAACAATTTCAGGGTCAACTTCTTCTCTGAGGACTCTCTGAACACCCTCTTTTAGTGTTATCATTGCGTGTGGGCAGCATCCACAAGCTCCTTTAAGTTTGACCTTGACGTTTTTGCCATTGATTGAAATTAATTCGAGGTCTCCGCCATCTGCCTGGAGGTGAGCTCTTAACTGCTCGAGTACATCTTTGATTTTTTCTTCCATTTTTTTCCTTTTTTTTTGGTTTTTATTTAGGGATTATTTCATTTTCCATTGAATTTGTTTGGGTATCGAAGGTGCTTTCAGCAATTTTTTTATATCCCCAGTCGAGGAGTTTTGCAACGAATGAGTCTCTTTCCTTTTGTGTATTGAAGCCTGTTACGACGGCACAAAGCTTTTTTCCTCCTCTTTCGCAGGTTGCAGTAACGCAGAATTTTGCTCTCTGGGTAAAACCGGTTTTCATTCCATTTACTCCCGGGCATACGCCGATAAGTTTATTATGATTTCTTATCATTGTGGGTTCTTTTTCTTGCTCTGGATTATTTAAATTCTTTCTTGGAAGGTAGTCGAGTCTTGTAGAAGCCCACTCTACTGCTTCCGGGTATTCAAGTAATTCTCTTGCTAGTATAGCCATAGCTTCTGCTGTAGAATAATTATCTTCTGAAGGTGTTTTTCCTGGTAGACCATGAGGATTAAAGAATTTTGTTAATGACATATTGAGTTCTTTTGCACGTTGATTCATTCTGGCTACAAAACTATAAAGATCTCCATTGCCGAGATATTCGGCGATTTGTTGGGCAGAATCATTTGCGCTCATAATCATTACTGTCTTGAGAAGTTCTCCAAATGTAAATGTTTCACGCGGATCGAGATAGAGTTGGCTGCCTCCTATTTTTGCTGCAGTTTTTGTGATTTGTATTGGAGTATTCATATCGAGATCATCCCGTTTTTTTTCATCTTCAAATGCGAGGAGGGCAGTCATCATTTTTGTCATTGATGCTATTGGAACAGGTTTTCTTGGAGTCTTTGCCCACAAGACTTTTCCTGTATCGAGGTCTACAAGGATTCCAGTGCTTGGTTTTGAAGAATCTGGTAATTCTGATATTTTTCCGAAGACAGCATTTGTATAATCAAATTTGAGAGGTTGTTTGAGGATTTCTTTTATCGGTTCCTGGGATGTGGGTTGGGGAATTTTATCTATACCATTTTTACTATCAGTATTCTGAACGGGGGTGTCTTTTTCAGTCTGAACTTGTGGCTTAAAAAACGACTTAATAACGAGATAATGAAGACCTGCCACTATAGCAACAATTATTAGAGTAACAATAACTTTTTTCATTCTTTCCAGCCACGGTTCACAGCAGAAAATAAGGCAAGTATAGCTGCATATTCAATATTGGAGTGCTCGCCAGCCCCAAATATGATTTTATTATCTGAACTTCTTCTGACGGATACGTAAGCAATCGCTGTTGCTTCAGCTGTTCGTCCCAATGCTTGTTCGGAGAAATCTTCAATACTAAATTCATAAATTTTTCCAATTTGCTTTAATGCGTGGACAACTGCTGATACGGGGCCATTCCCTTCTGCCTTTTCAGAGAAGAGTTCATTTTTCAAAGAAAATTTTACATTAGCAATAACATTTTTTTGGTCGAAACTTGAAGACGAATGAAATGATATAAGTTTTAGAGGATAATCTATATTGAAAAATGTTTTTTTGAATTCAGCTTCCACTTCCTCTGCTGAGATTTCTGTTTTTTTCTTATCTGCTAATTTTTGAATTACGTTTCCAATTTCAGGGTGCATTTCTTTTGGTGGGCGGTATCCAAAATCATTTTCAAGCACAAATACAGCACCACCTTTTCCGGATTGGCTATTTATTCTTATTATTTTTTCATATTTGCGGCCGATATCGGCAGGGTCTATATGGAGGTATGGAATTTTCCATGATATGCCGAAAATTTCACGGGCTTTCTCTTTTTGTGCCAAGCCTTTTCTTATGGCATCCTGATGAGAACCTGAAAAAGCTGTAAATACGAGAGAGCCGGCATAAGGGTGACGCGGATGGACAGGTATTCCAGAGCTTTCTTCTACAACTTTTACTATTGAGTTCATATTTTTGAAATTGAGACCTGTATTTATACCTCTTGAATGAAGATTCAGAGAAAGAGTAACAATATCAACATTACCAGTTCTTTCTCCATGTCCGAAGAGAGTACCTTCTACTCGTTGAGCTCCTGCCAATAATGCCATCTCAGTTGCGGCCACTGCACATCCCTGATCATTATGAGCATGAACACTGATGATAGTATCTTTAGAATATTTGTATTTTGAAATAAAATACTCTATCATGTCGGCATATTGGTATGGAGGCCTTCTTTCAACCGTTGCTGGAAGATTTAATATAAACTGTTTTTTACTTTTTGAGCGCCACGTTTCGTAAACAGCTTCGCTTAAGCTGATAACAAAATCCAGGTCACTGTCCGTAAACTCTTCAGGAGAGAACTCATAAGATATGTTTTTGAGCATATTTTCTGCTTCGAGATATTTAATGACTAATTCAGTGCCTTTAACAGACATTTCCATAACTTCTTCTCTCTTCTTATTGAAAACTAATTGAGCGTGGAGATCTGAAGCTGCTACGTAGCAATGCAATATTGCTTCTTTTACGCCTTTTAGAGCTTGAACTGTTTTAGCAACAAGATGTTCTCTGGCTTGAGTGAGGACAGAAATTCTGATATCATCAGGGATTTTCTTCTTTTCTATCAGTAAACGTGTAAAATCATAATCATCCTGAGAAGCTGAAGGAAAACCAATCTCAATCTCTTTGAAACCTATACTACATAGCATTTTAAAATAGGATATTTTACGTTCGGGTGTCATTGGAATAGGCAAAGCCTGATTTCCATCTCTCAAATCCACCGAACACCACGTTGGTGACTTTGTTATAATATTATCAGGCCAGTGTCTATTCTTTATAGGAATCCTTGATGGATATGAATATTTTTTTATTTCTTTTTTCATTTTTGTAAATCGAAAATTATCAGGTTTTTGTTTAATATTGCTTTAAAGGGAGACTTTTCAACTTGAATAGTGAAAAAATATTAAGTAGAAAAGATTGGGGTGACTGACGAGATTCGAACTCGCGACCTTCTGGGCCACAACCAGACGCTCTAACCAGCTGAGCTACAGCCACCTTGAAAAATGTGAACTCATAATATATTACGCCATTGATAGTTATCAAGAAATAAAATAAAAATTACTTTACTTTATTTCATTAAACTTTATGAGAATTTTGCAAAGCTCTTTTTTACAACTGTCTTTTTTCTTCAGCAATTATTCCAGCAATAATAAAGAGCCCCAAAATTATTATAAGAATGAATAGATTATCAAAACCACTGATAAAATGGCTTAATAATCTACCAAAAAAACTTGTAAGCATGCCAAAACCAAATGCGCATATTGCAATAAATATTGCGAGTCTAACAAAGAAATTTTCTTTTTTTGTCTTTTTTCTGATTTGTTTAAGTATGTCATCTCCGAAAATACTAAAAACAGTGGCTATATAAGCCATTGATATTTCATTCAGGTGAGTTCTTAAAAATTTGAAAAATGATTCC
Organism: uncultured Lentisphaera sp.; assembly: GCA_964426675.1. Lineage (GTDB taxonomy): Bacteria > Verrucomicrobiota > Lentisphaeria > Victivallales > GWF2-50-93 > DYMC01. The sequence continues at coordinate 114,248 of CAYRRM010000001.1, forward strand.
CAAAAATCGTTCAACATTTCTTTAATTCAATTTTTGCATTTAGAGATTTCAATTTTTCAAATAAGTTTTCATATCCTCTCATAAGAATATCAGCATAACGGAGATTACTTTTTCCTTTTGCGCAAAGGGCGGCTATTACCATTGCCATTCCAGCTCTGATGTCAGGGATTTTTAATTCAGTTGGATGAAGTTGAGAGGGACCATTGATAATTACTCTGTGGGAGTCGCAAATAACTGCATTTACCCCCATTGAGATCAAACTGTCCACAAAAAATATTCTTGATTCAAACATTTTTTCAAAAAACATTACTGTTCCTCGAGCTTGAGTTGCCATTACGATTGTACAACTCATCATGTCTGTTGGAAATTGCGGCCAGGGGCCATCTGATATAACGGGGATTGCATTTCCAATTTCCTGATTTATTTTGAGTTTTTGTTCTGGAGGAACTCTTATAAAATCTTTTTTCAGTTCAAATTTGGCATTAAATTTTTCAAATATACGCCTTGTCATCCATAGAGAAGATGGTTTAGTTCCATTAATTTTTAAATCGCTTCCTGTAGCAGTTGCCAACGCTATAAAAGAGCCTGCCTCTATATGATCTGCGCCAATCGTCCATTCTGCACCATTGAGTTTCTCAACACCATCGATTATCAATGTGTCAGACCCTAACCCTGATATCTTTGCTCCCATTTTTATCAAAAGCTGACCAAGTTCTACTACATGTGGTTCGGATGCAGTATTTCTCATTATTGTTCTACCTTTGCTGAGGACAGCTGCCATCAATACATTTTCAGTGGCCGTTACACTTGGTTCATCAAAAAAAAGTTCTCTACCTTTAAGACCATTCTTCGCTTCTAAGAGGTAATTGTTATCTGTTTCAAAGAAAGATGCTCCCAGACATTTAAATCCGTAGATATGAGCATCGAGACGTCTTCTTCCAATGCGATCTCCACCAGGAGAGAAAAAATTAACCCTGAATGTTCTTGCAAGTATTGGGCCGACAAATAATATAGAAGCTCTAAGTCGCGAAGATAATTCTTGATCTAAAGAATTACTTTTTATATTTGATGCGTTGAGTCGTAATGTTCCCTTTGTAAAAGTTGATTCTACTCCAAGTAAAGAAGCGATTTCAATCATGTTCTTTACATCAAGGATATCGGGAACATTATGGATAATAAGTTCTTGATCTGTAAGAATACTTGCTGCTATCATTGGTAAGGCAGCATTTTTATTTCCTGAGACTTTTAACTCTCCTGAAAGTTTAGAACCACCTTCAATAATTAATTCAAACATAGCGTTACCACAATGAAAGAGATTTTGTTCTAAGTTTACGTGCGGTATTTATATCCTGCATTTTTAACAATTCAAGCGGTATTTTTTCTTCAAGTTCACTTATTCTATTGAGTTTCCCTTTCAGGTATGATTTTATAGTTGTTGAGGATATTTTGATGCGGGCATTGAGCCCAGCAAGTCTGTAATCCATTTCTTCAAGGCCAAATGGCTTTCTTTCTTGCAACCATAGAGTTCTATATAATGAATGTAATTTTTCAACTTTTTTCGATAAATATTTCAGATGATTAGCGACTTTCTTAAGTTTCTTCCTATTAGATGGGTAATTTTTTATGAGTTTTTCAGCAATAGTAAGCTTTAATGCTGTTATTTCACAGAATAGAGAAGTAAATTTATATAATTTATTAAAATTAGAGGATTTTGTTTTTGAATAAAATTTCGATAATCCATGAAACAAAGGTATATCGTTTTTTTCATGCATTAAAACAGCGGCAGGATAAAGAGGGTCTTCATAAAAATACATTTTTGGTGTTGGAATTCTCTTTCCATCAGAATCATATGGTAATCGCCCGATTTTTTCAAATCTTGCGAATTTCGCAAAGTCTATACAACATATATGTTCTGCTCTTTTTCTATATGAGTTTTCTACATCTTTTATACCTCTACACAAAGTAAAGTAATATGATAATGCCAACCAACAACTACTAAAGAAACATTCATTACCATCATCTCCCCACATTGTCATCATAACTTTTTCGAATTTCTCTTGATGCAGAGTTTTCATCATTGGATAAGTCGTCTCTCGAACTCTCTTAAAGTCAGGAAAAAAATTTCCCCAATTCCAGAGTCCCGGTGAAGCTATACAATCAAAGCCCATATTCTTTATCTTTTCGATATCAAGCTGATATTTTTTTTCATCATTGCTATAGTAATTCCAATAGTTAAGGATAAGATTTTTGGGGATTATAGAGATACTCTCATTATCCATTGCTTTCTCTCCTGAACTTCCGAGGACAAAGTCTGCCCATATTACTGGTTTTAAACCTTTTTCTTCACAGATTTTTGCGACTTTCGCAACGTGTTCAGCGTAAATTTTTGTTGGGTTAATAGGAGTATTTGCTTTAAATGTTTTTCCTCTTCCAATTCCCCATGTTTCGTCCATCCCGAGATGTATCAGATTGCTTTTGTATGGTTCAGACGCATTTGAAATTAATTTTGAAATCAAATCATAAGTTTTAGGAAATGAGGTATTTAAAACTCTATCATTATCTCGAAAATCTGAATAGTGAGAGTATTTTAATATTTGTTCGAGATGTCCAAGAGTTTGAATACATGGAAACATTGTTATGCCGAATTGTTCTGCAAATAAGACAAATTCTTTTAGTTCTTTTTTTGAATAGCGGCCTCTTGAATAACCAATTAGAGGTTCGCCTTCTACTTCGTATGTGTCTTCGGTATAAAGGCAAAAGTAATTCATACCCATCAGAGCTAACTTTGTAATAGTTTCCTTTAGAAAGTCAATATTGTAAACAGCATTTCGTGAAGAATCGAGCATTAAGCCTCTAAAATTAAGGGGATGTGAAAAATTTTCTTGTTCTGTGCCTGAGATTATATCTCCTACAGCTGTTGCCAGGTGAGAAAGATCTGAATATTTTATTTTTATTGATTTCTCGTTGCGTTCAATAAAATATCCATATTTATCATTTTTTTCTGCTAATAATTCGACTCCTTTATCTTTAGAGAAAATTTTTGGGAAAAAATCACAGAGATAATTACCAAAAGGGATATTTTTGACAGAATACATCATTGTTTATCTTCTTTTTCTTCCAATGAAATTTTTATATTTATTTCACTTAAAATGCCGATTAAATTTTTTATATCAAAAACAGAAAAGGGAACTTGCCCTGGCTGGAGATTTTTATTTTTAAATGCCCATTTTCCAGAGTAGATATTTTCCATATATTTCTTTAGCGGTGTATAATCCAGATATATTGAGAAGAATTTCGTTGTATAATTTGGATGACTGATTAATATCTCTGCTAATGGAGATATCTTTTTAAGAGAGACAAGTCCATTTTTATTTGAAAATAATTTTTTCTCTGAATCTGGTTCTATAATCTTTATTTCTGCATTTTCTATTGGCCTGCTATTTTTGTCAGTTAATCTAAGTGAAAAAGCGGATTTTATGGGTTCTGGTTCTTTGTAATCTTTAGCATAAAAGTAAAATGGGTTTGTGATTGCAAGTTGTTTTATATTTCGGTATTCCGTGTGGATTTCTTTTTCACATAATTTGCAATATCTTAATATATCAAGGAATTCCTTTTTTTCTGGTCTCGTTGATCCGTAAGCCTTTATTATGTACCAGTCAAGATTTTTTTTATCAGGAGTATTCAGAGAGAGTTTTCCTGAAAATTCACGACTCCTTTTTGTTTCGATGTCAAAGATTTTAATTGGTCTTCCATTTTTATAAATCACAACCCATGAAATATATTCTTCTTTTTCAGGAGATGAATAAACAGTAAAATTTATTTCCTCTTTTTGACCATCACATATTATTATATCGCCAGGTATTTTTCCGCCTGAGGTATTTGCAAAAATTACTGGACCGCTTGTCAAAAAAGTATTTCCATTCTTTATAGCAGTTAAAAATTTATCTTCACTGAAATATGGAGAATTGCAATAGGCATAAGTTCTGAGAGAACCTATTTTGTGGTGAGAAGTTAGATCTCCATCGGTTTCGGCTACAGCATTGATTTTATATCCCATATTCAATAACTGGAACCAGAAATTTTGGTAAAATATTTGTTCAGCATCGTAGCCCATTACCACAAGGGTATCATAAAACCGATGCGTTAATAAGTCCAGGCAAAAATCCACGGATATGTTGGTGCAAATCAAATCTGAATTTTTATTTTCAAGCCACCAGCTTGTGGGATGTGGAGACATAGTTATTCCACCGAGTTTTTTCCAGCGTGCTACTTTTAATAACGGACTTTCGTTAGAATATGGAATTTCATCGGAAGGATTTTTTATTTTATCATTTGATATACCCGCAATTTTGAAATAATCCGTATCGTGATAATTCATGTATACGCCAAAAGGATCAGATATATGAGGAAAGCGCCACCAACATACGTGTCCGAAACGAGTTTTAGGAAATTCTGCACCCATTCTTATATGGACTGTCCTATCGGAAAATGACCTTAAGAATTTTGCCAGTTTTTTTCCATCATGTCCGATACTTTGTCTTGGATTGGTAAGCCAACCCTGACATAAAGAAAGATAATCAATACCATTTTCCTTTAGATATTTACGGACTGCTTTAGGATTTTGAGGATAATTTATATGACAGTGGCATTCTCCACAAAATAATCCATTTTTTCTTAATGTCTTATAATATTTTTCTTTTTTCATTTCTTGTGTATTTTTTTATTCTATTTCCAACGACGGGTAAAAAATGTTTTTTTTCTCAGAAAATTTTATTTTTGCTATTCCTGTGTGAAGGAAAGAAAATCTTCCCACAGGGAAAGGTCTTAATTCGAGAATGAAAGATAGTAAAATGTTAAGCGTTCCACCATGTGCGAATACGGCAATATTGAGCTTTTCTGCCCTTTTAGTTAGTAGATAACCGCCACAGGCAGCTTTTATTCCTAATTTTTCGAGTTCTTTCAGAAATGGCGGGCAAATTCTTGCATACATATCGAATGTTCCTTCTCCGAGTTCAGTTTTCCACGTTTGTTCTGCGTAGAGTTCAGAGTTCATTTTTTGGATTTTCTCGTATTTTGTTGATGGTAAATTAGATAATTTTGTATCTGGCATCCATTCGTGAAGGAAATCAAGAATTTTTATTGGAATTTTTTTTGTCAATGCGATTTCAGCGGTTTGTAAAGCCCGACCATATGGAGAAGAAAATGCAATATCAATATTTTCAGTGGATAGTTTTTTTCCGAGTTTTTTTGCCTGTCTTATCCCTTTTTTAGATAAACATTTTTTTACGGGGGGAAGAGGTTTTACAAAAGGGTCTCCTGCCATCTCTGCATGTCTTATAAGAAGAATTTTCATTTAAAAATCCTATTTTTAGTTTATAGTATTAAATTTTTGATAATTTCATTTTACCACAAAAATTTTATTAAGCAAATGATGAAAAATAAATTAGATAGACAGATTTCTATAGCCATAGATATTAGTTATCAACCTGCTTGTTTGGCCTTGTCGTTCAATAGGCTATTCGATAAAGCGATTGTTTATGAAAATTCAGATATAAAGAATGGTTTTGATTTATTGTCGTGGATTTCTAATGTTATAAAGGAAAATCGAATAGAAATAAATGATATTTCTGAGTGGACCATTGGTAGTGGTCCAGGAGCCTTTTCACAGATAAGAATGTTATCCGTAGAGATTCAGGGGTTAACATTTGGTAGAAACACATCTTGTAGAGGAATCCCTTCAGGAATGGCATTTGCAAGTATCATTCCTGAAAAAAAGTGTAGATATTCTGTGATATATCAATATATGAAAAATCTCCCTATTATTTCCAATTTTAAGAAGGACAATTTCAACTGTTCATTAACTGATATCTTTGCAGGGAGAAATTTTGAAAATTATAACTTCGATGATTCTGATATTATTTTTGTTTGCGGAGATTATGATAATAAATTTTTAATTGAAAAAAAAATAAAAATTGTTAGGAATTTTCCAATTTCTGGCTTGCTTATGCTCAATCCAACTTTCTGGGAAAGGGAAAGTTTAAAAGAGCTTATTTACGTGCGGCCTCCTGCAATAAAGCGAACATAAAAATATATATTGCGTTATGAATTGCAACAAAATTGATGAAGAAATTCTTTATATTGTAACAACATTGCAAAAAGCCTCTTATGAAACATATATAGTAGGGGGTGCTGTGCGCGATATGTTGCTCAATATACCGCCTAAAGATTATGACATATCAACTTCAGCTACTCCCGAAGAAATTAAGACTATTTTTAAACGTCGGACAAGAATAATTGGGCACAGGTTTAAACTTATTCATTATTATGCGAAAAATCGGAGAATTGTAGAAATAAGCACATTTCGTAGGGAACCGCCAGAAACCCAAAAATTTATAGAAATAAAAGGTAGGCTCAGACCCAATGACAACTGTTATGGAACGTCATATGAAGACGCATGGAGGAGGGATTTTACAGTAAATGCGATTTTCTATGATCCTATTAACAATAAATTTCTGGATTTTACTGGAATGGGGAGAAATGATTTGGAGCGAAAAATTCTTCGTACTATTGGAGAACCGACTCTTAAATTTGCAGAGGATCCAGTAAGAATTCTTAGAGCATTAAAGTTGATTGGAATTTATGATTTTTTTCCTGAAGAGCAAACAGAGAAAGCATTTTTGGAATTGATGCCATTAATTAGAAATACAAGTATATCAAGGTTGAGTCTTGAGTTTGAAAAAATATTAAAAAATCAGAACACTGGTAAAATATTGAAGACATTTTTAGATTATGGTTTTTTAGAGTATTTCCTTCCAAATCTTAATAGTGAATTTATGCAGAATCCAGAAAAAAAAGAAATTCTATTTGCTCTTTTTGAAGAGTGGAATAAACGAATTTCTACAGGAAGGTTTCGTATTAGTATGTCAATAGCTTTATCTCTTCTAATTGCGCCGTTTCTTCCCTTCATAGTTAATTTAAACGATGCAATGAAATTTGAAGAAAAGCGAAGAGAAATTGATGTATCAATATTTATAAAGAAACTAATATATCCTCATATTTTCCCAAAAAGATTGCTTGCTATTTCAATAGAAATTTTATTTTTACAATCGGCTCTTTTGAATTGCAGAAAAAATCACAGGATAATGAAACATCCCCATTTTCATCATGCCCTTGAATTTGTTGAAATATTAAATAGTGTGATATGGAAAAATAATGATTTGTCATTGAAATTATCTATGGGAAAATCTCTTCAGTAGTTTTAAGAAAAATACTTTACAACAATATAGAAAGTAGGAGTAAATTGAGTTTTATCAAAATTTATGTTGATTATCCGCAAAATTTTCTAAAGCCTGGTTGTTCTAGAGCTTCATCAATAAATGCTATTATATTTTCCAGAGGGACATCTCCCTCAACAGAATGAGCCGGAGAAAATATATAGCTTCCATCTGCGCCTAAGGAAAGAAGTCTTCTGCTTTCTTTCTTGACTTCATCGGGGGAAGAATATGGTAGAACTCTTTGTGTGGACAGACCTCCGTGAAAAGATAGTTTACCACGATATTTTTGTAAAATAGCAGTTGTATCCATGACTTCCGGCTGAAATGGGTTGAAGCAATTAAGGCCTATTGCTATTAAGTCATCAAAGAGTTCATCCACATCTCCACAGGAATGAATAAAAACATATTTGCCAGCTTCTCGAACGGCACCATACATACGTCTAAGTCGTGGATATATGAATTCTTTCCATAAAGGATATCCCATCTGTAATCCATGTTGTTGTCCCCAGTCATCTCCAAAATAGACCGCGTCTATATCAAAATTAGTGGCTTTGCGTACTTGTTCTATATTATAATCTGCGATTTTATCAAGCAATTCATGGACAAATTGAGGATTATCATAAAAATCCATCATCAAGTTTTCCATTCCCCTGAGAGTCCATGCCCGTTCATATAATGAAAATCCTATGCAGAAAACTCTGAATCTATCAGGGAATCGTTTGATAGTATCATTTATATCGGAAAAATTTTTTTCATCTAAAGGATTTGGGAATTCGTAGTCGGATAACTTAGGTTCAGGAAGTAAAATAGAACTAACAACTCCAATATCTTTATCTTCACTTCTATCCCATATTACACCAAAGACATCTTTTACTTTATTGTCTCCGATGTTTTCGAATCTTCCGATGGCATTTCCTAATCCTACAATGTGATTTTGCATGATAGATTCTAAATCATTAGTGCCGTAATATTCTGAGAGGAGTTGTCTGGGTTCTTGTGTAAAACTAAATGACCATGGCGTATATGGCGGTTTTTTGCCATCTAAAACAGCTTTTATGACCTCTCTTTTATTCATCTTAGGTTGTTATCAGTAGTGTTCTGGGAAGCATACTTGACTTATTAAAAACTAAAGCTGAAATCTAATTATTTATACATACAGGAAAGATAAATGTCAAGTATAATTTTAGAGAAATACGGAATTTCTGGTATAATAGTTTTATTCAACGGATTTAAATGAATTTTTTCCTATTATTGGGATGAAGCGGCAATCTATAGTTTCCTGAATAGCTATATTTTTTCCAGATTTATCTTTCTTTGCAATTAATAATTTTTGGACGTAAAGTGGACCGCATGGAATACATAGTTTTCCTTCTGGAGCGAGTTGCTCTATGAGGGGATGAGGTATTTTGGGACATGCCCCTGAAACTATTATTGCATCATAAGGGGCTTCGTCTGGATAGCCAATACTTCCATCTCCGATGATAATGCGTATTTTTGATGCGTATGGGAGACCTTCTAAATTTTCTTTTGCGAATTTCGCGACTTCTTCAATTTTTTCTATACTTATTACATCGTAACCGAGATATGCAAGTATTGCTGTTTGATATCCGGAGCCAGTTCCTATATCGAGGACTTTTGCAGGGGGTTCTCTATATATAAGTTCAGTCATTAATGCTGCCATGTATGGCTGAGATATTGTTTGTCCGCTTACAATTGGGAGGGGATTATCCTGATATGCGTCAAGGTAATACTCTGGCAGGACGAATTTTTCTCTGGGGACATTTAAAAATGCATTTAGAACAGCCTTATTTTTTATTCCTCTTGGGATAAGTTGTTGTTCAACCATGCATTTTCTTTGTAATTCAAATCCAGGACTTATCATTTTCTTTTAGCAGACATTAATTTTTTTATTGTTTTTCTATCTTCTTCTTTTTTCAATTTTTCTCTTTTATCGAATTGAGTTTTTCCTTTTGCTATTGCAAGATCCACTTTTATAAAACCATTTCTTATGTGAAAATTCAAGGGAATTAGAGTTAATCCTTTTTGCATTAAAGCCTGTGCCATCTTTCTTATCTGGGGTTTATGCAAGAGAAGTCGTCTTGGACGTGTTGGTTCATGATTGGTATGTGTCCCCATATTATATTTAGCAATATGGCATCCATATAGTTTAACTTCACCTTTTTCGACTTTTGCGAAGGCTTCATTAAGAGAAATATTTTTTAATTTACAACTCTTTACTTCGGTTCCTTTCAATTCAATGCCAGCTTCAAATACTTCCAGAATATGATAATCGTGTCTTGCTTTTTTATTTTCTATAAGGAGTTTAGTCATTTTACGTTCTACTTGTAATTTTGTTTTTCTGTGAAACGGATTTTATCAGATAGGAATAAAATATATTTGCTTGAGAGTTTTTATCAAGGAGGTAAATTTTTAGTTTAAAGAAGTGAAGAGAAAAAAAAACAGAGAATGACAATCTATCATTCTCTGTTTTTCAAAAACTTTTTATCTTTTTAAGCTTTAGAAATATGAATTATCAAATCAACGCATTTGCATGAATATCCCCATTCATTATCATACCATGCAACAACTTTAACAAAGGTATCATTGAGAGCTATTCCTGCCTTTACATCGAAAACTGAAGTGCAGGATTCCCCGATAAAATCTGATGATACAACATCATCTTCTGTTACAGAGAGAATACCTTTCATAGGTCCAGCAGCAGCTTTTTTCATAGCCTCTACTATTTCTTCATATTTTGTCGGCTTGGCAAGTCTGCATGTAAGATCAACTACTGATACGTCTGCAGTTGGAACTCTGAATGCCATTCCGGTTAGTTTTCCATTGAGTTCAGGGATAACTTTTCCTACTGCTTTTGCAGCACCAGTGCTTGATGGGATGATATTGAATGCAGCTCCTCTGCCACCTCTCCAATCTTTCTTTGACGGGCCATCAACTGTTTTTTGTGTGGCTGTGGTTGCGTGAACTGTTGTCATAAGTCCTTCGATTATGCCGAAATTATCATGGAGAACTTTTGCTATAGGGGCAAGGCAATTTGTTGTGCATGAGGCATTTGAGACAATGGTTTGTCCAGCATATTTATCGTGATTTACCCCCATTACAAACATAGGGGCATCTTTTGAAGGAGCAGAAATAACGACTTTCTTTGCGCCGGCTTTTAAATGCGCTTCAGCTTTTGCAATTTCAGTAAATACCCCGGTTGATTCGAGGATAATTTCAGCTCCGCATTCCTTCCAGGGAATTTCTTCCGGTTTCATTGCTGCGTAGACATTTATGCTTTTGCCATTTACGATGAGTTTTCCATCTTTTGAAGATACATCTCCTTTGAATCTTCCATGAACAGTATCATATTTGAGCATATAGACCATATACTCTGCATCAATGAAGGGGTCATTGATTCCGACGACTTCTACTTCATCTCTTTTTAGAGCTGCTCTAAAAAAGAGCCTTCCGATTCTTCCGAATCCATTGATTCCTACTTTTACAGCCATTTCAGCCTCCGTTTGTTATATTTTTATTTTATTTTAAGGAAATGATTATCTTCTTTTGCGGAAATGGGATTATACAGTAATTTTTGAATAAATCAAACTAAAAAAGATTTTTTTTATAATTATAAGTGCGGAAATAAATCATTTTGAAAGAATATTGATTTTATAGGTTCAAAGCTTTTTCTATGAATAGGGGATGGTCCATATTTTTTTAACGCTTCTATATGTTCTCTTGTTCCATAGCCTTTATGTTTATTAAAACCGTATTCTGGATAAATTTCAGCGAATTTATCCATTAATTCATCACGGTGAACCTTTGCGATTATACTTGCGGCTGCAATTAATGCTGATTTGGAGTCTCCTTTCACTATGGCTTTGTGAGGGCAGGGGAGACCCTTTACCGGGAGTCCATCGATAAGGGCAAATTGGACGCCTGCGATTTTCGCAAGGGCAGATGCCATTGCCTTGTGAGTTGCTTTTAGTATATTTATTTCATCAATTTCTTTTGCGGATATTTCAGCTATTGAAACTATAAAATTCCTATTTGAAATGATTTCATCTTTCAATTTGATTCGTTTTTTAGCTGATAATTGTTTTGAGTCGTAAACCTGGGGGATATCTAATTGCGAATTTCGCAAAGCTACAGCAGCGGCAACCACCGGTCCTGCGAGAGGTCCTCTACCAGCTTCATCGACTCCGGCTATAAACGTAATCCCTTTTTCCCAGAGTTCTGATTCAAAAAACAGTAAATTTATATTTGTTTTCATAATGTTTTAATACTCTAATGTTTTTTATACATCATTATTTTTTTTATTCAAATTCTAATATTTGAAAAAAAACTTTTAGATACTAATGTAATTGGAGGATTTTCCGTCGAGGGCTTAGCGTAAAAAGTTCTGGGGTCATAAAACTTAATGAAGAAGACAAAAGGACTAATTTTTCTATTATTTTTTCTCTTTTCCTTCTTTTCTCCATTTTTTGTAGTTAAAACGGAAGAAAAACTTATCCATTCTGCAGCTGAGATAGATTGTCCTCCATTCTGTTATACTGATGAAAAGGGTTCTCCAACTGGATTTTCTGTAGAACTGCTCACCGAAACACTCAGAAGAGTTAATAAGAATGTTCATTTTAAAACTGGGGTATTGGCTGATGTCAAAAAAATGCTCGAAAATAGAGAGATAGATGTATTGCCACTTGTAGCCAGAACACCAGAGAAAGAAGAAGTCTTTGATTTCACAATCCCTTACATAAAACTCCATGGCGCGATTGTGGTAAGGGCTGATAACAATGATATTCGCTCAATTGACGATATTGAAGGCAGGACAATCGCTGTAAGAAAGGCAGATTATGCCGAAGAATATCTTTTTAGAAAAAAATATAAAGTAAATCTCTTTACTTTTCCCACCTTTAAAGAAGCACTTATAGCCCTTGCAAAGGGGGAGGTTGATGCGGTAATTATCCATCAGCTTGTTGCTTTGAGATTATTAGAGGAGCAGGATTATAGACATAATTTAAAAATCCTTAGTGAGCCAATAAAAGACTTTTATCAGGAATTTTGTTTTGCTGTTAAGAAAGGGGATAAAAAATTACTTACTGAATTAAACGATCAACTTTCTGCTTTATTTGTAGACGGGACATATAATAATTTATATGCGTATTGGTTTACCAGGTATGATTTTTCGCAACGGACGATTATCATTGGGGGGGATAGCAATTTCCCTCCTTATGAATTTATAAATAACGAAGGTATTGCGGATGGTTTTAATGTGGACGTTATGAAAGAAATAGCAAAACTAAAAGGGGGTGATATAAAGTTTCATTTAGATGAATGGACAAACACTTTAAAAGGACTTAAGAATGGTGAGATTGATTTAATTCAGGGAATATTTTATTCAAAAGAAAGGGCAAAATATTTTGACTTTTCAAGACCTTATCTAACATTTAGCTATGTTGCTGTTACGCGCCGTTCGTTTAATAGAGATATAAAAGACTTGTCTCAATTAAGGGAATTACAGGTGGTGGTTGAGGATGATGACATAGCTGAGGAGTATTGCCGTAATGAGGGGCTATCCGGGAATCTCCATTTTGCTGTTAATATGAGAGATGCGCTTTTACAACTTTCGGCGGGTAACTATGATTGTGCGATATTACCAATCACGACTGCTACTTATCTTATTGAGAAGGAAAAAATAAAGAATTTGAAAATAAATAATAAGGCCTTATTTACATTGGATTATTGTTGTGCTGTTAAGAAAGGTAATAAGGCTTTGCTTGCCGAATTTAATGATGGGCTAAAGTTGCTGGAAGAAAATGGAATTCTATTTAATCTTCAGAAAAAATGGTTTGTAAAAAATATCTTCTTGGAGAATTTAAAATATCTTTTTATTATCATATTTGTTCTTCTTCTTTCTCTTTTGATTTCATTTATATGGATAAAGTCTCTTCGTTCTGCTGTTGCGAAAAAAGTCGCTGAAATCAGTTTTTTAGAGAAGCGATGTAAAGAAATTTTTGAGGCGAGTAGAGATGGAGTGGTTATAACTGATGAGAATGGGAAAATTCTGGATGCAAATAAAGCTTACTGTGATATGCTTGGATATAGTCTGGCAGAGTTGCAAAAATTTAATAGTTTCTATGAGATAACTCCGAAAAAATGGCATAAGTGGGAGAGGGAAGAAATATGGGATAAGCGGCTAATTAAATTGGGAAATTCGGGTCTTTATGAGAAAGAATATATCCGCAAAAACGGAGAAATTTTCCCTATAGAATTACATGCTGGAGCGGTTAGGAACAAGGACGGGCAGATATTATATCTCTGGGGTGTTGTTCGAGATATAACCAGTAGAAAAGCTTATGAAAAACAATTGCATGAAAAGCTTTCTGCAGAAGAAATTAGTTCAAAAATACTTTTTATTGCTATTAGCTCAGAATCTCTGAATGAATTCATCAATAAAAGTTTTAATTTTCTCAAAGGAAAATTCGCAGTTTCCAGAATTTATCTTTGCGACGTAGATGAAAAGAAAAGACAGATATCAAGTATTTATGAATGGTGTGCCGACGGAATCCCTTCGCAAAAAGATAAAATGCGGTCAATTGAATTTTCTGAATACGACTCACTTTTCTCTGGATTCGGAGAAAAATCTTTTCTTGCCATTGAAGATGTTTCTACAATAAACAATGAAATCATAAGAAAATCCTTTGAAGAGCAAGGCATAAAATCATTATTATTAGTAAAGCTTTCTTTTTCAGATCGATCTTATAGCTTTTTAGGTTTTGAAGAGTCCAGATATAGAAAAAAGTGGACAAAACATGATGAGGATTTGCTATCTTCTATTGCAAATATTTTTACCATTGCCATAGAAAAATTTAGGACGCGAGAAAAAGAACGCCTTCTTTCTGTTGCAATTGAAAATAGTTCAGAAGCAATAGTAATTACAGATCCTTCTGGAATAATAAAGTATGTAAATAAGGCTTTTGAAAGGGTGACTGGCTTCAGCGGGTATGAAGCAATAGGCAGAACCCCCAGCATCTTAAAAAGCGGTGAACATGATGAAAATTTTTATAAAAATTTGTGGAATCATTTAATTAATAAGAAGACTTGGGAGGGACATTTCATCAATAAGCGAAAAGATGGAACTAAGTATCATGAGGAGGCATTAATATCTCCTGTTTTAGATGAAAAAGGGGAAATCATTAATTACGTAGCAATTAAGAGAGATATAACTGAGAGATTGAACCTTGAAAAACAGTTACAGTCAGCTCAAAAACTCGAAGCCATAGGGCGTATTGCTGGCGGCGTGGCTCATGATTTTAATAATATGCTTTCTGTCATAATTGGTTTTGCCGAACTTGCAAGAGAAAAAGTCGCGGAACATCCTGTTGCAAAAGATATAGATGAAATCATCAAAGCCGGGAAAAAATCTTCCCAGCTTACAAGACAACTTCTTATTTTCTCAAGAAGGGATATTTCAAAGCCAGAATTTATAAAACTTAATAAATTTATTGATGAAAATCTGAACATGTTGAGAAAAACTCTTTCAAAAAATATTTCCTTCTTATTTACAGCTTCTGAGAGAGAGTTAACTGTAAAAATTGATCCGTCTCAGCTTACACAAGTTCTCATGAATATTTGTATTAATGCAAAAGATGCTATAGGGGAAGAAAAAGATGGGAAAGTAGAGATAGCTGTTAGGCCTTTTGATGTTAGTAAAGATTCTGATAAAAATATTCATACGTTTAATGAGAGATTTTATGCCAGAATATCTATATCTGATAATGGTTGTGGAATGGAACCTGAGATTCTTGCCAATATATTTGAACCATTTTTCACGACAAAGCCGAAAGAATATGGTACCGGATTGGGACTTTCAACTGTTTATGGAATTGTAAAACAAAATAACGGTTTCATTACAGTTGACACTTCTTCCGGAAAGGGTAGCACTTTCAATATCTATCTGCCTCTTGTTCAAGAGAACGGAGCCTCAAGTCATATTTCTACTCCTATCTCTATGAAAGAAGAGGAGGAAAGGAAGAGAATTTTGGTAGTTGAAGATGATCCAAGTATTCTGGCTATCTGCACAAGTATTTTGAAAAAAGAAAATTACGAAGTGCTAAGTTTTTCCAATACAAGAGAGGCTCTTCGAACTATAAAAGGAGAGAAAAAGATTGATTTATTGTTAACAGATGTTGTTATGCCAGATATGAATGGGAAAGAACTTGCGGAAGAGGTTCTTAAAACATTCCCGACATGTAAAGTCCTCTATATGTCAGGTTATACCAGTGATATTATATTGACCAAAGGAATAATTGAAGAAGAAACGAACTTTATTCGCAAACCATTTACACGAAATGAACTAATTGAGCAAATTTTAAAGATATTAAGATGAGTTTATTGGAAATAAATAAAGAAAATTTTAGTAAGAAATTTTTAGATATAAATAACTTAAGTGTAGAGCTTGCTAACTTCGAATTAAAAAACCTGAACCTAAAAATAGAAGGGCATTCCTACGTTGTAATACTCGGCAAAATTGCTTCAGGAAAATCTGTCCTACTCAAGACAATTGCCGGCTTTTTTACACCGAAAAGTGGGGAAATCTGGCTCGATGGAAAAAAAATCAGCGAATTACCACCCCATAAAAGGGGCGTAGGCTACGTTCCTCAACACAATGACCTTTTTCCGCATATGACCGTGAGAGAAAATATAGTTTTCCCATTAAAAGTACGAGGAGATAAAAATGCTCTAAAAAGCTGTGATGAATTAATTGGACTTTTTGAATTGAGGAAAATCGCAGATAGGAATGTGAATAATCTCTCAGGGGGAGAAAGGAAAAAAGTTGCCATAGCGAGGGCTATTGCTGCAAATCCTAAAATTTTACTTCTTGATGAACCTTTTGGGATGCTTGATGAGCCAGCACGTGATATTATAAGGGAAATTATAAGGGAAATACATAATAAGTTAAAAATCACAATAATACATGTATCGCATGATAGAAATGACGCGTGGGAACTTGGAAAGTTTTGCGCAATCATGGAAAATGGCACGATAACACAGTTTGGCAAAACTGCAGAAGTATTCAGAAATCCCAATTCACACATAATCGCAGATTTTACAGGTTGTAAGAACATATTTCCTGCGAGATTTGAAAGCAAAAATCAAAATTTTTCTATCGCAGATATTGGGGAGTTGAAATTGGATTTGTCTAAAAAAATCGAATTCTCTTCTGGTTTTGTTGCCATCAGACCAGAAATGATAAAATTTTTTGATATTCCTGAAAAAAGTGCCCCTAACTTGTTCCCGGCAAAGATACTTTCAATTCATGATAAAGGGGAATTTTGCGAAATTCGCGCCATTATTCAAGGTATTGAGTTTTCTACTTATTGCAGCCACCCGGAGGCATTAAGGTTGAAAAATTCACCCGTTCTTTACCTTCAAATAGAGCCTGAACATATTCATTGTATATTGTAATTATCTTTTATTTTTGATGCTGAATAACGGTCAAGATATAGTGATACATTAGGATGTAGTTTTAGAGAGGTTGATGGATATATCGGAGAAACTTCCCTGTATAATGTGTTATATACGGCTTCCGCTTTTCTTTCGTCCGGAACAGTGCAGATGATTTGTTTACTTTCAAGAATTTTATTTATACTCATTGAAATGGCTTTTTCTGGAACATCTTCTATAGTTTTGAACCATCCCTCACCAAGTTGTTGTCTTCTACATGCAAGATCGAGATTTACGATTATATATGGGGATTTGGTCTCCAGATCTGCGGGAGGATCATTGAAAGCGATATGGCCGTTTTCACCAATTCCAATAAATGCAAGGTCTATTTTGTATTTACTTATTGTTTCATTTGCTTCTTTTATTGTTTGATCTGGATTCTTTGAACCATCTATATAATAAAAGTATTTGAGCGGAAGTGGAAGTTTAGATACGAATCTCTCCCATAGGTAAAGCCTGAAACTTGCCGGGTGTGTAATGTCTATACCAATATATTCATCAAGGTGAAATGCCGATACCTTATCCCACCTTATATCAGTAAATCTAACGAGAGCTTCAAGCATTTCAAATTGACTGGCGCCTGTTGCTACTATGATGTTTGCTTCTCCTTTATCTGCAATTGCTTTCTTAATAATCTTTGCGCCTTCCTCAGCAGCAAGGCGTCCTATTTCTTTTCTGTTTTCTTTGATAATAACTTTCATTTTTTTTCTCCTTTTTTTTAGTATTTTTTTCTAATGGTGCTGATGTTGATTTTCTTATGAATAAATTTGGAGGGAATGATATTTTGATTCCTTCTTCTGAATATGGACTTTTTGTAAGGAATGAAAGAGCATATTTTACCATCTGCTTAAAGTTTATTCCTACTGTTGTGAGAGGAGGTGATGTTTTCGATGCAAAAGCAATATTATCAAATCCTGTGATAGATATTTTATCAGGGATAGCGATATTTTTTTTTCTCAAAAAATGCAAGGATTCAATAGCTGCCAGATCGTCTCCTGAAATTATTGCCGTGAATGGAGTATTCTTTTTTATTGATTTTTTTAATTGTTCAGGGATTTGATTATAATTATTGGGAAATTCTATTTTGGCAAGTTTTATTGAAGTATTGCAAAGAGATAGTATTCTGGATTTCAAAATTTTATACCTCCTTATGTGTGAAAAATCTTTTATTCCTACAAACAAAAATTTTGTATGTCCTATTTGCAACAAATGCTTTAGTATAAGATTGAGAGCTTTTTCCTCATCTATAAAAACTCTATTTAAGCCTGGAATATCTTTGTCATAGCCTATTTGCAAAGATTTTACCCCGGAATCAACTACCTTTTTTGTCCATGAACCACATACATTGCTACCACAGATGATGATTGCATTATGATTTTGTCGAAGTAATAAATTGAGTTCTGTTTTGTTTTTTGGAATACCCGCAAGAGAAACTGTCATTGCTCTTTTTATTGCTTCTTTATATATGGTTTCTATTATTAGTCCCAGATATGGATCATCAAAGTTTTTTACGAGTATCCCGATGGACATAGATGGGTATCCGCGTAGTGAAAGTGCAGCCGGATTTGGTTTATAATTTAGTTTTTTAGCCTCTTTAATTATTCGTTTTATAGTTTTTGGTGATGCTCCTATTTTAAAGGCATTTCCAGATAAGGCCCTTGAAACAAGCGATACAGATACGCCAAGTTTTTTTGCTATGGTTTTTTGTGTTATATTCACTTTTATCTCAAACGTTTGAGGTTATTATATACCGCAAGATTCTCAATTCAAATAAAACTTTGAAAAAATAAAATAAATTCCTCTAAATACTGAACATTTTGATAAATAATTTGAGTTTTATAGAAAGAGAGAGCAGGATTTAAAATTTAGGGGAAATCTTTTACACCTCACATTATAGCTAAATTTTTCGTAGGAATTTGGAGTTTTGAAAAAAAATTCTAAAATCAAAATATATCTGTAAAAAATAAAAATTTCAGGAAATTACATATTACTATTGTATTCTTCAGATTACTAAACAGAACTTTATATATTTTTATTAGGGTCTGGTATAGACAGGATATTTCTTATTCAAGGTTCCAATTTGTTCGAGTTATATTGAAACGATGAAAATTTCAATATAAGGACAGATTCTTTTATTTTGCAAAAACAAAATCCCGTATTAAATTTATTTTTATTTTTGATTGTTAAATATTTTTTTAGGAGTTTTATCCTTGTCAAGAAAAGGAGATATTCCAAAAGAACTTGAGCAGCATTTAGGTGAATTGCAGAGGAAGTTGAGGGAAAAGAAAATACCTTTGCTTATTATTTTTGAGGGACCTTCTGCAGCAGGGCGTGGCAGGTTTATATCTGCGCTTATCCAACTTTTTGATTCACGTGGTTATAGGTTGATTACAGCTTCTCTTCTCTCAGAGTCGGTTAATCGTATTTTTTTTCAGAAATATTGGTTGTATACTCCTGAAGCCGGGCGTATAGCTATTTATGAGAGAAGTTACTATGGAGAATTAGTAGAGTCAGGATATAAAAAATCGGGAATGACCATAAGATGGATAAAAGACTTCGAAAAAACATTGGCTGCTAATGGCACCGCAATCTTGAAAATCTATCTTGAGATAAGCAAAAAAGAACAAAAAAAACGACTGAAGAAGCTTGAGAAGAATAAAAATACTCGCTGGCGGGTTTCTAATGAGGATTGGAAACAAAACAAAAATTTTGCAGATTATACTGATGTGATGGATAATCTTATTTCTGAAACTTCTACTTCCTATGCTCCGTGGCTAAGAATTAATGCAAATGATCTGAAAACTGCCAGAAGAGAATTACTTGAAAAAACAGCAGAATTCATGGATTCTTTAGTGAAAGAGTATTCTGCGAAAAATGCGAATATATATAAAACATCTGATGATATTAAGGAAGAAAAAATTTCTCTTGATGATATAGATTTAAGTCTTTCGCTCTCAAGAGAAGAATATAAAAATAGACTTGATGGTTTACAGGAGGATTTACTTCATCTCGAATTGAAAGCATACAGAAAAAGATTACCTGTTATTATTGTTTTTGAAGGTTGTGATGCCGCTGGAAAAGGTGGTGCAATAAGGCGCTTGATTCAGGGGCTTGATCCCAGAGGTGTTGATGTAATACCTGTTTCCGCTCCGGATAAAATGGAATTGAGTCATCACTATTTATGGAGATTCTGGAAAAATTTTCCTAAAAAAGGGCACTTTGTTATTTTTGATCGCAGTTGGTATGGACGTGTTCTGGTTGAACGAGTTGAGGGCTTTTGTGATGTATCAGATTGGCGTCGGGCATATGATGAGATAAATGAGATGGAATATTGTTTGTACGGTTCTGGAGCGTTGATTTGCAAGTTCTGGCTTCAAATTTCTCCAGAGGAACAATTAAGAAGATTTAGAGAACGCGAGACAAATGAGTATAAAAAGTGGAAAATTACTGAAGAAGATTGGAGAAACCGTGAAAAATGGAAAGAATATAAAGTAGCTGCCGAGGAAATGCTATATAGAACCAATACCTCCTATGCTCCATGGACAATTGTTGAGGCTGAATCCAAGCTTTTTTCCAGAATAAAGATAATTTCTACAGTTGTTAAAAATTTAAAAGATAAATTGAAAAATTGAAGGAGAAAAAAATGATAAAAACGAAAGGTAATTATACTCTTGAAAACCGCAAAAAAATGCGGGGAGGTGAAGGTGAAGTAAAAATTGAAAAGTTATGGGAACCAGGTTCCGAACTAAAAGCAAAAACAAGGCTTTTTGCCAGACTCATTATAGAGCCTGGTTCAAGTATAGGTTTTCATAAACACGAAAATGAAGAAGAGGTGTTTTATATTTTAAAAGGAACTGCAGAAATCAATGATAATGGTGATATCTTTATATTAAATGAAGGCGATAGTTCTCTTACGGGAGCAGGGAGAGGCCATTCAATAAAAGCTCTTGGAAATGAAACCCTTGAAGTATTAGCTGTAATTTCTGAATATTCAAAAAATTAGGAGAGTTATTTATGAAAAAAAAATCTTACCTTATTCCACGTCCTGAATACCCACGTCCTCAATTTGAGAGGGAAGATTGGTTAAATTTGAATGGTGAATGGACGTATTCTTTTGATTTCTCACGTAGTGGCGATGAACGTGAATTTTTCAAGAGTAATGGTTTTGATGACAAAATAGTTGTGCCCTTTTGTCCTGAGAGTAAGTTATCTGGAGTAGAATATAAGGATTTTATTGAGGTGATGTGGTACCAGAGGAAAATATCTCTGCCAAAGGAATGGCAGGGAAAGAGAATTATGATTAATTTTGCTGCGGTTGACTATGAAGCAGAACTTTATATAGATGGAAATTTTGTCGGTAGGCATTTTGGCGGCAGTTCCTCTTTTTCTTTTGATATAACACGTTTTGTTGAAATTGAAAGAGAACATTCTATTGTTCTAAAAGTCTCAGATTTTTGTCGGTCTGGAGTACAACCTCTTGGGAAGCAATCAACAAAATTTAATTCTTACGGATGTCTTTATACCAGAACAACTGGCATATGGCAGACTGTATGGCTGGAAGCGCTTGGTGATACTTATATAAAGTCCTGTCAAATAATACCTGATATTGATTCAAATAAGTTTATTTTCATTCCGCTTTTCTATAGGACGAACAGTTTAATGAAGTTAAAGACAAAAATATTTGCTAATGAAAAGCTAATCACGGAGATTGAATCTGTTGCTTCTGACGGATTGCCATTTTTTTGCGAAATTCGCAATCCTCAAATATGGTCGCCTGAAAATCCTTTTTTGTATGACATAGAATTTGAGTTATGGGACGGAAAAAAACTTCAGGATAAGGTTCGTAGCTATGCAGGAATGCGGAAAGTGCATCTGGAAAATGGCCGTTTCTATTTAAATAATAAACCATACTATTTACGTTTTGTTCTCGATCAGGGATTTTATCCTGATGGGATATGGACAGCCCCGTCAGATAGTTCATTGAAGAATGATATTTTGCTTTCGATGAAAGCAGGGTTTAATGGAGCGCGTTTACATCAGAAAGTTTTTGAAGAGCGTTTTCATTATTGGGCAGATAAACTTGGCTACCTGACATGGGCGGAATTCCCAAGTTGGGGTGCAAATTTGAGTTCTATGATTGCAGCGAGAAATTATATTTCAGAGTGGGCTGAATGTGTTTTAAGAGATAGGAATCATCCCTCTATAATTGCATGGACACCGCTTAATGAGACAGCTGAAATACTTGACAAAGCTCAACATAACAGGCTTCATGCTGACTTGTATGATATAACTAAGGCGCTTGATCCATTAAGGCCCGTAAATGATGCAAGTGGATATGTGCATGTAAAAACTGATTTGTGGACAGTTCACAATTATGAACAAGATCCAGAGAAATTAAAAAAACAATTGAGTCCTGAAAATAATAATGGTTCAGTATGGAGGAATTTTCCTGAAAAAGAATGCGATTATGAAGAGCAACCATATATTGTAGATGAATTTGGTGGGATAAAATGGATTCATGGTGAAAAATTCTCCAATGACTCATGGGGATATGGAGAGGGGCCAAAAACTTCAAATGAATTTTATTCAAGACTTGAAGGACAGGTTGATGCATTACTATCTTTACCTCATATCTGCGGGTATTGTTATACCCAACTTACAGATGTTGAACAAGAACAAAATGGAATTTATAACTATGATAGGACAAATAAATTTGATATGAAAAAAATATATAGTATTTTTTCAAAAAATCCTGATTCTTATTAAAACTGTGAGTATGAGTAACTTTACTGATATAATTGAATTAATGAGGGCTATGCCTCATAAATTAGCTGCTGATTTATTTGTTTTTCCAGATAAAAAAGCATTCTATAAAATTGGAAATACTATAAAGACTGCGTCAGATAAAATTATCGATCAGGATTCTATTAGGGCTTTTGCAGAGAGGTATTTGAGGCCTGAGTTAAACAAACGTATAGCAGAACGAGGAAGTTGTGATGCCGGAATTTCCCTTGACACCTCAATGAGATACAGGGTTAATTTCTTTATAAAACAGGGAGCTCTTTCTTTTGTTGCGCGTTTTATTCCTATTTCGAATATGAGTTTTCAAGAGCTTTCATTGCCATCTGTTCTGGAAAAACTCGCTGAAAAACCACGTGGTCTTATTTTGCTTTGTGGCCCTGCAGGAAGTGGAAAATCTACTACAGTTGCTGCTATCGTCAATCATATTAATGAAAACTTTGCGAAACATATAATTACAATTGAAGATCCGATAGAATATTTGCATAATGATAAGAAAAGTATTGTAACGCAAAGAGAGCTTGGAGCAGATACGCCTGACTTTTCGGAGGCCCTTCGAAATGTTGTAAGAGAGAGCCCAGATGTTATTGTAATAGGAGAAATGAGGGATCTTGAGACTATGAAAGCTGCATTAAATGCGGCGCTTACGGGGCACCTCGTTATTTCTACTGTTCATACAGCTAATGTTACTCTTTGCATAGAGAGGATAGTTAATCATTTTCCGGATCATCTTCGCGAGCAGGCAGCAGAGGATCTTTCTCTTGCTCTTGAAGGAATAGTTGCGCATCGTCTTCTTCCTTCGGCTGATGATAATGAGAAATTATATCCAGCTCTCGAAATCTTGCTTTCAACACCACTATCAAGAAAGACAATTGCTTCAAGAAGTTTCTCCGATTTAGAAGAGATTATGAAACGCGGCTATGAGGAAGGAATGCGAACTTTTGCAAGATCTCTTGCCGAACTTTATAAGGAAGGAAAAATAACTATTGAAGACGGAGCTGCAGCAGCTACAAACAAGGAAGAATTTTTCTTCTTGACTCAGGGAATGGAAACGGGGACTGAAACTTTTAGATTTTCTGAAGATAGCGATTCGGAAAAAGTCCTTAATATGAAACGTCTCTTACATTCTGCAGTAGCTAATAATGCAAGTGATCTTCTAATTACTGCAGGTTCACCGCCATATGTCAGGGTTAATGGCGAAATACAATCTCTTGATACGGAATCTCTTACGGCTAATGATACAAAAAGAATTCTCTTCGGTATATTGAATCAAAAACAACGAGAAAGTTTTGAAGAAAAACGCGAAATAGATTTCGCTGTTAGTGTCAATATAAAGCGAACTCATGGGGAAGATGCAGGTAAAGAAGCTGTCTTCCGTTTTAGAATAAATGGCTTTTTTCAGAGAGGGAATGTAGCTATCGCTGTAAGAGTGATACCAAAGAGAATACCGGGTCCAGAAGAACTCGGTTTACCAAAAGTTCTCCTGGAACTTGCTCATAAACGACAGGGGCTTTTTTTAATGACAGGTCCAACAGGGCACGGAAAAAGTACCACTTTAGCTTGTCTAATAGATATAATAAATTCCAGTAGAGCATGCCATATTATCACCATAGAGGACCCCATCGAGTATGTGCATAGTAACAAGAGGGCAGTTGTTGAACAACGTGAATTGCACTCAGATACACTCTCATTTTCCAATGCATTAAAATATGTGCTAAGACAAGATCCCGATGTAATTTTAGTCGGAGAGATGCGCGATCCTGAAACCATTGCAGCCGCTTTGACTGCAGCTGAGACAGGCCATCTTGTTTTTGCAACACTTCACACGAATGATTGTGCTCAGAGTATTGATAGAATTATTGATTCATTTCCATCACATCAGCAAAATCAGATACGAATGCAGCTTGCAGGTTCTGTGTTGGGAATAGTTTCTCAAAGATTGTTGCCACGCAGAGATGGAAAAGGGCGCGTAGCTGCATTTGAAGTACTCGTTGGAACTCCGGCAGTGAAAGCCCTGATACGAGATGGCAAGACTCACCTGATAAATTCAACAATAGAAATGTCCGCAAAGGATGGAATGATTACTATGGACAAAAGTTTGAAAGATCTCTATGAAAAAAATATAATTTCTCGCAAAGATGCATATGCATATATGCTTTCACCACAATAAAAAGAGGAGAAAAATATGATTAATTTTGGAACGCAGTATTACAGACCGCCTTTCCCGAATCAAAAATATTGGGAAGATGATTTTAAACGTATAAAGGATTCTGGACTTAACACAGTGCAGTTATGGCTCTTATGGAGTTGGATTGAACCGAAAAAGGGGAAATTTATTTTTGATGATTACGATAAATTGGCAGATATAGCAGAAAAAAATGGATTGAATCTTGTTTTAAGTACTATATCTGAAGTTCAACCTTATTGGATAGAAAGGGAGATTCCCGACTCTTACATGGTTACAAATATGGGACATAAAGTGATTTCTTCGAATAGAAATGAAATCCACTTTGGCATAACTCCGGGTGCCTGTTTTGATCATCCTGAAGCAAATAAACTCATGATGGACTTTATTGAAAAGACAGTTACTCACTTTAAAAATCGCAAAAATATTGCCGGTTGGGATTGTTGGAATGAGATAAGATGGAATGTTCAGGCAGATGGATACGTCTGTTATTGTAATTATACTGTTTCAGCATATCGTAAATGGCTTGAAGAAAAATATGGTTCTCTTGAAAAACTCAATTCTTCATGGTTGAGAAGATATCATTTGTGGGAAGACGTTTTTCCTGGAAAGTTTCCACCACGCCCCTATACTGATATGATGGCATTTCAGCATTTTCTTACGGAAAGAACAAATAGACATGCGGCCAGAAGGTATGAACTCATAAAATCTATCGATCCACAACGCCCAGTAACAATCCATGGACCGTGTCCCTGTTATAATATGACAGGCAATTCGCATATGGAACAAGCATTGAACAGGGGAAATGATTGGTATCTTGCGGATTCTCTTGATGGAGTTGGATGTTCAAATTTTCCTATGTGGTGGGATCAGCCATATACAGATTATGTGATGGCAATGACAGCTATTGCTTCTGCCGCTAGAAGAAAACTTTTCTGGGTAAGTGAGTTACAAGGGGGACGGGTTGGAATAGGATTTGACGTCTTTGACCCTGTTCCTCCATACAAACAGCAAAAATGGGTTTGGGAAGCCGTTGCACACGGGGCTTCAACAATTCTTTTTTGGTGTTGGAGAGATGAAGTCTTTGGTACGGAATCGTCGGGATTTGGCATAATTGGAAATGATGGTATGAGTCAACAAAGATTGAAAGGGATAGGCATAACTGCTAAAACAATGAAAGAATATTCTGCGATTTTCGCAAATTATAAAAGGTTTACTCCAAAAGTAGGAATATTTTTTAGTCCTCAGAGCTATTATCTACACTTTTCGCAAGAATCAAATGCTGCTAGAGTGTTATCTGATATGAGAGGGTATTTTAAAGCTTTGACTGTGAAAAATATTCCATGTTCTTTTGTGGAGGAAGAGCACCTTGATGAATTGAAAGATATAAAAATACTCTTTATCCCCAGAGCAAATGTAATGGATGACAGGACAACTGAAAAATTACTGGATTTTGTAAATGAAGGTGGAGTAATTTTCTGTGAATGTGAGACAGGTGCATGGGATAGATATGGCATATACAGGTATCCAATTGACAGGCATATTGCTTTAGCTACTGGAATACAGGAAATAGGTCGTAGAAAAATTGAGGATAAAACGATAAAAGTCTTATTTAATAAAAAGAAATTTTCACTTAAGCCAACACAATGGTTGTGTCCTGTTCAGAATGATTCAAAATTAGAAATCCTCTCAAATTACGATAGAGATTCTAATATAATATCCATGTGCCAATTTGGAAAAGGGAGAATTATTTTTTGTGGAACATATCTTGGAAATGAATATGATAAACAACGATACTTTGATTTTGAGAATTTTCTTGAGGAACTAATTGTTGTATTTAGCGAAGAGAATCCTTTTTACGTTAACGAAAAAAGCTCGAAAGATTTCAGTAATTTCACCCACGTGGTTGCAGGTAGGTCTGGTAAAAAAAATCTACTCTTTGTATTTATTCCTGAAATAAGGGAAAAAGCAAATTTAATTATTGATCTAAATTTCTTCAAAGGAGAAAAAGTAAAAGATTTGTTGTCCGGAGAGGAGATAAGATTGAAAAAAATGAAAAGTCATGAAAAATTGCTTTCCCTTACGAGAGGGGAGCTCGGAATAAAAATACTCATTGATACTTAAGAATCGAAATTTTACTTAAATAGAGATTAGACAATAAATGAAGTCAAATTCACTGGGTTCTTTGTAGAAATTCTAATTGCAGGATAATTTTAAATTCAAATAATGAATAGGTAGGATTACACTTTGTTGTGGTTCTTATCTGATTCTTTTTCACAAATTTAATCTTCTTTCGTGCATTGACTTGACTATATTATTTTCGAAAGTCTTTGCATTCTCTTTCCTGTCAGTGACTATAAACCTAAATTTTGCGGGTGAATCGAGCAAAAACTGAAAAAAAAATAAACTGTGTGCAAATTATAATCCTATGCCGTGCAGTTGAGTCAAGGACCCAGATGGGTGCACTTCCTTGCTCAAGCTTTCAGGAAATTCTACGGCAAAATGCGATATCCCCCAGCATCAGAGAGCAAGGGCAGACCGTGCTTCCCCTTTCAACTTAAATAGCAACTGCTTAATTTAGGATAAAAAAAAGTTCAGGAAGAAGATAATTCCTTTTGATTTTTTTTATTTGTATGCTAACTTACGGCTTCTAATCATTAAAAAAAATGAAAATTTTAAAAGTTTTTACAATTATAGTAATTTTCTTTGTATTCTTTTTTTCTTCTTGTTCTACTGTTCATAATGAACACAAAACAATCGTTGACATAATTACTTACTTTGACGATTCTGGATTGAAGGCCGAGAAAATTTACCCGGCTCTTGCTGAGATGATTAAGGCTAGCGAAGGGGCTGTTCTTGTTCTTGATGGTGTTCGGTTTGAAGTTTATAAATATGATATTAGTAAACCTGAACAACGGCAGAAACTTGAAAAGATAAGGGAAAGCGGAGAAATAAATATACTCGGAATAAAACATAAAGTAATTGTTAACGGAGTTTTTATGCTCCTCAATTATCAAGGACACCCCAGAGAACAGGAGATTATCAGGGCATTTGAAAATTTTCAATAAATAAAACTTTAATTTGAAAATATCTTAATACCTGCTATTTTCTTGACGCTTTCTCTTTCTATGGAATAAATTTATATGCAAATTAGAATAATTTAATTTCAAAAAAACAAAAAAAAGGAAAGGAAAAAATGCCAAGCAAAAAGAAGTATGTCTACGTTTTTGGCCGCAAGAAAGTTGACGGCAATGCTAAGATGAAAGAACTTTTGGGTGGAAAGGGCGCAAATCTGGCAGAAATGGCAAAACTGAAATTACCGGTTCCTGCTGGATTTACCATTACCACAGAATGCTGTGTAGAATATTTCAAAAATAGAATGAAATATCCTAAAGAACTTGAAGCACAGGTGAAAGATGCCCTTAAATTTGTTGAAAATGAAATGGGAATGAAATTTGGCGATTCAAAAAATCCTCTTCTTGTTTCTTGCCGCTCAGGAGCCCGTAAATCAATGCCTGGAATGATGGAAACGGTTTTGAATGTAGGGCTTTGCTCAAAGACAATCCCCGGACTCATTGCAAAAACAAATAATGAGCGTTTTGTATATGATGCTTATCGCAGGCTTATTATGATGTATTCGGATGTTGTTATGGAGAAGGCTGAAGGTATCGAACCTGCCGATGGAAAGGGGATAAGAAAACAGCTTGATGATATGCTCGAACAGTTAAAACATTCTAAAGGTTATAAATCTGACACAGACCTTACTGTTGATGATTTAAAATATCTTTGTGATGAATTCAAAAAGAAAGTTAAGGAAGTTCTCGGTAAAGATTTCCCTGATGATGCAATAAAGCAGCTTTGGGGCGGAATTGGGGCTGTTTTCAAAAGTTGGAACGGAAAAAGAGCTGTTGCTTATCGCCGTATAGAGGGAATTCCCGATGATTGGGGCACAGCCGTTAACGTTCAAAGTATGGTTTTCGGAAATATGGGCTCAAATTCTGCTACAGGTGTTGCTTTCAGCAGAAATCCAGCTACCGGTGAAAATAAATTCTATGGTGAATGGCTTGTAAATGCTCAAGGAGAAGACGTTGTTGCAGGAATCAGAACACCTAATCCTCTTAATGAAGCCACAAAGAATGATCAAAATCGACACCTTGAATCACTGGAAACCGCAATGCCAAAAGTTTATAAAGAACTCTGCGATATCCGCTCAAAACTCGAAAAACATTACAAAGATATGCAGGATATCGAGTTCACAATTCAAGAAGGCAAACTCTATATGCTTCAGTGCCGCGTAGGGAAAAGGACTGGAACTGCCGCCCTCAACATGGCTATGGATATGTTGAAAGAAAAACTCATTACACAGGAAGAAGTGGTAATGAGGGTTTCTCCAGCACAGCTTGATGAATTACTCCATCCAATTCTTGATCCTAAAGCAGAAAGTAATGCAACCATAATTGCAAAAGGCTTACCTGCAGGACCCGGTGGAGCTGTGGGCGAAATCGTTTTCAGTTCAAACGATGCAGTACTTGCATCAAAAAAAGGTAAAAAAGTAATTCTCGTACGTGAAGAAACAAATCCGGAAGATGTCGAGGGCATGCGTGCTGCTCAGGGAATTCTTACTGCTCGTGGCGGAATGACATCTCATGCTGCTCTTGTGTGCAGAGGATGGGGAAAATGCTGTATCGTAGGTGCAAGTGATATTAAGATTGATCTCGACGCAAAGAAAATGAATGTTGCTGGGAAGTCCTATTCAGAAGGAGATACTATATCTTTGAATGGAACGCGTGGATTTGTTTATGAAGGCGCTTTAGCCACAATAGAAGCATCTGAAAATCCCTCATTCAAAAAGTTCATGGCAATTGCAAATAAATTCAGAACTATGGGAGTGAGAACAAATGCAGATACACCTGAAGATGCCGCACTTGCTCGTTCTTTCGGGGCAGAAGGTATAGGATTATTCAGGACAGAACATATGTTCTATGGCGCCGGGAGTGAACAGCCTCTATTCTTCTTAAGAAAAATGATTTTAAGTTCAAACACAGAAGAAAGGAAAAAAGCTCTCTCTGAACTCTTCCCATATGTAAAAAAAGATATTAAGGATACCTTAAAGGCAATGAAAAATCTGCCTGTAACTATCAGGCTTCTTGATCCTCCACTTCATGAATTTGTACCACAAAGCCCGGAAAAACAGAAGGAACTTGCGGATTCGCTCGGAATCACTGTTGAAGACGTAAAAAAACGCGGTGAAAGCCTCCACGAAACAAACCCAATGATGGGACATAGAGGAGTTCGCCTGGGCGTAAGTTTTCCTGAAATCACAGAAATGCAGGTTCGTGCAATTCTCGAAGCTGCTGCAGAACTTCAGAAAAAAGGCGTAAAGTGCTATCCAGAAATCATGATTCCAGTCACTTGCGATGTAAGTGAATTGAAAAATCAGAAAAAAATTGTTGATTCTATTGCCGAGGAAATAAAAGCAAAATTCAAATTGAAAAAACTTGATTTTCTCTATGGAACAATGATTGAAATCCCAAGAGCCGCTATTCTGGCAGGGAAAATGGCTCAAGAAGCGGAATTCTTCTCCTTTGGCACTAATGACCTTACTCAGATGAGCTTTGGGTTTAGTCGTGATGGCATTGGTGGATTTATGCATGACTATCTTGATAAGAGACTTTTAAATAATGATCCATTTCAGGTACTTGACAGAGAAGGAGTTGGTTTCTTGATATCCCACGCAGTAAAAGAAGGAAGAAAAACAAAACCTAAACTCAAGATAGGTATTTGCGGCGAACATGGCGGAGAACCGAGTTCTGTTGAATTTTGTTTCATAAATGGATTTAACTATGTATCATGCAGTCCATTTAGAGTTCCTGTTGCAATACTTGCCGCTGCTCAAGCTGCAATAAATGCAAAACGCTCAAAGAAAAAGTAGATTATCGAAATAAAGTCTATTTCATCATAAAAAGCGGGGCAATGAGTTCCCGCTTTTTCATTTTTTTTCTTCTTGCGAAAGTCGCAAATGAAATTAAGTTACAGAGAAAAAATTTTAATAAAGTAATAGGGAGAAGGTAAGAATGAAAAAGTTGTCGCTTGGTATACCAAAGGGTAGTCTGGAAAAGAGTACCGTTGAAATGTTTCGAAAAGCGGGTTATAAAATCAATATACCAGAACGTTCGTATTATCCATCTATAGATGATCCTGAAATAGAATGTATGCTTATTAGAGCTCAGGAAATGTCTCGTTATGTCGAAGAAGGCATACTCGATTGTGGGCTTACAGGAAAAGATTGGATTATTGAAAATGGCTCTGACGTGCTTGAAGTTGCTGAGTTAGTTTATGGAAAAGTAGGGAGAGCTCCTCTTAGATGGGTTCTTGCAGTTCCAGAGGATTCAGATATAAAAACCGTAAAAGACCTTGAAGGAAAAAGAATTGCAACAGAAGCAGTCGGTATTACAAGAAAATATCTCGCAGAAAATGGAGTGAAGGCAAAAGTCGAATTCAGTTGGGGAGCAACAGAGGTAAAACCGCCCCGTCTGGCTGATGCAATTGTTGAAATTACAGAGACGGGCTCATCTTTGCGTGCAAATAAACTTAAAATCATAGACGTTATCTGTGAAAGTACTACTCGCTTTATAGCCAATAAAAATTCAATGAATGATGATTTTAAAAGAAAGAAAATAGAAAAACTTGCTTTACTATTAAGAGCCGCTTTAAGTGCGGAGGGAAAGGTCGGATTAATGTTAAATATTCCAAAAGATAAACTTGAGTTTTGTTTACAAAAGCTTCCTGCCCTGGAAAAACCTACAATCTCTCCTCTGGCTGAAGATGGGTGGTTTGCCCTTAACACTATTGTAGATGAATTTATTGTTCGTGATCTTATTCCTGAACTAAAAGAAGCAGGCGCCACAGGCATTGTAGAATACCCTCTCAATAAAGTTGTATTTTAAAATCTAAATTTAACGGATTGTATAATATGAAGATACAAAATAATTATGATGTTATAATTGTAGGAGGAGGAACAGCAGGTGTAGTAGCAGCTATTCAATCAGCAAGAGCAGGAGCAAAGACTCTTCTTATTGAAAAAACTTCAAGATTAGGTGGAACTATTGTAAATGCTGGTATCGCGGCTCCGGGCGTTTTCTTTGCCTGGGGGAAACAGATTATCTCGGGAATTGCTTGGGAACTTGTGACAAAAACTATTTCAAGAATGGGCAAAAATGCCCCTGATATATCCAATCCAAAACAGTGGCATCTCGTTATAAATCCGTATATTTTTGCTTCTGTTTGTGATGAAGTATTGATTGAATCTTCAGCGGAACTACTCCTTCATTCAATGCCAGCAGAGCTTGTTTATTCTGATAATATCTGGAGACTTACTGTATGTACAAAAACGGGACTTAAAAATTTTAACGCAAAGGTATTAATCGATTGTACTGGCGATGCGAATCTCGCAGAAATAGCAGGTCTTCCTCTTATAATAACAGATGAAACTCAACCATCAACACTATCGTTCACAATTTCTGGGTATGACATAGAAAAGCTGGATTTTGAAGCACTTAGAAAAAACTTTGTAAAAGCAATAGAATTAAATGAGTTAAAGCCAGAAGACGGCTGTTGGCGAATTGATATCCCCGATCCCAAACAGATAATATGGTCAAGAGGAATAAATGCAAATCATATTAGAACAAATCATCTTGCCCGCACAAGTGAAGGAAGAACCGAGATTGAACTTGAAGGACGTAGAGCTGTCTCAAGAATTTTTAAATGGTTAAAAAGACAAGCAGGACTTGAAAATATTTCTCTTGAGAATGTTTTTCCAGAAATTGGAGTTAGGGAAACAGCAAAAATTGATGGTGAAATATTTATTACATTAGATGATTTTGAAAAAGGAAAAGTATGGGAAGATTCTCTATGTTACGCAATTTACGGCGTAGATTTACATGGAATTGACAGTAAAGAATGGAAATATTGGAAATTAAAAGATGGTATTGTTCCTACAATACCAAGAGGGGCAATGATACCTAAAAAAAGCACTTTCTTTATTGCTGCCGGCAGAAACATCTCTGCTGACAGACTCGCTCATAGCGGTTTGCGTGTTCAGGCTCCGTGTATGGCTATGGGGCAAGCCGCTGGTGCAATGGCTGTCCTTTCAGCAAAAAGCGGAATTACTCCTCTAAAACTCGATTTAGACCAGATAAAATCACTTCTCAGGGAACACAATGCTATAGTTCCCTGATATTCACTGAAAAACTCCTGAGAATTTAAGCTAAATTTTGTGGTTCAAACAGCCAAAAGATTATAACTAGGGTAATATAAAAATCTTATGAGTTTAATGCGGTTCGTTTTTTAATTCTTCATATTTTTGGCTGATTGAACTCCAAGAAGAGGCTATTGTGGTGTATACGCTTGCGGAAAAAGAATTTGGACCGGTTATCCAGCATCCTTTTCCGCTTCGCCTCACCACAATGACCAAACGCAAAATCTAAGTTTAACTCATTTGTTAAGAAAGAGTTTTGTTGTATTTTCTCCACCATTTAAAAGATAAAGAAGAGGAATTGGTCTGTCTACTCCAGGAACAAATGTTGGTCTTGCCGACCATAAGTTTCCTGATAAAGTAACTGTAAGATCCATCCAGAACTGGAGTCTTGCAGGTTTTAATCCCCATATCATATGGAAGTGATTTGCAGGAGCATAATGTTTGTATTCAAACATGGTTGCGTATTTTGGGCATACATATGTGTGTGGCCATGACCACGTTGATGTATGACGAACTTTTTCACTGAGTTTTTGAGGCATTGAAATTGTTTCTGCTTCGTCCCACATTAAAGTGAATGAATTTGAAAGTGAACTATATGCGAGTCTGCCTGCTATACCTTCGATTCCTTCCGGAGTGATGAATGTGACACTATTTCCCATTCCGGGGAAATAACCTTTGTCCGCAAGAGGCATAGATACATTTTTCATTATTTCTTCTACAGAAGCTCCTGGTAGAGCCGCCCAGTCAAAAGATGCGCTTCCGGAATTATCTCCGTCTACAAATCCTTTTTCTGCCCACTTATCTTTATTTGTGTATTTTATTTTGAGTTCATCAGCTGCTTTTTTGATTTCCCATGGCTCCCATACTTTTCTGAAATCCATGAAAAGAGGAGGATTCCCGCCTGTGAGTTCTGACATAAATAGCATAGTTAGAATCCCCTGTACGTCAGCTTCAGTGCCAAATGGAAGTGGTCTTTTGGGACCATTATGGTCAAAAGAACTATTAAATAAAGATTCCATTACGTCTGCCACTGGCAAAGGAATACCACGCAAATCTGAACCCCATTCGAGTTGACTCATGAATCCTCCACCAATACCATTTATATCTTTGATAAGATCCCGGAGTATTAAATACATAGCAAGGCTTTGATTGAACCTTTCGTTGTCCTCCTGCGTTGGGACTTCAAGGCGTTTTCCAATATGTTTATCAATCCAACTGCGAAGTTCCCCTAATTCTTTTTTATCATAAGCTTTTTTATTAAGCATATCTGCGAGGAGTTTCATATCCAGACGAGTAATTTCAATGCCGTATTTGTTTCGTGTTGCTATTACGTGAGCGAGTGCAGTTTCCATCCCCATTGAATCATGACCAAATACGACTATTCTTTTTCCTCTCAAAGAGACCGCAGTTTTAGCTGCCCATACCCAGTCAATGAGGTCATCTTCAGTTTGTTTCGACATTTCAGGTTCAAGTCCAGTGTCAGGCCATGAGCCTACATTGAGATGAGCAAGCCTGCCATATTGTGCGAGTGCACCATTAAGAGCATGTGCGTACACTACTCCAGGTTTAGGACCACTATTGCCGCATGTAATATTGAAAGGAGTGTCCTTCGGAAATTGCTGTAGCAATGAAATTGCTGTTAATTGAGGAAAAGCCCATGTATCAGGTGCTAATACTAATATTTTTACTCCGCTCTTAATAAAGGACTTTGCCACAATATCAGCTTGAATTTCTCCGTCAACAAGCGTTTTACTGTAAACAACATCTAACTCAGGAACTCTTCCTGCAATTCTATCAGCAACCATTTTTACAATATTTGCAGAACGTTTTCTTGAATCTGAATCAATCCTCGGATCGCAAGTTGCAAAAACGCCCAATACCGTTTTTTCATTTTTGAGATTTGAGTCCTCGACGGCTATTGCCTTTCTTTCTTTCATATCTGCCTCCTATTTTTTTATTTTGATTTCTTGAGAAATACTTCTATTACTGGAATTGCCACATCAGGTTTCTTCTGAGGCAATGAAAAAGAAAATAAATTTTTAGAGTCTGGAAATTGTGAAAGGTGCCATTCATCAATATCCTTAATTTTTATCTCAGAACCATCGTGAAGGAACTGAGCATATTCTACACGTTCAAAGTAAGATTTTCCATCTGCAAAAAGGAATTTATATGGCCATGATAGTATATGAATGTAAAGAATTTCCTTTTCTGGATTATATGTTAACTTACATCCCGGTGGCACTGTAAAATCTGCTGGAGCGGCCGTACAGGAATAGATTGAGCGAGAATGACGTTTCATCCAATCACCGAAGAAACGCAATCTGTCTTTTGCACGTTCGTCAAATTCTCCTCTTGCTGTAGGCCCTACATTGAGTAGTAAATTTCCTCCTTTACTTACGCAATCTATCAATGTAGTGAGGAGTTCTTCTTTTTCTCTCCAGCTGTATTCGTCTCTATAATACCCCCATGAACCAGAGAAAGTTTGACATGCTTCCCAGACTTTGATATTACCATTTTCATCTTTGAGAGGAGAAGGAGGCTGGAATTGTTCTGGTGTTTCAAAGTCACCGACACCCGGTAAATCAAGGCGATTGTCAATCATAATATCTGGTTGAAGTTTTCTAACTAATTTTACGAGATTTTCCGAATCCCAATCTTTTCTCCCTTTTCCGTCTTCTCCAGGGAAAGAAAAATCAAACCAGATGATATCAATTTGTCCAAATTGAGTCAATAGTTCATGAACCTGATTATGCAGATATTCAGTGTATTTTTTTATATCTCTGTTTGCATTCTTTTTACGTTCTTCTTCATTATCTCTCATTGGATGACATCTGTCAACCGTGTAATGCGGATGATGCCAATCAAGAAGAGAATAGTAAAATCCGACTTTTAAACCCTCTTCTCTGAAAGCTTCTACCATAGGTTTAAGTAGGTCTTTCCCACATGGCGTGTTAGTCGCTTTATAATCAGTATATTTTGAATCCCATAAACAAAAACCTTCATGATGTTTTGTTGTAATTACGAAATATTTCATTCCAGCATTTTTAGCTTCTTTTGCCCATTCTTTTGGATTATAGAGATCAGGGTTGAAATGATCGAAGTACTTTTGATATTCTTCATTTGATATTTTTTCTTTGTTTTTTACCCATTCATGACGTGCAGCCAATGAATAGAGCCCCCAATGAATAAAAAGCCCAAATCTTGCCTCTCTAAACCATTTTGTTCTAGAAGAACTGCCATTCCCTTTGTTGTTTTTCATTTTTTATACTCCTTTATTTATTTCTTTTAGAAAAAAAATATTATTTCTTTTCTTTTTGTGTAAAAAAATACATTGAATTAAAAAGTTGAAAATTAAAAAAAACACTATATTTGTGTATATTTCAAACATTAAAGAGGAGAAATTTGAGTATGAACGATATGTTTTCATCTTTATCTGTCAGAGTTTTACAAATAGGCTGGACTAAGCTAGGAGAGTGGTGGAACTATAGGAATTTATCAGCTCCTTACTGGCGTTTTTACTGGAATGATAATATAGGTGCTTCGATTTTCTTTGATGGAAAGTTTTTTGAACTTTCCCCTGATTATGTTTATCTTATTGCTCCGGATACCCCATTCTCATCAAAAAATGAAAAACGGAAAATAAAACCCGGTCATTTTTATATACACTTTACTGTTGAAACTGATGAACTTGATTTACCGTCTAAGATATTCTTATTTAAAATTTCTGACTCTGAATTAGGGTTAATAAATAAAATAATAGAATTTAATGAAAAAGAAAATAACTATACTGCTTCGATGAAAGCTATTTCCTTAGTTTCTCATTTTTTATCATCTATACAGCTTAAGACATCAGGAGAATTACATAGATCAAAGGCTAAAAAAGCTCTCGAGATACTTAAAAATCATTGTGAAAAAGGTATTTCCAACACAGAATTGGCATCAAAAATTTCAATGAGTACAAATTCTTTTCTCCGTTTCTTTAGACAAAATTTTGGTATTACTCCACAAAAATATTTACGACAATTGAGAATTGAAAGAGCCTGTTTTATGCTTCATTATACTGATAAATCAATAAAAGAAATAGCCGATAGTTTAGGTTTTAGTGATAGGTATCATTTTACAAAGGTCTTTTCGCAAATTAGAAAAGAATCGCCAGCCGTGTTTAGAAAGAAACTTTATAGAACCCAGAATTTTAGTTAATCTGTTTTGCTAAAATTTAGAAATTACGTAGAGAACTTTATTCAAGATTTTTTTTCTTTTATTCTCGGTCCCTGTGGAGTATCTTCTATAAGCCATCCAAGTGAATTTATTTTTTCTCGCAGAATGTCAGAAAGTTCGTAATTTTTATCTTTTCTCGCATTTTGACGCTCTTCAACTAACTTCATAATCTGGTCAGGAATCTCAAATGAAGTAGCATTATCCACGTCAAAAACAGCTAAGATACTGTCAAATTTTCTAAATGTATCAAGTATATTTTGAGCCCCTTTCGAAGAAAGCATGGCTGCATCCAGTAATTTGTTCGTTTCACGGGTCAGGAAATGAATTGCAGCCATAGACTCAGAAATGTTTAAGTCTTTAGCTATGCCAGTTTCAAATTTATCTAAAGCCTCATTTGTTATTTTTTTTGCATCATCGCCAGAGCTGTTTTGTTTTGTAAGGAAAGCGAGTCGTCTGAAAAAATTATCAAAATTTTCCAGAGTTTGGCCAGCTTTATCGCAGATTTCCATTGTAAAGTTTAATTTTTTCCTATAATGAGTACTTAAGAGTAGAAATCTAATTTGACGTCCTGAAAAGCCTTTCCCTAAAAGATCCCTGAGAGTGTAAAAATTATTCATAGATTTTGACATTTTTTGTCCATTTACAAGCAGGTGTTCACAATGTAGCCAGTAATTTACAAATTTTGCCTCATTTGCTGCTTCGCTCTGAGCAATTTCATCTTCATGATGAGGGAACATGTTATCTATGCCACCTGTATGAATATCAAATGTTTTTCCGAGATATTTCATACTCATTGCGCTGCATTCTATGTGCCATCCAGGCCTTCCCTTTCCCCAGGGGCTATCCCAGTAAACGTCTCCATCATTTTCATCCCACGCTTTCCACAATGCGAAATCTGCAGTATTTTCCTTGGAATACTCATCGGCTTTTATACGAACACCTGCAATCTGGTTTTGCATGTCAATTTTGGAAAGTTTTCCGTAGTTTGCGAATTTCGCAACAGAGAAGTAGACTGAATTATCATCTGCCTTATATGCGAAACCTTTTTTTTCGAGTGTTTTTATGAGTTCGATCATTTCATTTATGTGTTCTGTTGCGGCCGGGTAGACTTCGGCTCTTTCGATTCTCAATATTTCAATATCTTCAAAAAAGGCTTTTTTGAATTGTTCTGTAAATTCATTCAATTTTAAATTTGACGAGATAGCGCCTCTGATAGTCTTATCATCAACATCTGTCAGATTCATTACCTGAAAAACTTTATAACCAAAATATTTGAGAGTTCTTCTAAGTATGTCTTCAAACACATATGCTCTGAAATTCCCAATGTGCGCAAAATTATAAACGGTAGGTCCGCATGTGTAGAGCCCAACATGTCCTTCTTTCAGAGGAACAAATTCCTCCTCCCTTCGTGAGAAAGTATTAAAAAAAAGTATTTTTTTCATTTTAAAACGGATTTTCTGTCGGGTACTTTTGCTCCGGAGACTGATTGTAAAAGATGTTAGATGTTGATAGACCGATAAGTTTACAAATATCAAAAATAGTTTTTCCTGCATGAGCAAAGGCCACTGCGCTATGGTGAGGAAACCTGTGTTCTATCAATACATGTCTGTAAAATCTTGCCATTTCCTTTATTGCAATGACGCCGATGCCACCAAATGAACAGGGATCAATATCAAGAACTTCTCCTTCTGCCATATAGGCTTTTAACTGTGTATCTGCAGTTGACTGAATTCTAAATATGGTTATGTCACCTGGTTTTATTCGCCCTTCAAGAGTTCCCCTGGTAATGTTTGGTTCTTTTCCAGGTTCCATAAGAGAATGCATAATGAATTGATATTTCATACTGCAGTCACAGAGGCATTCTGATGCAGTATTTCCGCAATGGAAGCCCATGAAGAGATCAGTAAATTTATATGAAGAAAGTTTATTCTTGTTATCTTTATACATGTCTTCTGGAACAGAATTATTTATATCGAGTAAAGTAGCTGGCTTTTCTGTCGCACAAACACCTATATATTCGCTTAATGCTCCATAAATATCAACTTCACATGATACGGGGATTCCTCTTGAAGCAAGGCGTGAGTTTACATAGCACGGAACGAACTCAAAATATTTTTCGAAAGCTGGCCAACATTTGTTTGCAAATATTCCGAATTCAGAAGCTCCGAGATTTTTTTCCATAAAATTAAGAAGTCCAACTTCGAATTGTGCAAGTTTATTGAGTATATCGGGGTATTTATTTCCCGACCCAAGTTCTTTTGCCATGTCTTTTGCAACGGCAGGAATGTTTTTATTTCCTTCTGCTGATTTGTATACATCATAAAGATCAAGTTCGCTGTTTTCCATAATTTCTATACCAAGGTCATATAACGGTTTGATAGGTGCATTACAGGCAAGAAAATCCTGAGGACGGGGCCCAAATGAGAAAATTTTCAGTCTGGAGAGGGCAAGTATGGTTCTTGCAACAGGAATAAATTCCATTATCATTTTTGCTATTTCATCTGGCATCCCAACAGGATATTCAGGAATATAAACTTTCAGTTTTCTCAGACCTGCATTATATGACGCATTGAGCATGCCGCAATACGCATCGCCGCGCTGAGTGGCTAAACTGGCTGTTGATTCTTCAGCCGCAGCTGAAAACATTACGGGGCCTCTGAATTTTTGTGCGAGTAATGTTGTTGGGGTTTCGGGTCCAAAATTTCCGAGGTAGATAACCAGTGCATTAATCTGTTTTTCATTTATAAAATTTAAAGCTTTTAAAGCATCCGTTTCATTTTCAACCATCACTGGAACATCATGTATTTTTATTCCCACTTTTTTACATTCGGCGAGCACATTGTTTTTCCTTTTTTCAGATAATGAAACAGGAAAACAATCACGACTTACTGCTACGATACCAAGTTTTAGTTCAGGTAGGTTTTTCATTTATAATCTCCTTGCTATTTTTTCAGGGGAATTAAAATACTATTATATTGATTTTATTCAAGGTATTTTTGAAAGATAAGTTCTTGCTTCTTCTTCTGTAAATATTTGAGAGCCTTGTTGTATTATTTCCAGAGATTTTTTTCCCCCACAATTCATAATCAAATCTATTATTGAGAGATTAGGGATGAAATTATTATAAAGTTGTGGGTAGTGTGGGCAGGAAAATTTCTGTATAAGACTTTTTATATTTTTTTCGGCAAGTAGATTAAAATCAACGTAATCAAGAGCATGAATTCCGTGTAAGTATATTTCAGACTTTGTTTTGAGGCAGATATTAGCTATCAAATTCGATGCCTCTCCTGTGATATTTAACTCTGAAGCTCGAAAAATTGGAGTTTTAATGGAAAGAAATTTTGCAGTTTCCTTAATAAATGCGATGTTATATTCAGCATTTTTTTGCCATTCAAGAGAAAGGAGTGCTTCAATTACCGGGAAAAAATCATTGAAAAACGGTGCCTTCCTGTAATTTAGCTCAATGCTGCGTTTGTGTATTTTTCTCCAATCTTTGCTATTATCTATTTCAGCATCCATTATTAATTGTTTATATCTGTTTGTATTTTTTACAGGAATAGAAAGCCACTTTGCCGTTCCATCTGAAAATTTAATTTTATTCCTATTGTGATATTCTTTCTTCACATATTGGACATTATCAACGATTACGAAGCAATTTACCATTGCGATTTTCGCAAAAAATCCAGGGTAGGGGTAGAGATTAGGCTGGTGGCCAGCAACTGATTTCATTTTTGTGTTTCCTTAAAAAATGAGATATCTTTTGAACTTCATTTCTTTTTAAAGCTGGATATATTGGGATAGAAATTAAATTTCTATCTGCCCAATCGGAATTCGGAAAATTTTCTCCGGGCATATTCATAAGTTTAAAAATTGGTTTATATACCGGTTTGCAAGCTTCTATTCCTGCATTTGCGAATTTCGCAATTAATTCTTTTTGACTTGTCCCATTTGGAATTATAAGAAATCTAAAAAAAATGTTATTTGACGGTAAAGCGGTATTGTACCCAAGGGCTTCGTAATAGGTAGATGCTATTTCTCTTCTTCTTCTTAAAAAAAAGTCGAGTTTGGTGAATTGACTTATTCCAAGAGAGGCGTTTAAGTCAGAAAGTAAGAAATGTAGATGTGGCTGCCATTTTTCTATTTTATCGTGTTTGAGAATTTTTATTGCTTTTTCGTAATCGTAATCTCTATTGCCGCAGATTACTCCGCCATGTCCAGCGCAAACGATTTTGGTCCCATAAAAGGAGCTTATTGAAAATCGGCCAGAACTGCCAATAATCTTATTCTGATATTTGATTCCAATGCATTGCGCGCAATCCTCAATTAGTTTTTTATTTTTTATTTTATATATTGGCGCGGCAATCCCAAAAAGGTGAGCGGCGATTACAGCATCGAAGGTCGGACTCGAAGCCTTTTCTATTGAAATTGCCAAATTTTCCTTCGAAATATCTATTGGAATTGGGGAAAAATTATGGAACTTTACTGCATCAAGAATAGCTCCACAGGCATAAGCAGGAATTGCGATTTTCGCATTACTCTTCAAATCCATTAGACTAAGGGCTAAGGTAAGTGCATCGGTTCCACTCTGAACGGCTATCCCCCATTTTTTGTCCATTATTTTTGCAGAAATGGAAGCAAGTTTTCTTGCTTTCTCACCATTTGTTACAAAAGCTATTTTCAATGTAGAAGAAATTTCTAAATAATCACTTCTGTCAAAAAATGGTTTTGAATGAGAAATCATTTTTCTTTTACTTGCTTGAATATTTTTCATTATATAATATATTGAAGATATCAATT
Organism: uncultured Lentisphaera sp.; assembly: GCA_964426675.1. GTDB lineage: Bacteria > Verrucomicrobiota > Lentisphaeria > Victivallales > GWF2-50-93 > DYMC01. Next base: position 156,285 of record CAYRRM010000001.1, read on the forward strand.
ATTCAATTACTTCAATGGAAATAAATTTGAATTGGTGAAAATAGATGCCGGATGAAATAAATTTTAATAAGGATAAAGCTCTTAATTTGGATCTTGCCGATTATTGGATGATTATTCAAAAGCGCGCCTTTGACATAATTCTCGTTTTTATCCTTGTTCTTTTAATTTCCATATGGATGACGAAAAATCAAAAACCTGAATATGAAGCCAGATGTAAGATAAAAATTGCAGCAAGACAACCAATGGCAACAATCGAAGGCGCTCAAATTACCTGGTATGGAGCAGGGCAATCAACAAGTATTCAGTCAGAGATGGAGCTTATTGCTAACAAAGATGCAATAGCAAATCTTGTTTGCGAAATAATAAAAGAAAAGACCAATTCCCATAGATTTAAAGAAAATGAGAAATATTTTAGCTCTGACGAGATAAAATATATAAACTCAATAAGACTTGATTTAAGCAAAGATGAATTGAATGATTTTACTCCAGAAAACATAAAAGCAAGATTAAAAACAGAAGCAGTTTCATCAAGTGATATAGTTGTAATAAAAATAGTTGATCAAAATCCTCAGGTGGCTGAAATCCTTGCAAACCTCTATGCCATGGCATATAAAGCTGATTTCTGGAAGAGCAAAACTCTGGATGCCGAAGAAACAAAAAAATTCATAGAGGAACAATTGGACGATATAAAAAAACAGCTTGATGCCAGAAAAAATATTCTAATGAAAAGCTCTGAACAAAACGTTTATGTTGGTTCAGATGAGGTATATAAAGATGAATTGTCAAAATTAAAAATTGAACTTGCAAGACTTTCTGAAAGTTATCAAGCAGACCATCCAAGAATAATAAAACTCAAGAATCTCATAAATACTATCGAATCAGAATTGGCCAAAATTCCACAAGCAAAACATGATTATGACGATAATCTATCAGATTGGGAATTAAAACAGGCCATGCGAAAGACACTTGGAGAATATCATTTAAAAGCAGAGATCGATTATAAAGCAAAGTTAGAGAAAACCAAAGACGAAATTCAAATAATCTCGATGGCTACTCCGGGATCCGCAATTAAGATTCGTCCACATACTACTGTAAACATTTTTGCAGGGGCGTTGTTTGGCTTGATACTTTCATTAATATATGCCTTTATTACAGAAGGACTCGATACTTCGATAGGGAAGATTGAAGATGTGGAAAGAATTACAGGCCTGCCTGTTATTGCTCACATTCCAGTAATTGGCTCGGATAAAAGTTTAGCATCTTCTTTTCTTTATCCCTCTAAAAAAATGCTAAGTTTTTTCTTCAGGTTTTTTGCTTCATCAGAGGAAGAAAGACCCATAGACATTTATAATAATGTTTTATTTAATTTTCCACCTCTATCTATTGAGGCTGAGGCGTATCGTACCCTGCGTACCAATATCCAATTTGCAATTGGAAAACATAAACAAAATGGAAATGTTGTCGGAATAACAAGTACAAGCCCGAAAGAGGGGAAAACGCTCACTGCAACTAATCTCGCAATAGCTATGGCTCAACTCGGCAGAAGAACAATCCTGCTGGAAGCTGATATGAGACGTCCTAAATTGAATGAGATATTTAAACTCCATAAGAAAGAAGGGTTAAGTGATGTGTTAATTGGTGTGGTAAAATTGGAAGATGCTATTTCTACATCATCTGACCTGCTCCTCGGAGGAATAGATTGGGATAAGCTGATTAGTACAACAGGAATTGATAATCTTCATATCTTAACATCGGGGACGATCCCCCCAAATCCGGGTGAATTACTTCTTTCTCAGGACTTTGCAGATTTAATTGCAAAGCTTCGTAATGAATATGATTATGTAATAGTTGATACTCCACCTACCTTGCCTGTAGCTGATGCGTGTATTGTTGGAACGGTTGTTGATGGCATAATAATGATTTATCAATCTGACAAAACGTCGCGTCATCTCTTGTTGAGGGCATTAGATATCCTTAGAAAAGGAAAGTTAAAAATTATAGGAATTGTTATTAACCAACTTGCATTTGATGTTGTAATAAAATCCAGCCATTACGGATATGAGTATTATTCAAAGAGAACTGGTCCTGGATCTTGAGTTATAAATTAAATTGAGGTGATAAAAATGAGAGAAAAAGAGCCAATAGTTTTAATTGTTGACGATGAAGAACAGGTCTTGAACCTATTGTCTGCGGCAATGAAGAAACATGGAATCTTATCAAAAACAGCTAAAACAGGAGAAGAGGCTTTATCAATAATTCGTAAAAAAGATACTATCAAACTGGTGCTCCTTGATATTTTTCTTCCCGATTATACTGGTTGCGAGTTATTAAAGAAGATATTAAAACTTGTCCCAGATATGAATGTAATTATGATAACGGGTGGTGCTGATATTGAAACAGCTAAAAAATGCCTTGAAATTGGGGCAAAAGACTATATAAAAAAGCCATTTGATATGGAATATCTTCAGACAAGTATAATTGCTGAATTAATTTCTGAATTATGAAATTTGCGATAGAACAGGAAAAATTTGCAGATTACACGATTGTTCGCCAGATTGGAAAAGGGGGGTTTGGTCGCGTGTACGAGGCTGTAGATAAAGACGGTTCTATCTATGCGCTAAAACTTATGTGCCCAACACCATTCATATCATCTGATTACATTAAGCAGATAATATCCAATACAAAGACAGTTTCAGAAAAATGCGTTGGTCTAAATATTGTTCCATTGATAAAATATGGTTCCATGGATGAAAGCTTCTATATGTTATCGAACTTCTTCAGAAGAGGTTCATTAGAAGATCTACTAAAGGAAAAAAACTTATCAGACTCTCAAAAATTGAATTTGCTCATATCGATGGCAAATACATTATCTGATGTACACTCAAGAGGAATTGTTCATGGAGATATAAAACCTTCAAATTTTTTAATTTCTGAGGATGGTATTCCCTTTCTTACTGATTTTTATTTTGATATAAATAGGGCATCATTTTCTCTTGGAATGCCAAAAGGCACTATTGAATATATGTCTCCAGAACAAGCAGAAGGGAAATTATTTTCTTATAAATCTGATATTTATAGTCTTGGAGTGCTTGCTTACAACATTTTTTCCGGACAGTCTCCTTTTAAAAAATCATCCAGTATAAAACAACTGATTATAGATAAAATAAATGGAAATGTTCTTCCTCCTATTGAGTTTAATAAACAAATGAACAGTTCTTTATCCGACTTAATTATGAAGGCAATGCATCATGATCTAAAGGGGAGATTTGCAAGCATGAAAGAGTTTCATGAAGCTTTAAAGTCTATTTCAGTATAAAAAAATAGGAGAGATAATGAAGAAAAAAAATAATTTTATAAGCTATTTATTATGTTTATGTTTTATATTATATCATGGATGTAAAACAGGAGAAGATGAAACTTCAGCTAAATCCACAACAGAAAAAATCGTTGTTGGCGATGAAAATGAACAAAAAAATATCGTTTCATCCATTACACAAACACCAGTTGAAATTTATGATAAAGATATTTTAAAAACTTATAAAGAAGAGAAAAAAATTGAAGAGCCTTACACATTAAAGGTTGGAGATAAAATAGAAATCTCTGTTTTGGATGAGCCTGAAATGACACGCGAAGTTTTTGTCCTTCCAGATGGCTCTTTTAATTACCTCCTGGTTGGTAAAATTATGGCAGAGGGAAAAACACCTGAAGAATTATCTTCTTTCATTACAGAAAAACTATCAAAGTATTTAAGAAATCCTGAAGAGTGTACTTGTCAAAGGATTGAGTCCCTCTACACAAACTGAGTCCTTTGTTTCTGTCGTAGGAGCAGTTCAAAAACCTGGAAAAATAGAAATTAAAGACGGAGATAGATTGCTTGATGCTATCACAAATGCAGGAGGTTTGCTTTTTATAAATGATATCTGGGGGGGAAGGGCAGTTGCAAATCTAAATTCTGCTTATATTTCGAGAAATGGGGAGAAACTCAATGTTAACCTTGATAAATTGTTACGTGAAGGAGATATGACCCAGAACATTCTTTTGAAAGCTGGAGATTTTATTTATTTTCCAGAATCCGATACCAGTAACATAATTGTTTTGGGAGAAGTAAAGAATCCGAATATTATACCCTTTACACGGAATATTTCACTTTTGGAAGCTCTCTCAAGGTGCGGAGGATTTACAGAAAAAGCTCAAAAAGGAACTGTTATAGTATTGCGTGTTGATGGTGAAAAAAATACGGTAATGAAAAAGGTTGACCTTGAAGCAATTCTTTATGGAAAAGAAAATGCATCCGGTCTGGCACTCAAAGGCGGAGATATCGTTTTTGTCCCAGAGCAGGGGTTAAGCGAATATGAACGTTACGCAGGCTATCTTATGACTTTTGCTGATTTGATTCTGAGAGCCTATCAGGTAAGAGAACAAATAAGATTTCCAAGACTCCACAGGCGTGATAGTTTTTATTATTAAACTAAAATTCTTAAATCATGAATCTCTCTTTACATCAATATAAACCTCTTTGTTATTTTGTATCTTTTCTTCTCGCATTTTTATTGTCTTACATTTTTATATGGCTATTAATAAGGATTTTGCCAAAACTTGGGATTCTCGATAAACCTGATGAAAGAAAAATTCATAAAAAACCGATACCACGAATGGGGGGACCTGGAATTTGTGCCGCTTTTATTATTCCAATGATAGTATTGATGTATTTTGATAACCTGCAGAAAGCGGTGATAATAGGGGCATTTGTCAGTCTTATTGTTGGAATTCTCGACGATATTTTAGGGATAAGAGCAACGCTTAAGCTTCTTATATTTTTTATACTCACTTTCATATTAAGGACTTATGGGCTTACCACAAATTTGCCTTTTGATAAAATTGGTCTCAATAAAGAAATTGCCAATATACTTGTTACACTTTTCTGGATAGTAGGAGTAACGAGCGCAATGAATGCTCTTGATCACATGGATGGACTTGCCTCTGGTGTTTCACTAATAGCCAGTCTCTCTTATTTCGCGGTTGCTATTCAGACCTCTAACTTCTTTTGGGGACTTGTTTCTATTTGTCTTGCCGGGGCACTCCTTGGTTTTCTTTATTTTAACTAGCATCCAGCAAAAATTTTTATGGGAGATAGCGGCAGCTTCTTTCTTGGTTTTACATTGGCGTCTCTCGGGGTTATGGGAGGATGGTCCGAAAACCCATTGAAATCAATGATTATCCCCTTTCTAATATTGAGTTTACCAATATTTGATCTAATTTATGTTATATTTTCAAGATATCTAAATGGCACAACAAAAACTATTACAGAAGCAATAGTTTATTGTGGGAAAGATCATATCGGGCACAGATTAATGAAACTTGGATTGAAGCAACGCGCTGTTGCAACAATTATCTATATATTCTCTGCGGCTATTTCTATTTCTGCTCTTACAATAAAGGATGCGTCCCTCTTTGATGTTTTCTTATTACTCCTTCAAATCTTTCTTATGTATTTCGTTCTTGTCCTCTTAATGAGAGGATTTGAAATAAAAAGAAGAAATGCTAAACTATTGAAAAAGAGCAAAAACGGTTATCTATGAATTACTTAATAGATCCAATAGCAGAAAAACACTTAAATACCTATATTGAAGCAACTGGAATATTTAAAAATTGCCTTAAACTGTTAAGAGATGAATCAAAGGCCGATTTCACTCCATTAAAAGATAAACTCAAGGAGATAATTTCTCTCTTGAAGGAATCTGATAGATATCTTATGGGAATAGCAAACACCCCTTATCAGGTTTTGCTTAGAAAATGTCAGATATCTGAATCCGAAATGGATATAATACTTTATGGACTAAATCTTGCTATTTATTCACTCTCAATTTCAATTGATATTGGAGTTCCAGAAGAACATCTTATATATATTGCAATGGTTTCTGTATGTAATCATATCGGCTATTTGAATTCACAACCTTCAAATCCAAATGAGATAACAGATACTACCGAAATTAATAAAAAAGATTTACAAAATTCTTTTCCAAAAATTGTGATAGATGGCTTGGATATGGATTCTCTGGCATTACTTAGTGGACTGATGAATGACGATAAATTGATAACAACCAAAACAAGTGTCCAGGAATCTATGTATCAATATGCTATAATTGTGAGTTTGTGTAATTCATATGAAAAACTTATGCATAAAACTTTAAATGGCAAGTATTTACCACCAGCAGAAGCAATGAAACTTATGAGAAACGACATGAATGGTTATTTCAACAAAAATATAATAAAGATATTCTTTAATAAATTCTCTGTCTTTCCTATTGGAAGCTTTGTAAAATTGAATACAAAAGAAACAGCAAAGATAGTTGAAATAAATGATGGGTTTGTAATGCGTCCTGTTGTGATGGTAGTTTTAGATTCAGATGATCTTGAAAAAATCCCACCTGTAAGAATAAACCTCAAAGAAAAGCCCACTTTATATATAAAAAATTCAATTCTAGATGAAATGCTAAGCGAAAAGTATCTAACTTTGTTTTGATTTATCGCGTTCGATTTTTTTATAATTTAATCTTCTTTTCAAGAAATTTTGCTTTGCAAATTTCTTTAAATCTGCTATGATTTGCATTTTATAAGTAAAGAAAAAAATATGAACAATTCGAATTTTAATTTAAAAGTCCAGGAAATTATAGCAAAAGATTCTCGTTTTGCTCCGGAAGCATACCTCTTTGTAGGTATGGCGGTAACATATACAATACAAAAACTTGCCGGAAAAAATAAAAGACATATTACGGGTAAGGAATTAATTGATGGAATAGGAGACTTTGCAAAACAGGAATATGGTCCTCTGGCTTATGAAGTTCTTAAAGGTTGGGGTATTGAAAATGATAAGTCAATAGGACAAATTGTTTTCAATATGATAGAACATAATCTTCTTTCAAAAACTGAAGATGACAAGATAGAAGACTTTGATCTCGGTTTAACTTTGAAAGAAATTTTAAAAATAAACACTTCATCACAGAATATATCCACTAAGTTTAAAAAGGAAGACATATTAATAGAATGAAAGCTAATATAGGTGATATCTCATCCCTTTCCCTCGATAATGGCCTTAGTATATTCGTATGTCGTAATACAAAAGCACCTATCGCAACTTTTCAACTTTGGGTCCAAACTGGTAGTCTACACGAAGGCAAATACGAAGGTAGCGGAATTTCACATTTCCTTGAACATATGTCCTTTAAAGGGAGTAAAAACTACGACAAAAATCAGATAACATCTATTATGGACCAGATAGGTGCAAGGATAAACGCATGCACATCTTATTCAAAAACAATATATTACGCAAACTGCAGGGCTGCGAAAATCGCAAAAGCTGCTGATGTTATAATGGATATTGTCAGGGATCCGTTATTTCCTGAGCTCGAATTTGAAAAAGAGAAGGAAGTGATTGCCAGGGAAAGAGCAATGTATTCTGACTCACCAGATAGCTTTTTGTTTGAAAAAATGATGCAAACAATGTATTTAAGAAGTCCAATGCGTCATCCTATTATTGGTTACACCAATATGATCAGAAAAGTGAAGTGTTCTGATTTATTCGATTATCATAAATTAAGGTATCGTCCTGAAAAAATTTTTATTGTAGTTTGTGGTGATGTTCAGCCTGAATATATCTTTGATATTGTCAAAACTAAGTTAGATGATTGGGAAAATAATACTTATAATGAGGGATTTATTTATACAGAGAACAGCCAAAGTTCTTCGAGAGAGAGGTCTTTTCTTTTTAAGGATCCTATTGCTAGAATGGCTATCTCTTTTCACTCAGCTTCGGCTCCTGATCCCATGGCTCCGGCTTTTGATGTTTTAAGCTATATTCTTGCAGGAGCTGAATCTTCACGACTCCTGAAAAAAATACAGAGGGAAGAAAAACTTGCCCTATCAATAAACAGTTTCAATTACTCATTTTTGCATGGTGGGATTTTTGCAGTAACTGCCGCCTGCGAAAAATCCAGAATAGAAGAATTAAAGAAAAGTCTTCTTGATGAATTATATGCTATTTCAAGAAAAAAACCTCCCACTGAGTCAGAGTTGAATAGAGCTTTTACCGGGATTTCATTTTCTTTTCTAAAATCACTCAAGTCTATAAATACTATAGCTTCGCTCATAGGTAATTCACTTCTCTATTATGGAGACCACAAATATGCACTCAAATATCTCGATATAATAAAATTACTTGACGCAGAAAAAATTATTTATGCTGCAGAACAATGTTTAAAAGAAGAAAATTCAAATATTGTAACGGTATTTTCGGAAGAAAAAAAAGAGGAAAAAAAAGCAATTTTTCACAACACTCTTAAAAAATCAAGAGAAAAAATTCAAATCATAAAAAATGCAAATATCCCGGATATCTTATTTTTACCCGATAATGATTTGCCTATTTTCGACATTTGTTTTTTAAGCAAAGCTAACCATCTCTTTGAAACAATAGAGAATGCTGGGATTTCATCTATTTTTACATCAACAATAAGGGGAGGATGTAAAAATCTCGATGAAGAAAAAATTATGACATATATGGATGATAATGCCATAGATTTATCCTTCAATGAATCGAGGCATACCATATCATCTTTTCTTTCTGCTCCATTGGAGTCTTTTGATTTGTCTATGGATTTAATTTCGAAAATTTTTTCTGAAGCAATCTTCCCTGAATATGTAATTGAAAGAGAAAAAAATATTGAATTGAATTCATTAAAGAGTGAAGTCTTGTCGCCAATTAATACGTTGGTAGAAGAACTTAATAGAATTTTCTATAATGGACACCCTTATTCTATTGGTTCCAATGAAAAATTAAAAACAATCCCTCTAATTACCCGCGAAATGCTTCTTAATTTCTATAGTGAATTTTTCCTTTCAGCTAAAAGCGGGGTGATCGGTATATCAGGTAAAATTAGTGACCCAGAGCTTGAGAAATTAATTTCTGTATTGAGGAATATTCCCTGGAAAAATGCATTTTTGAAAGAGCCCCCATCACCAGTTCCACTTAAGAGTTCCTTTAAAAAGACTATTCGCCTTCCAAGAGCACAAACGATTGTTTCTCTAAGTTTCCCAGCATTTAGTTTCCATTCTCAGGAAAGGTATTTGTTAAATCTCGCTATTCCTGTGCTTAACGGAATGAATTCAAGTCTTTTTAAAAAAGTCAGAGATGAAAATGGAATGGCTTATTTTACTGGTTTCTCGCATGAATACAATTTGTACACAGGCAAAATAGTTCTTTATGCAGGAATATCTGAAAATGATATTGCTAAAACACTCGAAATATTTTACTCAGAAGTGGAAAGAATGAAAACTCAAGGCGCACTATCTGAAACTGAATTTTTAAATGCAAAGGAAAAAATCTTGTTTAATATTACTGAACTCAGAGCTGATTCTGCTAATTGGCTCAGTCATGGAGCCACTGAATATCTTTTGAAAGGGGAACTCGATGTCTTTGAAAATTCGGAAGAATTCTATCAACAACTCAATCTTAATGATGTAAATGAGGCAATTTCAAAATCACTTTCCTCAGAATATTCTGTTGAATTGATAATTTTGCCGGATCACGGGAACGAAAATGAAAAATATAATTAATTCACTAAAGAAAACATTGATACTCGACGGAGCTATGGGAACAGAGTTACATAAGAAAGGTATCCCAGATTCTGTTTGTCCCGAGTTCTGGATGACAAAAAATAAAAATATCGTGATTGATATTCAAGAAGCCTATCTAAAAGCAGGTTCAAATGCTATATTAATACCTTCCTTTGGCGCAAATAGATTAAAACTAAAAGAGTTCGGACTTGAAAATGAAGTTGAGCCCATAAATAGAACATTAGCTAGAATAACTAAAAGCCTGATCGCAAATTTCACAAGGAAGAAAATATTTATTGGCGCTGATATTGGACCTACTGGCAAGATGTTAGAGCCTTCTGGAACTTTGCCCTTTGAAACTGCAATTCAAATATTCAAGGAGCAAATAAAAATTCTAATTGAGGAAGGCGTTGATTTTATACTGATAGAAACAATGCTTGATATTCAGGAAGCCAGAGCTGCTCTTATCGCTGCAAAAGAATTATCTGAACTGCCTGTAATAGTTTCTATGTCTTTTTCTGATTCAGAGAGAACTCTCTCAGGAACTCCACCTTCAGCGGTCGTAGTTACACTTCAATCCCTGGGCGCTGATGCAGTAGGCGCAAATTGTTCGTTAGGTCCCGATTTACTTCTGCCAATAGTAAGGGAGATGAAAAAATATGCAAAAATCCCGTTATCTGTGAAGCCGAATGCGGGACTTCCTAAACTTCTTAATGGTGAAACTGTTTTCGATATGCCTCCTGAAACCTTTGCGAATTTCGCAAAACAACTTGTTGAAGAAGGAGCAGCCATAATTGGGGGATGTTGTGGTACTACTCCTGAACATATAAAGTTACTATGTGAAAAAGTGAAAGAAATTAAAGTAAAAAAGCCCAAACCAATTTATGAATCGGTTATTTCAAGTCAAAGAGCTGTTCTTCCTTTTGATTTTGATAAGCCCTTGAAAATTATTGGTGAAAGGATTAATCCTACTGGAAAAGAAAAATTAAAAAAAGAAATATTATCAGGGCAATTTAGAGAGATAAGAAGATTGGCAATAGAACAAGAATTGGCTGGGGCTGATTTACTCGATGTAAATGTTGGAGCATCGGGTGTAGATGAAAAATCATTTTTAGCAAAAACAATATCTGAACTATCAACTACAGTATCATTGCCACTATGCATAGATTCTTCCAATCCTGAAGCAATTGAAGCAGCCCTCAGGGTTTATCCCGGACGGGCATTGATAAATTCAATATCAATGGAAGAAAAAAAAATCTCTAAACTACTTTTAACCGCAAAAAAATATAGTGCAATGTTTATTCTCTTGCCTCTCGGTGATGGCAACTTGCCCGTAAAAGCTGAAGAGAGAATTTTCTATATAAAAGAAATAAGCAAAAAAGCTATTGAAGCAGGATTCTCAAAAAATGACATAATAGTAGATGCACTTGTTTTAACAGTGGCATCTAATCCTGGAGCGCCTCTTGAGACTTTGAAGACTTTATCATGGGCAAGAAAAAACTCCTTTAAAACAATAGTTGGACTTTCAAACGTATCTTTTGGATTACCAGCAAGGGAAAAGATAAATTCTTCATTTCTTTCTATGTGCGTGGCAAATGGACTTGTTGCAGCTATTGCCAATCCTTCAAATCAGGAGATAATGTCTGCGAAATTCGCATCAGATGCTCTCTGTTTGCGTGATGAGTTATGCGCTTCTTTTATACAAAGATATATGGAAAATCAAACAAATAAAATATATACTAAACCTATAAAAAAAGACCTCACGCAAGATGAAATTATAAGAGAGGCTGTTCTTAAGGGAGATAGAGGACACATCGAAGCAATTATAAAAGAGGCTTTATCAACAGGGTTAGAAGCACATTATATAGCTAATGAATTGCTGATTCCGGCAATAAGGGAAGTTGGAGATTTGTATAATAAAAAGATTTATTTTATGCCTCAATTAATAATGAGTGCTGAAACTGTAAAAAAGGCATTTGAAATCCTCGACCCTCTTCTTGAAAAAAGGGAAGGGGTAGTAGTAAAGAAGAAAACAATTATTATTGCCACTGTTAAAGGAGACATCCATGACATTGGCAAAAATATTGTTGCTCTTGTCCTGAAAAATCATGGTTATAACGTTATAGATTTGGGAAAAGATGTTTCTCCGGAACAAATATTCAATGCGGCAAAAAAACATCGCCCGTTTGCTATTGGTTTATCAGCTCTGATGACGACTACAATGTCGGCGATGAAAAGCACAATAGACTTTTTCAAGAAGAAAGGACTTACTGAGATTAAATTTATACTTGGGGGAGCTGTTGTGGATGCAGATTTTGCCAATTCCTTGGGAGCTCTTTATGCAAAAGATGCAATTCAGGCTGTAAAAATTCTTGATGCTTTATTTCAGGAGGAATAAAGTGAGATTTTCTATTATTAACCAATCATCTGAAATTTCTCTTACTCCAACTCAGAAAAATGAATTTTTCTCTAATTTCTTCTTGATATTTATTACATTCCCATTTGTCCTTAGTTTGTTTGGGTTAGTAATGCTTTATTCAACATCCTATGATAGGGGCAGTACGCTTTTTATAAAACAATTAATATGGCTTTTTATTTCATTGATAGGAGCTTTTATGGTAGTTCTTATTGGTTACAAAAGAATTTTTGAGTATTCGATTTTATTTCTTGCCGTAGTTTCTGTTTTGCTTGTACTTCCTCGATTCTTTCCTCCTGTAAAAGGAGCTTACAGATGGATAAAATTTCCTGGGGGTGTCAGCTTTCAACCTTCTGAACTTGCGAAAATCGCAATAATAGTTTTCTTTGCCAGGTTTTGTTCTACAAGACAGATAAGGATAAATAACATTAAAAATGTATTGCTTTGTATGGGAGTTCTCGCTTTTATTTCTTTATTAACGTGGGGTGTTGGAAAGGATCTTGGAACTACGATTTTAATAATTGCTTCTTCATGGGCAATTTTCTTTGCCGTAGGAATGAGACTTTTATTTCTTATTGTAATCCCATTATGCGCACTTCCTCCCTTATTATTTTATATTAAAATCTTCGATCCTGAGAGATGGTCCAGAATTTTCATTATCTTTAATCCAGAGGCTGATCCTCAGGGAAGTGGATATCAACTACTTAATTCCATAATGGCTCTTGGATCTGGAGGTCTGACAGGTTTAGGCTTTACAGAAAGTAAAATGAAGGCATATTATTTGCCAGAAGCGCATACCGATTTTATACTTGCTATTGCAGGAGAAGAATTTGGTTTTTTGGGAATTCTCTTTATAATTTTATTATACTTAGGGTTCTTTATAATATCTATCACAATTTCAACAATTATAAAAAATAGAGAGGCATCACTTCTCGTATATGGATTGGGAATTATGATTACAATTCAAGCTCTTATAAATCTCGGAGTGGTTTCAGGATTATTTCCAACAAAGGGAATGCCGGCCCCCTTTATAAGTTATGGGGGAAGTAACATCTTTGCGGCATGGATATCGGTAGCTATGATTTCAAGTGTTATTCTTTCCAGAGGAGAATAAAAAAAGTAAAAAAAGAGAGAAAATGAAAAAGCTAAATAAACTTATAATTGCATGTGGTGGTACTGGAGGGCATTTTTATCCGGGACTTTCAATTGCTATTGAAGTTAAAAAAAGAGGTGGCACCCCACTCTTGTTATTGTCAGGCAAACACTCGGAAGAACAAAAATTAAAAGCCCTTGAGTATAATATTGAATCTGAAATCATTCCAGCTCCTCCAGTTCCAACAGGTTTACTCGAAAAAATTGATTATTCTAAAACCTGTGCCGTAAATATAGTAAAAATACTTATGATTTTAAATTCTTTTAAGCCTGATGCAATACTTTTAATGGGTAGTTATACTTCAGTTGCTGCAGGGCTGGCTTCAACAGCGGCAAAAGTTCCTATGTTTATTCATGACGGAAATGCATTGGTCGGAAAAGCAAATATATTCCTTTCAAGATTTGCCATAAAAATGGCTTTATCTTTTCCCGCAGTAAACGCAAAAAAAATTATGTGTGATTACGAGATGACAGGAATGCCACTCCGGGAAGAAATTTTAGAGACAAAGGGTTTTTCCAAAGAACAGGCTATTTCTAATATAAATTCTATTTTCTCAACAAATTTCAATACCACTTCTCCTTTACTACTAATTTTTGGAGGTAGTCAAGGGGCATTGAAAATAAATGACCTTATTCCACCAGCTCTGGAAATGCTGAAAGATAAGGATTTTCAGGTAATCCATCTTGCTGGAAATGACAAGATAAAAGAGACCAAAGCCAGATATGCGAATTTTAAGAAAAATAAGTTAATATTGGAATCAACAGATAAAATGAATTTACTTTATCCTGCTGCTGACCTGGTAATATCACGTTCAGGGGGAAGTACAATCGCAGAATTATCTATTTTCGGAAAATACGCAATATTAGCTCCATACCCTTACGCCAGTGATAATCATCAAAGAGAAAATGCCGAATATTACGCATCTACTGGCGCTGGAACAGTAGTGACCGATACAGAATTTACTATCACAAAAATTCAATCCCTTCTTGCTTCCTTTTTTGAAAATCCACAACATTTCGTAGAAGAAGGCAAAAAATCTGCAAAAATCGCGTCCCCACACGCAGCAAAGAAGGTTGTAGATATGATAGAAATCTCGATTTAAAAATTCAGGATACAATATTTTTTTGAAAAGTCTCGTTTTTATAGAAAAAAGGAGATAAAATATGAAAATCAGGTTGCTATGCCTCATGCTGATGGGAACCTCTATGCTCATTTCTAATCAGCTATTTTCTCAAGGTAGAAGGGAAATGTGGAAAGAAAGAAAAGAGAAAATACAAGAAGATTTAGAAAAAATCCGCGAAATTCGCAAATTAGGACAGGAATTTAGAAAAGCCGTTATTAATGGAGAAGAGCAAAAATCTCAGGAATTACTCTCCTCTATGAAGGAAAAATTCAACGCACTTCCAGAATCTTTAAAAAATCGAATTGAAGAAAAACATCCAGGCACTATTGAAAGGGTAAAAAATTTGAGCGTTGAAGACGTTGATAAAAATATTCATGACGATTATTCAGAAATAACTGATTCAAAGCTTCAACAAAAAACTGAAAGTAAAAATATATCAACTACTAAAGAAGGAAAAACTTTTTCTGCATCACACGAGGAAACGATAACTAAAACAGGAGAGGGGGAATGGAAAAATTCCGGAGTTACAACTACAGATAATGGGAAAACATTTACTAATGAAGGAATTACAACTAGAGAGGGAAATACTATTACTCATGAAGGCACCGTAAAAAATGAAGATGGAGAAGTTATAATAACACGTGAAGGAACTATCGAAAAAGAAGGAAATACTATCAACCGAAACGCTACTATCACAAATGAAAAAACTGGAGATTCAAGGACAGTTGATGCAAATTATGTAAAGGAAGGAAATACCGTGTCTTACGATAAAACGATCACAACTCAAAATGGCAAAACTATTGAAGCTGAAGGAACTATAACAAAAGATGGAAATACTATAACAAAAGATGGGACAATTTCAACCGAAAAAGGTACTGCCAATCTTGATGCAACACTGAAAAAAGAAGGTAATACAATTACAGGACATAGCGAGTTATCTACACAAAATGGAGAGGTAATCAGAACAAAGGATGGAACAAGCACTAAAGAAGGAAATACAAGAACGACAGAAGTTTTAACCACCTGGAAAGATAAAACTGAACGTGAAAGAACTACAGTTACAAAACAGGAAGGCGATGGAGAATTTTCTCGCAAAACTGAAATAAAAAGTTCCAGAAAGAAAAATACTTACGACGACGATCTGGATATATTTGGGAAGGGCTTTAAAAACAAAGCTTCTACTAAAAGACACAAGAGATAATAAAGTTGTATCTGAAAAAAATCCTATTTTTCAAGATTATATTTTGATTTGTAATCGGATATCAGATAACAGAATTCTTATAAACATAAATTAAGCAGTTGGGCACATTTGCCGTAGATACCAGGCAGCGAGACGAAGCTGTAGTAACTAGTAGTCGAAGCTAACGAAGTAGATACGATAAATACAGACAGCCCTTCGCAGGTTAAAAATCGTAAAAAATCGTCAACCTAAGAGCTTGACGAAGCATAACCATAACAAACTTATTTTCATATACATAGAAATAAAAACGATTTTCAATTGTTTTTTTAGTTTTAAGATGTCACAGCAACTCTAACTGTGCTGTATAGGATAATTAAGTACTTACGAAAATCAGTTTAAAATGTTAGAGTTTTGCACTTTACTAAAAAAAATATAAAAGTAATAATTTTTCCTCTTCATAAATGGCATAAATTATGCTATTTATTGAGTATGCGAGTATTATTTTCGCAATCACTAATAAAAAAATCAGGTGCTTGATGATACTGCTATTTGAAGACAACTATGATCTCGCATATGTTATGAAGCGTATTCTTGCAAATACGCTCGGTATGGCGTGCATTATTTGTTCAAAAGAATCAGATGCTGAAACAGAAGTCTTTTCTGGGAATGTAGATATGATAATAAGTGATCTCAAAATATTTGAAAGAATCGAGGGCCTTGAATTTATAAAAAAAATTCGCCATATAATGCCTTTTACCTGCCCTCCTATTGTGGTATATACAGGGCTTGATAGAGAATCTAAAGAATATAAAGAGGCTGTCAAATTTTCTGATGCAGTCTACGAGAAAGGAGAGATTTCCATAATAGAATTATGTTTGAGAATAAAAAAGATATTTTATTCGGACTATTGTTGTCTTTCAAAAACTAAATAGCAGGTGCCCTCCTTTTTTTAATAAAGTAAGATTTTTACATTTCGGCTAATCTTTTTCTATTAAATTTTCAAATAAAAAAAATATAGAAATTGCAAAAAAATCTAAAAAGGTTGAATCAATTATTCATGAAATAAGAGGGCTATCACTCGATTTTACAAAATATCGGGATAGCAACTGATGAATTATAAACCATTCAATTCCGAAAGAACACGGAACTGAACGTGCGTTTAAATTTATCAGTTAGGTGATATTTTATTCGGATAGAGATGAAGAATAAAGTCGTCTCCACTTTTTGCGATTTTCGCAATTTTAAATCTTATAGGGGCATTTACAGGGTGTTCTTCTATTTGAAAAGCTTCGATAGCTCCATGTCCTATCAGGATTGGAGCACAGTGCAATTCAATTTTATCGATAAGATTAAATTCTATTAGGGTTTTAGAAAGTTTTGCTCCCCCTTCAACGAGAATTGAAGTTATATTTTCTTTTCCGAGTTTTTTAAGTTCGAAAATCCATTCATCTCTTGTTCTTGCCTTTATAATTCTAATTTCTCCTCCTGAAGCTGATGAAAATAATTTTTTAGCCTCATCGAGGTCAAGATTAGCGCTTGCAACTAATCTCAAAGGCTGTCTTTTGACTTTGAAATCTCTTATGGTCAGAGATGGTTTATCTTTTCGAAGTGTTTCAGAGCCAATCAATATTGCATCTGATGCAAGTCGTAATTTCTGAACTCTTCTTCTTGTTTTTTCCGAGGTAATCCATCTGGAAAAACCATTTGAATTTGCTATTTTTGCATCGAGAGAAATCGCAAGTTTTAAGGTAAGAAATGGATAACCTGTTTTAATCCATTTAAAGAATGCCTCATTTGCGTGGAAACAATCCTCTTCCATAAGCGGATGATGTACTTGAATACCTGCATTTTTCAGAATTTTTTCAGCACGTCCGGAATGTTTTGGATTAGGATCATCAATCCCGTATACAACACGGCTTATCCCGGCTTTGATTATAGCATCTGAGCAAGGAGGTGTCCTTCCATATGAAGAGCATGGCTCAAGGGTTACATAAAGGGTGGCACCTTTAGAATTTTTACCGGCTTTTTCTAAGGCAATAATCTCTGCGTGAGGTCCACCTGGAAATTCATGCCAGCCTTCAGAAATTATTTTGCCATCTTTTACGAGCACAGCTCCCACTACCGGATTAGGAGATGTTGTTCCTCTTCCCTTCTCAGCCAGACGAAGAGCATAAGACATATAATATCTATCATTCATAATTTTAAAAAGAAAAACGTTTTATCACTCAAAAATCTGAATATATTCTGAAAAAAATAATTTTCAAAAATATATATAAAGTAAAAAATGCAGTTGTTGCCATATTTAATGGCAAACAACTGCAAAGGGGAGGGAGAATATTTGGAAAATTACTTTACCTTCTCAATTTCTTTACCTGATTCCTTCCATCCTTTTATTCCATCTGGATACTCCATTATATTTTTATAACCGAGTTCAACTAGTTTTTTTGCAAGTTTTGCACTTGCTGGACACTGACGACTGCCACAATAAACTACTACTGCTTGATCTTTGTTAGGGATTGCTTTGTTTATTTCTTCTACACTATTCTCCGCAGAAAGGGAAGCAGCACCTGGAATTCTTGTGCCATCATCCCATCTTCCTGTTCTAGCGTCAAAAATTAGAGCTGATTTCTGGGATACAATTTTCTCTAATTCTTCAGTATTTATCATCTTTATTGCGCTTTCCTTATCGTTTGTAGGTAATTGTTCAGAGATTTTTCCAGAATCTCCAATGGCACAACCTTCTTTTTCGCTTCCAACGGCGCAATTTCCTGAAGGACAATCAGCCAGCGAAACGAATGGAACGACGAACAAGAAAACAACCATTGTTATTAACGTTTTCATTTTAGCACCTCATTTTTTTTATTTTTTTATTTCTCACCCTCACCTCTTTCTATTATACTTAATAGCACATATACTTTACTTTTCAAATAATAATTATAAAGATTTTTGAAAATATTCATAGAAATTGGGACATATAGTCTCATATATAGAGACATTTTTTCGCTTTTTTCTTGAAAAAATAAATAATATCGTTTTAAATAACTTCTTTATAATCAAGTATTTAAGAATTATTTTATAATTTTTGGCATAGGCTCTGCTAAAATTAAAGTAAAAAATTAGATAAAAATTAAAAAAAGGAGGTGTAGTATGATTAGAAATCTCATCAAAAGAGGACATGATGAAGGTTCTCTAAAGAAAAACATGAATCCTTTTGACGAATTGCATCGTCAAATGGATGCGTTGGTCAACAGTTTTTTCAGCGGAGCCGAATTACCATGGTTTGCTATGGGGCGGGGCGATGAAAAAACATTCTATCCGACTTTTGAGATTGCGGAGACTGACAAAGAATATCATGTAAGTGCTGAGCTTCCTGGTCTAACTGAAAAGGACATTGAAATTAATCTGGAAGACAATATACTCACCATTAAAGGCGAAAAGAAGGAAGAAAAGGACGAAAAGAAGAAAAATTATCATCTTTATGAAAGACGTTATGGACTTTTTAATCGTTCATTCACTCTGCCGGAAAATGTTGATCAGGAAAAAATTAATGCGAATATTAAGAATGGAGTGCTTGAAATTTTAATTCCCAAAAAAGAAATCCAGAAGAAAACGGCTAAGAAAATTGAGGTCAAAGGTAAATAAGGCAAAAATAGATAGAGGCAGCCTACAATTGCTGCCTCTATTCTGATTCTAATTTTTTAATAATATCTCGTAAGAGAGCTGCCCTTTCAAATTCAAGTTTTTCTGCAGCAAATAACATTTCTCTTTTAAGTTCTTCAATACTCTCTTTTCCTATTTCATTTAAATTTTCGACAATTTTCTTTTGTTTTCTTTCGGCGGCTCCTGAAATTGAATATATGGAAGTGTTTTCTCTAATTTCTTTTTTTATTGTTCTTGGCGTTATTGAGTATTTTTTATTGTATGTTGATTGTTTTTTTCGCCTATTTTCTGTGATTTTTATGAAATTTTTGATACTTTCAGTGATTTTATCTGCATAAAGAATTACTTTACCATTGATATTTCTGGCGGCACGTCCTGCTATCTGGATAAGTGAACGTTCAGAACGGAGAAATCCTTCTTTATCTGCATCAAGAATCGCAACTAAAGATACCTCCGGAAGGTCTATTCCTTCCCTCAAGAGATTGATACCTACTAAACAATCAAAGTTACCCTTGCGAAGTTCGCAAAGGATTTTCGCTCTTTCGAGGGCGTCAATTTCTGAGTGTATATATTGAACATTCAGATTTAAGTTTCTCAGGTAATCGCAAAGCCTTTCTGCACTTTTTTTAGTAAGGGTAATAGCGAGAGAGCGTTGTTTTTTTTCTGCGCATTTGCGAATTTCGCAAACGAGATCTTCAATTTGTCCTTTTAGTGGTCTTATAATGGGTTCTGGATCCAGTAGTCCTGTTGGACGAACTATTTGTTCTACGGGTTGGCCAGATAGTGATATTTCGTAATCTCCTGGAGTAGCTGATACAAAAATTGTTTTGTTCGAGGTTAACTCTCTGAATTCATCGAAAGTTAGAGGTCTATTTTCAAGTGCAGAAGGGAGGCGAAAACCATGTTCTATCAGTGTTAACTTTCTACTTCTGTCCGCTTTATACATAGCCATTAACTGTGGAATAGTTACGTGTGATTCATCTATTACAGTAATAAATTTTTCAGGGAAAAAATCTATGAGGCAAAAGGGTCTTTGTCCAGGCAGACGATTTGATAGATGAAATGAATAATTTTCTATACCTGAACAGTATCCTGTTTGTTGCATCATTTCTATATCAAACATCGTTCTCTGATATATTCGCTGCGCTTCGACGAGGAGGTTTTTGCTTTCGAAATACTTCACTCTTTCTTCCAGTTCAGCTTTTATCTTTTCAATTGCGATTTCGAGTTTTCGTTGTGGGATTACAAAATGTTTGCATGGGAAAAACACTACTTTAGTTCTTTTTTCAATTGTTCTTGCGGTTAAAGTATGATGCACTGAAATTTCTTCTACTTCATCTTCCCAGAAACTGACTCTTACGAAGATGTCCTTATTGGGTAAAAAAACATCTACAGAATCACCTCTCACTCTGAATTGTCCCTTTTGAGGAGAGATATCATTTCTGTCATATTGAATTGTTACAAGTGAATCTAAAAAAACTTTCCTTGAGATTTTTTTGCCTTTTTCGATGATGACAGACATTTCAGTGAAATCCTCCGGGGAGCCAAGCCCATAGATGCAGGATACACTTGCTACGATTATAACATCGCATCTTTCGATAAGAGAACTCGTTGCGGAAAGGCGAAGCCTTTCAATATCCTCATTAATGCTCGCATCTTTTGCTATATAAGTATCGGTTTGTGGAATATAAGCTTCTGGTAAATAGTAATCATAATAACTAATAAAAAATTCTACTGCATTTTCTGGGAAAAACGACTTAAATTCCGAGAATAATT
Source organism: uncultured Lentisphaera sp. (assembly GCA_964426675.1). GTDB lineage: Bacteria > Verrucomicrobiota > Lentisphaeria > Victivallales > GWF2-50-93 > DYMC01. The sequence continues at coordinate 177,202 of CAYRRM010000001.1, forward strand.
GAGCTGCGAGAGTTTTATTATGGGATAGCACCAGAACCGGCATATTAAATTCTTTTATAACATTTGCTATTGTGAAAGTCTTCCCTGAGCCTGTTACACCTAATAATGTCTGATATTTCTTTTCCTTTCTTATTCCATCGACTAATTTTTTTATAGCTTCTGGTTGATCCCCGGCTGTTGGAAAATCTGCATAGAGTTTAAACATTATTCTAATTATATTTTAATCTTTAAACTTTCAATAAAATCTTAATGAGTTATATTAGAATTCTTTTTGTAAAAAAAACAAACATCTTTTCATCTTATTTTATGACGGATTTTATTAAAGTAGTTATTCTTGCACTTGTTCAGGGATTTACAGAATTTCTTCCTGTGAGTTCATCCGGACATCTTAGTATACTTGGTCATTTTCTTGGAATAAGAGAAGATTCCCTTCTTTTATCTGTTTGTCTTCACAGTGGCACATTAGTTTCAGTTTTTATATTTTATTTTCAAGAACTGAGAGAATTTTTTTCTTCGCGAATACTTTTATATTATCTACTAATCTCATCTTTGCCGGCCGGAATTTTAGGGTGTTTTCTTAAGTTTACAGGTTTAGGGTCTATTATATTTGAAAAGCCAATTTTTGCGGGAATTGGCCTTATTCTGACTTCAATAATTCTCTCTTTTTTACCATCAAAACCAGAGGAAATACCTGCGGGAAAAATATCAAAACTTAATTTTCGGCATGCACTTTTTATTGGGCTTGCACAAATGCTTGCTATTTTTCCTGGAGTATCGCGTTCTGGAACAACTATTTGCGCTGGAATAAAGCGTGGTCTGGGAGTAGATTTTTCCACAAAATATTCCTTTTTTATGTTTATTCCGGTTGTTTTAGGGAGCCTGATAATAGAGATATATACAGCCACGGAAAATGAATTCAAATTCAATGAAAATATCTTTAGACTATTTATTGGTTTTCTGCTTTCTGCTGTTGTAGGTTTTTTTGTAATAAAGATATTGATAAATATATTAAAAAGAGGAAAAATAATATTTTTCAGATACTACTGTTTAGGATTGGGTTCTTTTATATTGCTTTATCAACTATATGGATTATTGAAATAACACATTAATGTGTTATATTACGCTTCTTCAATTTTATTCTGAGGAAAATAAAAAAGATGAAGACGGCATTTTTTCCAGGCTCATTTGACCCTGTTACGTTTGGTCATCTTGATGTGATACAAAGGGCAGCCAATCTTTTCGATAAATTGATTGTTGCCGTTGCGTTAAATACATCAAAAGAACCAATGTTTAGTGTTGAAAAAAGGGTAAAAATCTTAAAGGCGTCATGTTCGTCGATAAAAAATATTGAGATTATCTCTTTTGAAGGTCTTCTGGTCAATGCAATTAATAAATATAATGTTTCTGCAGTAATCAGAGGCTTAAGGGCTATTTCTGACTTTGAATATGAATTTCAGATGGCAATGATGAACAGGGAAATAAACTCAAAATTTGAGACTATATTTCTGATGCCAAGTCCTCAATATTCTTTTGTAAGCTCCAGAATGATAAAGGAGATAATAAACCTTGGAGGAGATGTTTCCGCATTTGTCCCAAAAGCAGTAATAGAAGAACTCAAAAATTACTAATGAATTTTAAATTATTTTTTAACTTTAATCAGATTGAGAAATCACCTATTTTTTTTAAAGGGGTTGTATCATCTTCTGCATTTGATATCCAAGACGAAGAACTTACAAAATATCTTGAAGTTGAATATGACATACAGGTCAATCAGATTTCAGGAGGGGCGATCCTTTCAGGAGAACTTATTGTATCAACATCAAAACTTTGTCCAAGATGCCTTGCAGAATTTGATTACAAAATTAGCATAAAAGACGTTAATCATTATTATAAAAAAGAAATTGGTAGAGATTTTGATTTGATTCCTGACTTAAGAGAGGATATATTAATAGCTTTACCGTCAAATCAACTGTGCACAGAAAACTGCAAAGGACTTTGTCCTATTTGTGGAGTAGATTTAAATAAAAAAAAGTGTCAATGTAAAAGGGAAGTAGCAGTTGACTTTAATGATTCTGTGTGGAACAGGCTTGATGAATTAAAAATAAAGAGTAAAAAATCTAAGAAAATAAAGGGTGCATTCAATGGCAAATCCAAAAAGAAAAAAATCTAAGATGAAAAAACGTCAGATGAAGGCAGGAAGGCCTCACATAGAGATCCAAGCTCATTATTGCGCGTCATGTGGTAAACCAGTTCAGCCACATAGAGTATGCAAGGCTTGTGGATATTATTCCAAAGAACAAATAATCACACCAAAAACAAAAAAAACTTCTTAGGAAATGATGAAAATTGCTTTTGATGCGATGGGCGGTGATTATGCTCCAGATGCTGCAATACGTGGAGCAAAAGAGGCTTTAAAGAGCTATCCGTCTGTTCATCTTGCAATTGTTGGCAAAAAAGATAGGATAATTCCCCTTTTAAAGGAGAATGGGATCTACCCACATGAGCGAGTAGAATTGGTTAATACTGATGATGTTGTTTTAATGAGTGACCCATCAACTATTGCAATAAGATCTAAGAAAAATTCCTCTATAACGGTTGCCGCAACAGAAGTAAAAGAGGGCAGGGCACAAGCAGTAGTGAGTGCAGGACATACAGGAGCTGCTGTAGCGGCTACTACTGTTAGAATGAGATTACTGGAAGGAGTTGACAGACCAGCCATTGCCGCAATAATGCCGAGTGAAAGTGGGCCGTTTGTTTTAATTGATGCCGGAGCAAATATAGATTCGAAACCTATAAATTTAATTCAATTTGCCCTTATGGGGAGTATTTATGCAGAGGCCGCACTTGGCGTGAAAAACCCGCGTGTTGGACTTCTGAGCGTAGGGGAGGAAGATGTAAAGGGAAATGAACTTACAAAAGAAGTTTTTAAAAAACTATCTAAGATGAAAATTAACTTTATAGGAAATGTTGAAGGCAAAGTGATTTTTCAAAAATATGCCGATGTAGTTGTGTGTGATGGTTTTGTGGGAAATGTACTCCTGAAGGCATCTGAAAGCCTTGCAAAAGCAACCATGCGCTGGATAAAAGAGGCATTTTCAAAAAATACATATCGAATTGCAGGTGCTCTCCTGGCAAAAGAGGCCTTCAGAGAATTAAAAGAGATTGGCGACTACGAATCTTACGGAGGAGCTCCACTTCTTGGGGTAAACGGAATTTGCATAATTGGGCATGGTAGTTCTTCTCCTAAAGCATTTAAAAATGCCATAAGAGTTGCCGCTGAATTTGTAAATATAAAACTTAATGATAAGATAACAACAATGCTTCATGAAAATGGAGCATCCGTAAAGGATTTCAAACTTAATTAATATTTTTATCGGGAAATTTTCATATGGCAATAAAAATTGCAGGTACAGGTTCATATCTACCTCAAAAAGTGCTTACAAATCATGACCTCGAAAAAATGGTAGATACAAGCGATGAGTGGATAAAAACCAGAACAGGAATAGTCGAACGCAGAATTGCTGACACCTTAGAATCAAGTTCTGATATGGCATTCAAAGCATCTATTAAGGCTATGGAAATGGCCGATATAACAGCAGAAGAACTCGACTTCATTATTGTCGCTACGATTACAGGAGATAGAATAATTCCTAGTACCGCATGTATACTCCAGAAGAAACTCGGCGCTTCAAATGCTTTTTGCTTTGATATTCAGGCAGCATGTACAGGGTTAATCTATGCCATTGAAATAGCTAATTCGATGATAGCTTCTGGAAATAAATATAAAAGAGCACTTATTGTAGGAGTTGAAAAATTGTCTTCAATAACAGATTGGGCAGATCGCAATACTTGCGTACTATTTGGAGATGGAGCAAGTGCAATAGTGCTGGAAAAACGCAAAGGACATCATGATGTAGGAGGAATACTCGCAAGTAAATTAGCATCTAATGGTAATTATGCTGATATCTTGCAGGTGCCTGCTGGCGGCTCTGAAATGCCACTTACACATGAACTCCTCGATAAAAAGCTAAATACTATACGCATGGAAGGGCAGGAAGTGTTCAAATTAGCTGTTAATGAAATGGCTAAAGCATGTAAGGATGTTATATCTCAGACTGGAATCTCTGTAGATGAGATTCGATGGCTTATACCTCATCAGGCTAACAAGCGAATCATAGAGGCTGTTGGGACAAGACTCGGTATTTCACCTGAAAGAGTCTATGTAAATCTTCAAAAATACGGAAATACTTCTGCTGCTTCAGTTGGAATTGCACTTGATGAGATAGTCCGAAATAAACTCGTAGAAAGAGGTGATTATATTCTGGTAACGGCCTTTGGCTCTGGCCTTACCTGGGGCTCAACCCTTCTAAAATGGTAATTGATTTTAAAATTAGAGTTTCTCAGCGATTTTAGCAATTTCTAAATAATTATCAGGTGATAATTCTTCGGCTCTGATATTTTTCTTCAACTTAAATTTTTCAAAAATGTAGGAAATTTTTTGTTGAGGGAATATTTTAGACCAATTGTTAAATAGTGTTTTTCTTCGCATTGAAAACGCCGCTTTTACAATAGCAAAATAATGGCTAACATTAATATCTGAAAGCCATTCCTTCCTTGAAAAATATGTAAAAGCAGATGATACTTCTGGCCTTGGAAAAAAAACTTCTCCGGGAATTTTTCTTATTTTTTTCCCAGAAAAGAATGATTGAATTAAAACTGAACTTGCACCATAATTCTTGCTTTTCGGACATGAAAAGAACCTATCAGAAACTTCCTCTTGAAGGACAAGATACATAGAGTATGGCAATGTATTTTCCTGAATGAGTTTGAGAATGAATGGTGTTGAAATAGAGTAAGGCATATTTGAAATTATGCGAAAATCGCAATTCGGTATAAGTTCCCTGAAATTTACTTTCATTGCGTCTGAATGTAAGAGTATCAATTTTGGATTTGATATATTCTCTCTCAAATATGAGAATAGTTTTAAATCCATCTCAATACTTATTAGTTTATTTACTCTTTCAAGTAATTTAAATGTTAAGGCACCAAAACCAGGACCTATTTCAACAACAGTTTCGTTTTTTTTAGGAGATGCTTCTCTTATAATGAAATTTAAAAAATTTTCATCCACCATAAAGTTTTGACCTAAAGATTTTCCTGGCTTGATTTTTAATTTTTCAATTAAGGAGCGAATATCTTTTTGCATTAAGCTAAACTTTTATTTTAAAAATTGATAAAAAATAGATATAAAAAAGCTATGAAAAATATATAGGAAAAATAAATCATAAATATATTGAGTAACTCTTATCTCTGGATAAAAGAAGAGGAAAATTTACGATAAATATGAAAAAGGATACTCTTTAAATATAAAAAGTCAATTCAAATTTCAAAATTTTTAGTTGAATTGTTGATTTTTTTCTCCAGATCATCATCTGACTTTGTTGTCCTCTAAAGTTCTTTACATTTTAATAAAAAAATATATCTTTATCCAGCTTATTTTGTAAAGGATTAAAAATCGAAATTAACTGAGTTTGTTCAAGGTTGTTTTATAAATTTGGTTGAAAATTACCAGATGCAAATCGAAGATTTTTTCAATTTTTTCACACGTAGGACGAAGGAATTGAGTTCCGTACCGTTATCTGCGACCTGCAGGGATACACGTCATCTTGATGCATAGCATTTATGGCCCCCTTACTTCGTGAAATAACCGGTGAGTCATTTAAGTTTTTTGGAGGATTTTCTTCAAATAAATTTTATCAAATTTGCCGTCACATATTTTAGGTCATCAAACAAAAATCCATATTTTTTGTCAGCACTATACGCTCTCATCACTGAATAGAAAAAGTCTTTTTGCTCAAATATTACCAGAAACTTTTATGTATTAAGATGAGCATGTTGTTAATAGTATAATATCTCATCTGGCAGAATATAGTAAATTTAGTAAAAAATGTAAAAAACTTTTCTTCCTGCTATCTTCAATTTGAAATTTCCCGTCAATAATGTAAATTGCCCTCTTCCAAAAAACACTTAAGATCATGAGAATTACAGCGTTATTTTGTTTTATTTTAGTTTCCTTTGTATATGGTTGTGGTGAATCTGTGCCACAGCAAAAGGAAGATGATAAAAATCTTTCTCCTGTTTTTCAAAAGAAAAATCTTGAGACTGAGTCGCATGGGAATTTAAGTAAAAAAAATTCTATAACTGAAAATAAAAATCCTTCAAATGATAGTACTAATAGCGGTAATAAACAGAAGCAAAATCCGATCTCAGAAACAATAAATTCAGTAGCAAATTATGGTACAGGACGGACACATCTGACAATTAAGAAGAAACAGGAAGAAAAAATAAAAAAGATTCAAGATGATTACAACTCAAAAATTAATGACGCGATAAAGGAATAATTCCACATAATGAACACAAGCAGATTGAAGTATATAAGAAATTTTTCTATCATTGCTCATATTGATCATGGAAAGTCAACTCTTGCTGATCGCCTCCTTGAATTAACCGGGACAGTTCCTAAACGAGAATTACAAGAACAAGTTCTCGACGATATGGATATTGAAAGAGAAAGAGGTATTACCATAAAATCACATCCGGTAAGGATGCTATATAAATATATTGATGGATATGACTACGAACTCAATTTAATAGATACTCCTGGTCACGTTGATTTTACCTATGAAGTGAGTCGCGCGCTCTCAGCTTGTGAAGGGGCTATCCTTGTAATCGATGCTACGCAAGGAGTTCAAGCTCAAACAGTAGCGAATTTGAATCTTGCCCACAAACAAAATCTTCGTATAATACCTGTAATCAATAAGATTGATTTACCTGCTGCCGATATTTCTGTATGCCTTGAACAAATTGAGGAGATTCTGGCCATTCCAAGAGAAGAAGCAATAGCTCTGAGCGCAAAAACCGGAGAAAATGTTGATAAACTTCTCTCTGCCATTGTTGAAAGGATTTCTCCTCCTAAAAATGAATCAAAAGATTACTGTAGGGCATTGATTTTTGATTCGCTTTATGATGCATATAGAGGTGTAGTGAATTACATCCGCGTTTTTGATGGTGCATTAGTTCCAGGAATGAAAATTCGCCTTTTGAGCAATAATGTAGTAGGAGAAGTAAAAGAAGTCGGTATATTTAGTCCAAAAATGAAGGCAGTAGATAAATTGCTTTCTGGCTCCGTTGGTTATGTCATTCCAAATATCAAAAGCCCGCATGATACAAGAATTGGTGACACCATTGCTGATTTTAAAGCAATAGATCCTCAACCTTTATCTGGGTTCAAAGAAGTTAAGCCGGTTGTTTTTTCAGGAATTTATCCTGTTGATAGCTCTGATTATGAACAACTAAAAGCTAGTATGCCAAAATTAAGGCTAAATGACTCAGCATTTACGTATTCGGCTGAAACTTCTGCGGCACTTGGTTTTGGTTTTAGATGTGGTTTTCTTGGCTTGCTTCATATGGAAATTATTCAGGAAAGACTTCGCCGTGAATATAACCTTGATATAATATCCACCTATCCAAGTGTAATCTATAAGGTTTTTATGAAAAATGGAAAATGCCTGGAAATTGATAATCCTGTCTTGCTCCCAGATCCCTCTCTTATAGACAAAATGGAAGAACCATTCCTGCTGACAAAAATAATTACTCCCAATATCTACATTGGAGATATAATGAATCTCATTATGTCAAAACGAGGAGTATGCATAGCCACAGAATCTGCAGATAGTAAACATGTTGTAATAACAGCAGATTTGCCTATGAGTGAAATTTTGGTTGACTTTCACGACAAATTAAAATCTATTACGCGTGGTTATGCAAGTATGGATTACCAATTTAATGGTTATAAAGAACAGAAATTGGTGAAACTCGATATAATGGTAAACGGAGAACCTGTGGATGCTTTCTCTGCTATAGTGCATGTTGATCATGCTCAATCAAAGGGAAGACATATTTGTGAAAAGCTAAAAGAGCTTATCCCTCCCCACCTTTTTCAAATTGCAATCCAGGCGGCAATCGGAGGAAAAGTCGTGGCAAGGGAAAATGTAAGGCAATTGCGGAAAAATGTCCTTGCAAAGTGCTACGGAGGAGATATTACGAGAAAACGCAAACTCCTTGAAAAACAAAAAGAAGGAAAGAAAAGAATGAAGCAGTTTGGCCAGGTAAATATTCCACAAGAAGCATTTGTAGAAGTATTGAAAACATCTTAAAACCTCATAAAGGTAATGAAGCTTTCTATAATTAAATCATAAACTAAAATGTGAAAAAATAAAATTTTGTTTATCTATATTTTATTTGTCCAAAAATGTGACTATAATAAGGTTGAAACTATGGAAAAGAATATGAAAGAGAATAAAATTTTTAATATTGATGATATTGCAGCTCTTGCAAAACTTAAAATAGCCGAATCAGATAAAAAAAAGCTGATGAATGATATGATGGAAATTGTTGGATATATTGAAGAACTCTCAAAATTAAAGCTGTCCAATATAGAACCAATGCACCATAGCAGTAATATCCAAAATATATCTAGAGAAGATATTGTAAAAGCACCATTTCCCAGAGAAAAAATTCTATCAATAGCGCCAGATACCTTCGATGAATTGATAAAGGTTCCTGCTATTCTGCCGGACGAGGAGCAATAAAGATTATGAAAATTGAACCAAATATAACTATTGCGAAAATCGCAAAAAATCTCGGAGAAGGAAAAATCTCCTCCGTAGAAATATGTAACCATTACTTAGAAAATTTTACAAAAAAAAATTCGGTTTTCAATGCAATCCTGAGTATTAATAAAGAGAAAATCTTGAAATCTGCAGAAGAATCTGACAAAAGACGCAAAGAAGGAAAAGTCCTTAGCTCATATGATGGGATACCTATAGCCATAAAAGACAATTTATGTGTAGAAGATGAACCCTGTACTTGTGCTTCAAAAATCCTGGAAGGCTTTATTTCTCCCTATGATGCCACTGTTATAAAAAAAATAAAAGCAGCTGGAATGATTCCTTTTGGTAGAACAAATATGGATGAATTTGCGATGGGATCCTCATGTGAAAATAGTGCATACGTAAAAACTCGTAATCCGTGGGACAAAGATCGCGTTCCAGGAGGTTCAAGTGGTGGATCAGCGGCAAGCGTCGCATTGTCAATAGCTCCCGCCGCACTCGGTTCTGATACAGGTGGTTCAATTCGACAACCAGCAGCATTTTGCGGTGTTGTCGGATTGAAACCCAGTTACGGGATAGTTTCAAGATACGGACTCGTAGCTTTTGCATCTTCTCTTGATCAGATAGGACCGTTTACGAATTCTGTTCTTGATTCCGCAATAGTTCTTGACATTATAAAAGGCAAAGATCCAATGGATTGCACTTCAATAGACTCTAAAATTGCGAATTTCGCAGAACTTCTTTCTCAACCTTATTCAATTGATGGTTTGCGGATAGGTATTCCGTCTGAATGCATCAACTGTGAAGGTCTCGATAATGTAATCAAAGAAAACTTCAATGAGAGCATCAATTTACTAAAAGGACTCGGTGCAAAAATCATAGAAATATCACTTCCGCATTGGAAATATTCGGTTTCTGTCTATTACGTTATTGCGACAGCAGAAGCTAGTGCAAATTTAGCGCGCTTTGATGGAATACGATACGGTCTGAGAGCAAAAACAGAAAAACTTTCAGAAATTTATCTTGAAAGCCGTGGACTCGGTTTTGGAGAAGAGGTAAAGCGCCGAATTTTACTCGGAACATTTGTTCTGAGCAGTGGTTACTATGATGCTTATTATCGAAGTGCACAGAAAGTTAGAACTTTAATAAGAAAAGACTACGATGAAGCTTTCAAAATTTGTGATGTAATTTTGACTCCTGTAACACCAACACCTCCATTTACATTTAACTCTAAAAGTACTCCTTTGCAAATGTATCTTTCGGATATATTTACGATTTCGGTAAATTTAGCTGGAAATTGTGCAATAAGTGTTCCCTCAGGAATTACATCAGATAATTTACCGTTAGGTGTTCAATTTACAGCTGGATTTATGAGAGAAGATATTCTTCTGAAGACATCTCACATTTTTGAACTTCATCGGAGTATTAAATCTTTCATACCGCCAGAGAATTGAAAAAGAGGAGAAAAATGAATTACATAGCCACTATCGGACTTGAAGTTCACATTCAAATAAAAACAGCCAGTAAAATGTTTTGCTCATGCAAAAATAGCTTTGGAGAACCTCCAAATACGCTTATATGCCCTGTGTGCACAGGAATGCCTGGCGTTATGCCTGTCCCAAACAAAACAGCCATAGTAAAAACTATTATGGCTGGACTTATGACTGGCTGTGATATAGCGAAGTTTAGTAAATTTGATCGAAAGAGTTACTTCTACCCGGACATGCCTAAAAATTATCAGATATCACAATATGACTTACCATTTTGCAAAAATGGAAAAATCCATATATCAGGTAAAGCTTTTTCAGGAGCTATTTTAAACGAAAAATATATAGGAATAACAAGAATTCACCTTGAAGAAGATGTAGGAAAATTAAATCACTTTGGCAGATTCAGTGGTATTGATTTCAATAGAGCAGGGGTGCCATTAATGGAAATCGTGAGCGAACCTGATATAAATACTCCCGATGAGGCATATGCCTATCTTACAGGATTAAAAGAAATTATGCAATACGCTGATATAAGTGATTGTGACATGGAAAAGGGGCAGATGAGATGTGATGTAAATGTCTCAGTTCGCCCGGAAGTTCAGAAAGAATTTGGAACAAAAGTCGAAGTAAAAAATCTGAATAGTTTTAGGGCTGTTCATCGCGCGTTAACTTATGAAATTGAAAGGCAAATTGAAATGTTAAAAAATGGAGAAAAAATTTATCAGGAGACAAGAGGATGGAATGATGATAGAGGAGAGAGTTATCTGATGCGGAGGAAAGAGTCCGCCCATGATTATAGATATTTCCCTGAACCCGATCTATCTCCGTTTATAATCACTGATAGTGAAATTGAAGAAATCAAAAGATTACTCCCTGAATTACCTGCTGAAAAAAGAAAAAGATTTATCAGGGACTATGGAGTAACAGAATATGACGCTGAAATCTTGACTCAAGACAAATTTATCGCTGATTACTTCGACTCAGCAGTAAAACTTGTTTCATCTCCCAAGACCATAGCAAACTGGATAATTTCTGATCTACTTAAAGAACTCAATGACAGGAAAATTTCAATCACCGAATGTAAGGTAAAACCTGAGTATCTTGCAGAAATAGTCAAATCAGTAAGCTCAGGGAAAATTACAAATACTGCTGGGAAGGATATCTTAAGTGAAGTGTTCAATACGGGAAAAGAACCGAATAAGATAATTGATGAAAAAGGCTTAATTCAGATTAGCGATGAAAGCAGCATTGCGAAAATCGCAGATGAAGTCATTAGTGAATTTCCTTCGCAGGTTTCTGAATTTCGCTCCGGTAAGGAAAAAGTACTGCAATTTCTTATAGGACAAGTAATGAAAAAGACAAAGGGTAAAGCTAATCCACAAATTACAGCTAAAATTCTAAGAGAAAAACTTTCTTCTTAATCTATTTCAGATATATTTACAGAAATTTATAGTCTTGATATAAAGATTTCATCTTTTATATGATTGTCTATCTGAATAATATATTGAAAATGATATTAATAGAAAACTGATAATAATTAAAAATCGAAAAGACTACAAAATGCCTGATTCATTAAGTCTGAAAATTACTTTTTTAGATTATGGTTTTTCACGTCTAAATAAACGGTGGAGAGGGCAAACATTCGGTGAAAGATACGCAAGACTCTACTACGTAACTCAAGGAGAAGCAAAAATATGGCACCATGCTCAAGAATTTACGCTTACTCCCTCAAAACTCTTCCTCATTCCTCCAAACTCAAATATGCGTTTTCTCTGTAAGAAGTCGTTTACTGTTATATGGTTTCATTTCAATATTTTGACAGATGGAGATGTAGACATTTTTTCTATTTTTTCATTTTTATACGTAAAAGATGAACCTGATAAATTTTACTTAAAGAATAAGATGTTAGAAATTATATCTCTAATTAACAGAAATGATATTTCTAATTTTATACTTTCCCGATCGATTCTACTTGAACTGATTTCTTATTTTATTACAGACAGAGAAAATGAGAAGAAAAATATAAAATTTAATAAATTTGAACGTCTACAAAAAGCTATGAAATATGCAGAAAAACACTGTACCGAAAAAATAAGCATTGAAAAACTCGCCGGAATTGCAGCTTATGAAAGAACTTATTTTTCCAAAATTTTTAAAGAGGTTTTTTCTTATTCTCCTCTTGAATTTATATTGCGTTGCAGGATAAATAAAGCTCGCTTCTTAATTGAAACCTCAGAGCTTAAAATATCTGCAATAGCCAGAGAAACCGGCTTTAATGACGAATTTCATTTTTCTAAAACTTTCAAAAAGGTTATCGGACAATCACCGCGTAATTATCGAAAAAAGATTTCTAAGATAATACCCTAATTTTTATTCGATTAGGCTGTTATACTTTTTTCAGCAAGCTTTCTTTTTCTTTCTTCAGCCAATATTTGCTCATGAAGGATATTGAAATCACCTTCCATTACATCTTCAATCTGAAATATGCTTATATTGAAGCGATGATCTGTAATTCTGCTCTGTGGAAAATTATATGTTCTGATTTTTTCACTACGTTCTCCACTACCTATCTGGGATCTTTTGGCTTCACTTAGTTTTGCCTGTTCTTCATCCTGCTTCATTTTGAGTAATTTTGAGCGTAAAATCCTGAGAGCTGTCTCTTTATTTCTGTGTTGGGATTTTTCTATCTGACATGCAACACTTATTCCTGTGGGCAGATGGGTTACCCTCACAGCTGAGTCGGTTGTATTGACGCTTTGCCCACCTGGACCTGAAGAGCGAAATACATCAAATTTCAAATCTGAAGCTTTTAATTCAATGTCTATTTCTTCGGCTTCTGGCATAACAACAACAGTAATTGTAGAAGTATGTATTCTTCCACTGGCCTCTGTTTCCGGAACCCTCTGAACCCTATGAACACCACTTTCATATTTCATAAGAGAATAAACATTCTCGCCTGACATTGAAAATATGGCCTCTTTTATACCTCCTTTTGCTCCAGAGCTTAGTTCAAGAATCTGGATTTTCCAACTCTTTTTTTCTGCATAATTTCTATAAGCCCTGAAGATTTGTGATGCAAATAAACCAGCTTCATCACCTCCTGCAGCAGGCCTTATTTCAATGATTACATCTTTACTATCATTCTCATCCTGTGGCAAGAGCAAAAACATCAATTCCTTTTCTAATATATGAATTTGGTTCTCGGCCTCTTCTATTTCCTTTTTTGCCAATTCTATGATTTCAGGATCATTCTCAGAGAGTAATAAATTATTATCAGAGATTAGTTTCTGGGCAGATATTATTTTATGATGTAGAGCAAGAATGCGCTCGATACGTTGCGATTCACGAACCAAAGATTTTAGCTCAGAAGGTCGCGAATATGAATCTGGAGAAGATATTTTTTCCTTTAAACCTTCAAGTTTCAGCTCTAATTCGGAAATTAAAGGAGCTATTTCTTCACTCTTCATTAAAGAATTATCAAAACTTTTTTATTGCGAATTAAGCTAAAATCTTAATCAATTTCCGGAAGACTTCTGATAACGCTTGCGGAAACGATCAACACGACCAGCTGTATCAACAAATTTCTGCTTTCCAGTAAAAAAAGGATGACATTTTGCGCAAATTGCAACTTTTATTTCTTTTCTTGTGGATTTTACATTCCAAACTTCACCACAAGCACAAATTGCCTTTGCATCTCCATAACTCGGATGTATATTTTTCTTCATTAAAAGCACGCTCCTATATTATTATGTCTTTTTTTTGAGAAAAACTTAATCTACTACAAAAAATCAAATATTCAAAGGATTTTTTTATGCCTGAAAAAAAAAGAAGAGAAAAAGATGGTCCTATCTGGGCACCGTGGAGAATAGAGTATATAATTTCTCCCAAAGACGGTTCATGTTTCTTATGCGGGAAAGAAAAAATACCATCTGATGATGAAAATTTTATTATTTTTAGAGGAAAAAAGGCATTTGTTATTCTAAACAGATATCCTTATAATTCAGGCCATCTTATGATTGCTCCTTATCGTCATATTTCCTTATATTCTTTTCTCGAAAAAGATGAGAGAATGGAAATCTCAGACCTTACAGTAAATGCAGAGAAAACTCTTAGACAAATTATGAAACCTGATGGCTTCAATATTGGCTTCAATATAGGCAAAGCGGCAGGAGCAGGAGTAGAAGAGCATATACATTTACATATAGTACCCAGATGGTTTGGAGACAATAATTTTATGCCAGTTTTAGCTGACATCAGAGTAGTCCCTCAAGCACTGATTGATACAGCCGAGTTATTGAAAAAGAACTGGATTAACTAAAAAACAGAATATTCCTATATAACCATTACTAAATCATATAGAAACGGAAATATTAACTTGTAAAAAAAATTTGAGCTTATTAAAATATAACAAAAAAACGCAAATGAAGAAAGGAAACTCTTCCTCTTATTACAATATAACAAGCTCTTTTTATTATAAAATTTGAGATAATATAAGGAGGAAAATTAAAGATGAATAAAACTCTTACGCCACGTGAACAATTCATCGCTGCTCTTGAACGAAAACCCATAAAAGGTCTTGTCCCTCATTTTGAACTCGTCTTTTTTTTGACAATGGAAGCCTTTGGTAAAGTACATCCCTTACATAGAAATTATTCTCAGTGGGAGCAAATGGAAGAAAAAGAAAAGCAATTACACAGAGAAGATATGGCTGATATTTACATAAAAACTGCAGAGCGATATGGGCATAATGCAATATTTTTGCATCCAAATCCATTTACGTTAGATGAATGTAAGCGATTAATTGAAATAATTCGAGAAAGAACAGGAGATAAATTTTTTCTTATGATGCACGGAGATGCTACTTATGGACTTCCAGATGGTAATGAAATGTTAAATTTCTCATATCGAATAGCTGATGAACCAGAAAAACTAAAAAAAGATGCAGAAAATATGGTTAATAACGCCCTTGAACGAGCAGAAAAATTAAAAGAAAAAGATGGACTTGATGGTTTTGCTCTTTGTAGTGATTATTGCCTCAATTCAGGGCCTTTCCTAAGTCCCGAGCAATTTTCTGATTTTGTAACCCCTTATCTTGCTCGTCTGATTAAAGGATATCGCGATATGGGGTTTTATACTATAAAACACACAGACGGAAATATAATGCCAATTATAGATCAAATCATAGCAACGATGCCTCACGCACTGCATTCTCTTGATCCACAGGCAGGGGTAGATATTGCGCTAGTAAAGAAACTCTATGGTGATAAAGTTTGCCTTATAGGAAATGTAAACTGTGGCCTCTTACAAACAGGAACAGACGAGGAAGTAAGAGAATCTGCAAGATATGCCCTAAAACATGGAATGCCTGGAGGAGGTTATATTTTTTCTACAAGTAACTGTATTTACACGGGAATGAAATTATCAAGATACGAAATGATTATTGATATCTGGCGCAAAGAAGGAATTTACTGATATTGATCTCTTAACATAAAATTTTATAAATTTTCACAAAATATTCTCCTATAGGGGCTGCTGAAAAAGATTTTTGCGTTTTTGGGCGAAAAATTTTTCTGTGTATCCCCTATATGTTCTGAAAATTTTTCTGGCTTCACCGTCGTTTTTTCTTGTTTCTCTCAGTGTTAGACTCTCGATGCTGCCGTTTTCAGGTTCATACCGATAAGCCCCAGCCTGATCTATATTTCCGATCCCTCCTTCGTCTTGTATTTTAACTGAGATTAGTCACATGCGGCAGAATGAGATGTCCGAGAATAAACCGCGCTCCAGCTTTTCTGTACATCTAAATGTCCTCCAATTTAACGGCTCAAGCGCAAGGATTTTGAAGGGGCATCTTGATATCCCTTGCAATTTAAACCATTTTTTTTGAAAAAATTATACTACATAAATACTTACTTGTCAAGTAATTATATAATATTTTTTGAATTTTTCAGTGAAGCCTAAATATAAATAGGTAATTTGTATTTTTCCATTGAATTATGCTTTTCAAGGATGCTTATATCCTAACATATGAAATTTATAAAATGAATTTATAATGGTGTGAATATTAATGGCTTTTGATTAATGTTATCGGTTTGAATTGCAATTTTTACTTTATAGACTTCTTCTAAAATATTGGGGATTAAAATTTCATTTGGTGTTCCTGAGGAGATAAGTTCTCCATTATTCATAAGATATAGTTTTTTACAAAATCTTCCTGCTAAATTGAGATCATGAATTACAACTACCACACAGATAAATTCATTTTCTGCTAAGGATTTAAGAAGATTCATTATTTGATGTTGATGAGCTAAATCGAGATGATTAGTCGGTTCATCCAAAAATATTATTTGTGGATTTTGAGTCAAGGCTCTGGCAATATGAGTGAGTTGTCTTTCACCTCCACTTAACTCTGAAATATTTCGGTTTGCGAAATTCGCAATTCCGCATTTAGAAAGCATTTCTACGGCAATTTTTATATCGTTTTTTAACGGCATAAATGAGAAGGATTTTCTATATGGAATTCTTCCAAGTAAAACGTAATCAAGTACATTCATCTCAAGAAGATAATTATTTTCTTGCATTACTACAGCGATTTTCTGTGCTATGTGGGAAGGAGAAAGAGACTTTAGGTTTTTTCCTTCGATTTCAATACTTCCTGATTTTATTTTCATCAAACCAGTCGCAGCTTTAATCAGAGTTGTTTTTCCAGAGCCGTTTGGTCCTATTATTCCACATAACTCACCTCTACAAAACTTACATGAAATATTTTTTAACTCAAATCCCTTTTCATAGGAACATGATAAATTTTCAATGTTTATAAGTACTTCATTCATGATTTATCTCTTTTGAAAAGCGTCCATAAAAATATTATACCTCCTGTTATACCAGTTATAACGCCAACAGGCAATTCACGAGGAGCGATAATAGTTCTTGATATTAGATCACAAGCAGATAAAAAGAGTGCCCCACCAAGGTAAGATGCAATTAAAAGATAATTGTGTTTAGTCCCAATAATTTTTCTCATTATAATTGGTATTGCAAGTCCGACAAATCCTATAATTCCACTTATAGTTACTGAACATGCTGTAAGAATAGATGCTACGAGAAAGAATTTTATTTGCGAATTTCGCACATTTATTCCGAGTTGTGTCGCTGCCTCTTCACCCAATAATAACGCATCAAGCTCATGAAAATAGTAGATTACAATGAGAAATAAAAAGATTGAAATTATAATAGTGAACAAGGAAGTTTGGATACGTGATTGCTCGAGAGAACCCATTAACCAAAAAATAATGCTATGAGTATTTTCCACTTTTGAAAGAGCCATTACAAGCATTATAAGTGATGAGAAAATAAAACTCATCATTATTCCTGTTAACAATAAAGTGTTGATATTTTTAATTTTTTTTAACTGATATAGCAGATAAAGGATTGAAATAACGAATATTGCGCCTGTAAAGGCGGAAAGATAAAGCGCTGAAATTCCAAATATTTTAGTTAATCCACTCACCAATGCCAGAGATACTGCAAAAGATGCCCCACCTGAAATGCCTGTAGTGTAGGGTTCGACAAGAGGATTGCGGAATACTGCTTGAAGCAAGACCCCTGCAATTGATAGAGAAGCTCCAATAGATAATGCGAGCATCAATCTTGGAATACGTATACCATATAATATATTTTTTTCTATTCCTGTTCCTTTGCCAGTTAGAATCTGGAAAAACCTATTTAAACTTATATTTTCGCTTCCCAAAATAATTGAAAGTATTGATACAATAGCTAACAAAAGTAAGAGAAAAAGTAATATCAAGATATTTCTTTTATCAATTGCTCTCATCATTAACTAATTTATTTATTTCTTCTATTTTATCTGGATGGAGAATTTTTGCTATTTTCGCAACTGTATCAGGTAATTTGATTGGATTTGGACTGCATATTTGATAGGAGTCCAGAGTATAGACTCGTGAATTTTGCACAGCTGGTATTGAGTCAAATTTTTCCCACTGTCTTTTTTCTTCTTCTGCCATTGCACCACTTATCACTATAAAAATGAAATCGGGTTTTTCGGAGATTATGAATTCCCTTGAATAAGTGCCGCTTCTCTTGTTTTTTAGGAGATTCGTAGCTCCAGAGTATTTTATAAAATCTGACACAAATAATTCATCTCCTGCCAGATATATGGGTTTTACTCCTATTTGAATAAGAGCCTTTGGCTTTTGTTTCAAAGGTGAAAGCAAATTACTTATTTTGATTAGTTTATTTTTAGCGGACTTTGTAATTTCTATAGCTCTTTTTTTTTCATTTATTTTTTCAGCGAGTTCTATGAACTGCATGTAAAACTCATCAAAATTAGAAGGGGTATTTTGGATTAGAATTTCAAAACCGAATGATTTTAGTTTTTCAATAATTATTGGTTTTGTGTGATAAGAAGTTACGATGATGTCTGGATTCAACGTTAAAATTTTTTCAATATTGACACTTAGTAGAGAGCCTATTTTTTCTTTATTTTGAGCCTGAGGTGGGTGAATGCAGTATTCTGAGCAAGCAACTAAATCATCTCCGCGACCGAGAACAAAAATTTGCTCTGTAGCTGATGGCGATAATGAGATTATTTTTTTTGTTTTATTTTCTTCCGCATTAGATGGGAAGTAATAAATTAGAAGTATTGTTATTAAGGCGATTAGTGAATTTGAGTATTTTTTCATTTTATTTTTACTTTATACCCGCGTTTTGTATAGATTTTACCTTTTCTTAATATAGTTTCTGAATTTCCAATAATTACGATGGAATTCATGTCTACAATTTGTTCCGGAAAATGTTCAAGGTTTCCACAAATGGAAAATTCATTTATTCTTCCTGCATTTTTTACCAATCCGAAAATGGTATTTTTTGAGCGAGCGGTCATAAATTTTTTAATAGCATATTTTAGAAGGGTTATTCTTTTTTTGCTTTTTGGGTTATACAATACACATACAAAATCTGAATTAGCAATGATATTTATTTTTTTGATAATTTTATTTTTTGGCGTGAGTAAATCTGAAAGACTTAAGATAACAAAGTCATTCATAAGCGGTGCTCCCAGAATATTTGAAGCTATAATTGCAGAAGTAATTCCAGGTGCAAAGCTGATATCAAATGGAGGATTTTTATTTTCAGTAAGTTCGAGTATTAAACCAGCCATACCATAAATACCTGCATCGCCAGAAGATATAATACAGACATTTTTTCCTTTATATGCTTCAGCTAAAGCCCTTTCACAACGTTCACTTTCTTTTCCCATGCCTGTAGATATTACTTCTTTATATTTTAACCATGACTTTGGGAGCAATGAGATATAATTTTTATATCCGACAATTAAATTTGATGAAAGAATTTTTTCTTTCACTTCTGGAGTTATTTGTTTCTCCGTTCCTGAACTTATCCCAACTACAGAAAGTGAATTTTGTGGACTTTCCTTTTCTCCAAGAGCAATTGTTATTTTCCTATCATATATAGTTTTATTTATAGTTAGTTTTGCACCAGTACATATGACCGCGGCTTCACATACATTATTGATATCTAAATATCTTTTTGCTTTTTCCGAACTTTGTAGGTTTTCTATTGAATTCAATTCTTCCTTGCTGAAGAATAGTAGTTTAACTTGATTTTCGATAGCATATTCTAACAATCCTCCTTCATCTGACTTTATTGATGATGTGGCTATATATGAAATTTTTTTATTTTTCGGGCAGACTTTTTTTATTGCCGACGCAATATCTTCCTTACTTATTCCACGTCTACAACCAATTCCTGCTACGATAATTTTATTTTGACTGCTCATTCTTTTTAATTATTAATTGAGGGATTTTTATTTTGATTTTTTTTGTTGTTACTAATCCAGAATAATTTTTTCTATTAACTAAACTACAATTAGTTATATATTTTAAATTTTTATTTTTTGAATAATATTTATCAAAAATATTTTTAGGAAGATGTATGGCTATTTTTTTATTTTCAAGTAGCATTACATTAAATTTTTTTATCAATTTTGGGTTTATAATTTTATAATTTTCACGACTTGCCATTTCATCGAATGCAATAATTCGGCAGTTATCTGTTGCTGTGGTAATAACAGGTTGTCCATTGAGCAGAGCTGCGATATCTTCAGCCAATCTGTTTGCTCCTCCAATGTGTCCGCTGAGGAGGCTTATTGCGTAGTTTCCATATTGGTCGCATACTACTACTGCTGGGTCAATTGTTTTTTCTGTAATAAGATTTGATATATACCTTACTACTATGCCAGCGGCCATAATAAAGATAAATGCATCGAATTTTTTCCAGTTTTCTTTGAGCGTTTTTCCAAGTTCTTTATATAAAATGATACTTTTATTGCAATATTTTTTTAATTTTTGTGGCGCAAAAATTTTGCAATGATTTTTATTTTGCGTAATTTTTTTTGCTGTATTGAGTGAAGTTTTTGTTATTGTGAAAATAGCTATTTCCCCTTTGAATTTATTGGTATTTGAAGACAGGCTAATTAACTTTGCTTTGCTGGAAGTGATTTTGTTTCTAAAATTGTGTGAGAATTCTGGATCATACAGTTTAGACTTTTGCCATTTCTTCTTATTGAGAACATCTCCTACCAAAATAATGGCCTGTCTATTTATGTTTGCTTTTTTTATCTTTTTTGCGATATTCGCAATATTTCCACGTATTATTTTTTGGTCAGCCCATGATGCTTTATAGATTACTGCTACTGGTGTATTTTTATCGTAACCACCGCATATGAGTTCATTAGTAATTTTTGAGATAAATGGTGTGGATAGAAAAATAGCAAGAGTTGCCTTATGTTGAGCGAGTTTTTGCAATTCCTGTCCTTGTGGAACTGGGGTTTTTCCTGAAGTTCTTGTGAGAATTACAGTTTGGGAAGTTCCAGGAGTAGTTAATTCACTTTTTATTTCTGCTGCAGCTGCGAATACAGAACTTACTCCAGGGATAATTTCATATGGAATTTTTAATTTGTCGAGTTCAGTCATTTGTTCTGCAATTGCCCCGTAAATTGCTGGATCTCCTGTGTGAAGTCTTAGAACTTTTTGTTTTTTCTCCCATGCTTTTTTGATTTCCGAGATTATTTCTGATAACGTCATTCCGGAGCTATCAATAGTTTTAGAATTTTTTTTTGCATATTTTAAGATTTCTGGATTTACCAATGAACCTGCATAAATTATAAGGTCTGCATCTTTGATTGCAGAAAGGCAGCGTAAAGTGATCAGGTCTGGAGCTCCCGGTCCAGCACCAGCAAAGATTACTTTATTTATATGAGAGTTTTTCATTTTTTTTCAAATATATATAGATCAACAGGATTTTCTGGCTTTAACATGTAATTGTCAGAAATTTTTTCTGAATGAGAAATAGAAATAGATATAAGTTCCACGAAGTATTTTTTATTTTCTGTGACAAATTTATTTAATTCTGTTTTTGTTCTCAAAAGGACAGATGGGATAACAATTCTTCCCCCTGGCAATATTTTTTTTAGAGATTGTTGAAGAGTGAAAATAATTTTATTTCCGCTTCCTCCTATGAAGACGCCTCTTGGTGGAGGTAATTCTTCAATGACTTGCGTAATATTTGCATTATGTAAGATGATATTTTTTAATCCAAATTTTTCTATATTTTGTAAGATATTTTTACAACGAGATCTGTTTGATTCTACTGAATGGACTATAATGTCTTCTGATAGTGAAGCGATTTCTATGCCTACGGAGCCGCTTCCAGCTCCGAGATCCCAGATTATTCCCGGGCCTGGTTTTAATTTTGAAATGGCAATAACTCTTACTTCCGGATGTGTAATCATATTCTTCTCATGAAAATATTCTGAATCAGGTAATCCAATGGAAAATCCAGGGTCTGTTATGAAACTATTTTGTGGGAGTAGGAGGAGGATTGACAATTCAGAGGAATTTTGTTTTGCGATTTTCGCAAGAGAGGAGTTAATGATTTTTTCTTTTTCTGTTCCTAATTGCTCTGCCAAAATGGCAGGTCGTTTTGAGCTTTTTGGAAATTTTTCTATAAGAATTTTTGCCAGATCAGAAGCTTTAGTTTTATTGTCGCAATAAATAATGGCAAGTTCAGATGTGAGGATAGAGTTATAATTTATTTTTTTTTGGCCGTGAATACTAAAGAATTTTGCTTTTTCCCATGGTAATTTTAATTTTGCAAAGAGAGCCTGCATCGCACTGATATTTGGGATGATTTCTATTTCATCTGAGGAGAATTTTGAAGATAATGTTTTTCCTATTCCATAAAAGAGAGGGTCTCCTGATGCAAGAATTGTAATTTTTTTTCTTTCTTTGAGTTTTCTGATTTTTTCTATTAATTCATCAATATTGTTGCTTATAGTTATTTTAGTTCCTTTAAAGTCATAAAAAAAATCAAGAATACGTTTACCGCCTATAATTATATCGGAATTATTTACAATTTTTCTTATTTTTTCAGTTATGTCTCCCGGTGCTATACCGCATCCTGCTATAGTGATTTTACTTTTCATATTTTTGTATAAAAATTAGTTTATTTTCTTTTGAAAAAAGAGCGATTTCAAAATTTTTTAATTTTGTCCATTTTTCGAAATTATTAAGAGCCATTTTAGCTAATTCTTTTAATGTTTTTTTCTGTAAATTTTGGGGCAAGTAATATAGAGCTTCGTTTATTGTTTTCGAATTTTTGATTTTTTTTATAATTTGTGTGTTTCGACTTAGTTGTGACAGTATTTTTATGACAAGCGATAAATCCTGTGGATTAAATTGAGCATGAGTATTCTTTAATCCTCTGGCGTATTTCAGTAATTTGCCTGGCATGCATGCAATTGTAACTTTCTTAAAGTGATATTTGATGGTGAATTTGATTGAATGATATATGAAATCAGCTATGCGAATTATGGAGGCGTCCTCTAATTTAGGATAGATATTTTTTATTAAAATTGAGCTATTATTTCCAGTTGCTAATACAATGTGATTAGAATTTTTGATATAAGCTGAATTGATAAGGATTTTGATCGTATTTATATATGCTTTATTTGAAAATGGAACAACTATTCCCGTAGTGCCGATTATCGAAATACCTCCTATAATACCAATTACAGGATTAAGTGTTCTTTGCGCTATTTTTTCACCATTTTTTGCAGATATTTCTACAAGAAAAGTGGTATTTGGCTTAATTCTGGAATTTTTAATATTTTCTTCTATCATTTTTAATGGACCTGGATTTATTGCCGATTTGTTGTATGGAGTGTTGAGTCCTTTTCGGGTAACGAGGCCAATTCCTTTTCCTCCCCGGATTGCGAATTTCGCATTCTTTATTTTTATAATGTGATCGTGTGGGGAAATTTCAGAATTAGAGATTTCTTTTATTTTTGCTGATATCTGGATTTTGTTCGTTATATCTGGGTCATCGCCGGCATTTTTTATTATTGACGCTATAGAATAGTATTTTCTTTTGACGATACTTTTTAATTCAAGGATACGCCTTTTTTTGTCTGGAAAGATGATAGAGATTTTTTTTGGAGACTTGATGTTATTAAAAGTGAGCCATGCGGCTTTAACTGCTGCAGTTGCGCAGGCGCCAGTTGTGAAACCAGTTTTAAGTTTTGATGCTTGAGTTTTCATTTCAATGCACACTCTATAATTGCGTGTAATGTTGCTACAGCGAGTGTACTGCCACCTCGTCTACCCTCGATAAGTATGGCAGGTATTTTTGTCTTTTTTAGAAGTTCTTTTGACTCGATTACATTGACAAACCCCACTGGCATTCCAATTATCAGAGCAGGAGTGATTTTTCCTTCTATAGTTAATTTTGCGATTTTCGCAAGAGCGAGAGGTGCATTCCCAATTAGTATTATGGAGTTAGAAAGCTGAGGTATGGCTTTTTCCACTGAAGCGAGTGCTTTCGTTATTTTTTTTTCCTTTGAAATTTTTATTATATCTGGATCTGAAATATGGCAGATGATTGAATTTTCTGAATAATTGTGATTTATCTTTCTTAATTTTTCTAATGACAATCCACTTTTTATCATTTTTGAATCGCAGTAAATTTTAGAACATTTTTTAATGGCGTTTATTCCTGCTTCGATTGGATTGAAACGGAAAGATATCAGTTGAGCGATAGAAAAATCAGCAGTGGTATGAATTAATCTTCTGATAATTGTCCATTCATTTGGGTTCAGATGTGAATGACAAAATTCAGTTTCTATAATTTCAAAACTTTTTGCCTCAATTTCCTGTGATGACATATTCCACGCTATATTATCTTCATTGTTTTTCATTTTTTATGCCTTCTTTTATGTTTCTAATAGGTAAAATGAAAGGTGTACTATTGTATGAGATGATTTTACATTCAATATCAAATACCGCTTTTATTATATTTTTATTGATTAAATTTTCTGGTGTAGCATCAGCAAATATCTCTCCATTTTTTAATGCTATTATGCGGTTTGAATAATGGGTGGCATGATTTAAGTCATGTAGAGTCATAATGATAGTAGTTTTTAACTCATAGTTGAGTTGCTGTATAAGTTCCATTACATCGAGTTGGCATTTTATATCGAGAAAGGTAGTTGGTTCATCGAGAAGTAGGATATCTGTTTCCTGTGCGATACAGAGGGCAATCCATGTTCGTTGTTGTTCACCTCCTGAGAGAGTTGAGATTTTTCTTGATTGTAGTTTTTCGAGTTTTGTCAGTGCGATTGCTCTATCTATAGCTTCGATATCCTCATATTTTGATTTTGTGATAAAATTTGACTGATGAGGGTATCTGCCATATGATATAAGTTCGAGTACTGTTATATCCTCTGGAATTGATTTGTATTGTGGTAAAAAAGCTATTTTTAAAGATAATTCTTTTCTGGAGTAGTTTTTTAAATTTTTATTATCTACATAAATATTGCCTGAGATGGGAGATATTAGTTTTGCGATAGAGCGTAATAGAGTGGATTTCCCTGAGCCATTTGGGCCTACTATTGAGATAATTTCAGATGGTTTAACGGATAAATTTATATTATTTAGAACTATTGGTCCATCATATGATACTGATAGTGTCTCAATTTCAATTTTCATATTAGTTTTTTTTTCGTTTTAATAAATATAGAAAAAATGGAGCGCCTATTATTGACATTATAATTCCTGCAGGGATTTCAACAGGGCTGACTATTATTCTTCCAATAGTATCGCAGAATGTCAGAAGTGCGGCACTAAAAATAATTGAAGCAGGCAGAAGAAACCTATGGTCGGAGCCGATGAGTAGGCGCATCATATGAGGGCAAACCAATCCGACGAAGCCGAGAAGTCCTGCGACACTTACGGCTGATGCGGCGAGTAAAGAACTAATAGTTATAAGTAATATTCTTGTTCTTTCAACATTGATACCGAGACTGTAAGCAACGTCGTCTCCGAGGGATAATATATTGATTCTTTTTGCCAGTAATAGGGTTAATATTATACCTGTTAATGTATATGGTAAACATATTTTTACGTGGGACCATGTTTTTGCATTTAGACTTCCAATCATGAAATCAACTGTACCATGAATGCGTTCTGGAAATGCTATCATAATAGAACTTGTTAAAGAAGAGACGAAACTTGCAACAGCTATCCCGGCGAGAATAAGATGAGTTGGTCGGGCACCCCTTTGCCAGGCGAGTAGATAAATGGCTAAACTGGTAATTAGAGAGCCCAAAAATGCGGCAGGAATTATGTAATAGAAATAAATCGGCATTGCTATTATTATGATAGTAGCGCCAAGTCCAGCTCCTGCATTTACTCCAATTATTCCTGGTGATGCGAGAGGATTTCTCATGACGGCTTGAAGTATTGCTCCGGAAAGAGATAGGGATGCTCCAACAAGAATGGCAGTGATTATACGAGGCAACCTGATATTCCAGATGATATGAGAATTTTCAGCTTTTCCCATGGAGGCTATTGAAGTGAAGATGTTGTTCATACTTAATTCTACGGAGCCATTAGAAAGGCTAAAAAAGAAAATTATCAGGGTTATAATGAGTAATAAGACTATGATGAATAATTTATAGAAATTTCTTTTTTTTAATTCACTGAATTTGTTATAAGAGTGTATTATAGAGTTATTCATTTTTTATCTTCATAAAGTATTTGATAAATTATTTTAAAAGCTTCAGGGTAATTTTCATTAGCTTTATACAGGAATAATTCATTTGGAAGGAAATAAAATCGATCTTTTTTAATGGCTGAGAGTTGAGACCATAGAGGATCATTTTTGAGGAAAGTTCTCATTTTTTCCTGGATAATTTTTTCATCTCCCATAGTAGTTATTAAAATAATATCAGGATCTTGTTCAAAAATTTTTTCCATGCTTAAATCGATATTAATTGATTTCGTTTTTATTTTTAAATTGTCTATAATATTTTCAGCTCCGAGTAATTTTGCTATTAAGGCAGTATTTGCTTCTGAGGTTTCAGCTTTATTTGCTTTTATAGCAGATGCAAATATACTGAGAAAACGGATTTTTCTATTTTTTTGAGCTCTATCTATTATCGAATTTATATCATTTATGATTGTTTTTAGTTCTTGGTTATTGTCAATTTCTTTTCCATTGATTTTTGAGAATAATAAGGAGAGCGTTAAAAAATCGTAGTAATTATTATAATCAAGAAGTAGTGAATTTATTCTTGCTGACTTTAGAATTTCCCTTAGTTCCCAGTGTTTTTCCATTTGAGCGGAGAGTAGAACGAGGTCGGGTTTGAGTGAGATGATTTTTTCCACGTTAGGAGAAGTTACTGAACCGATTAATTCGAGTTTATTATAGGGTTCGATTAGCAGATTTTTATGTTTCGTATTTGGTATGGCAATGAGTTTTCCTCCTGCGAGATACCATAGAGAAACAAATGATGTATAACATGAGATTACTTTTTCAGGATTTTTCTTGAGAACTGAAGTGGAGCGATCTACGTTCAGGCATGTTATAGTGTCACTTGTTTCAGAAACTATCAGTGTATTCGTTTGTTCTATATTTTTTGTGTCTTGAGCTATAGAAAAGAGATGATTAAATAGAAAGGTCAAAATAATTACTGGTATTATTTTTAATTTGATAGTCATTTTTTTATTTCTGGTAAGTATAAATTTTTCTCAATTTTTCTGTTAAATTTTCAATATAAGACTTATAATTAAAAAGGGCAGCATCGGATAATTTATAAAATCCCGAATGGGATTTTCTAACAATGCCTCTTTTATGCCACTTTTCAATTTCTGTTAATGTTATATTTAAAATTTTGTCATAATTCTCAGGATCTTTTTTTCCTATCATATAAGGATTTAGCAAACGTTTCTTTATAACTTGATAATTTAATTCAGAAGCTATTCCGAACTCAGGAGTTAATTTTCCTGCATAAGAAATTGGCTTTTGTTTTGCAATAATATACTTGCGATATTCAGATATTTTAGATGTATTTCTAAAAAAATATCCGGCGATTCTGCCAGCGGCCTTCATACCGTATTGAATGCAGGTTGCCCTTTGTGTGGCAAGATCATTGTGGGCATTTCTTTCTCTGTAATCGAAAGAATAGTGGTGAATAGATAGCTTTGTTGCGCCGAACTCTTCCATTAAATCGGAGCCAATTTTATACATTTTGAATTTTTCCTTTTCATCAGGGACTTTTAAGCCATTCTGATTAATGATTTTTTTTAGCTTTAAATTATCATATAGTTTTAACTGGTAGTGATCGAGTCCTGAAATTTTAATTTCTGTTGCCGCGATGCGATTATCTTCAATCCAATTGTCTATTGTTTGTTCTGGAATGCCATATAAAAGGTCTATCACTATTGCAGCCTGATTGGAAGAAGATATAGTATTTAATGTGTTTATACATGTAGAGGTATCATCCAGTCTTCCTATTAAGCGGCGGAGTTTTGTATTAAATGTTTGTATGCCGATTGAGAATCTATTTATTCCATTTTCTATACATGCAATGATTTTTTCTTTTGTAAAGTTATTGATTCTCCCTTCGAGTGTAATTTCGCAATCATTAGCTAATTTGTAATATTTATGAATTGTTTTCAAAATTTTTGATAATTGTTTTGGAGTTAAATCACTTGGTGTTCCTCCACCTATATAAACGGTATTGATTAGTTCTCCATATATTCCTTCATATTCTGAGTGGTCTTTCAGTTCAGTGTTTAATAGATTTACATATTCGTCTATTTCACTTTCATTTGCAGACTGTAGATAGAAGGGACAGAAAGGGCATTGTGTGCGACAGAATGGGATATGTATGTAAATAGATCGCATATCTGGACGAATATTAAGGAGAGCATTTTTCCATGCTGCCTGACTATCTATCTCAGGAATTGAAGGAAAATTCATTCCGCCACGTCTAATTTTCATTTTTATATTAGTGTTAGTATTTTAATTTAAGTATAATCCTTCAAATGAAAAAAGATTATTTTCTTTTTTCAATACGAATTGCAATTTTAGTTTTTTAGATATAGGAATAAAAGCATAAAAAAGACTTTCTTTTTTTGGAGGAGACAATATTTTTATCTTCTCAAAATCAGGGAATTTATTTAAATTTGATATAAGTTCGATGCATTCATTTTGCCACTCATCGTCTATTCGATGAGATAATTTTTTTATATTTATATAGTCTTTACTCTGAAAAGCAGTATAGATATTTTCGCAGATTGATTTGATATCTTTAATTTCTTCATCTTCGAGTTTTATTTCCTTTAGCTTTGATAGTTCATATACTGGATTGGAATTTACATAAACAATGAGGTATATCAAGATAATAAATAAAATTAAGGTAAGCGCGATTTTTGTAGATAAGAGTATAAAAAGTTTATTTTTTTCATCTTGGGCTCTTATTTTTATCTTTTCTTCTAATTTTGTTTTTTTATTAATTGCTGAATTGATTAAGTCGGAGATTTTTTCTTTAGATTTTTCTTCTAATTCTTTTTGTTTTTTCTTTTGTGCTTCTGCAATTTTTTTCTTTATTTCAAGAAGTTCTTTACTCATATCAAGATTTCCTTTTTAATTTTCTATCTTATAAAAAAATCAAAAAATATTTTATAAATCCCATGGGTCGTAAAGGGAATTATCTTCCGGGCCAAAATTTCCAATTAATTCCCTACGGGCAAGGTCATGCGCTTTTAATCTGCTTGCTTTTTCCTGGCTCGAATGACCATCAAGCCAAATAACATTTGCAGAGGCATTGTGTCTAAAATGGACATTATCACCATGCATATTCAAGCTGTCGAAAACGGTTCTATAGAAGGGTGCTTTTACAGAATACATAGGGTAAAGAAAGGCAATTGCTTTGAGTTGAGTTTCTGTTGATCGCCCATTAGCTGCATCAGCAAATGCCACAGTATTTGTTGGATTTGTTACCTGGTTTACTTTTAGTCCAGCGCCTGAACCGTAAGAGCTACCCGTAATATAAATCCATGTTCCTATACAGGTATTGTAACCATATCCAGTTCCATTTGTAACTGAATTTTCTGTATCTGAATCTTGCTTTCTGAAGGCTGGGCAGAATAGAACTTTTGTATTTTCTTTGAGATAGTCTGAAATGAAACCTGTTTTGAGTTCATATTTGACATCTGAACCTGACTTTGTCCTGAAACCTAACCATGTTTTCCCATTGTTTGACATTCCTGTATCTGCTGCAAAACATGGCATATAATATTCATAATCAGAAAGATACAAGGATGACGCTTTATTTATTTGAGTCAAATTATTCAGGCATGAGGTAGTTATAGCCTGTTTCTTAGCCCTGTTTATTGATGGAAAAATTAATCCAGCTAATAATATTATTATAGCCATTACGACCAGTAATTCTATTATGGTAAAGTGCTGTTTTTTTATTTCTATGATTTTTGATTTGCTGTTATTATGGTTTGCATTACTTATTTGTGTGAAGTTTTTATTCAATTTTATGGGATTTTTTGTAATTGGTTTTACTTTTGCGTTATTCATTTTTTTCTCCTTTTTTTTTGTTGACGCGCAAAAAAAAAACACCGATGTTCTCTTTGTCAGACAACATCGGTGTTTTTTACCGTAATAGTCTCTGACGCGGAGACCATCCGAAAATATATATTTTACCGGAGGTCTGACTATACAGTGGCGCGACCGTGGCCGAATTTCACGGCACTTCCCCGGAAAATATTTTCATATAAAGAACTAAAAAGAACTAAAATTAGATTTATTATTTTTTTAATATAAAAATAGAAAGATATTCTATTGGCATATTCTTTATTTCCTGGATATCGGAAGATATTTTTTCATCTTTTAAGCAAAGTTTTGATGCGTAAATTACTTTATAATTATATTTTTTTGCGAAATTCGCAATGCTATTTTTGTTTTTATATGATTTCATGATAACGATATTTTTGCATTTAGAATCTTCTATTTTGGAAATGCGTTTTCGAGAGAGTATTGGAAAAATTGAGATTGCTTCATCTCCTTCTGCAAGAGGGGTCAATGTTTTTGCTGAACATATCTGAATAGTAGATATGCCCGGGATTATTTCTATTTGATCCGAAGGTATAATTTTTTTAAGCTCTGATATGAGATATGAACAAGTACTGTATAACAGTGGATCACCTATTGTGACAAATGAGCATATATGGCCTGAAAAGATTTTTTCTGCAATAATTTCTGCATTTTTTTTCCATGCACTTTTCATTATTTTTTTATTTTTTAGCATTGGAAAGACTAGTGGAATAAAGATGGCTTTTTCTTTTATAAAATTTTTTACTATTGAACCAGCTATGCTTGTTGTGTTTGTATGTGACGTAGCTTCAAATATGAAGTCGGAACTTTTTAATGCTTTAACAGCTTTTAAAGTTAAGAGTTCTGGATCTCCTGGACCGACGCCAATTCCGTAGAATTTTGTCATATTTAATTTTCCTGTGAGATTGTTTTTTTGAGATGTTCAAGCCAGAGATTGATGATTTCTTCATATTCTGCAATTCCTTTTAAAATAGGTATAGGTTCTATGCCAGTTTTTACGATTTGATTTTTCCATGAGTTTTCATCGTCTCCTGCCATATCATTTTTTACATGATCACCTGCCACTGTCATAAATGGAATGAGGAAAACTCTTTTGAATTGCTTGTTCTTAATTTCATTAATAGTTTTTTGAAAGTTTGGATTACCTTCTACACATGCTATGAATATATTTTTATCATGTTCCTGAAGAACATGGGCGAATGCTACATATATTAAATCTGAGTGATGTTCTGGAGAGCCATGCCCCATAAAAAGGACAGCGTCAGTTTTATTTCTCTCTGTAGGGAGTTTAGATATAAGAATTTTTGCTGTTGATTCCAGATCTTTCATTGAGTTGAGTAATGGAGGGCTTACTTTTATAGTATTGAATTCTGATTTAAATTTATCAGCAATTTTTGAGAGTTCATCAAATTCCTGTCCTGGAATTACATGTAAAGATTGAATAAAGACTATATCATAGTTTTGTTTTTTTAACTTTATGAGAGCATCTTCGGGGGAATCAATCATTATTCCTTCTTTTCTCAGTTTCTCCCTTATTTTTTCAGAAGTGTATGCCCAAAATACAGAATAGTCCTGGAATTGCTCTTTTGTAAGGATGTCTATTTTTTTATATACATTTGCGGATTGATTATAACTTGTTCCGAATGTAACCAGTAGAATAGCTTTTTTCACTTTTGAATTTTCCTTTATTTTAGAATTAGTACTTGTTATTTGATTTGCTTTTAAGAATGGAATTAAGAAAAATAAAATCGAGAGTAGATAGATTTTTTTTAGTATTTTTTCCGTGTTTTTTTTCATTTTTTATCCTTTTCTTGTGTTATCAGAAAAATAAAACTGCCGGCAGTCTTTCAATCAGGACTTGCCGGCAGTGTTTTAAGCTGACAGGAAAGTCTCTTACGCGAAGACTACCCCCATTTTATAAATTTCTTTTTCCGAGGTCTGGCTCTTGAGAAAGAAAAAGACCCAAATTATTTCGTTCTTTTATTTCTTCTCAATTACAGTGGCGCGACCGCCTCCGAGTCTCACGGAGTTCCCGGCCAAAGAAAAATTGAAAATATTAATAATATACATATTATAAATTTCAAGTTTAGAAATAATTTTTTTATTAAAATTAGTATTCAGAGGATTTTATATGAATTTGCTTATTGTTCTTTATATAATAATATAATAAATTGTAAATATTTTCATAAGAAGGAAGTGTTTTTATAAAAGTTTATTTATGATGGACAGAATGATTCCTTTTAAATAGGTATTTTATGATTAGAGAAGAGAAAAAAGTGTTCAATTCATCGATAATATCGATGCTTTTTATGGTGATATTTGTTGGAGTAGGTGAGAAAATGGCGGAGAGATTTATTCCGCTTTATCTTTCGACTCTTGGGGCAGGGGCCTTTATTGTTGGTGCTTTAAATGCATTTGATAATGTTCTTTCTGCGCTTTATTCTTACCCTGGTGGCCTATTAAGCGAGAAATATGGATACAAAAGATCGCTTATTTTTTTTACGATTCTCGCAGCTTTTGGTTTTTTGATAGTTGTTGTATTCAGTTCGTGGTGGGCAGTTTTTATTGGTTCTATATTTTTTATTTCGTGGACAGCGATATCTTTGCCTGCTATAATGAGTCTTATAAATGATTCAGTGCCGAAAAATCGTGTGGTTTTTGGTGTAAGTTTACATTCTCTTACCAGACGTTTTCCGATGGCATTGGGGCCTATTCTTGGTGGAACGTTGATATCATATTTTGGTATTTTGAAGGGAATTCGTATGGCTTTTTTTATTGCTTTTTTACTCGCGATGATTTCCATATTAATTATTTACTTTTTTGTGAAGGATAGTAAGAAAGGCAATGGTGTTGGAGTTATTGTTTTTTCTAGGTTTTCATCGCTTTTTCCGTCTGAGCTTAAAATACTTTTAATATCAGATATATTAATACGTTTTTGTGAGCAGTTACCTTATGCATTTTTGGCTATATGGGTTTGTCATAATCTTGGACAAAGTGAGTTTTTCTTTGGTTGGCTTACTGCATTGGAAATGTTCATTGCCGTTCTTGTATATTTACCTGTTGCCTGGTTTGCAGATAGAGGAAATAAAAAATATTTTGTTGTTATTACATTTGTATTTTTCACACTTTTTCCGATAACATTGTTCGTTTCTGGTAAGATTTTTGAAGTTCTTAATAATTCAAGATTAATAATTTTGAGTTTAATTTTTGCTTTTATAATAAGGGGATTAAAGGAATTTGGAGAACCGACTAGAAAATCTATGATAATGGAGCTTGCTCCTGCTGATTCAAAGGCACTCAGTTTTGGAGCGTATTATATGGTAAGAGATGTAGTAGTTGGACTTACTGCGTTATTGTCTGGTGTTCTATGGCAAAAATCCCCTTATTTAAATTTTTTAGTATCATCTATCTTAGGTTTGATAGGTACTTTAATTTTTGCGATATATGGTAAAACAAGGTGCAATGACAGCATTTCAAGCTTAAAAGAGTAGCAATGATTTTTTCTATACTTATTTTTTAATTATTAGAATAACTCATACTTCACTTCAGGTTCTACAATTTGTACTTCTTTTACTCCATTATCAAGGAGATGCGTTTTCATTGCTTCGAGAGAATCAGGTTCAGCGTGAATCAAGAAGACTTTTTTGAGTCTATTAAGGTCAAGATGTTTTATGAAGTCTATTGTATCATTATAGTCAGCATGAGCACTGAATGTATTTAGCACTTTGACCCTGGCATTTAGTTTATATGGTTGGCCGAATATTTTTATTTCAGGTTGTTTTTCAACGATTCTTCTTCCGAGCGTATCAGCGGCCATAAAGCCAACAATTAATATTGTATTTCTTGGGTCTTCAACATTATTTTTGAGGTGATGTAATATTCTTCCCGCTTCACACATTCCACTGCTGGATATAATTATACAGGGTTTATTATATTCGTTGAGTTTTTTGGATTCTTCAACATTTGTAATGTAGTGTAGATTTTCAAAGCCAAATGGATTTTTATTTTGAATAAGGAATTGTTCATGAACATTGTCGTCATAACATTCCTGATGAACTCTGAATATACTTGTTGCATTGAATGCCATGGGGCTATCAACAAATATATCAATTTTTGGAATTTTTCTTTCGTCATTCAAGAGATACAAATAATAGATAAGGTCCTGAGTTCGTTCCACTGCAAAAGCTGGTATAATTATTTTTCCACCTTTTTCTACAGTTTCTTTTATGACTGTGGTGAGTTGTCTGCAGGCATCTTCTATTGGGTCATGGAGTCTATTGCCATAGGTTGCCTCACAAATAAGGTAATCTACAGGAGGTAAGTATTCAGGATCATGTATTATGGGAGTTCCTTTTCTGCCTAAGTCTCCTGTGAATGCTATTCTTTTATTGTCTCCAACATCAAGTAAAGGCATCGAGGAGCCAAGTATATGTCCGGCATTATAAAAGGTGCATTTTACTCCATCAATAACAGGAAATGTTCTTCTATAGCTTATTGTGACGAATTGATCGAGAACCTTCAATACATCTTTTATGCTATACAGTGGGGGATATGGATAGTCAACTTTTTTCTTTTTCAACCACTCAAAATCTTTTTGAAGGATATGAGCTGTATCGGCCATTACCAGTCCTGCAATATCTCTGGTTGCGGGAGTTGCAAATATATTTCCTTCAAAACCTCTTGAGCTCAAATATGGCAATCTACATGAATGGTCGCAGTGCCCATGTGACAGAATTACTGCTTCTATTTCTTCAGGGTTGAATTGAAATTTCCTATTTTTTTCTTCACTGGGAATTCTTTTGCCTTGAAATAAGCCACAGTCTATTAATATTTTGTGGTTATTTATTTCAAATAGATGGGTTGAACCGGTAACTTCCATTGCGGCGCCATACGAACAGAAGAAAAATGACATTATGTCCTCATTTGTTTTTTGTTTTTGAATATATCACTTTACTGCGAATTTATCTCAAAAATTAATTTATTCAAGTTTGTTCCTATTAGGATTTTTATGTTTTTCTAAATTTAATAAGGAAAGAAATATCTCCAGAAGATTTAATTGATTTTGTTGGTTTTTGAAGCAATATTATTTTATTTAAAGGCGTTTATATTAATAATGTGAAAACAAAGAGAGGAGAGAAAAAATGAAAAAAATAAAGATTTTCTTCGTTTTATGTATTTTCAGTTCGTTAGAATTTCTACAGGCTGGGACAATAACATTTAAAGATGGAACGAGAATAAGTGAAGCCGAAATTATAAGTATAAATAGTGGTAAAATCGTGATAAGGAAGGATAAGAAGGAGAGGACATTTGACATTAACAAGATAGAATCTTTTTATGAAACAGATATAGGAGATTCTGTTTCGATACCTGGAGAATTTGCAGATTATAGAGTTAATATTTCTGATATAAAAATGCCGGAAAAAGGTATTGACAGCAAAGGTAAAACAGGTATTTGTGAGATTAAGTATTCGATTCTTCGTACAAATTCAGAGAATAAAAGGTTTAAGGTGCCTTATTTTTACCTTTTTGTTCTAACAGCATATAGAGAGAAAGATGGAGAAAGAAAAATTTATCTATATTATGAACCTGATGGAGCTAAAATAAAAGCTAAAAGATATGATGAGGCAGCTATTTTAAAGCAGGTTAATAGTTTCGATAGAAGAATTGTAAATTTTGATGATATAAGGGCAAATATAAATTTGAAGAATATGGGGGATAGAGAATTAAAAATTGAATTAAAAGGGATAGATAATAGAGAAATTATTGCATATCATCTTGAAGTGTGGGGGAATACTGAAAAGATAACAGAAAAAGACTGGAAAAGTTTTGACCACAAAGTAGGAGAAAGATGGTGGGAAAAAACTGTGGAATAAAGCCTGATTAAATATAGCTTTCTGATGGGGAAAAATATATATTTTTTATCAGGCTCTTGAAAGAATGATTTTATATATTTCTTCTGCCCCAATGTCAGAATTTTCTCCGAGAAAAATTTTTCTTTTTGCAAATTTTTTTCTTACTTGTTCTGCAGCCTCGTTTGCATCAATGTTATAGTCGTTTAATCGTGTTTTCATTCCAACAGAGTGGAAGAATTTTTCAACGGCCGAGATAGTTGATATAGGACTTTGTAGATTAAATATACGTTTTCCAAACTGTTTGAGTTTTTTAGCTTTGTTTTTTATTTTGAAACGCCATACACCGGGTAGAATTATGGCAAGAGTTTCGGCATGATCAAGCCCATATAGAGCGGTCAGTTCATGTCCTATCATATGTGTTGCCCAGTCCTGGGGAACACCGCATGATATTAGATTATTAAGTGAAAGAGTTGTAAGCCACATAAAATTTGCTCTTGAATTATAATCTCTTTTTGAATTTAGAATTTTAGGAGATAATTCTATTAGTGTTTGGGCTATATTTTCGGCAAATCTATCTTGAATTAAAGCATTTACAGGAAATGTCATATATTGTTCCATGACATGTACGAAACTGTCTATAATACCGTTCCTAAGTTGTTTTCTGGGAAGGGAGTATGTTGTCTCAGGATCTAAGACAGAGAATTTAGGGAAGACACATTGTGCAGAGAAATAGAGTTTTTCTTTTGTTTCTTTTCTTGATATTACAGAATTACCATTGGCTTCACTCCCTGTGGCTGGGAGAGTAAGTATTGTGCCGATTGGGAGGGCCTGTTTTAAGTTTGCTCCTGCTGTACGGAGGATGTCCCAATAATTTTTTCCATTGAAACATGCAGCTGCAGCAATAAATTTTCCTGCATCAATAACCGAACCTCCACCGACTGCAAGTATAAAATTAATCTTTTTACTTTTTACTAATTGTAATGCATTCAGGCAGGTCTCGTATTCAGGATTTGCTTCGATTCCTGGAAATTCATATACGTGGTATTTTCTTAGAGTTTTTTTTACCTGGTCGTAGACTCCATTTCTTTTTATAGAACCTTTTCCATACAGAAATAAGATTTTCGCATTTTTATCTATTCTGGTCTTTATTTCTTTTATACTATCTTTTCCGAAAATTATTTCTGTAGGATTCTGAAAAACAAAATTTTCCATTTTCCTTCCATTTCCTTATTTTTTATTTATGTAAATCAATTTCATCTTATTTACGCATATAGGTCCAGAAGGCAGATAATATACTCCTAAATAAAAAAAATGCATAATTTTATTTTTTTTACTTGAAATTGGAATAATATGGTATAAATTGGAATAAAATGGAATAAGATTATGCTTCCTTTTTTTGGACAAGAAAGAGCATTGATAGATTCTAATGGCAGGGTTAAGCTTTGTCCAAGATTCGTCACTGATTTTGAAAAATCAGGTAATGGTGAAGTAGTTCTCTTTTCGTTGCCTGAGAGAGGGATAGCCATTTATCCAGAAGAGACATTTTTACGTATGAGGCGTTTTGAACTTGATGAGGCTGAGAAGTCTTTTAAAAGTATTATATCCAGACGGGAGTTAAGATTTTTTGGATCGATGACTTATTCTGAGAAGATATCAAATCAGGGACGTATTACGATTCCACATTTTATGAGAGATGCTTGTGGTATTTTGCCTAATTCTGAGGTGGTTTTAATAGGTATACAGTTAGGAATAGAAATATGGTCTTGTGATAATTGGTCTTTGGAATTAGAAAAGATTAGGAAGCACAGTGATGAAAAGGCAGATAGAGAAATGGCATCTGATTTAATTTTATAATAAGAAGGAGGAAAAGAAAGGAGGAAAAAATGAATATGAAAATTAATCAAAGAGAGAATGATTCAATTGAAATGCTATCAAAGACAGTTATAAGGGGAGAAGCCTTGCGAGAGCATTTCTGTGCTTTTTGCAGAAGAGCTGGAGTGCCAGTTAATGATTGTTATATTTCTGAATTGGAAATAGGCGGTGTTGATGATAAAACCGGAGACATTATATGTAAATATTGTTTAAATCTGATAAGAAAACTTGGAG
Organism: uncultured Lentisphaera sp.; assembly: GCA_964426675.1. Taxonomy (GTDB): domain Bacteria; phylum Verrucomicrobiota; class Lentisphaeria; order Victivallales; family GWF2-50-93; genus DYMC01. The sequence continues at coordinate 215,326 of CAYRRM010000001.1, forward strand.
TGTTAAAATGAAAAAAGTTTATATTGAACATAAAGTAATCTATTTTTTACTTTTTTCACTTTTTATTTATTTTTTCACTTATTTTCTTTTTGCGAGTGGGGAAACGCTTTTTTTCAGAATAAAATCTGGAGATATTTCAGATAAAAAATTAGAAACCGTAAATTTACTTTCTGATGTTATTTTATCTGAAATGCCTCTTGAAAATCGAGAAAAATTGGATGATTTACCCTCTCAAGACTTTATTTTTATTTCATCTTATGAATCAAAACTTTTGCCCCATAATTCTACAGAGAAAGATGTTTTGATCAGGCGTTTTACTCCTCTTTCAATTTTATTATTCTAAATTTTTAGAATTTATTTAGACAATTTATTCGAAGTAAGGGAGAATATGTAATGACAGAGAAAATAGCAGGATTTGTTGATTTACAGGTCAATGGTTTAAAGGGAGTTGATTTTTCCAGCGAGAAATTAACGCGTGATGCAGTTGTTTTTTTGTGTGAAGAGTTGAGAAGGAATAAAACTATAGCTTTTTTAGCAACTATAATTACATGTCCACATAAGTTGTTATTAAGGAATATTGAATTAATATCATCTGCCTTTAAATACGAGATAGTTCGTAAAACATTGTTGGGATTCCATCTTGAAGGGCCTTTTATTTCAAAAGTTGACGGTGCTCGTGGAGCTCATAATCCAGATTATGTATCTGAAAATAGAATTTCCTGGTTGAATGAAGTAGTAAAATCTTCTCAGGGAAAAATAAAGATAATCACAGTATCTGCAGAACAAAAGGGAATTTGCAGATTTATAAAGGCGGCAAGGAGGATGAATATTATTATTTCTTTAGGACATCAGATGGCGGATAGGAAAGATATTCAATCTGCTGTTGAGGCTGGGGCAAATCTTCTTACCCATTTCGGTAATGGATTACCTAAATTAATTGATCGTTTTGAAAATCCATTATGGCCATCTCTGGCAGAAGAACGACTTAAAACAATGATTATTCCAGATGGTCATCATATTCCATCAGATTTAATCAAGGTTGTGCTTCGTGTAAAGGGTATAAACAATGTTATTGCAGTAAGTGATGCTTCATCTATGGCTTTAATGCCTCCTGGAGATTATTATTCTATGGGCAATAAGATAAGGATAGAAAGAAGTGGCAAATTATTTAATCCCGATACCGGATATTTAGTTGGTTCTTGGGCTACATTAAAAGAATGTTCAGAATATTTAAAGAAGCTTAACTTTATTAATGAAGATATGATATTAAAAATGTGTTATTATAATCCATTAAAATTATTAGGGATAAGAAAATTGTAATGATTTAGTTATTGTGGAGGTCAGTTATATCTGTGATGGTAAATATTTCTGCCTTTTTTCCTTCCCATGAGCACGGTTCTGCCATTAGAAAGGCTTTGCCTGTTTTTCCATTTTTTCGAATTATAGAGATTTCACCATTTTTATTATTCAATATTTTCTCAGGACAAGTGTTTCCCAGGATATTTTTAATTTTTTCTCCAAAGAATATTTCTGAAGTTTTATTTATGAAAACAACTGTTTTTTGTTCATCTACGACCATAATGCCAACATCTGTGTAGGATAAAAGATTATTAAATTTTGTTAACTGATGGAGTAGATTGCGTTCGGTATTTTCCGCTTTTGAAGTTTGCATATAGAGAGAAACTATATTTGCCATTGATATCAGGTAATTTGCTTCTTCAATAGTCCAATTTCTGTGGTCTCCCGTATGTTCACAGCAAATAATTCCAAGAGGTTCTTTTCCCAGGGTGATCAGACAATCCATCATAGATCTTATGCCTTTTGGTATGAGATATGAGCTTAGTAAATCTATTGTTCCTGGATCGGTGTGTGCGTTGTCTGCACTAACCAATTTATCGTGAAGTATTGTTTCGAAATATCCTGGATAATCTTTTACAATGAGTTCTTCTGAACTATTATCAAACCTACTTTTATTGGCATTGTATTGGTATGCACAGGATAATTTTGTTTTATCCGTATTAAAAAACCATATGCTAGCATATGTTATCTTTAGAGTAGTTGATAATTCTATAAGTAAATCTTTTAAAAATTTATCGAGAGGTCGCGTTAGAATATTAGCAGCATCGGTGAATTTGACAAGGGATTTGTTTTGATTTAGTAACAGGTTTCTGCTTCTTGTCAATTCGATTTCTGCCTTTTTACGGGCATTAATATTTCGCATAATATGGATTACTTGCTCAACATTGCCTTTTTGATCTTTTACAGGATAAAAACTACAATCAAAATAGGAGTTTAATTGGTTCAAGAATATCTCAATATTCCGTTTTAATCCATCTTCAAAAACGTTTTTGCATGGGCATGAATCTGGTTGGGAATCAACACCATGTATAATTTTAAAACATTTTGCTCCATCAACAAACTCCCCATAAAAATTCTTCTTTAATGCAGTATTAGAGAATAGGATATTGTAAGATTTATCAATTACAAACACCATATCATCGAAGGCATCAAAAGTCCTCTGCCATCTTTCATAGGAGAGTTTTAATTCTCTATTTTTCTGCTGAATTTCTGTAAGATCTATAACAGAGCCGATTAATCCTATTACTTCTCCTTTTTTATTTTTGTAGACAGTTTTGTAAAAAATAACATTTTTGATTTCTCCTGTTCTTGATATTACTTTCCAGTTGTAAGTTTGAATACCTGGCTTTTCAAAAAGTTCTTGATCTTTTTTATGGTATTCTTCAGCAATTTCCTTTGGAGCAATATCATAAACAGTTTTTCCTATGATCTGGTCTTTTCTGAAGCCAATAAGTTTTTCAAATGCAGAATTACAGCCGATATATCTTCCCTGCTTATTCTTATAGAAAATAGGTACTGGAACTATTTCAAGGAGAGTTTCAGAAAAGTGCATTTGTTCCTGGAGTTGCATTGAAATCAATTCTTCTTCTGATATATCGTGGAAAGATATCAAAAGATAATCTCTATCGCAAATATTTATTTGATTTAATGTTGCGGAGACTTTTACGGGTATGGAATTTTTTCTTTTTAGATAAGTTATAAAGGTTATTGATTTTTTTGTAGTAAAGAGGTTTTTTTCTTTTTTATCGAGGAGGACTTTTATGTTATTATTAGGAGTGTCTTCAATTTCTTCAGCAGATAATTTCAATATTTCATTTTCTTCAAAGCCTGTTAATTTTAAAAGTGAGTGATTGAATTCGGTTATTTTTCCATTTTCTTTGTCTATCAGGATTAATGCGTCTGTAGCAGAATCAAATATAGCTCTGTACCGTTCTTCTGATTTTCGGATAGCGTCAAGAAGACGTGATTCATTTTCGTTTTTAGATTTTAGTATTTCTGCAAAAAGAGAAAGCTTTTTATGTAGAAACAAGTATGAGATGGTTACAACAATGGATATAACAAGGTGAATTATAAATGCATAGAGTTTAGGATTATCTTTCAGTATAGTCTTGTCTATAAAGCAAACGGATGAGGTGATGATCATCATAAAAACAAATATAGATAACCCACGCAACCATAATGAATTGTTATTTTCTTTTTTCATTATTTGAAATCTCAGAAAAATTTATTTTCTCTTTAAGATTTTCTTGGTATTGGTAAAAAAATTACCCTCCTAAAAAGACTATTCTAGTATTAGATTACACTTTGAAAAAGAAAAGTCAAATAAATCTATAACTTTTTTACGTGCTTATAGTTATATTATCAATTTTATACGTTTGTATAAGAGGAGGTAACGGTGTTTGAAGTTGGTTCTATTTTTTTATAATGCCAATTGCATATTTATACTCTTCAGAAATCATATCTTCAACGGTTTGAAATTTTAAATTTTGAGGAAGTACAGAATAAGTATAAGTTTCAATTTCAAAAGTTGTATTTGTTATTTTTTTAAGTGCAGGCAAGTCTGTTAATTTGATTAGAGTATTTTTGGCAGCTCTGATACTTTTTGTTTTATTAGATTCAAAAAATATTGGTAAATGATAATGAGACAATAATTCTCCCCTTATCTTATCTTTATCTATTTTATCTATGATATGTGGTAAATCTTCTTCTCTTAGTATTAGGTGATTTTTATCGTAAATAAATGTTTGGTGGAGATAAACATTATCTGCGAATTTCGCAAGTTCCTGTTTTGCCTCTGGTATTTTAGCTTTCAATGCAGCACTAAGTTGTATTTTCCCTATAGGAATATTAAATTCTTCTAAGGTATTTAAGTCTTTTATGGGATTAGTTTTCAGTACTTCTGCGTGTGCACAGTCGTAACAGACGCCGATGAAGTCATTTTGATTTTTTAAGTAATGATTTTTGAAATCAATGAACTGTTGTGCTTTTTCCCATATACAATCTGGTTCAAACTCAACTGCAAGGATAATTTTCTTCTTTTTTCTTTGCAGGATATTGTTAAGGTGCCTGTTCATTGCTGTAAGTTTTTTTGAGATTTCCGCGAGATCATCGTTTTTTATGAATTTCTGGTATCCTCCAGGGACAGTGCTTATACTTCCAGTAATACCAGATGGTAAAATTTCAGAGAGGAGCTCTGCGACCTTTATTGTGTACTGTAATCTTTCATCACTTCTCCAGTCAGGTATGTAAACATTTTCCTTAATGCTTTTATTGTGAAAAGCGGCATAAGGGAATGCGTTAATAGTAGTAACATATAGGTTATTTTCATCTAATGTTTTTCGGAGTAAATTTATTTTGTGCATGTCAGAGAATTGTTTTATTTTCTCTGCATTGATCCATAGTCCTACAGCAAATTCTTCATTTTCCGGGAAGTTAATTTTATTTCGTATTTTTGAGATTAATTTAATGAAATGTGGTGAAATTGGATTAGAATCATTTTCATCAAGGACATTAAAGCAATAACAAAGATGGTTAGATGAAATTTTCATTGGTTGGAGATATTCTTGAGGGCGTTGAATCCTTCTAAAATTAGATTACTTTCTATGTGATTAATTTCTATTTTTTTCCCAATGCCATTCGGCAGAGTTATGCACAATTTGCCTCCAAGGTGTTCTCTGAATTCATCGAGTCCGGAGAGTATTTCTGGGATTTTTTTGTTTTCTATGAGAATTTTATCCCATATAGGAAGTTTACAGGAAATTAGGAGTTGAATAATTTCATTAAATTCTTCTTTTGAGATTAGTTTTAATTTCATTGCAGTGAAGGAGTCAGATGCCATTCCAATGGCAACTGCTTCACCATGTCTAATCTTTCCTTTTGAGAGAGTTTCGAGTTTATGAGCGAGCCAGTGCCCAAAATCAAGTGGACGGGAATTGCCTTTTTCGAAGGGATCCCCACCCTTTGCAATATGCTCAGAGTGAATCTTAGCAGAATTCATTACTAAATATTTATAGACATCCTGGTCGCCACTTGCGATTTTTGCAGAATTTTCTTTTAAGTATTTGAAAAAAGAAGCATCTTTTATTATTGCGACCTTTATAGCTTCTGCCGCTCCTGAAATTTTTTCTCGCAAGGGGAGTGAATTTATGAAGTCAAAATCATTTATAACAGCATAGGGGGGATAAAATGTTCCAACAAAATTTTTTATTCCAAATAGATTTATACTATTTTTCACTCCAAGTCCAGAATCGCATTGTGAAACAACGGTAGTTGGGAATCTTATTTGCCGTATTCCTCTGTGTGATATAGATGCAGCGAAGCAAACTGTATCGAGAAAGGCTCCTCCACCAATAGCGATCACGTAGGAATGTCTGCATATCCTATTTTTACTTAGGATGTTACATATTTTTAGTGCCTGTTCAATATTTTTATTTTTTTCACCAGATGGCATAATAATTGGTGTTGAAGTAAGTTCTGGATTTGTCAATTTTGCGAGGATTAAAGCAATTTTATGGATTTTATCTGGAAAAGAAAAAGAGACTTTATCTTCTACAAAAATGATGGCTTTTGAGTGGTTTTGGTCGTTAGAGAATAATTTTTCATATAATTCGAATGATGCAGTAATATTACTGCCAAAAAAAACATTGAATGAGTAATTTACAGAGAAATCAAGAGATAACTTCGAGATATTTTCCATAAGTAAAAAAATTAAGCTTTTCCTGTACTTCCGAAACCACCTGTTCCTCTTTTGGTTTCAGATAATTCATTCGCAATTTCTATCTCAACTTCCGGGAGTTTATTAATCACAAGTTGGGCTATTCTATCTCCTCTTTTTACATGATATGGTTTTTTGCCACAATTCATTACTATTACAGCCACTTCTCCTCTATACCCGGCGTCTATTGTTCCGGGGCTATTTAGGACGGTTATTGCGTGTTTTATGGCAAGTCCACTTCGTGGGCGTACTTGCCCTTCATAACCTGGAGGAATTTCCATAAAAATTCCTGTAGGTATAAGGTGAGGTTCTGAAGGTTTTAATTCTATATCTATTCTTGAGCATAAATCAAATGCGGCGTCATCATGGTGAGCTTTTTTTGGTGTTAGGTCATTACAATCTTCCATCATTTTAATTTTTACTTTTACCTGCATTTTTGTTCCATTTTTTGTTTTTTTTAGTGCATAACTTCATTAGGTCTCTTTCGTGAATGAAATCCGGGCCAGCAATTTGGGCGAATTTCATTTATACTTAAAGATTTTAGATAAGGGGATAGTTTAGAATTCTTAACTCCTTTTTGTTTTGTATTCTTGAGATGTTCAATGAGGAGTTTTCTCATTCTTTCAAGTATTGTATTATATGATTTGTTATGCGATAGATTGGATTGTTCGTAAGGGTCATTTTTAAGATCAAAGAGGAGTTCTCCTCCCCCCATTCCTGTCCATAAAAATTTGTAATTATTTTCGATTATGCAATGAAGGTGGCCGCAACTTCCAAAGAAGAGATTTCTTATTTTTTTTCCTCTTAATTGGCTGAAGAGACTAATTCCGTCTATCTTCAAATTTTTTGGTGCTTTTATATCTACGGCATCGAGGCAGGTTGGTAGGATATCTGCAAGGGAAGCGATGCTTTCGCATTTTGTGCCTCTTAGTGATTCATCGATTAAACCTTTTGCTGGGAGGATAATCATTGGTATATGAGCTGAACCTTCGAAAAATACTTGTTTTGCAGCAAGGTGATGGTCTCCTAACATTTCTCCATGGTCTGAAGTGAAAATTATTGTAGTATTGTCGAGAATATTTAATTCTCTCATTCTTGCAAAGAGAATTCCAAGATTATAATCAATTTGTGTAATACAGGCATAATATGCGCGTTTTGCATCCGCAAGTTGTTTTTGTGTTAATCTTTCGGCGAAGCCAAGATATCGGGAAGACTCAATATAACCCGGACATATTTTTTCTGGATTTTCAGACCAGTCTCCATATATTGGAGGAGGGACTTCAGTATTCTGGTATAGTAGCCAATAGTTAAGACATGGATCAAATGGTGGATGTGGTTTTGAAAAACTTGTCCATAGAAAGAACGGTCTTGATTCATCACGAGTTTCAAGGAAATCAATGGAACGATCGACTATCCAATGGGTCAAACTGTGAGTTTCATCAACTGTTGAAATTGCAACTTCCATCTCATTCTGACCAAGTCCATGATTTGAAGGTACGCCTGCTTCAGGATATTTTTCAATCTGCCTATAGTAATCTTCCAGAATTTCCATATGTTCAAAACCGTAATTTTTACGGTTTGGATTAAAATGCATTTTTCCTTGAGCTCGCGTTTGCATTCCAGCTGCTGTTAGAATTCCAGGTAAGCTTAAAGAACTATTGATTGGTGATGGTCTTCCATAATTTAGCGTGAAGTCATTAGTATATCCGTATTGTCCGTTCATTATTGTTGCTCTTGCCGGTATACATACGGGTGCATCTGTATAAGTTCTTGTGAATGTGATTCCTCTATCAACAAGCCAATTTAAGTGTGGTGTGTTAATATTTTTGTTTCCAAGTGCGGCAATGGTATCAAATCTTTGTTGGTCTGTTGTAATCAATAGGATATTTGTTCCATTCATTTTTTTGAGTTCCGTTTTGATTTTTTTGATTAGTAAGATAACATATTCTTTTAATTAATCAATATTTTAGTAGACTTGAAAAAGAATAGAATGATAATATAATTAACTCCTTATTGTTAGTTATATTTTATATTGCCAAAATATATTTTAAGAGTTCTTTCATGTTGCAATATCTTTTCAAAAGGATTTTACTTGCTCTTTTAACGCTTCTTGTAATATTATTTGTTTCATATCTTTTAATCAGATTGGCTCCAGGCGATCCTACAAGGAGTTCTTTTTTGGGAGAAGGTGGAGAGGCATCTTCAAATTTATCAGGAGATAAGGCGGCATTTACAGTGAATAAATCTCTACGCGAGAAATTACATTTGGACAAAAATCCTATCTTGGGTTTTCTTTATTGGATGAAAGGGGTAATTTTGAAATTTGATTTTGGTGAATCTGCAACTGTTGATAGGGGTAGACCTGTTGTAAAGGTTATAATGGAACGGCTTCCAATCACATTGAAACTAAATATTATAGCTACTCTTTTGATATATTTTTTTGCTATTCCAATAGGTATACATTCAGCTGTCTTTTCTGATACGAAGATGGATAAGATCTTAACTTTCTTTTTATTTTTATTATATTCCTTGCCAGGGTTTTGGACAGCATTGATATTGCAGGCTCTTTTCTGCGATGGAGGATATTTCCCTGTTTTTCCTTTAAAATGGCAAAATATAGGTACTGAGTGGGGGAAAAGTATTTTTTTGATAATATTTGATGATTTGTTGCGATATGTTTTACCTGTTTTTTGCCTATCTTACGCTGGATTTGCCGGGCTTTCCCGTTTTGCCAGGAGTAGTATGCTTGAAGTGATAAAGAAAGATTATATAAAAACAGCGCGAGCAAAAGGTTTGCCAGAGAGAATTGTTATATTTAAACACGCTTTTCGAAATGCCTTAATCACTATGATAACGTTATTTGCTGGTTTACTTCCAGGACTTGTAGCTGGGAGTATATTCGTTGAGTATGTATTTAATATTCCAGGTATGGGTTATTTATCAATGATGGCGCTTAGTAGCAGGGATATTCCATTGGTTATGGCGATTTTCGCATTTGGTAGTTTTTTAACTCTTGCAGGGATAATAATTTCGGATATTCTTTATGTATTTGCCGACCCGAGAATTAATTTTGAACAAAGGTAAAATCTCTAATCAAAAAATATTTTTCCCCTTCGCCATGCCCAGCACATATGTGAGATTGTCACGAAAAATGAGGCGGGATGTCTCGGAAGAAAAGTGATAAACAATTCCAGTGCGAATGTTTTTCCTCCAAGTCCCTGTGGCCCAATCCCAAGAGAATTTATCTTTTTGAGCATTTCAATTTCCAGAGAAGCTATTTGAGGAGTTTTATTTCTTTCTCCTATTTTACGTAAAAAAAGTTTCTTGGCATGATAATATCCAGAGGCCCTGTCGCCACCTATGCAGACACCGATAGCACCTGGTGGACAAGCTTTCCCCTGAGCATTTATAACGGAATCTATGATGACTTTCTTTATTCCATTTATATCGCGTTCAGCATTTAAATCTTCGTCTGGTAGAGAATACTGGGAACCTATATTTTCACTTCCTCCTCCCTTCATAAGTAATGTTACGGAGTTTCTTTTTAATGCTGGATTAATTTTGAATTCAATTTGAGGTGAGATTTCGCTTATATTACTACAAGGTTTTCCTGTTAAAGAGGAAATCGTATTGGCTCTTAAAAAGGCTTCTGATGTTGCTTTTTGGACTGCAGTGAGAATTGCAGGTTCAATTATAGTTTTTGCTGTTGCAAAATTAGCAGATTCTATGATAAAAAATAGCGTTCCTGTATCCTGACATAGTGGACGTTTTTTACTTCTTGCGATTTTCGCATTTTTAAGCATTAATTTCAATTGTAATGCGGCTATTGATTTTTTATCTTCTTTCTTATATGCTTTTTCTAAGGCTTTAAAAACATCATCTGGCAAGCTTGATGAGGTATTTACAATGAGAGAGAAAATAGTATCCTCTATTTTTTTTAAGTTATATTTTGTCATTTTAGATGAAGTATTTATTTAATTCAATAAATTTTTTTCTTATGTTTTCAGCTTCACATATTTCAGTTACCATAGCTATCCTTTTAACTCCGCAATTGAGAAGGAGTTCTATGTGTTCAGCTTTTATTCCTCCCATTACGGAAAATGGAATTTTTATATTTCTCGCAATTTCCAGGATGATCTTTGTTCCAAGAGGTGAGGTTTTTGTTTCTTTCGTATTTGTTTTAAAAATTGGGCCGATATTTATATAGTTTGCGCCAGCCTTCTCAGCCTGGAGAGCTTCTTCAAGTGAGTGTGTTGATGTTCCAATAAACAATTCTTTTGCGAATTTCGCAACTCGGTCAGGAGGGAGATCGTCCTGTCCCAGGTGGACTCCTTCTGCTTTTACAGCCAAAGCAATATCGGGTCTATCATTAATTATCAAGGCAATTTTATATTTTGCGCAAAGCTCTTTAAATTCATCTGCCATTTTGAGGATTTCTTTTGCAGGCAAGTTTTTTAACCTGAGTTGTATTAGATCTGCGCCTGCGTCTGCGAGTTCTTTTAATACAATAATTGGAGGGCGATTTTTTGTAAAGCCATTGCTTATTACTGGATAGATGCCAGGGGTAGAAAATATTTTCTTCAGTTTTACCTTTGGAATTCTTTCGGATCCATTGGTGTGATGTTGAAATTTGGAGTCCATTTGAATGATTGTGAGTAAAATTTATTTGGATTGTCGAAGAGTATAGCTTTTATACAACCATCACTATGTCCATCAGCTTTCATAAATTCAGCTGTTTTTATAAGGCTTAATGGGTCTGATATTCCCCAGTCTGCTGAACCATCTATTATCATTTTTTCGTATCCGAATTTTTTTATTATAGATGAAACTCTTTGTGGAGTTAGTTTTGATATAGGGTAGACGGTCATACCTGTCCAGCAGCCACTTTCTCTTGCTATTGGCATAGATTCTTCATCATTGTGATCTATGAGGATTCTTTCTTCTGGAAAGCGTTCATTTTTAATTACGGATAAAGTTCTTTTTATAGCTACTGCTTTGTTATAATGAGCGAGATGAACGATTACGAGCATTTTTTTTCTATTAGCGATCTGAAGTTGTTCTGCGAAAATTTGTTCTTCGTTATCGTTTATATTATTAAATCCGATTTCTCCTACTGCAATGCATCTTGGATGATCAAGGTAATCATTTATTCCTGAAATGACTTCTCTTGAGAGGGAGACATTCTCTGCTTCTTTAGGGTTTACTGCGATTGCGGCATAATGGTCTATACCGAATCTTCCTGCACGAACTGTTTCGAAGTCGAGTATGAGTGAAAAGTAGTCGAAGAATGTTCCTGCATAACGGCGTTGTGTGCCGAGCCAGAAAGAGGGTTCTACGCAAGCCCTGATTCCGGCTTTATACATTGCCTGATAATCGTCTGTTGTTCTGGAGTACATATGTATGTGAGGCTCAATAATTATCATTTTTCACCGAAAAATTTCTATATTTAAGTTTAAAATTTTAATTGATTTTCTTGTGAGGTTTGTTCTTTTTTATATTCATTAAAATTTTGCCATACTGCATCATCTTTATTTTTATTTATGAGGATTTCAATTTTCCCTTCAATTTCTTTCAGTTTTGAAGTGCAGAATTCTGCCAATTTACTTGCTTTCTCAAAATCTTTCATCATATCTTCCAGCGTTAATTTTCCATCTTCCATTCTTGCAACTATCTTTTCAAGTTCTGCAATAGCTTCTTCAAAATTGAGTTCTTTCTTTTTATTGTCTTTAGAGGATAAATTCATAATAATCTCCGGAGATTTAAAAGTCCGACAGGATTAGACTATAGCTTTTTTAGTGAATTATTCAAGTGTATGAATATTTAGTTTTTACTATATTTAATTTTTAATTTGAAGAGGGAGTATTTATGGTATAATTTACAAATTCTTTAAAAAAATAATGGAAAATGAAAGAGATATTAAAAAAGTTAAAAATCAGAAAATTGTCCAAACGCCTCGCTGAATTTTGCAAACATTTACGTGAAATACTTCATGAAAATGATGACCTTTTGCTTCAATCTACGAAGGAAAAGGCTTATGCAATACTTGATGAAGCATCAAAATTAAACCCACATGAAAATCCCTTTGCAGTAGAAAAATTTCTTGAACGGGCAGATTTAAAAGTTGCAAAAATTTTGCCGTCACGTCGTTTTCCAACTTTACGCGAATATGCCGATATACTGGTTGTGGCTTTCAGTGTTGCATTTGGTGTGAGAGCGCTATATCTACAGCCATTTAAGATTCCAACGAGTAGCATGCAACCGACTCTTTTTGGGATTCACTATATATCTGAAGGGAATATTCCAAATTTACCTCAGCCATTTGCATATTTGTTTTATTCTGTTAGGCGAGCTGATCTAGTAATTCAAAAAGGTGGCTATCTTGATCGTAATTCAATCAAAGTCTCAAATATTGTGCCCTTTTTTGACAAAACAATTTTTTCTATTGGTGGGGTGGATTATGAGTTGCCTGGAAATGAAGAGCAATTTATGAGAGTTTTTCTTAGGAGACAAAATAATATTAATGAATTTGAAGAGGGGGAAGTGGTATGTAAAGGTTGGTTATCTCTGGGAGATCATCTTTTTGTGGATAGGTTAACTTTGCATTTCAGAGAGCCAAAACGTGGAGATATTACTGTCTTTCTCACAGATGGACTTAATACCATTAGCGGTCCTTATTACATAAAAAGATTAATTGGAATGCCTGGAGACACTTTAAAAATTATTGATAGGATGGTTTTTGTAAAAGAGAAGGGGAGTGATAAATACGTTCCCATTACAAGTTTCGGTATAGAGGCAATAAATAGAATTTATGATTTCAAAGGTGGGTATCATGGTCATATTGCAAGAGGATTATTGGCAGAAGGAAAGGAATTTACCGTTCCAGAAGGTCATTATTTTATGCTTGGAGATAATAGTGCCAATAGTTTTGACAGCAGAGATTGGGGGGTTGTCCCAAGAAAAAATATCATTGGTAGGCCATTTTTGATATTCTGGCCTTTTTCGAGGAGATGGGGAATACCGGACAGAGTTAAAGCTCTTAATTTTCACACTTATTCAGTTAGTGATCCGATGGAATATCAGTGAGTTTATATGGAACTATGCAATATTTTTATTTTTGCGGTTCTCTTAGATGTGATTATTGGAGACCCTGTTTTTTTCTTTCATCCAGTTCGTTTGATAGGTTATTATCTTTCTTTTTGTGAAAAACTAAGCAGGACTTTTTTTTCTCGTTATCTCTTTTTTGCAGGTATTATAACTTGCTTATCTGTAACTTTGATTTCTTATTTTTTTGTTTACTGGACTATTTATTTTTCATGCTACTGGAATCAGCTATTAGGAAATATTGTGGAAATTATATGGATTTGGTTGGGAATAGCCGCAGGTGATCTTGATAGGGCAGTGAGAAAAATATTTCGTGATTTGAAGGATAAGAATATAATTTCTGCAAGGAAAAACCTTTCTATGATTGTCGGTAGAGACACGCAGAATCTTGATGAAAGTGAAGTTTCAAGAGCCACAATAGAAAGCACTGCTGAAAGTTTAGTTGATGGCGTATTGAGTCCGATATTTTATTTTCTTTTGGGGGGAGCGCCCCTCTTATGGGCGTTTAAAGCTGTTAGTACTTGTGATTCAATGTTTGGTCATAAGGACGAAAAATATATTTTTTATGGATGTTTTTCTGCCCGCTTAGATGATATTTTAAATTTTATTCCGGCGAGGCTATCATTTCTTTTTATTTTTATAGGGACTTTTTTTATGAATTTATTTTCAAGTAGCTTTTATCCTTTATTTTGTTTAAAAGCCTTTTTTCGAGATAGATTAAAACATGCAAGTCCGAATTCAGGTTTACCTGAATCCGCTTTTGCCGGAGCGTTAAATGTACGCCTTGGCGGTGTGAATTATTATGATGGAGAAAAATACCAAACCGAACTTATCTTTCCTGAAGGTAGAAAGGCCAAAGCTGATGATATTATGAATGCTCTAAAGCTGATGTGGACTACTGTAATTATTCTAGTAATTTCTTCTTACATTGTGTTTGAAATCTTTAAATGTCCTTTGATATTTATTTTTTTTAGTGAAAAAATGAAATAAAAGTGCTATATTTTTAGTTAGTTATCAATAATATTTATTAAAATAATGCCTCTCTACAAATATAAAGTTTCAGATCAAGCAGGTAAAATTAAAGAAGTCCTTATAGAAGGCGATAGTCATCAGGATTCTCTGAATAGATTACGGCAGAGGGAATTTGTGCCTGTTGAGTTTCTTGGAGAACTTGGTTCAAAGGAGATAAATAAAGGATTTACCTTTAGTTTTCAGAGGCATTTTGATGTTTGTGAGTTTACCAACCTGCTTGTTCCGCTTCTTTCTTCTCATATTCCCATTGAAAAGGCGCTACAAATAATTTCACTTTCTTCTTCGGATGGATATTTTCGTGACTTAGTTAATCGTATCAGGAAGGGCTTGCATGAGGGCAAAAAATTTTCATATATGATAAAAGAGAACGAATCACAATTTCCCAGAATTTATTCAACATTGATCGAAGCGGGGGAGGAGACGGGCTCCCTCATCGAAGTTTCTTCTGTGTTACGGAAATATTTAAATGATCGTCGTGAAATGCAAAATTTTTTGATTACGAGTTCCATATATCCTGCATTTGTCATAAGCATTGTATTAGTGGTCGTACTTCTTATGTTCACTATTTTTATACCAAAATTTGCAAAAATTTTTATGGAAATGGGTAGACCCATGCCCTTACTTACGGCTTGTGTTTTTTGGATAAGTAGGATACTAAGCGATTATTGGCTTTTATGGATTGGATTAATATTGTTTTTTCTTATTATACTTTTCTTTTTGAATAAAAATGGAACTTTGAAAAAGATCTGGTATGAATATTCTATTCATCTTCCGATTTTCGGTAATATAATTGTGCTAATTGAAATTAGTCGTTTTATAAAAACACTTGCGGTTTTAATACGGAATCATGTAAATGTCCTTAACGCTATAAATATCTCAATAAATGTCATTGGTAATTCAGTTATTTCACGAACATTTTCTCTGGTAACCACAGACTTGAAGGGCGGGAAGAAATTATCCGTTGCTCTTTCCAGAAGTCCATTTATTCCTAAAACCGTATTACAGATGTTGTCCGTTGGAGAGGAGTCAGGCACAGTTTCAGAAATGTTAGAGCAAATTTCCGATAATATCGAAGGACAGTTAAGAAATAAAATAAAAAGACTACTCGCATTATTTGAACCTGTAGTTATAATTATTCTTGCAGGGATAATAATAATAGTTGTATTGTCTATTATTTTAGCAATTCTCGAACTTCAAAATATATAGGAGAAAATTATTAATGAAAAACCAAATTAACAGGAAAAAAAGGAAACTATCTTATACACTGATGGAAATTGCAATAGTAATTGCAGTAATTGCTCTTCTTGGTACACTTACAGCTCCTCTTTATTTCAGACATCTTAAAAAGGCTCGTCAAAGTACTGCGAAAACACAGGTGATGCTTTTACAACAGGCTATACTTGATTTTAAAATTGATACAGGTAAGATTCCTTCTTCACTCGATGATTTAGTAAAAAATCCTGGCGTGAAAGGTTGGGATGGGCCTTATTTACAGGGGAATCTACCCAAAGATCCCTGGGGTAACGATTACGTATTGTTAGTTCCTGGAAAAAATTCAGATTTTGAAGTTCTTTGTTATGGTTCTGATGGGCAACAGGGCGGAAGTGGTGAAGCAGAAGACATCAGTAGTTGGAACTAAATAAAAGCAATATCTTCTAAGTTAATAATGTTAAGACAGAAAACATATAGAAATAGTTATACCTTATTTGAAATTGCGATAGTTATAGCACTTATGGCTCTTTTTACGACTATTGTTGTGGTTAAAATGAGGAATCAATCCGCTTCCACGCTTGATAGCATATCGCTTTCTTTACAAAAACTCTTTTCTTCTGCTCTTTTTATGGCTCAGGCAGAGGATTCTGTTGTGATAATTGAATATTCAAAAAATGACAGAACTTTTATTTTTTCAAGCACGAATATAAATAAAAATTATTTATCTGAATTTTCTATCCATATTCCTGAAAATATTGAAATTGAGTTTTTAGCACCTGAGCTATCTGATTTTATATATAAATTCTATCCTGATGGCACAGCGTCGGGACCTGAATTTAAATTAAAGATGAAAGAAAAAATGATTTTTTTCTCAGTTTCTTCCCTTACCGGTATGCTCATCGCAAAGAAAGAGGAGATATGAAGAAGATTTTTTTTACATTTATTGAAGTTGTCATAGCTGTAGCTATTATGGCATTTGCGTTTACTGCAATTTTAGCTGTCTCCGGTACATCTGCTGCGAAAATCGCAAAAGCTCATCAAAGATGGCTCATTGCACATAGAACTATTCAGGCGCTCGAATATTTTTTACTTGTTGGAAATAGTTCTGCAACTGTGCCTTATTTCGTATTCCCTTATACTGATAATAGAGTTGAATTTTCTATTGTTGAGCCCGAAACTTTACCTGATAATGCGGAGACTGTATATATGGGGTGGAGGTTGGCTGGATGTAAAATCAAATTACTCGATAATTACGGGAAAGAACTTTCTTCTGTAATTGTAGAAAAAATTTTAATGGAGACTGACAATTGAAAATAAAAAAAACTTTTACCCTTCTTGAACTTATCATATCCGTTATGGTTATGGCAATGGTGATTTCAACTCTTTCTATAGGACTTAATGGTATTTTTTCATCCTGGGGCAAAACAGCTAAATTATCATATAGGACAGAGAGATTTATCATAATAGATAGAATCTTAGATTCAGCTTTTCGCAATGCAATCCCGTTCTCATGGAAAGATGAAAATAATAGGAAGAGATTTATTTTTTTAGGCGACAAAGAAGAGGTTCTTGTTTCATATTTAAAAAGAATAAATAACCCTCAAGATGGAGCTTTAAATTTTTTACGCTTGAAAGTTGAAAATAATACGCTTGTGGCTTATTACCGAAAAACTCCTATCTTATGGTGGCAAAATGATTATGAAAATATGACAAGAGAAGAAGTATGTTCCGGAGTAAAAAGAATCTCTTTTTTATATGCAGATATTGAGAATGATCAAATTATCTGGCTTGAAGACTGGGATGAGGAGAATTTCGTAAATATTCCACTTGCAATCCAACTGAAGATTGAATTTGAAGATGGTGAAAGCGAAGTTTGGCTTCGAAGGACAGCAGGTTCCGGTCGAAGAGAGACCTGGGGTTTACGGCGCCTTAATAGGAGATAGTAATGAACAGTTCTTTTATCAAAGAAAACTCCATTTCAAATGAATCAGGTTCAGCTCTGATTGCAGTGCTTTCTCTTATTGCACTTGCTTCCGTTCTAACTGTATCATCAATAACATTTGCAAATAAAACATCTTATCTGTCGGAATCCTTTTATCAGAAGGCATTTACATCTTATGCCGCTGAAGGTGCTTCTGCAAGAATTCAATGGCTTATATCATCTGATAGAAGAAAATACCCTCAGAGAACTTTAGGAGTAAATACTTCCATAGAAAATAAACAAAATTCTATCGAAGTTCGCTTTATTGCTGATGGGGTGTGGCATAGTGTTAATTATTATGGTATGACTGTAAACTATCGGATTACAGACCTCGCATCCGGAATAGATATTGGAGGCCCTGATGCAATAGTAAATCTACAATCATTTGCAAGTCAATATGAAGGAGACAAACGAGAGGCTTATGTCTCGTTTATTAATAAATTTGAGGATTACACTGATAATAATGACTTAGTAAGGTTGAATAGTCTTGAAAGTGACTCTTACAGAGCTCTAAATCTTTATCCACTTCCGAGAAATTCTCGTATGGAGTTTAAAGAAGAATTATTGTGGATACCCGGGGCACTTGAATTTTTCCCTCCTGATGACAAGGGAAAACTATCACTTATAAGGTTAATACCTCCTCAAAATATGCCTCGACCTTCTTCAGCGAACAGTTTTTTCTCTACTGATATGAGTCTGGTATCTACTCTCGCCGGGCTATCTGAAGATGAGAGTTCTATAGTAAATACAGCAAGAGAAAAATGGATAAACGAGGGAATCGATTTATCTCTTTCTCTTGATGTTGGATTAATGACAAAACTCAGAAGCAAATTTTCTTTTATCGAATCAGGATATTATACTATAGATATAAATACAGCTGCTGAAGACAGCATTGTATCTAAAAAATTGGTGATTTCTGGAAGAATCTCAAGTCGTTTTACAAATCCTGGTATACGTTACTATCAATATTTTAGTTATTAAAAAACAGTAAGGTATCAGTAGTTTTGTTTAAGCTTTAGCCTCAATACTGTTCAGTTAGTCCTAAAAAATCACTTGGTATTTAGGGTCTGCTGAAAAAAGATTTTTGAGTTTTTGGGCAAAAAGTTTTTCTGCATATCCCCTATATTTTCTGAAAAATTTTCTGACTTCGCCTTCGTTTTTTCTTATTTCTCTCAGTTTTAGGCTCTCGATACCGCCGTTTTCAGGTTCAT
>CAYRRM010000002.1:0-212888 GCA_964426675.1 uncultured Lentisphaera sp.
TTTTAAATTCCCCCCAGAATACCAATTGGCGGAGAGAGAGGGATTCGAACCCCCGATACGGTTACCCGTATACAGCATTTCCAATGCTGCGCCTTCGACCGCTCGGCCATCTCTCCATATGCAGGGATTATTATGGTGCCGGAGGAGGGACTCGAACCCTCATGCCCTTGCGGGCGCCAGATTTTGAGTCTGGTGCGTCTGCCAATTCCACCACTCCGGCAATAAAAAACCCATTAATATAATTCACAGATTATAAATTAAAAGCAATGGAAATCTGAAAAATTTTCATTATTTTTTTTTTTGAACTGTAAAAATAAATAATTCAATGTAAAATATAAAAAAATCAATTAAGAAAATCCTGGAGGCATGTAGTGTCAAAGTATAATAAGATAAAAGTTCCTTTAGATGGGGAGAAGATAAAAATTAACTCAAAGGGGCAGTTGCTTGTTCCTGATAAACCGATAATAGCTTTTATAGAAGGGGATGGTATTGGTTCTGATATCACTCGCGCCAGTATGATGATATGGAATGCGGCAGTTGAAAAGGCTTATTCGGGAAAAAAGAATGTGGCGTGGATGGAAATCTATGCTGGTGAAAAAGCAAATAAAGTTTATGGAGAAGAGATATGGTTACCACAGGAAACTCTTGACGCCATTAGTGAGTATCTTATAGCTATAAAAGGTCCGCTTACGACTCCTATTGGAGGTGGAATAAGGTCTTTAAATGTAGCATTAAGGCAAAAACTTGACCTTTATGTTTGTTTACGCCCTGTAAAATACTTTAAAGGTGTTCCTTCTCCTGTAAAGGCTCCGGAAAAAACTGATATGGTTGTATTCCGTGAAAATTCAGAAGATATTTATGCTGGTATTGAATGGAAAGCCGGGAGCCCTGAAGCTGAAAAAGTAATATCATTTCTACAAAATGAAATGGGAGTGAAAAATATAAGATTTTCGCAGAATTGTGGTATAGGAGTAAAACCTATTTCAAAAGAAGGCACGGAAAGACTTGTCCGTGCTGCTCTTAATTATGCAATATCTCAGAAAAGACGCAGTGTGACGATTGTTCATAAAGGGAATATTATGAAATATACCGAGGGAGCATTTAAAGAATGGGCCTATAACATTGTCAGAACAGAATTTTCTGATAGAGCTGTTGTAGCCGAAGATTGCAATTGGAAGGCTCCAGAGGGAAAAATTCTTGTAAAAGATTGTATTTGTGATGCATTTCTTCAACAAATTTTAACCCGTCCTGATGAATATGATGTAATAGCAACAATGAACTTAAATGGGGATTACATTTCGGATGCTCTTGCCGCGTGTGTTGGAGGTATAGGTATTGCTCCCGGAGCAAATATAAATTATCTTTCAGGGCATGCAGTATTTGAGGCTACTCATGGCACAGCACCGAAGTATGCCGGGCTTGATAAAGTAAATCCATCTTCACTTGTTCTTTCAGGAGAGATGATGTTTCGACATATTGGCTGGAATGAAGCCGCAAATTTAATTATTAAAGGCATAGAAAACGCGATTAAAGATAAAGTCGTTACGTATGATTTTGCCAGATTAATGGATGGAGCAAAAGAAGTATCTTGCTCTAATTTTGCAAGGGCAGTAGTTGAGAGAATGTAATTTTTCTGTGCCTCATTTTTTATGGAGGCAATGATGGAGAAAATAGAGAGTTTTATTGAGAGGAATAGTCTCAAATGGTTCTTCTTTATTTTCTTTATAGCTATTTTCTTTAGGATTTTTAATATTTCAGTTCCAAGTTTATGGACTGATGAGATTTCAACTCTATGGGTATCATCGGCACCAGGTCTTAAAGATGTCTGGGAAAGAGCTTCTGCAACTCAAGGAATGCACCCCCTGTATTTCTTGCTTCAGCACATAGTAATTTCCTTTTTGCCAGAGTCTGAAACTGTTATCAGAGGGATTTCGTGTACGGCATCAATAATTTCCGTTTTTTTAATATTCTGGTTAGCAAAAATTATTTTTAATGATGAAATTCGGCCACTTATTTCGGCTGCGATTTTCGCAATACATTCTGAAGCAATTTATTACGCCCAGGAAGCGCGTCCTTATGCTCTGGCAATGATGTTTGCACTTTCTTCAATGATATCATTTTTTGGTTTAAGAAAAAAAGAAAAATTTCTCTGGATATCAACTTTGTATGTGTTTTTTACTGTCCTTACTGTTTACATGCATTATACTTTTGCCTCTCTATTGCTTTTTCAAAATATTTTCATTATTCTGACTTCTTTTGTAAGAAGATTTCGAGATGATGAGAGCTTTTCATTAAAAATCCCTTTAAAGAATTGGATTATACTTCAGTTAATATGCGTTTTTCTTATAGCTTTATCTTTTGCACACATAAATTCTCTTTATCATTCGCGTAATGCTATGACTTGGATAAGAGACCTGGACTTTCAGGAGGCTGTGACTTTATTTATTTCAATGTTTGACTTAAAAATAATAATAATAATGTTTTGTGTTTCTATTATTTTTTATTTTTTTGAAAAGGTAAGCTTCCTGGACATATTGAAACGACTTGAATTTAAACCTTCTTTTATTTTGCTTATATGGCTTCTTTCTACGTTCATTTTTATTTTTTCTGTATCAAAGATTCTGAAAACGCCCTTATTTGATCCCAGATATATGTTATTTGCTATGCCTGCTTATTACCTTTTACTTGCAAATTTTCTTGATATTTTTAGAAGTGATATTTTAAGAACATCTTTTCCGGGGACATATTTTATAGTTTATCTTGGTCTTATATCAACTCCTCTTTATGCTGACAATGGTAGTTTTTGCAATAGGATACAGCATGATTGGAAAAGAGCGCTTCTTCACATACGCGCAAATTATCAACCAGATGATGCTATTCTCCTCAGGTATGGAGAGATAAAAGAAAACTGGATTCCTGATGACCCCAATATATTGATAAAGGAATATGTATCTGCTCCTTTCAGAATATTCTACTGGAAAAAAGGCAGTAATGAAGAATTACCCCCTATTTTCAATCTTACATTTATTTGGGATAAAAGATTTTACCCATATTATGATAAAATTTTTAATGAATTATGCAAGCATAAAAGAGTATGGTTAATCGGTGTAAACCCACCCAATACTAACTATAAAATTCAATCCGTCGCAAAGTTTATGTGCGATGAGTTCTCTTTTAATAAAGTATGGGAATCTGATTTTTCCGGACTTTATCTTTGCTTATTAGAATCAAATCCAATTTTAAGGCAAAAATACCTCATACCTTCATATTATAAGGAGATCAGAGAAGAAATAAAAAAACAAAAAAAGATGGAAAATAAATGAAAGAAATAGTAACACCATATTACTTAATTGATGAGAAAAAATTGATGAAAAATATGAAAATCATCAAATATATCCGGGAAAAGTCAGGAGCAAAATCATTATTAGCATTGAAATGCTTTTCGACCTGGGGAGTCTTTCCATTAATGAGCAAATACATGGATGGAACAACAAGCAGTTCCCTCTTTGAAGCAAAGCTCGGTTTTGAAGAATTTGGCAAAGAAACTCATGCTTATAGTGTTGCCTATCCAGAAGATGAAATCTTAGAACTTGCGAAATTTGCCGATAAGATAATTTTCAATTCTGCATCGCAATTGTTTAGATATAAAAAATTCGTGAAGGGAAAAAACATTGGCGTAAGAGTTAATCCCGGAATAAGCTATTCCCACTTTGACCTTGCAAATCCAGCAAGAAGATATTCAAGACTTGGCATTCAAGATATAAAAACATTACGGACAATTTTACCTGAAATCAGTGGTTTAATGTTCCATTTCAATTGTGAAAATGATGATTTTGCGAATTTCGCAAGGTCGATTGATTTTATAGGGGAAAAATATGCATTTGCATTGAAAAAAGTCTCCTGGATAAGTCTCGGAGGTGGAATTTATTTCTCAAAGAAAGGGTATCCTTTAAATGCTTTTTGCAAGAAATTAAAAGATTTTTCTAAAAAATTTGAATTACAGATTTATCTTGAACCTGGAGAATCATCAATTACAAATATCGCAGAACTTGTATGCACTGTAGTAGATATAGTAAAAAATAAAATAAACATAGCCATAGTAGATGCCTCAACTGAAGCCCATATGCTTGACTTGCTTATCTACAGAATACCTGCGAAAATCGCAAAACCAAAACTTAATGGTAAACACCAATTTATGATTGCAGGGCGTTCTTGTCTTGCAGGTGATATATTCGGGACTTATAAATTTAAAAACCCCCTCAAAGTTGGAGATAAAATACACTTTGCGGATGCTGCAGGATACACAATGGTAAAAAAGAATTGGTTCAATGGGCTTCCAATGCCTTCAATAGTGGTAAAAAGACTTAATAATTCGTTTGATGTTGTAAAACAATTTTCCTATAATGACTTTAAGAACGCACTTGGCATTGAGAAATAAAAATTATCATTTTTCTTTCTTTGATATTTTTTTATTGGAAATAAAATATTTTTCTGATATATTCCCTATCTCTAATGAAGTGAAAAATGGAGAAAACGCACAATGAGCAAAATAAAAGTTGATCATGTTTTTACTTCTGAGTCAGTCTCAGAAGGACACCCGGATAAAGTTTGTGACCAGATTTCGGATGCAATTTTAGATGCATGTTTAAAAGATGATCCGGATAGTCGTGTTGCTTGCGAAACACTTGCTACAACTGATTTAATAGTAATTTCAGGTGAAATAACTACGAAATCATTTGTTGATTGGGATGCTGTAGCAAGAAAGGTTGTAGCAGATATTGGATATACTGATAGAACAATTGGTTTTTCAGCTGAAGATTGTAAAGTAATGATGTGCATTCATAAACAATCTCCCGATATATCTCAAGGAGTAACAGAAGGACAGGGTCTTTACAAGGAGCAGGGTGCAGGAGATCAGGGGATGATGTTTGGTTATGCGAGTAATGAAACTCCAGAACTGATGCCAGCTCCAATAATTTTTGCCCATCAGCTTGTTGAAGAATTTGCAAGATTAAGAAAAAATAATCCTAAAAAATATTATTTTCTCAGACCTGATTCCAAAAGTCAGGTATCTATAAGATATAAAAATGGAAAGCCGGAAAGAGTAGAAACAATAGTCCTTTCTCATCAACATACTCCAGATATGAAAAGAACACAACTTGAATCATTAGTCAAAGAAGTATCTAAGAAAATTATTTCCAAAGAACTTATGAAAGATAAGGTTAAATACTATGTAAATCCCACGGGAAAATTTGAGTTTGGAGGACCACATGCCGATACAGGACTTACTGGCAGAAAAATAATAGTTGATACATATGGAGGTGTTGGGTCTCATGGGGGAGGAGCTTTTTCTGGAAAAGATCCGAGCAAAGTAGATCGTTCAGCCGCTTATATGTGTAGATATATTGCAAAAAATATTGTTGCAGCGGGACTTGCAGAAAAGTGTGAAATACAGGTTGCTTATGCCATCGGTGTAGCAGAACCATTAAGTATTAATGTTGATACATATGGAACGGGAGCGCTCAAGAGTGATAGTTTATTAGAAAAAGTTGTTCGTAAAGTCTTTGACATGAGACCAGCTGCAATAATAGATACTCTAAAACTCAAATTTCCTCATAAAAATGGATGGTCCTATCAACAAACAGCCGCGTATGGTCATTTTGGACGCAACATCTTCCCATGGGAAAAAGTAAATAAAGTAAAAGAACTTCAGGCAGAAGCAAAAAAACTAAGTTAAGGAATCTTTATATCAGCAAATTATAAAGCTCCTTTTCTACAAGAATTTTAATGAAGACGGATCCTATAATTGAGCAAAAAGTTATCGGAGTGGGCTCTCCCATCCTCGATATAATAGTCTCTGTAGATGATGATTTTATTGAAAAAAAAGCTGGAGGAGGGAAAGGGGGTTCTGTAATGATTTCGGCTGCTGAATTTAATAAAATACTCGACTTGATAAAAACTGATAAAAAAATTGCTCCAGGCGGCTCTGCCGCAAATACTATATTTGGTTTGACAAAACTCGGAGTACAAACAGAATTCTTAGGTGCTGTTGGGGAAGATGATGAAGGAAAATTTTACTGTGAACGATATAAAAAAATGGGAGGAAACCCTTTAAAAATAAGAGTTAAAAAGGATTTTCCTACAGGCAGATGTCTTTGTATGATATCTCCAGATTCACAGCGTACTATGCGAACCGACCTTGGCGCGGCAATAAGTCTCTCTGCTGATGAAGTAAATGAATGCGATTTTGAAGGACTCTCTCATCTCCATGTGGAAGGATATATGCTTTTTAACGATGCTCTATCATTAAAAATCCTCAGACTTGCTAAAAATTGCGGGCTTCGCATAAGTTTGGATTTGTCAAGTTTCGAGGTTGTTAGAGCATTTAAAAATCTTTGTGAAATTCTTTCCGACTATGTCGATATAGTTTTTGCTAACGAGGATGAGGCTGCTGAATTTACAAACGGGAAAAAACCAGAGGAGGCTCTAAATAAATTATCAGAATTATGCGAGATAGCTGTTGTAAAACTTGGTAAAGAAGGAGCTATCATAAGAAGTAAAAAAGACTTTTGCAAAGTTCCTGCAAAGATTGTTGATGCTGTTGATACAACCGGCGCTGGAGATATGTGGGCAACAGGATTTCTCTATGGAATATTTAAAGGTAAATCTCTCTATGAGGCAGGAACTTATGGAGCTATCGTAAGTTCAGAAGTCGTCAAAATTTTTGGAGCAGATATTTCTGAAAAACAATGGAGGAAGATAATAAAAACCATTAAAGCAATAGCCGAAAATGAAAAAGGAAGTTAAATTAAACTGCATATTTGAAGTAGGTTTTCATAGTGAAAGAGAATATCAAAATCCCCCTTTCGAAAATGAATTAATAGCAGAGTTTTACTCTCCATCAGGTAAAATTCTAAAAATCAGAGGCTTCTGGGATGGAAAAAGAAAATGGAAATTACGTTTTTCCCCAGATGAAATTGGACAATGGGAGTGGAAAACTTTTCCAGTTAACCTCGACAATGGACTTATAAAATCAGGTTCTTTTATATGTAATCAATATACAGGGAAAAATCCTGTTTATAAAAATGGTTCTTTAAAAATTTCTAAAAATGGTTTTTATATTTCATACCAAAGTGAAGAGCCATTTTTTTGGCTTGGAGATACTGCATGGAATGGCGTAATACGCGGGGATGACAATAATTGGCAAAAATACCTAAGAATTAGAAGAAAGCAGAAATTCAATGTAATACAATTTGTTGCTTGTCATTGGCGTGGCGATAGTGAAGATGAATTTGGAGAAAAGGCCTGTGATGATGAAGTATCTCCAATAAAGATAAACCCACGATTTTTTCAAAGAATTGATAAACGCATTTTCATGATAAATAAGTCTGGATTATATGCAGCGCCAGTAATATTATGGACACTCCTTGAAACCGATATTGGTCAAAAGTTATCTGAAGAAGATGCTATATTGTTGGCAAAATATATAGTTGCGAGATATGATGCATGTCAATGCGTCTGGTTGCTTGGGGGGGATGGAGATTATCAAAAAATAGGTATTGAAAGATGGAAACGAATAGGAAGAGAAGTTTTTAAATTTTCCCATAAACGCCTTGCTACACTTCATCCATGTGGTCAAAACTGGGTTGGAGAAGAATTTCGTTCTGAAGATTGGTATAGTTTTATTGGTTATCAATCCGGGCATGGAGATAGTGATGAACATATTTCCTGGTTAGTGAAAGGTCCTCCTTCTCTAATGTGGAAGCATCAAATTCAGAAACCCGTAATTAATTTGGAACCAAACTATGAGAATGCCATTGCTTATCATCATCGCACACGTTTTAATGCTTACCATGTAAGACGCGCAGCATATTGGAGTTTATTCGTAAGCCCTCCTGCAGGAATTACCTATGGGCATGATTCTATATGGAATTGGAATTTTGAAACAGGACCAAGTGAAGGACATGGAAACTGGGGGGATAGATTAATAGAACCGTGGTACATAGGACTTGAGACTGAAGGAATTTCTTCTATGACTTTAATGAAAAAAATAATAGAAAAGTTCAAATGGCATACCTTTAAACCTTTTAATGCGATATTAATGGAACAACCTGGCGATACAGATCCTAAAAAATTTATTGCTATTGTAAAATCTGAAGACAACATCGTTTTAGCTTATCTTCCCTGTGGAGGTGAACTTAAATTAAAGCCTGATATTAAAGTAACTGAAGTTTATTTAATAAACCCTGAAAACGGAAAAAAAACTAAAGTAAAGCAGGGAAATAATAACTTAATAAAAACTTATCAAGAAAAAGATTGTCTCGTCACATTTAAAATGGCATAATATTTTTTGCTTTAAATTTATCCCTTACTCCATCGAATATTTTACTTTTTACAATACCAATTTTGTCTAATCTATAGCAAAGACCTGTCCATAAACATCCTAAACCATATTTTATACTCCGACTAAAATTTATTGAAGATGCTTCTGGAAAATATTTTGTAGGACAACTTATTTCAGCAATTTTATAACCAAGATATAATATTTGGCAAAGCATTTGATTGTCAAAAACAAAATCGTCTGAATTATATGTGAAATCTATTTTTTGCAGTAATTCCCTTGAAAAAGCTCTATAGCCTGTGTGATATTCAGATAATTTTGCTCCTGTAAATATGTTTTCTACAAACGTTAAAAAACGATTAGAAATATATTTGTAAAGAGGCATACCGCCTTGAATTGCATAACCGCCTAACATTCTTGAACCTAAAACGCAATGATAAAGCTCATTTCCAATTATTGAGACCATAGCTGGAATTAATTTAGGTGTATACTGATAATCAGGATGCACCATAATTATTATATCAGCACCAGCCTCAAGAGCCGCTTTATAGCATGTTTTTTGATTGGCTCCATATCCCTTGTTTTTGTCATGAGTTATGACTTTTATGCCTCTCAGTTTTTTTGCTAATTCAACTGTTTTATCACTACTTGCATCATCCACAAGAATAATATAATCCACATAATCTTGCTGAACGATTTCATTGTAAGTGGCTTTAAGAGTTTTTTCCGCATTATAAGCAGGCAGGACAATAAGAACTTTTTTATTTTTATACATTTTATCTATTTATTAATAGTCTTATTTTTGCAGGATTTTATATGTGGTAAATTGGTGGTGGGGGGTGGATTCGAACCACCGAAGGCATCGCCGGCAGATTTACAGTCTGCTCCATTTGACCGCTCTGGAACCCCACCGTATAAACTGGAGCGGGTGAAGGGAATCGAACCCTCACAATCAGCTTGGAAGGCTGATGTTCTACCATTGAACTACACCCGCATTTTTTCTGAGGTTGTAATTTACATTATTTCAGTGCGTATTCAAACTCTTTTTTTAAAAATATTTCTTTTACAAAAAGCTTGACTAATTCTTTTTATCTGCTAAATTCAATTTATAAAATAATTTGTGTGTGCTAATATGCAATCATTTTTTAATCTTCTTAGTGGTGACCTCAAATATTATTGGATGCTTGCACTATCAGGAACGGTAATTTTTGTATTTCAGATAATCCTCCTTCTGATTTTTGGCGTAGGTTCTGATACAGATGTAGATGCGGATCTAAATGGTATTGATGGAGATATGCATCCAGACACAGATATCGGTGATTTTCGCATAATATCCTTTAGAACCATTGTAGCATTTATAACCTTCTTTGGCTGGGGGGGAATTATCTATGGTAAAGGAGGTTGGGGCTCTTTTATTGTTGCTCTAACCTGCGGTATATCTATGATGTTTATAACTGCTATACTTATCTTTTATGTGTTAAAGCTTCAGCAAAGCGGAAATATTTACGCAAACGACATAATCGGAAAAACCGGAACGGTTTACCTTAAAATTCCAGCAGGGAAAAATGAGCATGGAAAAGTGACTGTCTTTACCGGGGCTGGAACACGAGAAGTCCTCGCTATATCAGAAGAGGAAATCCCCAATGGTGCTACAGTAAAAATAATATCACAAATAGGTCAAAATAAATTTTTAGTTGAAAAAATCTAAATCAGGAGATTTAAAATGGGTTCTTATATTATTCTATTCTTGCTGGCTGTCTTCTTTATCTTTTTTACATTAATTATTTTACTGAGCAGATATAAGAAGTGTCCCTCAGATAGAATAATGGTAATATATGGAAAAACTAAGGAAAGACGTGCCGCCAGATGTATTCACGGAGGTGCAGCATTCATAATGCCGGTTATTCAAGACTACGGTTTTATGAGCCTCAGACCTATGCAAATAGAGGTAAATCTAACCAATGCTCTTTGTAAACAAAATATAAGAATCAATGTGCCATCAGTATTTACAGTCGGAATAAGTACTAACCCTGAATTAATGAATAATGCCGCCGAACGATTATTTGGTTTGCACCCTGATACAATAGCAGATCTTGCAAAAGATATTATCTTTGGACAATTGCGTCTTGTAATTGCATCAATGACAATAGAAGAAATAAATGCAGATAGAGATTCTTTCCTTAAAAATATAGAACAAAATGTTGCGGAAGAACTAAATAAACTCGGCTTACAATTGCTAAATGTAAATATCACAGATATTACAGATGAAAGCGGATATATCACAGCAATAGGTAAAAAAGCAGCAGCAGAAGCCGTAAATGAAGCTCTCATTGATGTGGCAAATGCAGAGAAAAAAGGACAAACTGGACAGGCCGTAGCTAAGAGAGACCAGAGAGTTCTAGTATCAAAAGCCAATGCTGAAGCAGCGGCAGGAGAAGCGTCTGCAGATAGAGACCGCAGAATTGCCATAAAACAAGCAGAAGCAGAAGCAATAAATGGAGAAAATTTATCTGCGATTGAAATTGCAAAATCAAATGCTATTAGGGCTGAGCAAGAAGCAGAAGCGTTTAGAAAAGCAGAAGCAGCAAAGCGTATAGCGCAAGCCCAAATAGAAAAAGCTGAATATGAGGCAGAACTCGAAGCTCAAAAATCTCGTGCAAAAATGGAAATGGAAAAACAAAATGCAGAGATAATTGTGCCATCTGAAATACAGAAAAAACAAATTGAAATAGCAGCAGAAGCAGAAGCAGAAAAGTATAGAAGAGAAGCAAAAGGAGAAGCAGATGCGATTTTCGCAAAATTAAGTGCTCAAGCTAAAGGGCAATTCGAAATACTTAAATCAAAAGGAGCAGGTTTCCAGGAAATTATCAAAGCGTGTAATGGCGATACAGATGCCGCTTCTAAGATGCTACTAATAGAAAAACTCGAAGAAATAGTGAAACTTCAAACCGAAGCAATAAAAAATATCAAGATAGATAAGGTTACTGTCTGGGATGGAGGGCAAAGGACTCCAGATGGCAAAACCTCTACGGCAAACTTTCTGAGTGGAATGATGCAAAGTCTTCCACCTCTTCACGACGTTGCAAGTATGGCCGGTATAGATTTGCCGGGTTATCTCGGAAAGGTAAAGGAATGCCCTGCTAACCAGAGTATTACAAACGATAAAAAATAGTTCGGGAATTTATTTCTTAATTCCTATGTTTTCCAAAAAACTCTACC
Organism: uncultured Lentisphaera sp.; assembly: GCA_964426675.1. Lineage (GTDB taxonomy): Bacteria > Verrucomicrobiota > Lentisphaeria > Victivallales > GWF2-50-93 > DYMC01. The sequence continues at coordinate 11,561 of CAYRRM010000002.1, forward strand.
TTAGCCTGGAATTAATTGTATTATTTTTTCTTTTACCAGTACTTTATCTTTTTTCTCCTATAAAGATTCATATATTATTGATACTCTCTGCAATAACAGTATTGTGTCTTATTATTCACTATTTTTCAGGAAATGAACTTTCCTTTAAAGTTCTACCTATCCCATCCAACTTAATAGAAATGTTTTTAACTTTTTTTATTATATCGATTCTATTGGGGATATTCGTTTATATTTATTTCCCTGAGAATTTTTTTTCATTCCCATTAAAAAACACTAAAATATGGATACTCGTGATGTTTTTTTATCCAATTTTATCAGTGTTACCGCAGGAGTTCATATATAGAGTATTTTTTATCTCCAGATACCGCGAAATCTTAGGAGGAGAACGCTCTATGAGTCTTGTTAATGCTCTTGCTTTCGCTTTCCTTCACATTGTATTTAAAAATAGCCTCGCAGTAATCTTAACTTTCATAGCTTCCTTTATCTTTTATAGAAATTATCAAAGAAACCACTCACTGTTCTGGGTAAGCTTTGAACACTACCTTTATGGAGCAATGATTTTTTCTATTGGATTAGGACGTTTTTTTTACAACGGTGTACATTAGCCTAAATCTTTCATAAAAAGTTTTAAAATAAACCGTAAAATCTATCATAACCTGTTATTTGGTAGTTTGTTACAAAAATACAAAAAACATGAGATTTACCAATGACACAGTGGAACACTTTAAAAGACAATTTTCAATCTAATTTTTTCCTGCTATTAAAAAGGGGGAAAGTTAAACTGTAGATTTTCTTCCACGTTGGTCTCATTTTGGCTCAGAATAGTTCCAAAAAGGAGCTGTCATCTCAAAGCCAACAATGGGAGAGACAATCTGTCAAAATCATCAACCTAAAAAATTGACGAAGCATAATCTATAACAACTTTATTTTCATATACATAAAAATAAAAACAATTTTCAACAGCTTTTATTAGGAGCAATTTACAAGCATCTTAACAGCATAAATTCAAAAATCACATCGAGAAAATAACAAAAGTTAACAGAGCCTGCCTTATGAAATAAGCAGATTAATGTTATTTTAAGATTTTCCTGCATTTCGTGTTTCAGTTAATTAAGAGATAAAAATGTCGGGAAAGATACGAATGGAATACAAATTATTTTATCATAGATATCAAATAATTCGAAGGGTTTGACTATCACAAAGGTTTGCGAGAACTTCAATATTTGAATATTGGAATAAAAATTTCAAATTGCATAAAATTACCAGAAAACAGCACAAAAAGAAGAGAAAAATTGTTTTTTTACATATAATATTTATAAAGTTAATTAAAAAAGTAAACATTAAAGAAGGAGATGAAAAATGAAATTCAAAGAAATGAAAATTAAAAGTTCTGATGGTTTAATATTTGGAAAGGCTCCAAATCCAGTAAAAACACGAAGAGGACTCTTAATTGGAGGTGGATTAGTGTATCCTGAATTAAATTTTACAGTTCCAGAATCTACTTTAATCAATAGAGATACATTGCCAGAACTTATTGATATGTATTCAAATCTCGTAAAAAATGTTCTTGAAAGAGCTGTAGAACTTGAATCAAATGGTCTTGTCCTCGAATTTGAAACCTTGCTGGAAATGACAAATGACCCATTTATTGGAACTGAAATTGTAAAGGCCATGAATAATATATGTGAAGAGTTTTATATAAAATATGGCTTAAAAACTGAAATACGTCTAACTCCTAATGATAGTCGTGATATGGAAAGACCTCCCAAAATGAGAAATGGCAAATATCTTGATGCGATGTTTGAACTATTTGAGAAAGGCTCCGATGCTGGGGCTGATTTATTATCAATAGAGTCAACTGGCGGAAAGGAAATTCATGATGATGCGTTGATGAATTGCGATATAAGACTTTCCCTATTTTCCCTGGCTATTCTCGGCGTAAGAGATATGAAATTTTTATGGAATAATATTGTGAAAATTGCAAAAAGAAAGGGGAAAATTGCTGCATCAGATACTGCATGCGGTTTTGCAAATACAGCAATGGTTCTGGCAGATAAAAATTATATTCCTAAAGTTTTTTCTGCTGCAGTGAGAATGATAAGTGTAGTAAGGAGTCTTGTAGCCATTGAAGAAGGAGCTCAAGGACCACATAAGGATTGCGGTTATGAAGGAGTCTATATAAAGGCAATATCCGGTATTCCTATATCTATGGAGGGAAAAAGTGCGGCATGCGCTCACCTCAGCCCGGTTGGGAACATATCCTGTGCAGCGGCAGATTTATGGAGTAATGAATCTGTTCAGAACATAAAACTCCTCGCAGGAATGGCTCCTACTGTATTTGAGGAAATTCTCGAATATGATACACGCATTTTAAACACAGCTTCCGCATGTGACGAGAAAAGTGCCAGGCAACTTCAAAAATTACTTATAGAATCAGATTGTCATCGTGATCCTCAGGCCTTCGTCTTATCCCCTGAATTTGTTTTAGAAGTTGCAAGTGAAATCTTAAAATATGATAATCACTATATGGCAGCTCTAAAAAGTTCTCTTAAAGGTCTTCAGATTTGTAAGGAAGCTATTAAATCTGGTTTTCTAAAAAGTTCAGAAAGAGAAAAAGACTGGCTGGAAAGGATTATAGACGAATTATCAAGTTGTCCAGAAGATGAAAGCAAATTTATAGATGAAGTTTTACCTCTTGTTGATACTGAAAAGTGCGATTTAAAACAGTATGAACTCTGAACAACATCATATTTTTTAAATACAGTTTGTTAAAATATATTCTGATTTTTCAAAAATTTTTTTGCGCGGTTTTTGATTTCTTAATTTTTCGCAAAAATTTTATTTCCTAAGACACAACACATTACGGATTGATATTATACTTATTAAAATTTATAACACTTGAAAAAAAAGTATTATGATTTATATTTTGTGGAAAATTATTCTTCTATGCGGAAAATATAATTATCTGTTAAATTAATGAATAATATCAAGGAGAAATCAGATTTGACAAGAAATGAGGAAATAGAATTTTGTGACGGGTGTGGAAAACAGTTAACACCCGGAACTCCAAGATATCGGACAGATGAAGGAACTTTCTGTCCAGAATGTTATAAAAAAAGAATTTCAACGTGATGGTAAAATTTCTATTTCTGAGATAAAAATTTGGAAGAGCCTTAACGGCATTTATTTACTCATTTAGGGTAAATAAAATGGATTAGGTTTAGAAGCTTAATAATCAAGTACTAATAACTTTGCCAAGCCTTGAGTTTAAGAAGTAAAAATATACGTGATTTTGGATATTTTCAGTATTCTCATACAAACCGTATGTTGGTATATTTATATATCATTATAGTGTCAGGGAGATAATATTCCATCTTGATAATTTCTCCAGTTTAAATTATTTAAAAACTTTTTGGTTAAGTTCATCCTCTAAATTAAGCAGTTGGGCGCATCTGCCGTAGATAGTAGGTAGCAAAACGAGCTGTAGCAACTACTAGTGGAAGCTAACGAAGTAGATACGATAAATACGGACAGCCATTCGCGGGTTGAAAATCGTAAAAAATCGTCAACCTAAAAGGTTGACGAAGCATAATCTATAACAACCTTATTTTCATATACATAAAAATAAAAACAATTTTCAACTGATTTTTTTAGGTTCATTAGTGTAGTATATACAACGTTCTAAATAGAGCTTTTACATAATTCTTTATATAATAAATCAGTATTTTCAGAGAGGAGATTACTTTATTTTTTGATACACTCTAATATAATCAATGATAAATTGTTGTGGTAAGATATTGTCATCTATTTTGCCACCCCAAGTACCGCCGATTGCGAAGTTCATAAGGATATAAAAAGGTTCTCTGAATGGATTATAATTTTCTTCATCTGCTTCTGAAACATTGAATGAGAAATATTTATTTTCATCAAAGAAAAAGTTAATTTCTTCTGAATTCCATTCAATGGCATAAATATGGAAATCATCAAAAGGTTTTTCTGTGTAAAATTTTCCTCCTTTAGACTTATGCTTACCGTTTATTGCAAAATGTACTGTTCCATGAATTGTCCCTGGTTCTTTACCAACAAATTCCATAATGTCTATTTCTCCACATGTTGGCCATCCTTTTGTATCGTGGGAATCTCCCAACATCCATATAGCTGGCCAAACGCCTTGGCCATGTGGAAGTTTTGCTTTTACTTCAATGCGTCCGTATTTAACGCTGAACTTATTTTTTGTAATAATGCTTGCTGCGGTATAATCTGCATATTCCAATTTTGTTTTCCAGGAGTTTGATCCTAGTTTAAACATGTGATTTTTAAATTTTTCTTTTCTGCATTCGATAATCAAGAGCCCATTTTCTACTCTGGCATTTTCCATTCTTTCCCGGGTATAATATTGTTTTTCTTCATTTCTTACAAAGCCATATTCATAGTTCCATTTTGTTGGGTCAGGTAAACCATTGTTATTGAATTCATCACACCATATGAGTTTCCATTCATCGGGATTATCTGCTTTGGTTATAGTTGGTAAAATTATTATGGTGCTCATCAGGAGAAGAAGTTCTAAATTCATTGCTCATACATCCTTAATTTTTCTTTAAAGAATCAAGATATTCTGATGGTGTCATAAATATAGAGCCTTTTTCAATTAGATAGTCGATAATTTTTTTGAAATTATTCCATTTTTCTTCAGTATTCCACATATTTGGATGACCTTGCATGCATATATATGGTTTTTTAGGGGCGAATTTTTCATATGCCTTTTTGAAATTGTCGAAGTCAGGAAGACCCGGTTTCAATTCTAAATTTACATTTCTTTCGAAGATAAATTTACTTGTTTTTTTTGAAGGGGGGGAATAAAAAAAGACCATTTTAATTTCAGGGATTTGTTCAAGTGCAAGGAAAGTCTCTTCGCTTGTTCCTGACCAATGCGGCCCAAAAGCTTTTAAAATTATTCCTGTTTTTTCTTTCATAAGATTTTGTGTTTTTTCAAGAGCTTGTTTTTGTTCTTCCAATGATGTTTTTTCAAATTCTGCGCTATCATTTTGTCCTTTACGATTCTTGTACCCATGATTCCAGAGTTCAAAACCTTTTTTATCTAGATCTTTTAGATAATCGAAGTATTTTTGATTATTTTCTTCTAAAGTAAAACCAATTACTCCTATAGAAGCTTTCAATTTTTTGGCAAGTATATAATCTACTACCTTTTGCCAGCGTGGTGAAACTGGCAGTGAGCCATCTGAAGGAGCTCCCGATGTACCCATATCGTCTAATTTAAGAATGACTATTGGGACATTTTGTTTTGCAGTGTCCTGAGCATTAAGTAAAATGCCTGAAAATAATGCAGCAGCTAACAACTGAGTTCCAAGTAATGAGATTTTCATTTTTTTTACTCCTTTTTTTAAGAAAATTAAAAATTTAATTACCATCTGTAGTATCTATATGGGTCATCTTCAGCAATTGGGTTTTGTAGATAGTAAGAGTTAATCCATGGAGCTGATTTTCTTTTTATCCTTGGTTGTTCTCTGAATCCTCCATTCATATAAGTATCATTAACTTTTACAACGAGAGTGTTTTTTTCTTTTTTTCTTAGGATTTCTGTTTTGAATGTATAAGTTCTTGGAGCATTCCAATAGTTTTTTGGATTTGTAGTTTTTGTGAGCTCTCCGAGAAATTGTTCATTGAGCCACGTCCATGATTCATCATCTATTCCACCCAATTCAAGGGTGAGTTCATCTTCATTTTCAAATTCTTGTGGGAGAGTAAATTTCAATCTATACCAGAAAAAACCATCATATCCATTTAAATCTTTTCTTAGTAAGTCAAACATTCCAGGAACTAATATGGGTTCCCATGTAGAATCATCAAAGTTTTCTTTCATCCAACCTGCAGATTCTCCTATATTATCTTTATCAGGTACACCTTTCCAATCTTTAACTAATCTTAAAATTGAAGATGAAGGAGTTCTTGCGAAATTCGCAAGTAATTGAGTTGTCATTGTTGCGTGAAGATTTGCCAATAGCCTTGAAATAAGGAAACAGTTCCTGCGATATGTTGTCCTTTGATATGGTTTTGTTGTATAATCAATATTCCATGGTGCTATTTGAACTAAAGCGACAGTACCATTACCTACTTTTAGGATTTTAAGCATTTCTACTGAATCTCTGTCTTTTTCTGTAAAGGCATCAAAGCTGAATTTTCCTCTAAAATGCAATTCAGAGTTTGAGATTCCATTAAGTTCTTTTGCTGTCATATTCTCCATTGTGGATGAAAACCCTGTGAAGTGCTCCATTTTTAGCATATTTGGTAGAATATTTGATATTGTTTTTTCATCAAGTCCTATTGTGAGTAAGTTTGCTCCTTGATATACCAGATCTTTTAGCGATGAAGATTTGCTATTTGGGCCGATTACAACGAGAGAGTTAAGAGGTGTAATTTTTTCATTATTGAGCTTAGAAAACTTAACTCCAAGAGCCTCAAGAAGATTTGCACCTTCCTGATTTCCATCATAATAAACAGATCTTATTTTTTCAATATGGACTTTATCGAGATATTTGACTATATTTTTTGTAATTTGGAGAGCAACCGGGTCATTTTCGGTTCTTCCTGAGACATCAAGCTGACAGAAAATAATTTTTTTATTCCCTTCAGAATATTCAATAAGAGGAGAGTATTGTAAATCAAAGCCACAATCAACAATGGGCAACCAGTTACCTCGTTCTGGTTTTTCTATTACGATTGAAGCTACATTTCCACTATTCCCACAACGCCATACTCGAGTATTCAAAAAGCCACACCATTCCCATTGAGGATCGTGCTCTTCAAATTCCTCTAAATCAGTGAGATAAGGAGGAGTAAGCGTGGATTCTCCACGCCAATCCCTTAGCATGTCCTCATCTATGCCAGTCAGAACAGGATGATTTTTACTTCTAATAAAGAGATTGCGAAAACCATAAATATTTATTCGGAAACCCAGTTTATTTGACAAAGAAATTTCATTTTGTTCAAATACAATCATTTTTAGTGGTTTATCACTCTTTGAAAAATCGTGATTAGCATCTTTTTCCTGAAGGGCATTTTTGCCGATTATGAGAATCCTATTTTCATCGGGTTCAAAGTCTGAGTATGAAACAATTTTTTTATAGTTTATAGAAGATTCATCAAATAGGCGTGTTGTATCACCTTTTGGATCAAATAGATATACTTCTGAATCAATATTAATATTTGCAAGATTGAGTTTAAGTATATTGAAAGAGAAAATATCACTACATTTCCATTTTTCTTCAAAGTTAAATTCTGCAATCATTTTCAGTGATTGTTTTTTTTCTGGAGCTTTGAATTTGATAGGACAAAATTTGATTTCTCCTGGTTTTAGTTCAACTTCTCCTCTTCCTTCTATATTAGTTGACTCGATTTTCCAGGAATATTTACATTTAACATTTTCTCTTGAGTCATTGATAATGACCAGTTGTTTGGCGATATTTTCTCCCGGGAGAAAGTTATGAGACTTATCTGTGAACTTTGGATATCCACCTACAAAACCAAGGTATTCCATATTATTTTTAAGGAATATTTTCCCAAGTGAAGATGGGATGAAATTACTTTCATCTCCTGGATCATTTATAAACTGAGCCCCTGAATGAAAAAAGTCAGGTACAATACCTGGCTTTTGCAGTGTTTTGTATTTTAAGGGGTTATCTTTATCTGGAGTTTCTTTTACTCTTTGCCATAGAGAAGCTTGATCCCATGGAAGTATTGAAGAAACCCCCCAGGCTCTATGTGAACGCCAGTTGTCGGAAGCATAGTATGAGGTAATTTCCCTATAATTTTCTTCCATTGATGAAAGAGTTGGCACAAAAATGCTCCAATGGAAAGGCTTCCCTATCGCAAAATTTTTTTCTTCCGCTTCAATAAGTTCAATTTTTTTAGGAGTCATATTATAGGCTTTTTCTCCTGTTATTGCTGCTGAAAATTCGCTATCCCAAACACTTTGATATGCCAGGCATCTCCAGATGAATTCAGGTCCTCGATAACTTGACCATGAAGCGATATGAGGGAGCCCCCATTCTACAAAGAAAAAGGGTTTTACTCCATTTTTGCTCCAATGTTCTAACCACTCAGAACGTTCCTGTCGTGGGGCCCAGTTAAGATAACAATTTACAGTGTATATATCTCCAAGATTTCCACACTGATGATGGTAAACAGGTCTGGTTGGATCAATTTTTTTTGCTATAGAAGCAGCTTTTTCAGATTTTTCTCTTCTTTCTATATAAGAACCTTTTTTACCTTTTTCAATTTCACTTTTTAGTCTCTCTGGCATATATGTTCCATCTAATTTTAGAGGATTCTGATCCCCATGGTAGCCATTTGCATTATGATTCATTGCATACATTATTATTGATGGATGGTTTTTAACACGTGAAATAAGCCATTCGGTGATTTCTGCATAACTTTTTACTGCAGATTCGTTATTAAACCAGTCAAAATTTTTGACATGCGGTAATGAGAATGAAAGCAGTATTCCACTCTGGTCTGCGGCTTCAAGAATTGAGTCCATATATGACACGTCGCCAGGAGCAAAATCATAATTGCCTGTAATAAAAAAATTAAAACCATATGCTTTCATTCTTTTACAAAGATTAATTCCAGCTGAAAAATCACATTTATCGGCAAAATCGGCAATGCTGTTTACCCATAGAGCTCTTAATCTTATCAATTTACCATTTAGAAAAAAGTTTTTACCATCTATTTTAAATTCCCTAAAACCAAATTTTACAGGAAAAAATTCATCTATTTTTTCACCCTTTTCATTTTGAAGGGTTATTTTGGTTGAGTAAAGATTATGGGGAGCATTTGTATCCCATAAGAGAGGATCTTTCCATTCATCTGAAAGGATATAAGTATCATTTTCATCTGAAAAAACGATTTTATCTGATTTGAAAAATTTTATTTGTTTATTAGAAGCATCAAAAATTTCTGAAGAGAGAAAATAATTTCCTGGTATAACTCTGGCAACTTTTATTTTAAAAGTAATCTTTTTTTCGGATACAGAAGTAATTACGTGAACATCCGTGATAGAATTTGTTTTGGGTTCTGAATACAGAAAAAGATCTCCAGTTATTCCCTTGAGTTTAACGACTGCTTTACTGGCAATAACGCGATCTGGAGCCATAAAAACTTTTTTTTCAGCCTCGAGAGGCCTTGCTGTAACAAGTAAAGTTAATCTATGTTTTTTACCGGGGATTACTGAATCGGTAATATCAAAATTTCCTCCTGGAAACCATTTTTCTCCAATATATTTTCTATCAATAAATATTTTTGCGTGTGTTTGTAACATTGTAAAATCGAGGTAAATTTTTCTATCATTCCAGGAGAGAGGTACCTCAATTTCTCTTTCATACCAGAGTTGCTCTATATTTTTTCCATTGAGCATATCTTCTGCCATTGGAGGAAAAAGAAATTTTTGCGTTGACTCTTTTAATGTCCAATCTGTTGTTGGCCAAATACCGGGAACCTTAAACCACCCCCATCCAACTCCTTCTGGAGGAGGGATTTCTTCATTTTTTACTTCGGGTATAACCCTCCATAGGCCATTAATACAAATCTTTTCTCTGCTAAAATTTGTAAGTTTCCATGCTTGATTAATATCCCATGGATTTTTGTCAGCGGTTTCTGGCAGAGGCATATCACCTTTAAAATTGAGGGAAGTTAATTTTACAGTAATATCTGAGAATTCAACTTGACCTGAAGTGCCAAAATTAGCCGGATTCAGGATCAGGGCTGTTGCTCCAGGAGGGATTTTATAATCGCGCTCACAGTAAATCCAATCATCAGAAGATCCCGACCAATTAAAAACATCAGGCCAATCTCCTACTCTATTTCCAGAGTCATCTGCGAAATTCATCGCCATCCTGGCATTTTGCCAGTTTTCTTTATCTGGAATCACATTTTTGTATCTTGCTTTAAATGAAATTTTTAATGTTCTCCATGTAGGTTCAAGTTCTATAATTTTCTGAAGGCTTTTTTTTCCTCCTTCTATCATAAGCCATCGCTTTCCATTCTCAGAAGGATAACTTATTCCATCTCTTTTAGTCCAGCCATCGGGGAGATCATCATTGTTAGAGTCTTCTTTAAAATCACCATTATTAAGAATATTACTGTTTAGCTTTTTGAAGTCGGAATCATCCGGTTCATAACGGTCTTTTTTTATTTTGCTTACAGTCAGATTGATCTCGCTAAATTCAACAATTCCATTTTTCCCAAAATTCGCTGGTTGAAGGAGGAGATAATCCGCACCTTCCGGTATTTTATATTCGCGTTCAAAATATACCCAACCATTTGAATTTCCTATTTCGCCCCATACGTCTGGCCAATTTCCTACCCTTTTCCCATTTTTATCATTGAAAACCATAGCCATCCTGGCCGTTTTCCAATCTTGATCGCCTACTTCGACATCTTTATACCTGACTTTAAAGGATAGCTTCAATTGCATCCATGAATTTTTTAGTGGAATTTTTGTTGCGGCAAAATGATTTCCTCCTTCTATTTTTAATAACCTTTTGCCGCTTTCAATAGGATATGAAATACCTTCAGATACCTCCCATCCATCAGGTATCCCGTTATTATCCCTATCAATACTAAAATCTGAATTAAGAATAATGTTTTCTCCTGGAAGAAAAAGGGGAAATATAACAAATATGAATAAAATCACTGGTAAAGTGTGAAAGGATGATTTCATTTTTTTCTCCATTTTTTTTATTATTTATATTTTTTGGATGGCAACATTCTTTATGGTGGAAATAGTTTGACCTTTTATAAAAATAGGGTTAAATAAAATGTATCTTTCATGAATATTATTTTTATTAAATAACAAATCTACTGCTGCCTTTCCCATTTCCGCAAGAGGTTGAACCATACACGTCATAAGCAACCCTGTTTCATCATTGAAATTAGCAGAAGCCTTGTAATTTATTATTGACAGTTCATCAGGAATAATTAGTCCATTGTTAAGCAATTCAGAAACATATTTTGTTACAAAATCATAGCCAACGATTATAGCAGCAGTATAGTTTCTATTTGAAATAAATTCTCTCGCATATTTTATCCCTTCATTTGAATGATCTTTATATTTTATAATTAAAGTAGGATCTAATTTGAGACCAGAACTTTTTATGCCATTTTTGTAACCTTCTATTCGTGCTAACGCAGATGGAATGTGATTAAAATTCTTTGTAATATCAAAAAATGCAATACGTTGGTGTCCCATTGATACAAGTTTTTTAACGGCGGTATATATACAATACTCATGATTTACCTCAACATATGGAATATTTGCCCCATCAGACGGAGTACCGATACTAACGCAAGGAATATTCTTTCTCAAAATAGGCTCTACAAATTTTTTATCTGAAAGAGAACCTGAGAGAATCACTCCACTACAACTATCTTTTTTTATACTATGTTCTACATAAGTTATAAAATCATTAGCTAAAGGAATATTTTTTAGGAAAACAGGACAGTCCTTATCAAGCAATCCTTCATGAACTCCAGACAAAATTTCAGTACCAAAGAAATCATGTATATGTGGATTTACGGTTATAACATAAACTGGTTTAATTAATGGTGCTGGTACTTCTGTTTTTGACTTTATTACAACGGTTCCTTTTCCTTGAATACGTTTTAAATAACCTTTCTCAACTAAAACTGAAATAGCAGCACGAACAGTAACCCGACTTGCTCCAGTCATAGCCATTAAGTCATTTTCAGATGGAATACAAATTCCAGGAGGATATAAACCTGTTTCAATGGCATTCAAAAGCCGTAACTCTATCTGTTTTTTCTTGCTATGAACCACTTCATTAATCATATTTTATTAAAAAGTTGTATTATTTAAATATAAGATATTAATTTATCTAAAAATTTCAAATACAAAAAATATTTTTTTATATTTTTAAATGTAATTACTTTATAATTAATAAGTTATATTCTTAAAAAAAAATAAAAATATTTTCTCTTTTAAAATTTGACTTTTAATTATTATAATTTATATTTATAATAAAAAAATATATATTTGTATTATTAAATTATTATCAAAATGATTGATTTTTCCAGAAAAGAAGTTAACTATTAATTAAAATGGAGAAGAATATGAAAGCTTATCTTAAAAAAGAGAAAATCATAGTTTATAAAATCTCCTTTACTTTGATAGAATTACTTGTTGTTATCTCTATTATAGCTGTTTTATTAGCATTACTCCTTCCTTCTCTAAAAGCAGCCAAAGAGTTTGCAAAAAGTATTCAATGTAAAAATAATCTGAGGCAAATTGGGCTTACGATGTTTAATTTTAGTTCAGAGCATGATGGTTACCTTCCGTGTACATTCACAAACGATAAGGTTTCTGATCATCAGGATGAGTTGTTTCCTGAAGATGCTTATATGCTTCCAACTGGTAATCCACGTTGGTTTCAAAATTCTCCCAGCAATACTTATTGGGAATATTTTAAATCTTGTGCCAAATTATTATGTCCTTCAAACGCCAGACTAGATATTATTAGAACAAAAGCTTTGATAAATATTAATTCTGGTTCTGACGATGCAGTTACATATGCGGTATCTGATAGAATTTCCAGATGGCAGTGTTATGGGGCCTCTGTTCATTACAAAGCAAAACTGGATAAAATAGATCCCAAAAAATTTATGTTTACTGACAGATCAGATTTTGCTACTACAACCGGTGGGGGACAGACAACATTTTTTTACGCTAAGTCAGTAATGACCGCAACTTTTGAACAAATAGGTTGGCCTCATAAAGGGGTAAATTCAATTCACTTTGATGGACATATTGATTTTTTTCATTTTAATCACCGCCCAATTTCTCAAAATGACCCACCATTTCAGCCATGGTTATTTTAAGAGGGGATTAATATTTTCAGGATTAATTAATACTTTCTCTTATTAGACCGTTCCAAAAAAAATCCTCGTTTTCCTATTGTTTTTAGAAGGGATTACTGTATAATTATGTATAATATAGACTACAAAAATCTCTTTTTATATGAAAATTAAAGGTTTGTTTACATTGATAGAACTTTTAGTTGTAATTGCAATAATAGCAATCCTGGCCTCTCTTCTTCTTCCAGCCTTACAAAGAGCTAAAGAAAGTGCGCGAACTATTGCATGTGTTGAAAATATGAAACAGATTGGTTATGCACATAATTGTTATATAAGCGATTTCAATGAGTATATTACTCCTTCGTATATGACTGATAATGGACAGAAACCATCATATAACTATCCTGCGTTTTGGAGTCCATGCTGGAGTTCATACGTTTTCTTGGGACAATATCTTTATACTGTAAAAGACCCTACGAACTATCTTAACTGTCCAAATGGTTATGGGTGGTGGGTTTTTATCGACCCTAAATTTAATTGCCCTACAGGTCAACCTTTTTATGCTCCTTTAGGTTGGGATCATCTTGCTCAGATAAGATATGGGATGCGTACAGATATAGGATGGATTGGCAGTATTGCGGATTGGAATACTAAGATGGTTCATATTTCAAGGATTCAAAGCGCATCGCGAGAACCTCTGATATTTGATTGTATTATCGAAAGATTCTGTCCAGGTTATTCTTGTGAATTCTATGGCACAAAAGATGGAACAGCAGATAATTGGGGCGCTGGAAATCCTACGTCTATGTACAATTGGGCAAGGAGGCATGGTGGAGGAAAGAATTCGGGTAATATTTTATTTATTGATGGTCATGTTTTAACTTCTTCTAATGTAAGAAATATGTATTTATCAGGAGATATTCTCTGGAAATGGTATCCATAAAATTCCCATTTAGTCTTTTTATAGAGGAATGTCAATCAATATCTTTTTTTTATTATCTATATGTGACATATCAATTCCTGAAAGAGTCCTATTGTAGGGTCTGCTGAAAAAAGATTTTTGAGTTTTGGGCAAAAAGTTTTTTGCGCATACTTCTATATTTTATGAAAAATTTATCTTCATTCCCTATGCGTCTAAGCCTTCGGCTTGGATCATGCTCTGACGATTGCGGTTGGTTTTCAGGTTCATTCCGAGAAGCCCCAGCTGCGTATCCAGCGCAGGACGCCCAAGCCTGGAAAGCTTCGAGGCGTATTCACGCCCCTCCTCCCACGGAACCATGCCGGACATCTTCATCCACCTGTTATCCGGATCCAAGCCGCCACCAAAAGGAAAAATATTCTGGAACAGCTCTCCGGTATACCTATTCTTTTTTCTGTATATCTGAATGTCCTCCAATTTGACGGCTCAAGTGGGAGGTTTTTGAAGTGACATCTTGATATTCCTTGCAATTTAAACCATTTTTTGATAACATTATACTATATAAATATTTACTTATCAAGTTATTATATAATATTTTTTGAATTTTTCAGTAAAGCCTAAATAGTTTTCTGTTTAATATTCAATTTTTTAGGCGGATTTTTTTTTGAAAACCAAGTAGAAAGAGTCTTTTTTAAGGGCTGGCAATGGAGCTAAGCGGAATTACCGTCCGTGTGCAGCGCCTTGTTAGGCATTTTTGCTTCGCTTTCATCCAAACGCAAACCCAAGTATCATGAGAAAGATCGTGCCCACAAGAGATACAACTGATAACACAGTGCCCAAGATAGCAAAAATCTTATTTCTATCTTTCTGCAAGAGCCCACCAATACCCAAACCAAGGGCGAGAAGGTCACCCGAAAGGAAGGCAAAAAGAAAAAGGCCAAGCATAACCGCGCCAGCAGACTCTTCATCAATACCTCCTGGAATAGATGCTTCCATAACTGCGCCGATTACGATAATCAGGAAAATGAAGGTTCCTGAGACGATGCTTATGATGAATGATGCAATTCCAAGCCCTGAGTGTTTTTGCTCTTGCATATGTTAGTCCTTATTTTTTGATGCCTAACGTGGGCATCAGCGGCGCGGTCCTTCCGCGTCCGCTGGAGTGCTTTGTTGGGCAATGGGATCTGACCATTTTCTTCTGCTTAAAATTCCAAATGGCGTAAACATTGGCCAGATCCACAATAGATTCCACCAATTCAATCCGATAGTGCTTAGACCGCCGTATGACCATATGGCCCAAGCTACAGATAGGAAAAATATCCCATATGGCGCGAGCATTAGCTTCCAATAATGCGTTGAAGCAAAACGCCATGGTGAGAAAAAAAGAATTGTGAAAACAGAGACGCCAACCAGAGCTATACCCAATACCCCCTGCTCTATTTTTTCTTGGAAAAGAAAGACAATGGAGAGTACGAGAACCCAGATAAAACCACCGAGCCAACCCGCCGTCCAACCGATTTTTTCACCTATTCTGTCTTTCACTGTTTCACCTCTTGATAAGAGCCCAACGTTCCGCATAACCGGCTGGCAATTGACAGCAGCGGAATTGCCAGTCCGAGTTGACGCGGTTGTTAGGTTTCCATTCATATTTCAAGCACATCAGGTGTTCGGCTACGGATGCTTTGAATGAAATAATTGAGTGTTTCTGGCCACAGAAGCGCTGCATTGGTTGGGCTCGCAGGGGGCGGTGCCCAGCTACCCGTAATCTTTCCTGCTTTGATCGAACCGTCAAGATACAGGAACTCGTAAATTGGACCATCAACGTCGTTATCCATGCGTTGAAAGTCATTGCGATTTACCAGCAAGGGATCTTCGTCTATGAAAAGGCCGTTGAGGCGCAATAAGATCGGGGTCCAGCCGTTATCAGAATAACCCCAGACATCCATAACCTCATATAAAGACAAGTTTGTCTTGTTCTGTTTTGGCTTCAGATCGATCAGAAGGGTGCTGTCCAAGTAATCAGGATGTCTGCCCAATTCGCTAACTATATCGACATGCCATTTACAAGGTTCTCCTTGATCGGGCGGCAGCTTAAGGCCTAACAGCCAGGGAATAAATCCATTATTAGATCCGAAAAGAGAGACTTGTTCTTTGAACTCATATCGATTTGCGTTTGTTGCGAGGCGAGTTCTTTTGTATAGGGCATACATAACATCCTCCTAATGTTAATAGTTGGAAATCCTTTTCCTAGATTAGTATATTGCGATATTCGCAAAAGTCGAGCTTAAAATCTTTTGAACTGGCAATATTCTATTTGCTGAAAGGGTATAATTCAGTTTTATATTGGAATTACCATGTATATATGGAATTTTCAGATAAAGGAATTGGGCTTATTGATAGTATTTCTTAATTATTTATTTGAGGTTTACTTATTGCTGCTCTACCGGTACGACTCATTTCTATTATTCCAAAAGGTCTTACAAGTTCAATAAAGTCTGAAATCTTTTCATCCCTTCCAGATAGTTCTATTCCAATTTCATCAATTCCAACACACACAATTTTCCCCTCAAATATTTCAACCAATTCTATAATCTGCGACCGCGTCTCAGCTGTAGTTTTAACTTTCATAAGTAAGAGTTCTCGTTCTATAAAATTTCCAGGACTGGTGAAGTCAATAACTTTTATGACATCTATCAGTTTGCTAACCTGTTTATCTATCTGCTCTATGATCCTATCATCGCCTGATGTTACAATAGTCATCCTCGATATTTTCGGATTTTCCGTTGTATTCACTGATAATGATTCTATATTGTAACCTCTACCGCTAAAAAGTCCTGCAACTCTGGCAAGAACACCAAATTTATTTTCAACGAGAACTGATATGGTATGTTTTTTCATTTTTCTCCTTTTTCTCCCTTTTTTTATTTCATTCTATTCTGCTTGAGTGACAAGTGAAACTTCTTTTATTCCAGCTTCTTTTGCTACTTTCATAATTTCCATTACTTCTTTATATTGCCTACTTCCATCTGCTCGAATCAATAGTGATAATTTATTGTTAAGAGTACGCGCTTTTATTAGCTCTTCTTTTAATTCGGAAATTATACATTTTTTTTTATCAAACTGAATTATACCATTTTTATCGAGATTTATCACTTTAAAATTTTCATCAGGTAATTTTTCAGCGTTCATTTCTGGTGGGGTTACATTAACGCCATACTCCATCAATGGGACTGTTATCATAAAGGTTATAAGAAGCAAAAAGGTAAGGTCTATAAGGGGCGTCATGTTAATATCATCTATAAGCCTTAATTGAGACCTTTGCCGTGGCATAACTATTCTCCAAGTTGTTCTAATTTAACTTTCGCCATAAATTCCTCTACAAAGTTATCCATTGTAACAATCATTTGCCTTATAGTATTTGATAGTAAATTATATCCTATTAATGAGGGAATAGCAACTACTAATCCGACTACAGTTGTGAGTAAAGCTCCACTTATACCTGGAGCCATTGCGTTGATTTCTGCCTTGCCATGTATTGCCATTGCACAAAAGGCCATCATAATCCCCCATACAGTTCCAAACAAACCTAAAAGAGGACTTACACTTACTGCTGTTGAAAGAAAACCCATCTTGTCTTCAAGACGCACTATCTGATCTGCTACAGCTCTATCAAGAGTACTTCTTAAAGTTTCTATTTGTGCAGTAGAGAGTTTTTTTATTGGAATTTGTGTGCCATATTGTTCTGCAAACTCCAGCGGAATGCCGTAAAAAGCTAACAATTCATCTGCTCCAGCTTGATAAACCCTTGCAACGGGCCCCTTAATTTCCATGCTCTTTCTGTATAGAGATAAAGGAAACTTTTTCTCTCTAAAAAGCCACGAAAATAAAAGAGAATTCCTTTTTGCCCTGTAAAGCAATATACCCTTGTCAATCATTATAGTCCAGGTAAAAATTGAAAATAGAATAAGTATCAACACTATCGCTTTTCCAACAGTATCTGACTGTTGATATGGATAATAAGGGCTAACATAAATAGCTGGTATCATGAGTAATTTCATTTTTGAAAGAATATCTCCAGTTTTTTTACGAATATTAACTTGAAAGAAAATAAATCAAGTATGAAATTTGTAATTTTAACACATTTGAACTATTTTTTTCTTATATATACAGTTACTTTTGTGCCCACTCTTGGAACTCTCTCCGAAAAAATTTCAAGTACAGAATCATCAGTTGCATCATCGGAAGGATTATCTATAATCGTATTACCAAATGTCCATGTATTTGCTATATTTCCTTCTTCTTTTGCAAGACAAGTTCCATCATGAGTGAAATTTGAACCCACAAAAACCCAATCACTGAGTTGTCTTTCCTTTCCCGTCTTAATTTCTCGAATCCATTTTTCTACTGGAATCCTCTTCCCCCCTTCAGGTTCAACTTCTATTTTTAGCAAGGTTCCTTGTTGTATATGGCCTCCAGGAGTTCTGAGACCATTTTCAGCCCCAATAAGCAAGAGCGCTATTTGCAAATCGAGTGGTTCTAAATTTGTAATCAATAAACTTTCATGGGCTCTACCACCCGGTATACAAATTAGAACTTCAATTTCTCCTGCTTTCAAATTTACCTCAGCAGGGAATGAAATTTCCATTTTTTTTCGATCTATTTTTGCTAAACCTATTTTTATATTGCCATCTTCTAAGACTTCACCCCCTAATTTTTTCAACAAATTTATTTCCTGTTCAGACAGAGGAGGAAGTTCTGCCTCTTTTTTTTCGTTTATGTTAGTATTTTCTTCAGAGTGAATTGACTTACATCCACTGAACAAAATAGTTGATGCAAAAACTGCAAAAATAAAAAAATTTATAGAATTTTTACAAAATTTTTCCATATATTTGAAATTAAAAATTTTATCAATATACAGCGTGTATAACTTTTATCAAAATCCAGTTTTTTTCTGAAAAATTTATTGTATTGTAAACCATAACTTCTAAAAAGCAATGCACTAAGTCATCATCTTTCCGATTTAACCTGTTTTTTCATAAAAAAATCTGAAAAGCACTAAAAAACACTGATATCTTTTTTAGAGGATGATTTTTTATACGCAATTTGTGACATTTCATTTTTTCACATTTTCCCTATGGGAAAAGTATTGTGTCCCAGCTTCGTTATCAACTTGCAGTAGTTACTCCTATCGCATCTCAGTCCCTCACTGCTATGATATCCTGGCTTCCTAAAATATATTGAATAGCTTAACATCTTCATATCCTACAAGGTTATTACATAATACATTCTCTCTAAGAAATACATAGAAGCTCAGGAAATATTAGACTGTTCCAAAAAGAAAAAAATAAAAAATTGATTTATTTTGATAATCTACAGTTATATTATTTTTGTAACATTAAATGAGGGAGATCTCTATGAAAAAACAAAATATTATTCTAACTCCAACCCAATATTCATATTCTCCTCTGGAAAAAGTAAAAATTAGTGGAATAAAAGGTTTGAAATTAATTGTTTTAGATGGGAATGGAGATGAATACATCAGGTTTGAAAAATTGTCATCAAATGAAGTTGATTTTTTCTGTGGAGCTACCGCTGGCATACAAACGATTTTAATCTATGATAATGAGATATTGCTAAAAAGAATAAAAATAAGGGTAATAGTTAAAACGGAAATCATTGATAGCAAAAAAAAGTTTTCACGATTATTAGACAATTTATTTTTAACTATGTGTAGATCATGTGGAGGAGATGGTGCCCAGTTTATACAGGTCAATGGAAAAATTTATAATTATTTCATCCGCTGGTTAAGAGATCATACCCATACTCTAAAAGGAATGAAGTATTTTTACCCTTTGATAAAACAAGGATTAGAAATTTATGCTGATACTCAAAGAAAAGATGGCATGCTATTTGAACGGATAGCTCCCAAAAAAAAAGATGTTCAGGGATGGAGAGATTACACATTCAAAGAAGGGAACTTTATAAAGACTGTTTACTCTAATGACAATAAGACAGGTATCCCATATACGCTTCAGAGAATTCCAGTAGAAAATGATGTAGAATATCTTTTTATAGAATGCCTTTACTATACCTGGAAAGCTACAGGAGACACCTTATGGATGAGCAAATATCTCGACCATTGTATAAAAGCGGTGCATTATTCTACAACAAACAAATTCCGATGGAGTAAAAAATATGGACTATTGAAACGTGCATATACTATTGATACCTGGGATTTTATACATAGTGATGACGGAAAATATACTCTTGGAGACAACTGTTTTGACAAAAACAGGACTGTCTTTGGAATAATGTTTGGGGATAATACAGGAATGGCAATGTCATGCAAATATCTTTCAGAAATGTTAGAATATGTAGGGAGAAAAAAAGAAGCTAAAAAATATAAAAATTTATCTAAAAAACTCCTTGCAAATCTCGAAAAAATTTCATGGAATGGGAAGTTCTACAAACATCACGTCAGTGAGGATCCTTCCTTTAAGAGAGACGTTGGAAATACAAATGAAAATGAACAGGTTACTTTGTCAAATGCGTATTCAATAAATAGAGATATTGGACTTGATAAAAGCATTGCGATTATCAATACATACAAAAACATAAGAAAAAATATGCCAAAGAATAGCCCTGGTGAATTTTACAACTGTTATCCTCCATTTGAAAAAGGATTTGGAGAACACAATTCAATATGGCAATATATGAATGGAGGAGTTTCAACTATTGTTGCAGGAGAACTTGCAAGAGGAGCATTTCTGTGCGGAGAAGAAGAATATGCTATCGATATAATGAATAGAATTTTAAATCTAGCCGACAAATATAATGGGCATCTGCATGTTTGTTTTAATGGTAACCCTCAAAAAAAAGCTCCTGACAGGAATTTTGACTGCTTAGACCTTGCGGATTTCGCGAACGTAAGCACAAAATGGCGTAAAGAAGCAGGTTGGGGTGAAAAAGGCAATGATTTATCTAATTTACCCACCGGTAGAAAAACTTTTTTAGAAATTCCTTTTCTTCTCAGAGAAAAAGGAATAGGATTATCTGAATTTCGTTCTGGTTACCATAAAGAAATATCATTACCTTTAGAAAAAAAATTTTCTTCTCTATACCTCTTACATACGTTTTCAGGACATGGGACAATAATAGCCGAATTAACGTTATACTATAGTGATAATACCTCGGAATCTGTTTACATTCAGAATAAAAAAAATATAGGAAATTGGTTTATGCCAGATTCGGAGGAAATTGCACATATGTGTCATGAGCCCAAATTGGAAAAGGGTTGGCCTGAATATCAGATTGCCTGGAGAGGTTCAAGTGGAAAATTTGATAATGTTGGTATTTATATATGGGGATTAGATAACCCTCACCCTGAGAAAGAAGTATCTAAAATCTCTTTTAGCATTATGAAAAATAATACAGCTTATCTTGTATCAGGAATTACTTTATCAGATAAACCCGTCTGGTTTCAACAAAGTGAACTTTCTTTTGGCATTCCAGATGCATGGGGCGCTGCAGCTATAGTTTATTCGTTGATTGAAGGGCTTTCCGGAGTTACAGATAAAGGAATAGCCTTTGATAATGTCGAAATATCCCCAAGATGGGGATTTTTTGAAGAAAAAAAAGTCAAAGTATCTGTAACATACCCAGCTTCGAATGGTTATGTAACATATCTATGGGAAAAAAACTTAGACGAAGAGAAATTAATTTTTACTACATCTGCAGAAAAATCACTTATAAGACTACCTTTAACTAATAAAAAACATAAAAATTTATTCGTTAACGGAAAACCTGTAAAATTTAACATTATCAAAATTAATGAGAAACTTTATATTGAAGCAAATATTTACAAAAAGGGCGTCCACAAATTAGTATTGAGTCCTTGAAATTATAGAAAAGAGAGATATATTCCCGAATGTTATTTTATTTATGAGGCTATTGCGATGGAATTTGTAATTGAAGCAGAAAATTTAAGTAAAACATATGGCTCTTTTTTCTGGAAACAAAAGAAACCTGCATTAAATAAGTTAAATTTACAAATTCCCAAAGGTATTATTTATGGTTTTCTCGGACCCAATGGGGCTGGCAAGACAACTACCATAAAGTTAATTATGGACTTAATAAGGCCAACTGAAGGCAAAGTACTTATTTTTGGTAAAGAACCTTCAGACACAGAATTGAAAAAACAACTCGGCTTTCTTCCAGATTACCCGGCTTTCAGCACTTATTTGACAGCCAGAGAATTCCTTAGCATCTGTGCTAAATTACTCCAGATTCCGCCTTTAGAACGCTCTACAAGGATTGAAGAGGTTCTTGATATTGTGAAAATGACAAAACATGCCGATACAAAACTTGGAGGTTTTTCAAGAGGTATGTTGCAGAGAATTGGCATTGCACAGGCTATCTTGAATAAACCAAGCCTTTTAATTCTTGATGAACCTCTTACCGGACTTGATCCTCACGGGAGGCAAGAATTGATGCAGATTATTTCTGAACAGAAGAAAAAGGGTATCAATGTTTTCTTTTCAAGCCATATTCTTTACGATGTTGAAAAAATCTGCGATTATATTGGAATTCTAAATGAAGGTGAACTGTTATGTTCAGGCCCCATAGAGTCTCTTTTATCAGAATCTGGGGCAAGAGTCCATGTAAAACATGGAGAAAACGAGATTGCACATATGCTGATGGATGATGCTACCGGAAGCGTTAAACTGCCTGATGGCAGTTGGGACTTTGTTTTTCCTGCAAAACCAGAGATAAAAAAGAAACTTGAAGATTTTCAAAATAAATACCCTTCTTCTTTAACAATTACCCCTTCTAGAGAAAAACTTGAAGATTTTTTCTTCCGAAAGATTGAAAATTCCAAAAACATAATATAAATTATAAAGTTTTTATTTACATATATAAATCTATGGAGGAAAAAATGAGTGAAATTATGGCAATTGCCAGTAGTACCTGGCGTCGCATTCTCAGAATGAAGTCAGTGTATTTCCTGATACTCTGCACTATCATTTTGATTGCATGCGCTTATAACTACGATGTGCTCTCTATTGGGAGACATAAAGAACTAATGATGAACGTATCTCTCTTTCTCAATACTATCGCGGCAGTAATCGTTGCAATTTCATTAACATTTGAGTTACCCAAAGATATAAAAAGCGGAGTCGCTTCGACTTTACTTTCAAAACCTCTGGGCAGAACTCAGTATTTAATAGGAAAACTTGTTGGCACAATAATTACAGGTGTTATCATTTGCGCATTAATTACTGTTGGCTTTTCATTTGTATTTAATACATTCTTTGAAAAAACGCCAATTTCAATGATTCAAGGACACATTATGATAATTGCCTCTTTATTGCCGATGTGTGCGATAGCCTTACTTTTTTCAGTGCTTCTACCGGAATCAATTGCTGCGATAGTGGCAGCAATAATTATTGCTCTATCTTTTTCCGCCACTAAGTTAAGCGCTATTAAGTATATATATGGCGGAATTATTCCAGATTTAAATTTGTTTGATCTGAGGGGAGAAGCAGTTTGGGGAGCAAATATTAGCGTTACCTATATGCTACTCACTATTGTATGGGGAATAGTTTTTTGTGTATTTGCTTCTACTCTTGCAAGTTTAATATTCGGTTATAAGGACCTTAAATAAGGGGGGATGAAATGAAAAAAAAGTCTTTAATAATACATATCGTTCTAATAATTGTAAGTGTAGTGGTAGGCGGAAAAATAGCTTCAACTCTCGTTAATGAGCAAGGTAAAATATGTATATCAAAACCATTCGAAAATAATAGAAACTTTTTTGGTGTAAATAGATTTGCTGCAGATGTTCAGTGGATGCTGTTTGTAAATTACTGCGGAACAATTAACAGCGTTAATGCGGAGAATGCCCCAATCATTTATAAAAAAGTAATGAGTATAATACAGAATAATCCTGATTTTGAACAGGCGTATGAAATTGGGAGTCTAATGTTGTCTGTTGAAACACCAGAAAAAGCTGTTGAGATTTTAAAGAGAGCTTGTGATAATCCAAGGCTAAATAGAAATTGGGAGTTGCCATTTTTAGCTGGTTTCATAGTATCCCATCATATGAAAGATAAAAAAATTGAAGGTAAAGTAAAGAAAGAGGATTTAGCTGAATATTTCTTTAGCCTTGCAGCTCAGAGATCATCTCCCCCAGAGCCACATGTAATTTCTTCATATATGCGAGCAAAAGCCCAAAAACTAATCGGTAAAAAATGGAGAGGAATTCAGGTTACAAGCGACAGACAAGCATTTCTGTGTGCACTCATTGATACTCATCTTGAAAATACAATCCGACCAGAAGGAGCTTATGCATCTTCATTTAATATAACTTCATTTGGGAAAATGACTATTATCGAGAAAATTCTATCTGTTGCTCAATCTTTAAAAGAAGAAGAAAAAGATAATCAAAATGTAACAGCAACTATAGATAAAATGAAAGAGTTGGTTTTCAAAAATTCACATATTTGTGAACAATGCCTTACCCCATATGGTCCTGGAGAAAAATACTGTTCATCATGTGGTGCAAAAGTAGAAGTTTATGGAACTTGTAGTAAATGTGGTGCAGTGAAAAAAGGTAAATATTGCAGCAATTGTGGAGCTGAGTAAATTAAATATAAAAATTAACAAAAGGGCTTTCGGTCTAATGATCGGAGCCCTTTTGATTTTATTTCTTTCTGAAGCTATACTTAGAGAAGCTTCAGTTGCTTCTCTCAAAACTAAGGAAAAAGATCTCGATAGTATTCTTGCTTCAGTTCCCTCTTTTTTAAGAGGAAGAATTAAATCACGCATTGAAATGATGCAGTTAAGAGATGCTGTAACACAGGCCAAAACTGATCAGGAAAAAATTAATGCCCTCTCTGCTCTTGCTGCTTATATCAAGGACGAGGATGAAAAAGAAAAATTGTATTTAGAAATATTAAAACTCCCCAGAATGGTTCAATCATATCCTGCAATGATATTTTTCCTCGAAAAAGATATTTCAAAACATAAAATTTCAATTGAAGAATATCACAATTTTATATTTAATTGTCCTACGTTAAACCGTTATTCATTATGGTCAATTGGCTTACAGGAACTTAAAGATAAAAAAAAAGAAAGAGACATTCAGTTAAAATATCTTATGCCTTTGCTTTCCATAAAACCAGACTTTTACGATTATAAACAACTTTATAGGACTATATATGAACTTGCTGTGAGATTGGATGATAAAGAAACTGCAAAAAAAGCAGACGAATTGTCTATTATATGTGAGGAATTGCCAACCATCTTTGAAGAAACGGAAAGAATTGAAAAAGAAAAAATGTCTTCAAAATGAAAAAAGTATTTGCAATTGCTGAATTTACTATCAGAAAAGTAGAAGAACCTGCATTTATTATTCTTCTGGCGTTTGGCGTAATATGTGGTTATTTTGTTTCGGAAATGGAAGTTTTTAATTTAGGAAAAGAATACTTACAAATAGAAGCTTTTTCATCTCAATCAGAACAGGCATTACCACTCCTTGGAGGATTTGTTGTCCTAATTATGCTTACTCTTTTACTTTCCACTTTTTATGGGGCAACAGATGTCCCTAGAGAAATAGAGTCTGGAATAACAATGCTTCTGCTTGGAAAACCAATTTCAAGAACTGAATTTCTCCTTGGTAAATACCTGGGAATTGTCTGTATATCGTTGCTTTTTTATTTCCTTTCATCTATTGCTCTTGTTGTTGGACACTTTTTCAAAACTGGTCAGTTTTTGGCTATAAACCTGATTTTGCGTCAATTATTATTAATTCTCTTGATATTTCCACTAACAGCACTCAACATAACCTTCTCATGTTTTTTTAATGACCTAAGTGCTATTATTATTTCAGCAATATACTTACTCTTTTCACTTGCAGCCTCCTTAATCCCAATTGCACTAACTCTTATTCCAAAAAGTGCTGGTATAGATATCTGGCTGAATTTGATATATTATTTATTTCCAAATCTATTCTTTTTCCTGCTTCCTTCTAAAATACCAGGCGTCATATTCATCTCAATGATATTATATGCTATCTCATTATCTCTTTGTTTTCTCTTTATTGCTTCTGTTAAATTTGAAAACAAGGACTTAATTTAAAAATATGACTAAAATACTTAATTTAGGCTCGCTAAATATTGACTACGTATATTTCGTTGATAATTTCGTTAAACCAGGTGAGACAATGTCAAGCATTACCTTGTCCAAATTTGCTGGAGGAAAAGGATTAAATCAATCTATTGCCCTTGCAAATGCCGGCGCAAAAGTCTTTCACGTCGGAAAAACAGGGAAAGAAGCCAAATTCCTTATAAATACTCTAAAAAAATCCTCCGTAAATTGCTCCTTTATAGAACTTTCAAATGATGAAAGTGGACATGCCATTATTCAGGTCAATAAAAAAGGCGAAAATTGTATTATAATCCACGGTGGTACAAATAAAACAATAAATATCAAATTATTAAAAATGGCTTTTGCGAATTTCGCAGAAGGAGACTTCTTTCTAACTCAAAATGAAACTAATTTAATCTCGGAAGCATTCAATATAGCGAAAAAAAAGAAAATGAAAATTGTATTTAATCCGGCACCCATAACAAAAGATATCAAGAAATACCCTCTTGATATGGTCGATATCCTGATCCTGAATGAAAGCGAATTAGAAAAACTTTTTGGAAAAATACAAAATTTCAAAAAACTTATTGATATTAGAAAAAAATTCAATTTTGAAACAATAATTTTAACCCTCGGAGCAAAAGGCGCAGTAATTTGTGAACAAAACAACTTGCATTTTGAACCAGCCGTGAAAGTAAAAACTGTAGATACAACAGCAGCAGGCGATACTTTTGTCGGCTTCTTCATCGCCCAAAAAATGCAGGGAAAAAACTCTCTGGAAGCTGTCAAAATAGCAGTAAAAGCTTCCGCAATATGCGTCCAAAAAAAAGGAGCCTCTAACTCTATACCTAAACTAAAAGAAGTAATTCTCTCGTAAATATAGCGTCAAAAACTACTCTCTTTTTCCGTCAAAATAATGTCAAAAAACATTTTCCAAAAAATATCAATAGAAATACCCGAAATAACCATTGATAAAATTGTTTTTGGGGGAAATGGAATTGGAAAAAATGACGGAAAAATAACATTTATTCCATCAGTAATTGACGGAGAAAAACTCGAAGCAGAAATTTATCAGAGAAAAAAGAATTTTGATTTTGCTTTTTGCAAAAAAATTTTAAAAAAGTCTTCTCATAGGATTTATCCTGAGTGTCCACATTCATTAAGAATTGGAGAAAATCCTTTTTTGTACTGTTCAAATTGTTCATATCAGCATATTTCCTATGACTATGAAATAGAATTAAAAAAACAACAATTAGAATCTTTACTAAGGAAAATCGCTAAAATTAATGATATCCCTGAAATTGAAAAGATAGCTTCGCCCTCGCCATTATTCTATAGAAGAAAAATATCTATGACTATAGGAGTCAATAAAGATGGTAGAAAACATCTCGGTTATATTGGACTTGACAATAAAACTATCGTAGAAATTAATGAATGTTTTTTAGCCGTTAAAGCAATAAATAAAAGGATAAAAGAAATTTTAAGTGATAAAGTTCTTGATAATTACAAAGTTGGTGATCAGATATTCTGGCGTTGGACAGAAAATGATGGACTTGTAGAATGGATAAACCCTGGACCACAACCAAATAAGATTTTAACAGAAAATACGATAATCGGTAAGATAAGTTATCCTGCATCATCATTTTTTCAGGTTTCAACTTTTGCATCCGATATGCTTTTCAAAAAAGTTTTTGATATCATATCTGAGTTACAACCTGAGATAGTGATAGATTTCTATTGCGGATCAGGTATTTTCGCACTTTGTGCAATAAAAAACTCTGCGAAATTCGCAATTGGCATAGAGAATGATAAGAAATCTATTGAATGTGCTAAAATTAATGCCGCAAACCTTGGTGTTGCCGAAAAAGTTGAATTTCTTCACCAAACATCCGAAAAAGCCTCTCTGAAAATATTAAAAAAATATACCTCAAATAATTTGCTTGTTATCCTTGACCCCCCACGATCTGGACTTTCAAAAAAAGTTATCGAAGGTATTCTTGAAGTATCTCCTACTCAAATACTGTATATATCATGTTCACCTGATACGTTATCACGAGATATAAAATTATTATCTGAAAAATACAAAATTTTAAAACTTTTTCTATGCGATCTCTTTCCAAGAACACAGCATTTTGAAAGTATTGCTTTATTAAAAAAAAACTGAAATAACTTTTCTTACAGATGCAAATATAGTTTTGACTTGCAAGTTACAAATCATCGCATTTTTCCTCTATAAAATCATAGTTGAAGTATATTAGAAGCTTATTTTGTGTTTTAAAAAAATCATAAAATGAAGAGGTTAAAATTCGTAATTTTCTAATTGACTTTTTTTTTTGAAAGATTATTATTTTTCATTGTGATTATGTTATTTTTTTTGATTTATTTTTGAAAAAATAAAATTTTATAAAAGTTAAAAAAAGCAAAACAGGAGAGAAAAAATGAGGCCAGTAACTTTATTTACAGGACAATGGGCTGACTTAAAACTTGAATCACTCGCAAAAAAAGCCAAAGAATGGGGATATGATGGACTCGAACTTGCATGTTGGGGAGATCATTTTGAAGTAGATAAAGTAAACGAAAAATATTGCAAAGAAAAAAAAGAATTACTTGCAGATTATGGCTTGAAAGTTTTTGCTATTTCATCTCACCTCGTAGGACAGGCTATTTGCGATAACATAGATATTCGCCATAAAAGTATTTTACCTGATTACGTATGGGGGGATGGAGATCCTGAGGGCGTTCGCAAACGTGCTGCAAAAGAGATGATAAAGACTGCGAAAGCCGCAAAAATGCTCGGTGTAAAAGTGGTAAATGGTTTCACCGGCAGTTCAATATGGCATCTTCTGTATTCATTTCCTCCTGTAAGTCCAGAAATGATAGACAATGGATATAAAGATTTTGCAGCAAGATGGATTCCAATACTCGATGAATTTAAAAATTGTGGAGTTAAATTTGCTCTTGAAGTTCATCCAACTGAGATAGCCTTTGATATAGCATCTGCAGAACGTGCAATTTCCGCCTTGAAAAATCACCCTGCTTTTGGTTTTAACTTTGATCCAAGCCACTTCGGATATCAAGGGGTAGATTATATACAGTTTATATATAAATTCGCAAAAAAAATCTTTCACTGTCACATGAAGGATGTTTATTGGTCGGATGTTCCAGTTGAAGTCGGAGTTTTTGGTGGACATATTGATTTTGGTGATAAACGCAGATTTTGGGATTTTCGCTCACTTGGAAGGGGAAAAATAAAATTTGAAGAAGTGATACGCGCCCTAAATAGAATTGGTTATAATGGTCCTTTATCTGTGGAATGGGAAGACAGTGGTATGGATCGTGAGCACGGAGCAGCCGAAGCGTGTAAATTCGTAAAGAAAATTGATTTCAAACCATCCGCAATAAAGTTTGATGGACAATTTGATAAGTAGTGAACATAGCGCTCGTATATCCTGATATATCAATAAGAGAACGATACGGCGCTGATATAGGGGAAATAGGAGGACGCCAGGCACCACTCGGCGTCCTTTATCTTTCTTCATTTTTGAAAAAAAAATCTCATAATGTAATTGTAATTGATGCTGCTGCAGAAAACCTCGATAACAATGAAATAATAAGAAGAATAATAAAACACGACGCAAAACTGGTTGGAATCTCTTCAACTTCTGTTGCTTTGCAAAATTCGAAGATACTGGCTAAGAATTTGAAGTCAGAGTTAAATGTGAGAACTGTTATAGGTGGACCGCATATCAGCTCAAATCCCGATGATATCTCAAAACTTAATGAGTTTGATTTTGGAATAATTGGGGAAGGAGAGCTCTCTCTTGCAAATTTAGCAGAAAAGATACAAGAAAATTCGAACGATTTTTCAGAAGTTCCAAATCTTATATGGCGGCGTGGAGAAGAAGTTGTTCGAAATGAGAGAATTCAGTATATTGAGAATTTAGATATCCTGCCTTTTCCAGATCGAGATGCCCTCACTGATATAGAACTTTATCGTCCACCAATAGGCTGTTATTTGAGAGAACCTGTTGTGTCTATTATAACTTCAAGAGGTTGTCCATATCAATGTATATTTTGTGATAAGTCTGTATTTGGAAATAAAATAAGATTTTTTTCTTCTGAATATGTAATTTCAGAAATAGAAATGATAATAAGAAAGTACAAAGCGAGGGAACTTGCTTTTGTGGATGATACTTTTCCATGTAATAGAAAAAGATTCATAGAAATTCTTGAAAGTATTATCCGTAAGAACTTCAAAATCAGATGGTCGTGTATGTCAAATGCGAATGATCTTAATGAAGATATCATTATGTTAATGAAAAAAGCGGGATGCTGGCAAATTGCCATAGGTATAGAAAGTGGAGACGACGAAATCCTCAAAAAAATCAAAAAAAAGACCAATACTGAACAAATCAGAAGAATTGTAACATTTGCGCATAAATTAAATATCTTTGTAAAAGGATTCTTTATGATAGGACATCCAGGAGAAGACATGAAAAGTATTGAAAAGACAAAAAAATTTGCCCTTTCCATTCCATTAACCGATATAACATATACAATTGCAACTCCAATAAAAGGCTCTGAATTCTATAATATGGCTATTTCAGGAAAATTTGGGTACTTTGAAAATGTTAAACCATCAGAACTAAATTACTGGAAACCAATATTCATACCAAAAAATCTAAATAAGGAAATATTATTAAAAAAACAAAAAGAATTTTTTAAAGATTTTTACTTAAGACCACAAATTTTATACAGACAAATACTGAAAATAAGATCCATTAAAAATTTGATCAGGTTCATAAGAACTGCTATAAAAATTGTATTTATTGCTCTTCAACAAGGTAATTTTGAAAATAACCAGTGATTACAAGAATTTTTCCCTCTCTGTTTTTAGAATATTTAAGATTTTTTCTGTAAGTCCTGTTATATCAAACATGTGCGACTCCTTATCTCCGCGCCGTTTAAACTCAACTTTATTTTCAGATATGGTTTTTGGGGAAATTACAATTCTAAAAGGAACTCCTATAAGATCTGCATCATTAAACATAAACCCGGCTTTTTCCCCACGATCATCATATAAAACATCTATTCCTGCAGAAAGTAAAGAATTATAAATTTCTTCTGCCTTTGAGCAAATATTATTTTGATTCAGATTTAACACGCAAAGATGAACATCAAAAGGAGAAATACTTATAGGCCAAATGGGACCATACTGATCATAATTTTGCTCTATAACTGCTGCCATTGTTCTACCTATTCCAATACCATAACACCCCATAATCATAGGATGTTTTTTCCCATTCGCATCAAGAAATTCACATTTCATAGAAGAAGAATATTTTGTCCCAAGCTTAAATATATTACCTATTTCTATTCCGCGCTTCATCAGGAGCGGCTGACCTGTTACTGGACATGGATCACCTTCTCTAACGCAAGCAATATCGGCTACGATAGCACCTTCAGGCATATCTCTATTAAAATTGAAGTTCTTTATGTGAAAATCAGGTTCATTAGCGCCAACAGTTAGATTTGATGATTCGGCAATTGAGCGATCTACTATTATTTTTACTTTTTCAGGATTAAGATTCAGGGGAGATGCATAACCAGGCTCAGCTCCACAACTCCTTATTAAATCATCATTTGCAAATGAAATATCGTCTATCTGAAGAATCCTTCTGACCTTGCTTTCATTTACCTCAAAATCTCCCCTTATCATGGCAAATATAAGTTGATCTTCTTTGGTCTTGTAAAAAACTGCTTTTCCTGTTTCCGATATATTCTGTCCTAAAAACTCTGCAACTTCTTCAATAGTTTTCTTTCCCGGTGTTGGAACTTTTTCAAGTGCCAAAGGAGGAGATTTTGAAAATTTCAATGCAGAATATGCAACTTCTTTATTGGCTTTATATGAACCATCTGGCGACATAAAAATAGTATCCTCTCCACAATCCGCTACTGCCATAAATTCGTGTGAAATGTTTCCTCCCATCATTCCTGGATTTGACTCAATACATAAAAAATCTTTAAAGCCACAACGTCTAAAAATTTTTTCATAGGCATGCAAGGTCTGTGTATAAAATTCATCAAGGCATTCCTGGGTAGCGTGAAATGAATAAGCGTCTTTCATTTTAAATTCTCTTACTCTTATGAGTCCTGCACGAGGTCTGGCTTCATCTCTATACTTTGTTTGTATTTGATATAACATTATCGGCAATTGTTTATAACTATTTACTTCTGTTCTCGTAAGGTGCACTACAGCTTCTTCATGAGTCATTGCCAATAGCATATCCTTTTTATTTCTGTCCTTGAATCTCAACAATTCTTCTCCGACACTGTGATACCTCCCAGATTCTTCCCATAGTTCGCTAGGAAGCACAACGGGCATTGTTACCTCTTGCCCGCCAATTTTATTCATTTCTTCTCTGATTATATTTTCAATCTTCGCACAAATTTTGTGCCCAAGCGGTAAAAGTGAATAAATTCCAGTAGAAACAGGTCTAATATACCCCCCCCTTATTAAGAATATATGACTTGGAGTTTTCGCATCTTTTGGAGCTTCTTTTATCCTTCTACCAACTAATTTTGACATTTTCATAATTTTACCAACCTTTTTTTTGCGTAAATTAGAACAAAAAGTGAAAAGTTCCAACCAGAAGGAAGAAATATATTCAGGATTTTCCTGCATTTTCTAAGTTTATTTAAAAAAAAATTTGACTTAAATGTTTATAATTTTACATACTTTTGTATGATTTCTTAATTATTATTCTGGAGGGTGATAAAAACAATCATACTATCGTTAGTAGTTTTGCAGAATTTGGAGCAATATCTACTACCCCAATTTCTGACTGCATTGTGGCAAATGTATCACTGAAATTCGCAAGAAAAATATATTTCTTTTGATCAAAGCCTCGAACCCAAACAGCTTTTACTCTATTATTAGAATGAATCTGACCACATTGAATCTTTTTTGTCTCTTCAGGCGAAGCATTAGAAAAAACAAGAAATCCAATATCTACCAAAATCTCATCTGAAACACATCGTTTCAAATTAGAATTGGCATTCGTACAAATTTCGTCTATAAAGAGAGTTTTATAACGACCACCGCGTCGGTTTTTAGAACGACTAATCTGCAAACAATCAGCTCCATAAATAAGTGATATGCCAAGAATTTCATCTATATTTAGCCACTTGCTATTAATTTGCATCAAATAGTCGTTTGAAGGTGGAGATGACAATTCATAAC
Organism: uncultured Lentisphaera sp.; assembly: GCA_964426675.1. Classification (GTDB taxonomy): domain Bacteria; phylum Verrucomicrobiota; class Lentisphaeria; order Victivallales; family GWF2-50-93; genus DYMC01. The sequence continues at coordinate 44,758 of CAYRRM010000002.1, forward strand.
TACCTTCAGCGGAAATAGTAACCCTTTTATAATTATTAAAGAGATCATTAGGAATATTAAGATGCAAAGCTTTTAATTCAATAATATATCCCACACGATTTGGAGATGCTATGACATACTGAAGACAAATGCATGTTTTATTATCAGGCAATGCTGAAAAGGCTATATATGAAATTGCCTGATCCGTACAATAACCGCCTTCATCCACTACAACGTCTACTCCTTCCATTATAGAACCATATGCAATAAAACCTCCATCAATGGCTTCTACCTTTCCTGTTAATAATCGACGATGCCTTGAAGGGAATAAACCATCATCCCCAATAAATCGAACAACAGGACACATATTTAAAGACCATTCAGCAAGGTCTCCTTTTTGTGGCGGAAGGCATAACGCCTGGGCCAAACCATCGGCCCTCCACGAAAAAGAGCTAAAACGCGTAGGTGAACGATGCAGAACTGCTCCGTGTTCCTCCTCAATCCAGAGTACAGAACTCGATTCATTTAAATCTTTTTTTGGAATGGAACTATTTGCTTTTATCAAAGGTAAATAATTCAAAAGCATTGAGAGAACACATGCGCGGTCTGACTCAATTCTTGTATAATAATGAGGATTTGTAAGGCGTAAATTCTCCAACCTTTTGCTATAAAAAGACCCATCCTCGTTTTCTACAGCTTCTCTTTCCATCAAGTCAAGCTGGGATTCCACAAGTTGAAATGCGTTAGAATCATTAAAAAAATCCATAGCAAAAAGTAATGATGGAAGAAGATATTCCTGACAATACGCATAACGCACCCGTGTATCTCCACCAATTCGTGCCAATCTCCCATCTTCAAATATCATTCTGGAAAGCACATTCCAAAGATCAAGCTGATGATGATACAAACTTTCAGGAGGTCTTATTCCCAAACTTTTAAAATCAAAATGGAGTATGGCAGCATTACTTATACATATTACCATATATCCTACGTTTAAATATCCATGATGGTCCAACGCATATGAGGGGAAAAAATTTGCCCCAACATGCCAATCTTTAACTGGAATACCAGAAATGATAGTTTGATCATCAGCATCTGCTTCAACTGAAATACCATTAACAAGATACTTATCAGCAAGTTTTAACCAGGCATTTCTATTTTTTTCATGAGGGTATAAATGGGCGATTCTATGTAAAAAGCAACCATTCCATATATTTGACTCTGGATTATTACAGCCACTACTATTCCATTTAGCAGCACATACTCCTTTATGATTGGCTCGCCTTCCATGATATAAAATCCAATCAGCTTCATTTATTAATAAACAGTGTAATGAGGAAAGCTCGTCATTAGATAACAATGATTTTATATACTTTAATCCATGAAATGCACGTTCTATTCCGAGTATACTAATCCAACTATTGCCCCATTTTTTTCCATCATTTCCTACTTCTCTTCCAGTTATATGAGTATTTAGCGCAAAGCGAAGAGAAGCTATTGCACGTTTTTCTAGTGCAGACTTTTTATTCGGATCTAGAGTAAGAGAAGATAAAGTTGAAACTGCAGCAAGATAATTCCAATTAGACTGGACTCCCCAATGCAGATATCCTGGCCCAAAACATCCAGATGGTGCATTATGATTAGCCTCATACCAGTAACAGTTCATCGCACTAATCCAATTCTCAAGTAGATTTTTAGCCCTATTAAGTATTTTATTTTTTCTGTTTAAATATGAGTCCATAAACTTATATCCTCATTTTTTTACTTCTTACATCAATACAAAATTACCGAGCACTTCACCTAAATTTTCAAATTCTATTATCTAATAGATTATAAATACCTAAATATAAAGATATTATAGATATCCAATGGTTTATTTTTTCTTCAAATTTTTGGCTAAATTCCCACAAGGTTCCAGCCAGGCCATTGTGTGAAGCACTGATTACGGAGAAAGATCTTCTATACCAGCGTCCTTTCTCCATTCTCATACTGACTAAAAGCAAAATATAGGTTAAAAAAAATTAAACACAAGAACAAATGCATTTAAGGAAAAATAAATCATATGTTTGAATTTTCTACTTCTGAAAAAAAACTTTATTAAAACCTTTGTCTGTTTACCCAAATTTTGCACCTCAATCAGCCAGCAAGAGTTTTTCCTAAATTAAGCAGTTGGACGCATTTGCCGTAGATACCAGGTAGCGAGACAACGCTGTAGTAACTAAAATCGAAATTAAAGAAGTAGATACGATAAATGCGGACAAGCCCGCGCGAGTTAAAAAATTGTAAAAAAATCGTCAACCTAAAAGTTTGATGGAGCATAATCTATAAAAACCCTATTTTCATATACATAAAAATAAAAACAATTTTCAATTGCTTTTTTAGGATAATAAATGTGGTGTGAACTGCATTGCTGTTCACGAAATTATCCTTTTGTGCTATGCTGATAGAACTTGCAAGGAATCGCCTTGATTCCTCGCAACTATGCCATACTGGCAAAACGCAAGATATAGGCTAATTTCATAAATTTTTTGAATTTAAGAATAAGTTTTTATTGAGAGTAAGGTACATTTTTTAATATTGATTAATCGCGTTTACGAGAGGATAGAAATGCCATCAAATATGACCACGTGAAAACGGTAAATTAAGGAAAGATCATAGCCTCTGAAAAAATCATCTGAAATTCTGGGTCCAGAGATATCTCAATATAATTAGTTTTTTCTGCAAGCTCCTCAGCTTTTCTTCTTCTTTCTCCAGAAAGCAGAGCTTCTTTTGCTCCTTCTGAAGAAGTATTGCCAACATATCTTATTTTATAATCTGGAATATTTGGAAGTAAACCAATACGCACAGCATTATTTCTACGAATGAAATTTCCAAAACCACCTGCTACTAATACTGTATCAAGCTCTTCTGGAGTTATTCCAATTTTTTGTAACAAGATATTTATAGTTGCCCTTATAGCTCCTGTAGCAAGTTGAATTTCCCTGATATCTCTTTGAGAGATAAAAATCTTTTTTTTGTTATCTGCCTGGAGAAGAAAATCCCATGTCTGGCCATCATCTCGAGATATGAGCCTATCTTTTAAAATTTTTGGTAGAGATGATAATTCATCAGGTGATAAAATTCTACCTGAAGACTCAAGAATGCCAATTTTCAGTAACTCTGCAGTTGAATCTATAACAGCACTTCCGCAAATTCCTAAAGGCGCTGTATTGCCTATGACATTTAAATGAACTCCTTCTCTGTTAATAATAACTTTTTCTATTGCTCCTTTTGAAGCTCTCATTCCGTATTCAATCCTTGCTCCTTCAAATGCTGGGCCTGCTGCAGCAGAAGCAGCAAATAAATTCCCTCCATTAGCTAAGACAATTTCTCCATTTGTTCCTATATCAATGAAAAGTGTGGGTTTTTCCCTTTCATCAAGTCTGCAAGCACTTATTCCTGCGGTTATATCCCCACCAACAAATCCCCCTATCAGGGGGAATATATATACTGGTGCTTCTGGATTTATATCAATACCCAAATCATTGGCTTCGAATAAAAGAGGTTTTTTAAATGGTGGGACAAATGGAATCTCTCCTAAGTTTTTCGCTGTTATACCGCAAAAGAAACATTCCATTACTGTGTTTCCTGCTACCGCTGCAGAGTAGATATTTTTTTGTTTAATACCATTATCCTGACAAAGTTGTCGAATCAAATTATTAACAGCCTGAATAACAAGACTCTGAAGCTGTTCAAGATTTTCAGCAGACTTTTTTTCTGCCATTATTCTTGAAATAAGATCATCTCCAAATTTTGTTTGTGGGTTTAATGATCCTTTACTATCAATAGTTTTTCCTTTTACAATATCTATCAAGGAAACAACTATCGTTGTTGTCCCAATATCAACAGCAACTGCAAAATTAATGGATTCTGTATTTCCCTTATCCAGACAAATAATTTTATTATCACTTAGTACCGCTGTCCCTTTGAAGGAATTTTCTCTTAAAAACATCGGAATAGTTCTTAGCGTCTCTAAAGATATATCCTGAACAGAAAGATCCTCACGAAGTGCCTCAAAATCTGCTTTTTGATTTTCGAGAGAAGGTGGAATAAGAGAAAAAAATTTCTTTCGCACAAGTGGGGAATTTTCTAATAAAAATGGCTTATCGTCCTGGGTTAAAATAAGCAATTCATTTTCAAAAATAGTTTCAGACGGTACATCAATTTCGAGATTATCTTTTATTTTTAGTCTGCACGCAAGTCTCCAACCATTTTCAAGTTCTTCTTGAGAAAAAAACTTTTTGCACTGTTCATCTGGAGTAGATTCACCAGATATTACTCTTATTTTGCATTTTCCACATATACCCTGTCCTGCGCAAGGATTTTTTATCAAAATGCCAGCTCTCATTATACATTCGAGCAAAGAGGAGTCCTCCAAAGCATAAATTTCCTTTTTATAGTGGGGAAAATAAATCCTATAGTTCTTCATTTTTTATTTTATATTTTACTAAATGGATTAATGTATATTCAAAAACTATAATCTCAAAAAAACAAATTATGAAGTTTTTGGATTTTCACAGCCATTTCAGGAATTTTTCTGCAAAAGAGACTGCAATTGTATCAATTTTTCCAAATGAATGCTCATGGGAAAATCGTAATGATGTCTACTTTTCCTGCGGAATACATCCTAATTTCATACCAGAAGATTGCAATGTTTTAAGTCAATACATTCATATTTTAAAAAAACGAATGGAGACAAAAAAATTTTTAGCCATAGGGGAATGTGGACTGGATAGAACTTCTAAGTCCTCTATTGAAAGACAGATAAAGATATTAAATTTGCAGATAGAAATAGCTTGCGAATTTCGCAAACCAATAATTATACATTGTGTAAGAGCTTACGGCGAGATGTTGTCATTAAAAAAACAGTATAATAAATTAAGACTTCCCTTTGTAATTCATGGTTTCAGAGGATCAATAAAACTCGCAGAACAATTAACTGAAGCTGGTTTTATATTATCTTTTGGATATAAAATTTTAAAAGATCAAAATAAAATGAATGTTATTTCTGAATTAAAGGATAAAATTTTTTTTCTTGAAAGTGATGAAGAAAAATATGGAGTAATCCCACTGTACCACGAAATAGCTAGATATTTAAAATGGGACGTAGAGGAACTAAAAGAAAAAATTAATATTTGGGCAAAAAGCTTATTCAATATCGATTTTTAGATTGCTTTTCAAAAATTATATTGTATATTTTGGAAATTCTTTACTTCATAAATGGGCGGTTAGCTCAGTTGGTTAGAGCACATGGTTTACACCCATGATGTCGGGGGTTCGAGTCCCTCATCGCCCACCATTTTTTAATTCTTTCTAAGTAAAACTAAAACTGCAAAGAAATTCTCAAAAAAATTATTCTTTGATTTCTCTTTGATTCCGAAATTTGATGTATGTGTCCTTAATATCTACATTAAAAAAATCACATTTTTCGATATTTTATTTTTTCGCATTTAAACTCGAAGGTAAAAACATTGTGTCCCACCTTTATATGCAACTTGCAGTAGTTTTTAAACAATGTCGTTTTAACGCTTAATATATCTACGACTGTTTTTTGTAAAATGGCAGTGTGAGTGAAATTCAGCTTCTGGCAAGGTATAAAAAAAAAAGGCGCGCAAGGCGCGCCTTTTCTGAGGAATTTAATTAGTAATCCATTCCTCCCATTCCTGGGGCTCCTGCTGGAGCTGGAGCTTTCTCTTTCTCTGGAATTTCTGTTACCATGCATTCGGTAGTTAGAAGGAGTCCTGCAATAGATGCAGCATTTTGTAGAGCTGATCTTGTTACTTTTGTTGGGTCAATGATACCAGCTTTGAGCATATCAACGAATTCACCTGTTTCTACATTAAAACCTTCATTTTGTTTTCTTTCACTTACTTCACGAACTATGATTGCTCCTTCATAACCGCCATTTGCTGCAAGTTTTTTGAGAGGTTCTTCAATTGCCTTCATTACGATATTTGCGCCGATAGCTTCATCTCCTGAAAGTTTCAGATCTTTTACTGCTTTTGCTGCGCGTATGAGAGCAACTCCACCTCCAGGAACTATACCTTCTTCTACTGCTGCTCTTGTTGCGTGAAGAGCATCTTCTACTCTTGCTTTCTTTTCTTTCATTTCTGTTTCAGTCGCTGCGCCAACGTTAATTACAGCCACGCCTCCTGCTAATTTAGCAAGTCTTTCCTGGAGTTTTTCCCTGTCATAATCGGAAGTAGTTTCTTCAATTTGTTTCTTAATTTGGTTTACTCTTCCGAGTATGGCTGACTGTTTACCTGCTCCTTCAACGATTGTGGTATTTTCTTTATCGACAGTAACTCTTTTTGCTTTTCCAAGTTGATTTACAGTTACACTTTCGAGTTTTATTCCAAGGTCTTCAGAGATGCAAGTTCCACCAGTGAGTATTGCGATATCTTCGAGCATTGCCTTTCTGCGATCACCGAAACCAGGAGCTTTTACGGCGCAGCAATTAAGAGTTCCACGAAGTTTATTTACTACAAGAGTAGCAAGGGCTTCTCCTTCAACCTCTTCAGCTATGATAAGTAAAGGTTTTTCCTGTTTTGCGACAGTTTGGAGAAGTGGGAGTAAGTCCTGAAGATTACTGATTTTCTTTTCATGAATCAGGATTAAGCAGTCTTCAAGGACGCATTCCATACTTTCTGCGTTTGTTACAAAGTATGGAGAGAGATAACCTTTATCAAACTGCATACCTTCTACTACATCAAGAGTAGTTTCAATAGACTTGGCTTCTTCTACTGTTATTGTTCCATCTTTGCCGACTTTGTCCATCGCTTCAGCGATAATATCGCCAATTGCCTTATCTCCATTTGCGGAGATAGTTGCGACTTGTGCAACCTGTTCTCTATCACTGACTTTTTTACTAAGTTTTTTGAGTTGTTCAACAATCTCAGCAACGGCCTTATCAATGCCACGCTTTAGAGCCATAGGGTTTGCGCCTGAAGTTACATTTTTAAGCCCTTCTCTGAATATTGCTTCCGCAAGGCAAGTAGCTGTTGTTGTTCCATCTCCAGCAACATCAGAGGTTTTGCTGGCTACTTCACGCACCATTTGGGCTCCCATATTTTCAAATGGTTCTTGAAGTTCGATTTCTTTTGCTACTGTTACACCATCTTTTGTTACAGTTGGAGAGCCAAATTTTTTGTCGAGCACGACATTTCTTCCTTTAGGTCCGAGTGTGGCTGTTACAGCCTTGCTTAATTGTTCAACGCCCTTTAGAATTTTTTTACGGGCGTCTTCACCGAAAAGTAATTGTTTTCCTGCCATTTTTTTTCTCCTTTATTTTATCTTTTACTTAAATTTATTCAACTATTGCAAGAATATCGCTTTGACTAAGGATTTTATACTCTTTATCATTGTATTTTACTTCGGTTCCACCATATTTACTCATCAGTATGGTGTCACCTACTTTTACATCGAATGGGATTTTATTTCCTTTTTCATCAAGTTTGCCAGTTCCCAATGCTATTACTTTTCCTTCCATAGGTTTTTCTTTTGCGGAATCAGGAATTACAATTCCGCCTTTAACTTGTTCTTTCTCTTCAACCGGTTCAACAAGGATACGGTCTCCGAGTGGTTTGATGTTGACTTTGCTCATTTTTTTCTCCTTTTTTTTTGTTTTTTTGGTTGAGTGTTTTATTTGTTAATTTTCATCGTCAATTACTTCTGCGTCAACGACTTTTTCATCGCTTTTTGTGTTTTGTTTATTTTTTTCTTCTTTTTTTTCCTTGTTTGAGTTTGTGAAAGAAGACGGGTCTGGAGTTTTCCCTGCGCCTCCTGCATTTTTATATATTTCTTCTCCCATTTTTTGGAGAAGTGATTCGAGTTCACCGAGGGCTTTTTTCATTTCATCGGTATCGTCTTTATCTTTTGCTTTCTTTAGTTGTTCTATCTTATCTTTTATTGGTTTTTTGACATTTTCTGGCAATTTATCTTCAAATTCCTTCATTTGTTTTTCGGTCTGATAAATTGTAGAGTCTGTTCTATTTCTGAGTTCAACTTTTTCTTTTTCAAGTTTATCTTGTTGAGAGTATTTTTCAGCTTCTTTTACCATTTTTTCAATATCTTCTTGACTCAGACCTGAACTTGCGGTTATCGTTATTTTTTGTTCTTTTCCTGTTCCGAGATCTTTTGCTGTTACGTGTAGTATCCCATTTGCATCTATGTCAAAAGTTACTTCTATTTGAGGAACACCTCTTGGGGCTGGTGGTATTCCATCAAGTCTGAATCGGCCAATACTTTTATTATCTTTTGCCATTGGCCTTTCTCCCTGCAATACATGTATATCAACAGAAGGTTGATTATCGGAAGCCGTGCTAAAAATTTCACTCTTTCTTGTTGGAATAGTAGTATTTCTTTCTATAAGTCTGGTCATCACACCTCCAAGGGTTTCAATTCCTAAAGAAAGCGGTGTGACATCGAGTAAAACGACATCTTGAACCTGTCCTCCAAGTACTCCTCCTTGAATAGCTGCTCCGATAGCGACAACTTCATCCGGATTAACGCCCTTATGAGGTTCTTTACCAAAGAATTTCTTTGCAGTTTCAATAACCCTAGGCATTCTGGTTTGTCCTCCGACAAGTATAACTTCTTTAATATCTGAAGTTTTTAAGCCGGAATCTTTCATACAATTTTCAACAGGCTTTATTGTTTTTTCAACCAGGTGGTCAACAAGTTCTTCAAGTTTTGCTCTCGTAAGTGTCATTGTAAGATGTTTAGGCCCAGAAGCATCTGCTGTAATAAAAGGAAGGTTTATCTCTGTTGTCATGTTCGTAGAGAGTTCGCATTTTGCTTTTTCAGCAGCTTCTTTTAACCTTTGAAGAGCTTGAGGATCTTTTGTTAAATCTATCCCATTTTCTTTCTTGAATTCGGCAACAATCCAGTTTATTATAGCTTGATCAAAATCATCTCCTCCAAGGTGAGTATCTCCATTCGTTGCTTTAACTTCAAAAACACCATCACCAATTTCAAGAATGGATATATCGAATGTTCCACCGCCAAGGTCATAAACAGCTACGGCTTCATCTTTTTTCTTATCGAGGCCGTACGCAAGAGCAGCGGCAGTAGGTTCATTTATAATTCTTTTTACATCGAGTCCTGCTATCTTTCCAGCGTCTTTTGTTGCCTGTCTTTGACTGTCATTAAAATAAGCAGGAACAGTGATTACAGCTTCTTTTATTTCTTCTCCTAAGTAGGCTTCAGCATCCGATTTAAGTTTTTGTAGTATCATTGCGGAAATTTCAGGCGGAGAATAAATTTTATCACCAATTTTTACATGAGCATCGCCATTTTTAGCTTCGACAACTTCATACGGAACTAATTCCAATTCTCTTTTTACTTCACTATATTTTCTACCCATAAAGCGTTTTATCGAAAAGATGGTGTTTTTAGGATTTGTAACAGCCTGGCGTTTTGCTGTCTGTCCCACTAATCTTTCACCACTTTTTGTAAAAGCCACAACAGAAGGAGTAGTTCTCATTCCTTCTCTATTAGGAATAACTTTTATTTCACCATGATCCATTACAGCCATACAGTTGTTGGTTGTCCCCAAATCTATTCCAAGAATTTTACCCATAATCTTACTCCATTTTTTTTTGCCTAACTTCATTAGCAATAAATATGCCATATATTTTTAAAAAATTATAACATATTAAAGATAAATGAATTATAAATAAATGAATAAGAAAAAGGTAAATCAATATTCAGGTTTTTTGCTAAAACCTGTCTCACATATGAGACACTATGACACTATTTCACTTAATTCTCCTATTTCTTAGGATAAAATTCGTTTATTTATGTTTGTATATGAGTGTCACAGGATAATAGGTAGAGTTTCTTGTGCATTAAACATATACAAACAGTTAGAAATGCCAGGTCTCATTGAATTTGGAACTAAGCACAGGGGGAAAGCAATGAGGAGGTAGATTTATCGCAAAACGCGATATAATTAGGAATTTTTCAATAAATTACAGGGGGCACTGTTTTACCTTGCTTGCGACACAGAGGCTCTTTCTATTAACTTAGGTATCAACTTTAATTCGTGAATACTTTCAAAACCTTGTTGATTTTCTATTTTTGAGAATATTGTCTCAACAGCATTTTTACCGAGTGCTGCTCCATCTATTGCTACGGTAGTTAACGGAGGGTCTATCATTTCACCAAAAGAAATATTATCAAAACCAACAATTGAGATATCATCCGGCACTTTTACACCCATATTTTTAAGGGTTTTTATAAGATTAATAGCAATCATATCGTCGTATGCGAAAATCGCAGTCGGAGAATACGGAGAGTTAAAAATTCCTTCTATCATCTCAATATACTGATCTGAATCCCTATCTTCAGTGCATAAATTAACAACCTTACTTTCTAAAGAGGCGTTTTCCATACTCATCTTGTATGCCGTAAATCTGACCTGTACTGTTAATTCTGGTTCTTCCGGACATAAATAGACGATTTTTTTATGTCCTTTTGATATTAAGTATTCTGTCATCATTTGAACTCCTAAAGAATCGTCGAAACTTACAATATCACATTTAAGTCCAAAAATCTTCTTTAAGGAAACGAGAGGTTTTTGAGACGCCACTTTGTTTAACATTTGTACAGTTTTTCTATGTTCACAAGGGGTGATTATTATCCCATCAACTTGTCCGGATTTCATTCGTGTGAGAATTTTCTCCTGATTTTCAATGTTATTATCGACCAGAGATAATAAGGCAGAATATCCTTTTGATATTGTATACTTTTCTATTTCTGTTACCATTTCACATAAAAATGGATTTCTTAAATCTGGCACAATTATTCCTATGCACTCTGTTTTTCCTTTTACTAACCTTCTGGCACTCATATCTGGATAATATCCCATTCTTTTGGCTGCTTCAAGAATGCGTTGACGTGTTTCAGGATTTATATCTTTACGATTATCATTGAAGGCCCTGGACACCGTGCCTCGTGAGATTCCAAGGGCCGTTGCTACATCATTGATAGAAATTTTCTTCTTTAATCTTTGCTTTTTTTTTAACATATAACTCGTGAGTGCTTTTCATTAGTTATTATAAGGCAAGAAAAATGAAATTCAAGTTTTTTTCTTAATCTTCCGTGAACGATAATTATTAGCCCTTTAATTTAGAAATTATTTTAAATCTTATTAATTTTGTAGTTCTATCGATAAAAGGAAGCAAATATTTCATTCAATCATTTAATAAAAGTATTTGGATGCCTCAGGTAATATGGAGTACATTTTCCAAAAAAAATTGGAAAATAGCCTGCCAAATCTATTGCTGTTATACCTTTTAACTAAAGATTTCTCAGGATATTTTTTAAGGTTCAATGGAAAATTTAGGTAAAAAACAAAAAAAAACTTGAAATTGATGTCGATATCAATTATAATATCGATATTAAAATTATTTGAGGTCTGTTATGACATTAAAAGATGTTGCTGAGGATGCTGGTGTTGCTTTAAACACTGCGCGAAAAGCATTGCAAGGTGATTCCAGTGTCAGACACTACATAAGAGATCGTGTTATAAGATCTGCGAAAAAGCTTTCTTACACGCCAAACATATTGGCGCGAGGTTTACGCGTAAAGAGCTTGAATCTTGTTCCAATATCTGTGATAAAGATGAATGAGGCTTATTTTGGCTCTCTCGCTATTAACATTTCGGATTGTCTTGTTTCTGCCGGGTTCGAGCCACTTCTCTGCACTCAGCCCTCTCGTTTGATTGAGATAAACAAAACACTACACTCTTGTGCGTGCATATTTTGTTATGCGGTTGATGAAACGATGGTAAGGTCTTTGGCAAACTCTCAGAAGGTTGTTACAATCAATGCTCCGGAATATTCAATTCACAATGCAGGTAATGTGATATGTGACTTTGACTCGGGTTACATTGATGCAACTAATTACGTTATTTCTACAGGCAGGACGAGAGTGGCCATTTTATCTGATTACTATACGGAATGTGTGGAATTGGGCAAGCCGCTTTTGAAATTCGGAAAAGTTCCGGAAACGCTTGCTGACTCTGGTTTAAAACTTGTTTCGCCTCGGAACGTGCCATCGTTTAGAAACGAGGCCGAGCTCGCTGATTTTCTGTCAAGGTCAAGAAAAAATAAAGTGGACGCTGTTTTTTGCGAGAACGATGTCATCGCTGCAAAGCTATATTCTATTCTTGCATCGATGGGATATCGCATTCCGGAAGATGTTTTAATAATTGGTTGTGATGCGAATATTCCTTTGGAAGGATGCCTCAGCATGAAAATTGACTGTGCTGATATAGCCAAAAAGGCGGTTTCAGTTCTTAGGAAACTTTTCGAGGGAGAGGGAAAATCCATTATTGAACTTTCAATACCATATCTAGTTAATTCAAAAGGCAAAAGAATAATATAGGAGGTGGAAAATGGTGAGAGAAAAAATGAGTAGTAAGTTCACTTTGATTGAATTGTTGGTTGTGATTGCGATAATTGCGATTCTCGCAGCGTTGTTACTGCCATCGCTCAAGAGCGCGAAGGACACAGCGAAGATGTCGCTATGCAAGAGCAACATGAAACAATTGTATTATGGATTTCAAAACTATGCCGACGACTGGAGTGGATACATGCCCTACCTCGGAGAGGGTGCATCGTCTCGCTGGAATCAAAACCATGTCTCCAGAATCGCCGAATATTGGAGGAAAGGGAATCTCGTCCCATCGGCATCAAGCGTTGAATTTTGTCCCTCTTACACAAAATGGAAAGGGGATTACGCCTACAACAGAGGAGCAATAGCATGTAACCAGCAATTGGGCTCCACCCAGTTCTACGCAACTGTCAGAAGTTGGTATAAGATTGCCAGGCCGAGCCTAACCGTCGCCTTTCTCGACGGCCTCATCGAGCGCAGTTGTACATACTTCGGTCAGTTGCCGGGAATAACAGGACTCGATTGGAATACCAGCGAGAATGCAATGAACAGCAACTACAACTACGAGAAACGGCATTTCAGGGGGACGAACATCATCTTTGCCGATGGCCATGCGTCCTATGCCAAGGAACTCAAGCCGATGAATCTATCCAAGGAACTAACCGTCCTCCACGATGCCAGCGATATCAATTGAATAGTTTACGAATCCGGCTAATGGCCGGTTTCGCCGAAACCGCTGCGGACGGCTCGGAGAGCCATCCCTACCAGAGAATGTAAACAATATGATGACCTCATTAGTAACTGATGAGCCTGCTGCAATTTCTTACAAAGAGTAGGACAAGAAACGAAAAATTTAAGTCCTTCCCCTCTCATCCTACACATCAGACTCAGAAAACGCAAAAATATGAATTAATACTGAATTGCTCATATCGTGTAAATAGGAATTAAGATGGAATTTCTTCAAATGAGAAAAAATAAAATTCTTCCCATTTCTGGGTAATAATGCCCCCAGCTACTCACTTACTTTGATTCCAATCCTGAGACACATCTCATAATTTTAAAAGTATTTTTGAATATATATTTACTGATGATAGATTATAGCATTTTGAACTTATCATGGAAAGCGATTAATGAAGATTTTAGATACAAAAAATAAAAACGATTTGAACAGCCTTTTTGCTCTTTTTAATAGAGACGCTTATCCAAAGCAAATAGAAAAAGAGCTTTCTCTGATTCTTGAGGAAGTAGCGCAAAAAGGGGATAAAGCAGTTGCGAAGTTCGCAAGGAAATTCGATGGTATAGAATTACAAAAGGATATGTTCAGGATAAAGGAAGATGAATTTAAAGAAGCGGAAAAAAATCTTAATGATGAAGTGAAAAAAAGCATACTGTTTGCAATTAATAATATTCAAGATTTTGCGAAGAGACAAATTCCTAAAAGTTATAGATTTTCTCCGCGGAAAGGTGTTATTTTAGGGGAAAAATTCACACCTCTCAACAGAGTTGCTGTTTATATTCCCGGAGGGACGGCACCTCTTGTTTCTACCGCAATACACACTATCGCTATTGCAAAAATTGCAGGTGTTAAAGAAATAGTAGCTACAACACCCCCAGGAGAGAAAGGAAAGATTCCAGATGCCATACTTTTTGCAATGAAAAATGCTGGAATAACTGAGGCTTACAGACTTGGCGGAGTATATGGAATTGCTGCTTTAGCTTACGGCACTGAAAGTATTAAAAAAGTTGAAAAGATTGTTGGCCCCGGTAATGCATATGTGACCGCGGCAAAGAAAATGATTTATGGAAAAACCGGGATAGACATGGTCGCAGGCCCCTCCGAAATTATGATAATCGCTGATTCTTCCGCAAAATCAAAATTCATTGCTGCGGATTTATTATCTCAGGCTGAACATGGAAGCGGATTTGAACAATCTGTCCTGCTTACAAATGATAAAAAACTCATCGAGAAAACTGCTCACGAAATAGAAAAATTGTCAAATGATATAATAAAAAAGTCAAAACCTTTAAAAAAAGTAATTGAAAACGGATTATTTCTCGTTTTAGTTAGAAATTTAGAAGAAGCTGCGAAAATCGCGTCTGAATATGCACCAGAACACCTTGAAATATTATGCGAAAATCCAGAACGAGTTGCAAATAAAATTTCAGCTGCTGGGGCAATTTTTATAGGATGTTGGACACCTGAGGCTGTAGGTGACTATGTAGCAGGTCCGAGTCATGTATTGCCAACGGGAGGAACAGCAAAATTTTTTAATGGTTTGTCTACTGAACATTTTTTTCGCAGAAGCAGCATAATAAAATATTCAAAGGATGCCCTTAAGAAAGAGTCGAATGCTATCATGAAAATAGCTGAATTAGAAGGACTTGACGCTCATAAGTTAAGTGTAAAGCTAAGAGTTGAAAGTTAATAGATATGCCAAAATTATCTCCATCAATTCCATTGGATAAAGATTTCGTTGAGAATGAAGTCAATAATCTGCATATAAAGTCTCTTTCTACAGCAAGTATCAGGGAAATTGTAAAACTCGCTCACAATATTGAAAATAAAAGTGGGCTTAGATTTATCCATATGGAAATGGGCGTTCCTGGTTTACCACCGAATCCAATTGGAGTAAAAGCTCAGATAAAAGCCCTTAAAAAGGGAATTGCCGCGAAATATCCCCATATTGAGGGTATTCCTGAACTAAAAGAGGCTATTGCGAAATTCGCAAAATTATTTATGAATCTCGATATTTCCCCAGAACATTGTTATCCTACTGTAGGTTCAATGCAAGGAGGATTTGCCGCCTTTATGACATTGTGTCGGAGAGAAGCTAACAGGAAGACTTTATTTATTGACCCGGGCTTTCCAGTTCAGAAACAGCAGCACAGAGTTTTGGGGTTGAAATATGAAAGCTTTGATATTTACGATTACAGGGGTGAAAAACTTGAAAATAAACTTAAATCATACCTGGAAAATGCAGATATTTCTACGATAGTTTATTCCTCTCCAAATAATCCATCCTGGATAGTTTTTACCGAAGATGAACTTAAAATTATAGGTAAACTTTGTCAGAAATACGATGTTGTCGCAGTTGAAGATTTTGCGTACTTTGCAATGGACTTTAGAAAAGACTACTCAAAACCAGGTCATTTCCACCCAAGCATCTCAAAATATACTGACAATTACTTGATTCTTCTTTCAAGTTCAAAAGTTTTCAGTTATGCAGGGGAGAGAATATCGGCAATGATAATATCACCTGCTCTTGCTTCGAGGAATTTTCCAGAACTTATCAAATTTTTTGGAACAGAAAATTTAGAACATGCTCTAATATATGGGGCTCTTTATACTCTTTCCTCAGGCACAAGCCATTCTGCTCAATATGCACTAAGTGCCATGCTCGAATCAGCTAACAAAGGCGAAGATTTTATTACTCCAGTCAAAGAATATGGAAGGCGGGCAAAAAAAATGAAGGAAATTTTTCTTAGAAATTCCTTTAAGCTTGTTTATGATAATGATGCCGGTGAAGAATTGGCTGATGGGTTTTATTTTACCTTAGAATACCCCGGAATGAATAGTGAAGAACTCCTTCAGGAGTTACTTAGATACGGTATCAGTGCAATATCACTTAAAATCACGGGAAGTCAGAGCAACACTGGAATTAGAGCCTGTGTTTCAATGGTTGATGAAAAAAAAATTGCTGACCTTGAAAAAAGGATTACACTCTTTTCTTCCCTGAACAAAAAAACTAACAATACAAGGAAATAAAAACTACTTAGCGGATTCTTTTATCATATCCATTAATCTTGCAAAACGAAGTCCTACTTCAGCTGGACATGGATTATTTATCTTTCCTTCTCTGACTTTGAGGAATTGTTCCCAAACTCCTTTAGACTTTTCATATTTTACCTGTCGAAAATCACTATCCTTATCTTTTTTTATAAGTAATCTTTCACCCCAAATTCCTGTCATTATCACGCCTTTGTCACCGCATATTATAACTTCTGAACTACAATGTACTGAATCTCCTGCTGCAAGCATAGAAATCATAATACCACTAACAGAAATCGCGGTTATGGATGAATTTATTTCGACAGGAGCTCCGCAATTATCAAAAATAGCGCTTACTTTTTTTATATCTTCTCCTAAAATATCAACTACAGTATTTAGCATATGTGAGCCGGTATCAAAAAGGAAACCTCCTCCTGAAATTTCAGGATTTTGTCTCCACGTACCTTTTGTTCCACTTTTCCATTTTTGATATACGTATGCGGATATCGCTGAGACCCTTCCAATCTCTCCACGTCCGATAATTTCTTTTGCCTTTTTAATGGCTGGCGATAGACTTCCAGGAAAAGCAACAACAACAAGACGTTTAAGACGATCTCTCAATGAAATAATCTTTTTTGCCTCAGACGTATTCATTACCATGGGTTTTTCAATGCAAACATCCATCCCTGCCTCCATACAATCTTTCGCATTTTCAAAATGATACTTATGCGGAGAACAAATGAGCGCAGCATCAGCACTTCCCTGTGATTTTATAAAATCTGAAATATTTTCATAGAAAGGAGGACATTTTACTTTGTGCTCATTGAATAATTCAACTGCTTTTTCTCTGGAAAATTGATTTGGTTCTATAAGGGCAACTATCTTTGTTGAATTTTTCATTTTCAGTAATATTGCATTAATATGATGGCGCGCAAAACCGCCAACTCCAACTATGATGCATCTTGTTTTTTTCATATTTTTTTTCCTCCATTTCTTTTTTGTATTTTTAAAAAAAAAGAGCTTGTATAATACTCTAAATTAAATCAAGGAAAGCACCTTTTTCAATTAATTTTTTGCGAATTTCGCAACCATCAAGTAGATTTACCGGCTTACCTGTTTTTACTGAAGTAGCTGCAGCCATTCCCGCTGCTTGCCCAATTGAACATGCTGAAGGCATTACTCGGAAACTGCTATGGATTGCGTGATCTGCTGATATAGGTCTACCGCCTATCAAAAGATTATCACAGTCTTTTGGAACTATACAGCCATAAGGTATTTCGTACCATTCTGTTCTCGGCATATGTAATAATTCAGTACCAGTGCCATTAGGATTATGAATATCTATAGGATAATTTACTCTGCATATGGCGTCAGGGAATTTTTGTCTGTTTTTAAAAACATCAGATGTTATATAATTTAAGCCTTTTATTCGACGAGTCTCGCGTACTCCAATATGATGAGCCATAGAAGATATTGATGCATTTTCAAAACCTGCCACATATTTCCTGAGGAACTTCACTAATTGTCTCACCTGTCTATGTCCTTCAAGTTCCGCTTCGGACAATTCAATCCCATTTATTCCATTTTTCTTTATAACTCTTGTCGAATTAAAATGAACTGTATTTTCATCTATACACATGAAGAATAATACATCTTCTCGTGGACAAATAATTTCTCCGCTTTCTTTCGCTTTATTGTAAAGTTCAGTGATTTTTTCACGAGTTGGCATTCTTTTTATGTCAACATTAGACATTTTAAAACATGTGGTCATTGGTTGACAATATCCAGACGGTCCACCTATTTCAAATTCGCAACCTGCTTTTGCTGCGAGGTCTCCATCTCCTGTACAATCTATATAATTTTTTGCCCGTGCTGCCGAATATCCTGATTTAGATAGCAAAACTATGAAGTCTATCTTTCTATCCTTCTTTTTTAAGTCAGCAAGCCAATGATGATAAATTATTTTTACTCCTGCCTCAAGGCAGATATCTTCAGCTGCTAAAGCTGCGATGTCTTTCTGAATCCTAAGGTCTTCTCGTGCTAACCCCTCTGATTTAAGTTTTTTAAATGGAGATGAATCAGGATAATATTCTTTCATTCTGCGTACCCAGTCAAAATAAACAGGTTTATCCATGGTATTGTCGGTAAAATGATTTGGCATAAAAGGTTGAACTTCGCCGATTGATGCCATTCCTCCCAGCACTCCATATCTTTCAATAAGAATGGTATTTGCTCCTTCTCTTGCGCTCATTACTGCAGCCCCAATACCTCCTGGACCGCCTCCAATAACGATGACATCGGCCTCTGCAATAAGTGGTAAATCCACGTTAAATTCATAGTTCAATTTTTTCATTATAAACACCTCTTTTAATAATTTTATTTTTCACTTTCATCTTCTTCTGAGCTATTGTCGATGCTTCCTCCTTGAATGAATTGGAAGAATAAAAACATAACCCCCGAAAAAATTGCAACGTAAAAGTAAATATTTTGCATTCCACTAAACATTTTTTCGAGCCTATCGGAATAAAATGCCGGTGCTGGCCATTTTTGAATAGTATTTGAGATCCATTTTGAAAGAAAATGAATGGAAGGAAGAGCAAGCAAAATCCCCATAAGTGTCCATATAGAGTAAAACTTACCCGTCGCAAGACTCGCTACTGCAGAAGAAGGAAATTGCCCACATAATACCACCCCTGCCGCAAAGAGCATGCCCCCGATGAGAGCTCCCCAGAAGAAAGAAGGACGTGTCTGAATTGATACTAAACCATAATTTTTGGCAAAATAAAAAATTAATACCCCAAATGCAATTGATGAAAAAAGCACTTTGAAAAATTTCCCATTTTTCATAGAAAGTTGGTCTATTAATGTTTTTCTCCAACCCATTTCTGATTGAATGAGAAAAAAACCAAATGCTGTTCCTAACAATAATCCAGCTAATAAACGATATGTTCCTTCAAGAGATAAAGGTGACATTAATTTAATTCCTTTTTTTCTTCTTTTCCGAAAAATTACCAGCCACAGCTGCTCTTGCAAAACCAGAAAAAACCACACCCCAAATTATGAATGATAAAAGAAAAATCCATGCCCCTGTTGAAAGCTGTATTGCCGATGCCCATTGCCCTAAAAAAGAATCTCCAGCAAATTGCAAGCCAGTCATAACAAGAAAGCCTCCAATAAGATTCTGTATTACGGTTATTCCGAAAGCTCCCACAGGTCCACTGCCTTTGACATCTTCAGGGATGATTCTAAGCTGAAAAGTCCCACTTGATAAGGAAGCTATAAATCCTCCTATCGCTATCCCTATTAAAAAAGCTGTCTGCCAATCAAATGGGAAATACTCAGAAACTTTCCGCATATGAATTGACTCACGACAATACTCTGATATCTTTAAATATGCGTCCGACATTCCTACCGGGGTATTCAATACATAAAGGGAAAATATAAACAGAAATGCCGCCGTAAAACCTGATATAAATGCAGACCATTTTCCCTTGAAAAAGCTTAACATCCTATTACTCCATTAAAAATAGTCTTAATTTAGTTTAATCCAGAAAAAAATAAATTCAAAATTCATAAATATTGATTTTCAACGTAAAAATGCTAAAATTGACAGAAAAAAATATAAAAAAATGAAATTTTCTTTAAAGAGCGAATACAGTGACACAAATAAAAGAATTGACCTGTTTTTAACCGAAAAAATCCCGGATTTCTCAAGAGCAAAAATTCAGAATTTTATAAAAAATGGCAAACTTAAAATTAATGGTATTACCGTATATGAACCAAAAACAAAGCTACATGGAGAATCCTTTATAGAATTAGAATGCGAAAAAGAAGATTCAACTAAATTAACCCCTGAAAATATCAGTTTAAACATAATATTTGAAGATAAATATATCCTTGTTCTGAATAAAGCCACTGGAATGGCTGTTCATCCAGGAGCAGGATTGAGTCACGGGACAATAGTAAACGCACTTATCGCAAGATATGATAATTTTTTAGAAAAGTTTTCTGATAATATACGTCCCGGCATAGTTCATAGATTAGATATGGAAACAAGCGGCTGTCTTCTTATAGCAAAAGATGAAAAGACCAGACAACTTTTATCAAATCAATTTTCAAAACATGAGGTCCATAAAGAATATTTAGGCATTACTTATGGGCATCCAAAGGAAAAAATAGCTGTTATAGATACCTATTTTGGCAGGCATCCAGTCGTCAGAAACAAAATGGCAGTACTGGCAAAATCAAATCGAAAAGCCATTACTGAATATAAAGTATTAGATGAATTCTATCTTGATTCTATAAAATGCGCCTTACTAAAAATAAAAATAAAAACTGGCAGAACCCATCAGATAAGAGTTCATATGGCTTATATACATACTCCAATTTTAGGAGATAAAATTTATGGAGGTAAACAGGACATTAACATTCCAAGACAAATGCTTCATTCCTGGAAAATCACTTTCTCTCATCCATACACAAAAGAAAAATTAGAGTTTGAGTGTCCTTTGCCGGAAGATATGAAACGCATTCTCTCTCACTCACCGTCCTTCAGAAGCTCAGAAAGGAATTTGCTGATTTCAGATTGATTTGGATTGATTGTAAGAGACTTTTTCCAAAATCTTATCGCCTCTGCCTTATTTCCTTCAATTGCCATGAGGGCTCCAGCTTTATTGTAGACACTCACATCCTTTGTTCCAATATTTATACATTCTAAAAAGTCTGATAATGCTTCTTTATTTTTCCCAAGTTTTAAACGACAGTTCCCTCTGTTTCTCCATGCAGGAAGGTTAGAAGGATTGATTTCTATTGATTTTGTAAATGCTTTGTCTGCTTCTTCAATTAAATTTTTATCATACAATTGCAATCCATAGTTATTCCAGACTTTAAAGCTTCCGGGAGAAGTTTTTACTCCTGCACAAGCTAACGAATATTGATCTCTCCAATCAGATATTCTAAGCGATAGGCGAACAAGAAATGAAAAGAAAATAGTAATTGCGAAAATCGCAACCATCTTTTTTGAAAGTTTCTTATTTTGCATATAAAAAATAACAATGGAAATAGAGAATATACATAAAAATACTCCTGGAAAATAATAAAGACGTTCCCCAAAAATCGTTCCTATAGGAGTCAATATATTCGCCGTCGGCAGGACAGAAATAAAATATGCTGTCAGATAAAAAAGTAAAGTTCTTAAATTTTTATTATAAAGAAATATTATCATTGAAATTAGAATTATAAAAAAGAGAATTATTTGCGAAATTCGCAAATCGTAGAAGCTGTTTATTGGAACTATTGCAGCATAGGAATAATCATGTGATAGATGTTTCGGAAAAATAAATTTCCAGACTGCAAAAACCTGAAGCCATAATGCAGTTGGAAGTCTATCCCAGAATTTCATAAGACCAAGATGATTATCCGACCAGTACTGTGCATCTGAAAATCTTGGAAATAAATAACTTACAAGATATATTCGCATAAGAAAATATACTAGAACAGAAAGAAACACTGCTACATATGAATATATTGATTTACTAAGTCCAAACATCTTTTTGCGAAAATCGCAAATAAAAAATAAATCGTATAATAATATGAGAGGCAATAATAATATGCCAGTTTCTTTTGATAATATTGCTAAAAGCCCACAAATAAAAGTAAATAAATAACGAAATCTCCAATTGCTTACGTGAATTAAAATCCCACAAACAAGAAATAATGCTGCTAACAAATCAGCCCTGCCAGAAGCCGGTATTATAGCCTCTGAGTAAAGAGGATGAATTGCAAATAAAATCGCTGAAAAAAAAGCAATTAAACGGTCAGAAGAAAACCTGTAAAAAAGTAAATAGAGTAAGGCGCAAAGAATAGAATTTATCAATATATTTGTAAAACGAAACCCCGGAGACTCTAAACCCCCAATTTTCACATTAAATAAATACGTGCACAACGTAATAGGCCTATATAAACCTTGTGAAAAATCTTTCCTCCACCATGTGCGAGTAAAACAATCAAAATAAGAACTTTGTGTATCAGCATGATAAAATGGATCTGAACTTATAAGAGGAATATCATCAAAAACAAAATCTCCTTCAATTGCCGGAATATAAAATGTAAAAGAGGATAAAAAAACTGCGAAAATCGCAAAAAAATCTATTCTTATTTTAATGAAAGTAATAATTTTATTCCTTATCATCGGTGAAATTTTAACCTTAATATCATTTTAAATAAATCAAGAATGACTAAAATGCCGAGTTTACTTTCTCCTTTTTCACGGTTTCTAAATTTTATTGGAATTTCAGTTATTTTTGCATTTTTATCGTTCTTTTTTAAAAAATACAATATTTCAAGCATTATTTTAAATCCTTCTGCTTTGATATAGGGAGAAAGTCTTTGATATTTCTCATTTTTGATAGAAAAGAATCCTGACATTGGGTCGCTTATTGTTGTTCCTAAAATAAAATTTGTTGCGAAAATCGCAATTTTACTTGCAATTTTGCGGTAAAAAGGCCATTTAGCTGCAATTTTGGCTCCTTTTGTGAATCTACTACCAATCACCATATCAAAATTATCCGCAATTTTGATTAGTTCCAGAAGACAAGTTTCCTCGTGCTGTCTGTCTCCATCCATTACAATCAGAATATCTCCACTGGCCACATTGAAGGCATCAACTACACTACGACTTAATCCTTTTTCCTTGCCAAGTCTCCTGAAAATTTTAATATTTGGGGATTTAGATTCTATTGCAAAATTTTCAACAATTTGCCAGGTTAAATCGGGGGAATTATCATCAGAAACTATAATTTCATAATTTTGCGATTGGGAACCCAGAATTTTCGTTATATCCTTAAGTAAAGGGACTATATTTTCGGCTTCATTATAAGTAGGGATAATAATTGAAAATTCTTTTTTCACAACTTCTTTACTTTCTTCCCATCATTCTGTCTAATTCTAAAATTTGTTCATCAGAAAGAGATAAAGTAGAGCCTTTAAGAACTCCTTCATGTAGAATTGTCATTTTAGCAGCTGCCTCTAAAACTTCAATGCGGTCAAAAGCCTGTAATAAATTTTTTCCGAGCGCTATAATTCCGTGATTTTGCATTACGATACAATCAGAATTTAGTGCAGATTTTGCCACTATTTTTGCCAGTTCAACAGACCCCATCAGATTATATTCTGCATATGTTATTTTCCCGAGAACCGCCCTTGTTTCAGCGATTAGATTATCTCGAATTTTTATTGATGATGCCGAAAGCGCACTTGCATTGAGGGGATGCGCATGGACAATTGCTTTCACATCAGGGCGATTTTTATAGATTTCGATATGCATCCATTTCTCAATGCTGACCTGCAATGTTTTATTTTGTGAGAAAGTATTTCCATTTAAGTCTATGGCAATTATTTCAGATGCTTTTATTCTGGCTTTATCGGTGGCAGATGCTGTTATTAATATTGTTTTTTCATCTGTAATTGCGGAGATATTTCCCCCTGATGTAGTTGTTAGAAATTGTCTGTATAACCTTCGCATAAAATATGCTATTTCAGATTTTAACTTTTCAATATTTTCATTACTTTTTGCGCTTTGCATTTGAACTCCGCTTTTTTTATTATAAAATACCATTGCTTTGCAGTAAGTAAAAGGAGAATTTTATGAAATTAGGAGTAATTGGCGGTAGTGGGCTCTATGAATTAGAACACATTTCAAAAATTGAAATGTTAAAAATAAATACGCCTTTTGGAAATCCTTCTGATGAAATTGGACATGGAATAATAGGAACTACAGAGGTTTATTTCCTACCACGACATGGAAAAGGACATACGCTTCTTCCATCAGAAATAAATCACAGAGCAAATATATGGGCACTTAAAAAGTTGGGTGTAACACATATAGCAAGTATTTCAGCTGTGGGAAGCTTGAAAGAAGAACTCCGTCCAAGAGATATAGTAATTGTAGATCAATATGTTGATAGAACGAAAAGAGGCCTCGAACATAGTTTTTTCGGCAATGGAATTGCCGCTCATATCGCATTTGCAGACCCCGTATGTCCAGAACTAATGCACCTTTCGTATCGTTCAGCTCTCGAGGCTGTATCCGAATCCGCTAATGGGAAAAATAGGCCCAGTGTTAATCTCGGTGGAATTTACCTTAATATGGAAGGGCCAGCTTTTTCAACAAAGGCTGAGTCAAATTTATACCGTAAATGGGGAATGGATGTGATTGGAATGACCAATATTGCCGAAGCAAAATTGGCAAGAGAAGCAGAAATATGTTATTGCACAATAGCTATGGTTACGGATTATGATTGTTGGCATCCTGAGCATGACTCAGTAACCGTAGACCTTATAATACAAAACTTACTTGCAAATACTGCTCTTGCCAAGAAAATCATCGTTAAAATCGCAAATAAGCTAAGTGAATTACCAGGAAAATGCCAGTGCCCAAATGCCCTAAGCTCAGCAATAATCACTTCAAAAGATAAAATCACCAATGAACTTAAAGTAAAACTCGAACCTATCATATCAAAATATATAAATTAAGGAAATAAAATGAATGAAAATATAAAGTGTCACGTAGATTTTTCCTGCCTTGATCCAAACTGTAAATCACCCGTAGCATTTGACCTGATAGAAGCCATTGAAGACAATAAACAAATTTTATGTAAAAATTGTCATTGCCCTTATGAGTTTGATACTAACCTAAAGGAAAAACTTGAGAAATTGTTAAAACTTATTATAGCAGTAAGGGAAGCTGAAAGCATTCTCGGCGACGTAAATGTCTGCGTTAGCACTCCTGGAGGAACAGTAAAAATACCATATCCTCTATTGTTAACTCGACTTAACACGTTGATTACCCTTGAAATGAATGGAAAAAAAGTTGAATTTCACCTGCGTATTGAACCATCCTCTCCAGAAACATTCAAATAAATGTTAGTATAAAATAAAAAAAATCAATAAAAATATAAAAAGGTATTGACTTTTTTAGAATAATTTTATATAATTGGGGTAGATTTTCGGAGGAAATTAAATTTAACCATAAAAAAGGAGAAAAAAATGAAAAAAAGTCGTGGATTCACACTGATCGAGCTGCTCGTCGTTATCGCGATTATCGCGATTCTGGCTGGTATGCTACTCCCCGCACTCAATGCTGCACGTGAAAAAGCTCGCAGAATTGCATGTGCAAGTAATCTTAAACAAATAGGTCTGGCAATACATATGTATTCCCAGGAAAATTCTGAACAATTTATGGCAGGATCCGGTGTTAATACTGCTGCAAAAGCGTTTGAAATGCTCCGTTCTGGCGGATATCTTGAAACCCTTAAAGTTTATTGCTGTCCATCATCAGTAAACCCATTGGCAGAAGGAACTTATGTTTCAAGAACCGACTATACTTATGCTCCGGGATTGAGTGAAGCATCTTCAGTAGATAGTGGTGTGTCACAAGATAAAGATACAAACCATTCAAAATATGGTAATATCCTATTTATTGATGGTCACGTAGCTGGTTATGCCGGAACCGGTTGGATAAATAACAACGGCAGTTGCAAGGTATTATACTAAACAACTAAATGTTAACGTTTCCTCCGAAGGGGGTGCAGAAAATTGCACTCCCTTTTTTTTAATGTATTTTTTATCTGATATTTTTAATTTCTACAATTTAAATTCTTGCGTGGGCTTTCAGAAAATTCTACAGCAAAATGCAGATTTCCAACCAGTATCAGAGGGAAAACAGCTATCCTAATCCTGCTTTCAATTTAAATACGAACTGCGTTTTAGGTTATTTTGTACTTTCAAAAGAATTCTTAAAAACAAGCAGCTAATATGTTGGCATATCTCGTTTTTCTGAAATATGAAAAGGCACGTTTATTATTTTCCCAATAGAGATAAATGCGATTTTCGCATGGATTTTTTCTTCTGGGAGGTCAATGAGTCGAGAAAGAGCCTTTCGGTATAAATCAAGTTGTGCATAATGGTGTTCAACTGCTAAAGGAATCTCTGATTCTAAAGAAATTTCATCACTTTTGTAGTCTAAGATAATAGCATCTTCTGCATTTCCAAACTCATCTTCTATAATAGTGACTCTGTCAAACTGTCCATTCACTAATTTATTATTGATTATTATAGAAAATGCTTTTTCTCGCCATAGTTTACATTTTTTCCCTGCAGGGAAAGATAATTCATTGCGAATTTCGCAAGCGTTAATAGCCTTTTTAAAAAGTTCAATAGCTTTATTTATAACATTCTCATTGGAAATAATCTTTTTGAACTTAGGTTTACAACGCATTATAATATTTTCGACATTTTCATTATCAATCCATTCTATTTGTTCAAAAAGATAATGAATTATTGTACCAATTTCCAGAGCTTCTTCTGCAGATTCTGAAAAAATCTTGTTTACAGAAAGATAACTTTCTGTTTTTATCGCAGATGGAGTTAAAGCTTCAGGTTCAGTGGAAAATAATTCTATAGGATGAATCTCTTTTTCTTCTTTTTCGTCGGCAATAAAATTCTCTTCTTTTTCCAGGCAATTAAACCAATCTTCATTTCCTTCTTCATATAGGAGCTGGAAAGTATTTTCATCTTCATTCTTTTTATCACCAGTTAGTGTTTTTATAAGAATATCCTGACTACGCACAACAGCGGTCTCATTTTTTAACGGAGGGTCTGCAATCATATATAGCGCGTCCCTGGCACGTGTCATAGCTACATACAATACGCAAATATTTTCGTAAGCAGATTCAATATTAAGTTCACTTATCCATTTTTTTAATTCTGGGTCAATTTCTGAGATAAATTTTTCTGGGAAGAGAAATACGGTTTTTGTTTTCAGGTTTTTATCTCTTTTTTCTTTTATTCCATCGGATAATTTGTCGGTGATTATAGAATTTTGCTCATATAGTTCTGGTAAAAACACTATATCAAATTCAAGTCCTTTAGCTTTATGGATAGTTATGCATTGAACAAAATTCTCTGAATTATTTTTAGGTGCAGAATAGTTATTTATAAAGTTTATAAAGTTGCTGCAATTTTTATCTCCACTTTTATCAAAAATTTCCGCGGCTTCAATAAATTGCTTAATTCTCATTAAATTGAAATTATCAAATCTTATATTAGCCTCTTTCTCGAGTTTATTTTTCCAGAATATGATTGTTTTTGAAAAAGCCATTTGGTGAATTTGCTCCAGAATGAGGAGGATTAGTTTTTCTTTGTCGGTTCCAATTAATTCTCTGAAAGGGGTCATTTGCAAATGTTGCCATGCGAAGTTATCTATAGGGTGTTCTACAAATTTAAAAAGCGAGATAAATGCTGGTATTACGGCGTTATCGGTTAGTTTATTTTCTCCTTCATAGATGGCTGGTATTCCAAGTAAATGCAAGTGTTTAGCAATTTCTTTTGCAGTGTCGTTTTTTCTACAAAGGACAGCCACAGAAAAGCCACGTTCAAGGGGGCTAATCATTCCTATTTTTTCAGAGATAAATTTAGCCTTTAGTTCTATTAAATTATCTTTTTTCAGCTTATCCGTATTTTTGATTTGAAATAGAGCGCAATATCCTTTGTTAGCTTCTGACCTTGGTGTATGTTGGCTGAACTTCCATTTTTCTTTCAGTTCTTGCGGCAAAAATTGTAAGTTTTGTATATTAGCAAAAACTTTATTGATGGTATTTATAATTTCAGGAGATGAGCGATAGGATTTTGTTAACTCCCTCCGTTTAATTTTATCACTATACTTTTCTAATATATTATCAAAAATTTCTGGTCTACCACCACGCCATGAATAAATAGACTGTTTCTGATCCCCTACATAAAAAAATGACTTCTTTCCACTTGTATCTTGTATTACTTCATCGATTAAGTTTTCGATAATCGCCCATTGTATAATACTTGTATCCTGGAATTCATCTATCAACCAATGACTAAATCTGGAATCAAGGCGATAATCAATATAGAGTTTATCTGCACTATTTACTCTATGAGACGACAAAATATAATGGTTTTCGCCCAATATTTTATCTGGAGAAAGCAGGTATGGAATATCCTGAAAAGTTATTATTCCACTTGATCGTATTACTGTGTCATAACTTTCTTCATAACGTTTTATGATTTTATATATGCCTGCTGTTTTATTGAGTTGTTTTTCGAACTTTATTTTTGCAATGTATTCAATTATTTTTGCAATTATTGCGCACTCTTCGTTGGAGAAAGTAATGCTTTTATGACCGACTTTGATGGTGGCGTTTCCTTGTTTAAAGCTCTCATACGCAGATATGATATTGCTGAAATTATTTGGACTTTGATCGAGTTTTAAAGTAGGGTTTGTATCAATTATGGATGCAATTTCTGCAAAATCTGTGATTTTTTTTATTTCTTTATCGCCCAAATCTTTTCTTTTTTCTAATAGTTCTTTGAGTTTTGTGCTTAAACTATTAATATCATATTTTTGAAAAATAATAGAATTTTTTTCCCATATCTTTTCTGGATTTCCCCACATACTTTCATCAGGACACAGTATATAAAGCTGGTGATGGCTTTCAATGTAGTTTTTGAGCAAGTTAAAAATTCTTTTTTCTTCTACACCAAATGTGGATTTTTTAAAATCCTCAATGAAATTTCTTAAATCTTGCTCATTAGAAATAGAATTTAAAACCTTCTTTAATACTGTCATTCTCACATAATCTTGCATCTGCTCATCTATTATGGAGATTTTTCCTGGAAGACCAAGTTCAAAGGCAAAGAAGGTCATAATTTTAACAAAGAAACTATCAAGTGTCCCTATTTGCAATTTGTGCATTGAAAGAAGGATATTAGATAATATTTCGATGTTTTTTTCTCGGGAGATACTTAATTCATCCTTGTTTTTTTCCGGATTTTGTATTAATTGAATGAGGCGTTGAATTATTCGTTCAAAAATTTCACCTGCGGCATTACGTGTAAATGTGAGAACAACTATTTCTTCCGGTTTTGCTCCAGCAATCAGTAAAGATATATAGCGATTTACAAGCTGATATGTCTTTCCAGTTCCGGCGGAAGCAGAAATAGCCTCATTTTGAATTATCATAATTCCTCCACACATTTTGATACTTCATCCGGGAAGATTCTTTCAAAATCATCATATTTGACGTTTTCAGATGGTGGCCAGAAGACAGCATTTTCAATTTTTTCTATGATTTTTTCGGCGCAATTTCTGGCAGAAGTGATTTCTGATTCGCCAAAGTCTTCCCAGATTTCTATTCTGCTGTCCTCTAAGGCTTTAGGTAGGTTGAAATAAGCGCATATGATATTTTTGTCACAAAATTCATTGCATTGTTTTAACATAGAAGCGTAAAGAGGAAGTTGCAGGTCTAACCACGCTTTATTGCTGTTGTTTATTTTAAGAAAATCCGGAGTATCATTGGAAGAACTGCCAAGATGAACTTTTGCAGGATTTTCAGCTTTATCAGAAGTTTTATAATCAATAATCATTATTGATTTTTCATCAGGAGATATATCAATTCTATCAATTCGACCTTTTATCTTTGTTTTGGATATAGTAAGTTCCAATGAAAACTCTGTTTTAACTATTTTCCATCCATTTTTATTTTGTTCTGATTGAATTTCTGCGAACTTCGCAAGTCGATTTTTCATAGTTTCAAGTTGGATTAATACGCTTGCATTAGGAATTCTCCCATAGCGATGTGATATTATTTTATCGAGAGTTGAAAATAGGAATTTTCTTATTTCTTCTTTGTTTTGTGACTTTGATATTCTTCCCTCCTTTGCAAATTTTTCCAGGACGTTATGTATGATTTCCCCAAAATCAAAATGATCTAACTCGATTTTTTCATCGTATTCTTCCATCTTTAATATTTTTTTAAGGTAAAATCTGAATGGACATATGATATAGGACTTAAAATCTGATACGCTGAGACTGTCCGGAATTTTTTTCTCGGAAACCTTCAATTTCCACGCTAATTCGGATGTTAGAAAATCATATTTTTTACGATTAAGAGCTTTAAAAAGTTTTTCTGCTCGTTTTATAAGTTCTTCTGGATCAGATAGAAATAAGAGCCTTGACGGCATAATAGATTCCTCATTGCAGTTAGTCTTACCTACTATACAACTAACGGCTCCTTTTTTTCTCGATTTCACTATAGATTGCATCAAGTATATATCTCTTGTAAAACGTTGCTTATTATTGCGGAGTCCTATTTTTTCTCTTACTGAATCCGGGAGAAATACGTGCCCTGAAAGTGATTCTGGCAAAAATCCCTCATTTACCCCGCATAAAATAATTTCATTTGAATTATCAAACTGAGCTTCAAGCCAGCCTGAGAGAGGAATGGCTCCTTTTTTGATTTCAGAATAAAGAGTTTTTCTTGCAATATCATTCAGAAAAATATAGAATTTTTCTTCTATAGGTAAATTTGATTTTTCAAGAGCCGAACCTTTGATTTCATTAATAGATTCTTTTAGCACATTAAATATATTGTCGGGAGAGACAAGAGAGTTAAATTCATATGATTCTAAATTTTGTTGAGAGGAAAAAATATTGATTACAAAGTTTTTTATAGCATGGCTAATAGGAGGTATTTTAAAATCAGAAGAGAGTTTTTGAATTTCTGATATTGCAATTTTTATATTCTTGTATTTTTCCGGAATATTTTCTAAATCAGCATCTTTTGGTAAAGACTCGTTTTGAAATTTGTCTATTTCATCAAGAAGTTCTGGGATTAAAAACGAATATTTTGACTTTAAAAATATTAAAACGGAGGAATTTCGCAAAAAATTTGCAAATGATTCAAAACTATTTGTTGAAAGAAAATCATAAAAAGATTTGAATAAGTAAAATATTGAAAATGATTTAAATGGATATCCAGCGGGGTTGTAAGTATTTATGCCCCTTTCCATTAGAAATCGTTCAATATTTTGAGCGAGGTCATTGTTTAATAAAATGATTGAACAGCTATTGGAGGGCTTTTCTAAACTCTGGATTAATTTTTTTACAGTGAGCTCAGCTTGTTCAACTGGATTTCCCTCGATATAAATATTTTCAAGGTTTATTTCAATATTGCTATTTTCCCATTTTCCTGGCAATGGCCTGCCATAGTCATCAAACGAATCAACAAGCTCCGGAGGAGCATGTATCCATATTTCAATGTTTATTTTTTCTGCGAGTTTTTCTATTTTTCTTATGAATAAAGGAGTTGGATCACACAAGGCGAGAAGAATAATTTTCGAAATATTCCCAAGTTCTTCGTATTTTATTTGTGAATTAATCTTTGTAATTTCAGGATCTTCAAAATTATTTTCTTTAAGATTTTTAAGATATAGATTTTCAAGTTCTGCCATAGCCTTCCATCGTTCAATCTCCTCAATGCCAAATTGTTCTGCATTTTTAGCAACGGAATTGATTGTATGAGCATTTTCAGAAAGAGTTTTGCGTAAATCGCAAAAATCTTCTGCAAATCTAATTATAATGTCAATATTTTGAGTATTTCTTATTTTTAATGCATCTAATACTTCCTTAGGAGCTGTCCGAATCGTTTGAATCCATAGAAAAATAAGATCCTGTGAAGGAATATTTTTTTCCTTAAGACATAGTGATAAGAAAAAATCTGGTGTCACAAATAAAGGCGGTATAAAACCATTTACAAAATGATTGGCAAGCGCTAATTTTATTCTCTTTCCAGAATTTTTAGTTTGGCTTACTACACAGGTAGAGCTTAAATCTGGCGGTTTTCCCTTTGCTTCTTTTGTCAATCTTTCAACAACTGTAGAGATTAAATTTTTATTCCAATTTAAAAATACTTTGTTCATGATATTAAAAATTTTCGTAATGTAAGTCTAAAAAATTAAAAGTAATAGCACTTAAGATAGAGATTTCAATACTTCTGTAAATTCATCGAGTGATTTTGCTTTTAAAAAGGGATTTTTTTCTTTTTCTTCTTTTAGTGAACGAAATGGAACTGCACCATAATTATGGCCTGAAAATATTAAGTTAGAGTCTGGAAGGTTTTTTATCTTTTGAAGAGAATCAAACATTATCCGCGGTTTACAATAACCAATATAATCTATGAAGAGAGTATCTCCGGTAAATATGCCTAAATTATCTGACAAGCGGTATGTGATACTATCCTCAGTATGTCCCGGCGTATAAATAGCCTCTACAAATACTGAACCAAGGGGGATTTTTTCTCCATCGTTAATGTTATAATCTTTCTTGAAAGGCAATTTTGGATGCCCTGCGACTTTCGCACGGAAAAATTTTTGAATATCATTTAAACCGGAAATATGGTCGAAATGTCCGTGAGTGAGTAAAATGTATTTTGCTTTAATTCCGGGTATATTTTTAATTTCTTTTTCTATCAAGTTTATATCCCCGCAGGGGTCAATGACAATGGATTCTAAAGAGTTTTTTTCAATTATTAGATAAGAAAAATTATTATCAAAACCGCCTGTCAAGATTTGTTTTACAATGAATTCAGACATAACTAAGGATAAACTTTTCCTCTCCAAATTCTATTATGTCGCCTGGGTGAACAGTTCTTTTGCTGATGCGTTCTCCGTTTACATATGTACCATTTGTGCTGTAACAATCAAGGAGCATAATGCAATTCTCATAAACAATTACCTGTGCATGTTTTTTTGAAACGGTCTTACTGTTGATAACAATATTTGCTTGAACCGGGTCTCTCCCTATAAATCCTGATTTTCCAGCGGCTGGCATATATAAGATACTCTTCTTTGTTCCGTCAGAATTTTTTGTTGCTGGTAATAGAACAAGTCTTTCCGCATTTAATTTATCTATACCGGTACTAATTTTTATTTCTGCGCTATTTTTTGTATCTGGAAGTTCAAATGTGGCAGTAGTTTTTCCAAGAGATATTGTTGAACCTCTAAGGATGAGCCTTGCCTCATTACAGGGGGCCGAATTTACGAGTATAGGAGTGGAAGGATCAAGAGGTTGGATAAAAAATTCTCTATTCTTCTCATAAATTGCTGCAATAAAGTCTGCTTCTCCAACAGTAAGGTCGGAGTATGAATGTTTTCCAATAAGGCATAATTTTTCTCTTAGAAAAGAGTGTTCTGTATCATTTATTTTTAATGCAAATTCATTATTAAAAGGAGGTCCTTGTTTGTTTAATTTTGTAGTTTTTCCATCATCATTCAGGGCTGATATGATAAAACTTGTTCCATTATTATTCATTATGAGAACTTTTTCACCTTTTTCCATTATAAAGTGGTTCAAAATTTGCCCATTAAAAGAGAATTTTGCTGATGCCCTTCCGGTATTTAATATAACCCACTTGTCGTCGCATTTTTGCAATACAATGGCTCCGGAAAAATTTGGAATAAGGCTGACAGGTAAATCCGAATCAGCATTGTTATCTGTTATAAGCACCCGTTCGCGAGTTGGTTCAAAAAGTTTTTCTTTCCATCCTGTATGTGTATAGATAAGTATCGACAGGCGTCCCGAAGCTGGTTCTGTCTTAATAATCTGTTTTTTTAAATTTATGTTTGTCGAATCCCCTTGTGGGTTTATGACATCCATATTGACCCCCAAATTTGAGTAAATATAGCTCATAACTTCTCCTTTTTCAACTATGTTTAAAGTCTTTAGAGAAGTAATGTAGCAAAATTCATACCAGAATATTTTATTTTTCCATTTTTATCTCTGAAAAAATTTTTCTCCCGCATAACGTTTTTGTAGTTCCATTAAATCCTTTTATTATTACTTCAGCTTTTTTGGGAATAGTCATACTGGCTGATAATTTTTTGCCATCATTTATTATTTTTACCCTTACTGTTCCGAAAGGTGTTGGCGCTGAGCCTGATATTTCCGGGTATGGGGAAGGTTTTGGGGAAAAGAGAATTTTTTTAAAACCAGGTTCTGCAGGTTTAATTCCAAGAAAAACTGTGATAAACTCATAGAGGGGTGATGAACTCCAGGCGTGACAATCACTTCGAGGAGCTACAGGTGTTTCAGGAAAAGTACTTAATCCAAGGTCGAGTTGTTGTTTCCAATTTTCCAATTGTTTCCAGAAATACTCAAAACAACCGGTTTTTTCCCATGCTCTGAAGAGATAAAAAGAAAAATAAAGAGTTGCTTTACTCATTTTATTATCAGAATAAAGTCTTTTCGCAAGAGATACTGCGTCATTCCCTTTCGATGCTCCTGAAATAATAGCCCATGCGTTGCAATGCTGGCTTATAAATTTTTCCCCTGGAATATCCAGGTATACTCCATCACTTGTGCGACAGAACTTGTTTACTGCAGAGATTGTTTTTTTTGCTAAATTCATAAAATATTTGGAGTCTTTTCCAATCTCGTTGGCAAGATATGAAGCATTCTGAAGAGCATAAGCATATTGTAAATTATTTATAGTAAGTGGAACGCATTTATCACGCCCCGGATTTCCCCCCGGCCATTCAGGCAACCAATCAGTAAAGTTCCAATATGGCAAATGTCCAATAAGTCCATTCGGCAACCTTCTTCTCTCAAACCAGTGTATAACGGAATAAATTCCCTCAAACAATTCGTTTATAAAATCCTTATCACCAAAGTATTCATAGTAATCTTTTATCATCATAATCCAGTATAGGCTAAAACCCGGTATAACCTGTGTCCATGAGGACGGATACCTTGATTGTGTTATGCCCTCAGCAAGTCTGGATCTATCAAAATGCTTTATGGCTTGCTTTCCTAATCTCCCATCGCCTGTTAAACTGTATGATATTAAAGCTTGAATCCTTGTGTCTCCTACATATTGCAACTGCTCATAATATGGGCAATCAAAGTAATGCTCATTTGCGCATAATCTTGCAGTATGCCAGCCTATTTCCCAGATTTTGCGAATTTCGCAATCTTTTGCATCAAAATTTGCTTTTAAATTAAAAGGATACATGCAGGTTCTGAAAGAAAAAGATTTTACTGAAAGCTTTTTATTGTCATTATTTTTAACTTCTATTTCAATAAACCTGAATGTTCTGAACCAAAAAGGTTCGAAGAGGTCTTCCAATCCACTTAAAATCAATTTATCGCTATAACCAAAGACTACTCCATTGGGATCATCCCTTTTTATCTTTTTCCCATTAACGAATAATGCTTCTGAATATCTGATAATAACTTCAACCCCTTTTTCTCCTTTTAAGTTTAGAATAGGGAATGCTGTATAAAGTTTTCCCGCGTCCAATGTAATTTTTGCATTGCCATTGATCTGTAATTCAGTTCCTGTAAGAAGAGCATTTGCTGAGTCTAAAGTTATATTCTCGGTTTTCACTATTGAAGAAAATATCTTTTTTTCCTCTTCCATTTGTGGTATTTCACGTGGAATTAACCACCATCGACTTGTAGGATTTTTAATATTTCCCTTCTGAAGTGCGGGGGAAAGTTTAATTACGGGTCTCCACGAAGGATCTATCTCAAAATTATGCACAGTTCTATCAATAAAGTTAAAGTTCACTTCTTCTTCCGGAGGACTTATTAAAAATGTTCTGAGAGAATATTCAGCATCATGAGGGCGATTTCTTACAGAGTTATCTTCTTTACAAAGCCATTGTTCTGGAGTATCAAGGGAAATAACTTTTTTGCGCCCCAAGAATATTCCTCCCGCGCACACAAACGCAAGTCCAGTTCCAGTTTCTGCAAGGGCAACTTCTTTGCCTTCAATTGTTTGGGGCTTATCTCTGAATTGAATTACTTTTGCACATAGAACATGTTTCCCTTTTGTGAGGGAGATTTCATAGTTTTCGTAATTCCAATGGTGTAGATCACTCCTGCACGGACCTCTACCAATAACTTTTCCATTTAAATATAAAATATACCTATTATCAGCGGAAACGGAAATTTTCAATCTGGCGTTTTGAATTTTTACTTCAAAGCTTTGCCTGAACCAACAATGGGAAATATTTTTCTGATGCCAGTCTGGATGTGTGCACCAAAAGATTTCTTTTTCATCAGGGAAAAACCCTTTAATCATATTTATTTCTCCTCTTCTTTATTTTTATAAAGCGGCTCTCGTTCTCCATTTGCATGATAAATTACAGTTTTTATTTTTTTTAGTTGAGAGTTTGCTCCATAGTAGAGATTGTTATCTTCATCATAAGAAAAAAGCCCTTTTGCAAAATCTGCAACAACTGGTGGAAAAACTGTCCAATCCCCAAATATTTTCAATTTTTCCTGATGTTCTTTTGCTATTTCTTCAAGGGCATCTTTATAACCACCAGCAGGTTTTTGTAATGGCCTTTTTTTGCGAATTTCGCAAAGCCTCTCGATGTCTATATTCAAGTTGATTGGTACTGGCTCTGAAATTCCAAGTATAGGTCCTGAATCCATTTCTCCTCCTCTCCCTGTATAAGGTTGTGCAACAATCACGCTTGAACGGAGTTGTTTGTGACCCGCAAGAATAGCCGTTTCTATTGGAATAGTATGTAGTCCCACCAGAAGGCGATGACCATTTTCTTCAATAGTAAGATCTCCTGGATGAACATTAAGGCATGGAAAGTCTGCGCAGATATTTGTAAGGGGAACGAATCCTGCTAATATACCAAAATCTACACGGAAAGGTTTTAAAATCTTTCTCATTTCCTCTGTCCATTCTTCACGAATAGTACGTCTTTTTTCATTTATAAGAGCTATAGATTTCTCTCCTTTATCTGCGTAAAATCTCCTGATATCATGTAAAATTGCAGGAATCTTAAATCTTTGGCCTATTTCAAAAGCTCTACTTTGGGGATTATCAGTAAGTATCAAGGCTGCTTCCCATGTAGGTGAATTTTTTAGTGACTCGAGGAGTTTTTCTGCATTAGTTCCAGAGCCACTCATAAAAATTACAGCTCTAGGTCTTTGGTTTGTTCTTTTCTTGAGAAATTCTTTCAATGGAAATAAAATTTGATTTTTATTAAAATAAATTTTAAAACTTTAAATCTTAAATTTTCAAATGCAATCTCTTTAAGAGAGTATTTTATGAAAAAAATGAGTTAGCTACTATTTTTTTTAAAATTTATTAATGGCTTTATAGAATGTAAATTTGATTTTTGTTTATTTCCTTATACAATAGAGATATCTAAAAATACGAATATTCTATTAATTTGCAGTTCTGATGAGGTGTTATGGCTATAGTTCGTCAATTCGCTTTCATCTTCTGTTTACTTTTCGCAATTCAGAGCTTATCTTTTATCAACGCAGAAAGTATTAGTATTGATGATATTGCTATAGCAATTAATAAGGCAGACAAAACTCATCCGCTGTTATTTGCCCGATCTGCAGACTTTGCAGTCTTGCGTGAGCATCTATCTACAACCGAAATCGGCAAAGCGGGATTGAGTCGCTTGTTATACGAAGCAGACCAGATACTCAAGGAAGAACCAGTAACTCGTAAAATGACAGGTCGTCGTTTGTTATCTATTTCTCGGAAAGTATTGCATCGGGTAACCGTGTTATCTATGGCTTATCGTTTGACTGATCGCGTTGAATATCGCGATCGTTGTATCCGTGAAATGAATGCGGCTTCTGCTTTCAGTGATTGGAATCCATCACATTTCTTGGACGTAGCAGAAATGACTCTGGCCCTGGCTATTGGTTATGACTGGCTCTATCACGATTTAGACGATAAAACTCGCCAGATTGTGGCTGAGGCTATCCGTGAAAAAGGCTTGCGAACTTCGCAAAAAAAGGCTGGATGGTGGGTAAAGGCAACTAACAATTGGGGGCAGGTCTGTCACGCAGGTATGCTTGCTGGAGCGCTTGCCCTGATGGACAATGATGAGCAATTGGCTGCTGAAATTATCTACCGTGCTATTGTTAACCTCCCTATTTCTATGCACGCATTAGCACCAAAGGGGTCTTATCCGGAAGGGCCTGGATATTGGAGTTACGGAGTTACTTTCAATGTACTCGCAATTGATCTGCTCGAAAAAATATTCTCTTCTGACTTTGGATTAGCTAAACTACCTGGTTTTGCAGAGACCTGTGAATATCTTGATATAGTTACTGGTCCATCTGGACTCACTTTTAACTATTCTGACGGAGATTCAGGTCGTGGTTCTCAAGCAGCGCTTTGGTGGTATGCAAAACGTTATAATCGTCCGGATATACTGTTATTTTTTGAACGACAAGCATTTCTCAGATACTGCGAAAATCGCAAAGACATTTCAGGCAATCGGTTTTTTCCCTTTTGCCTTTTGTGGTTGCAAGAGTTACCGTCTAATCTCTCGATAAGGACTCCACTCAATTGGTTTTCTGACGGTGAAGTACCTATTACCATTCACCGTACATCCTGGGACGATCCTGATGCTCTTTTCGTTGGTTTTAAGGCTGGTTCTCCTTCTGCCAGTCACGGGCATATGGATGCCGGTTCTTTTGTATTAGATGCGGGGGGAGTACGTTGGGCATATGATCTGGGAAGTGAAAACTATCACAATATTGAATCGCGAGGTATGAAGCTCTGGGATAGCGGTCAGAATTCTGATCGGTGGCGTGTATTTCGTTTGAACAATTTGAGTCATAATTTAGTTGTTGTTGATAATCAACTGCAAGTAGCAAAGGGAAAAGCCTTGATTAAAGAATTTCAAGAAAGACCAAAACCACGGACTGTTCTTGACCTTTCTCCTGTCTATGCCAATGTTGCTAAGTATGTTACACGTAGTGGTACTCTCCTATCAAACTGTGAATTTCGCATTGATGATATGCTTGAAGGTTTAAAACCAGGTGCAAAGGTACGTTGGGGCATGGTTACTAAGGCTAATCCTGAACCAGAAATCAATGGATGTATGATTTTGAGCGAGAATGGAAAGCAGTTGCGTCTTAAGGCATTAAACAATGAGACTAATTGGCAAACATACGAAGTGGCTAAACCTCCCAATGAATGGGATTCGCCAAATCAGGGTTATGTGATGGTTGGTTTTGAAACTGTTGCCCCTGAATCTGGAAAGGTCGAATTATCTGTATTATTTACACTAATAACACCTGCCACCAAGTCGCCTTAATCCGTGTTTGATGAATTAGGATTTGTTGATTTTTTTTGTTTTCGAGATGAGATTTCTGAATTTTATGCGGTTAAAATGCCTGTAAATTGATGATTTTGACAGATTTCCCCTTTCATTGTTGACATCGAGCTGGAAAAAACTCCTTTTCTAAACTATCCTGGGATAAAGATTGATTCGACGCATTAGTATGGAAAGCTCCAGTTCAAATTTCTGTCTTTTTGATAGCAGAAAAAAATCAGATTGAAAATTATCTACTGAAGCATTATATCGCATAACTAATAAATTTCCTGTTTTTGATTTTCTGAATAATTTTTTACAAAAAAAATAAAAACTTGATTTTTATTTTTAATGATATATTTTAAAATTTCAAATATTAAGAGTTCAAATTCAAACTTTTGGAGGATTATATTATGAAGAAAAGGCATTTACTATTAAGCGTTGTCATGATTCTTTCAAGCACAATGATTGTTTCTGCGTGGGATTGGATGACTCCATTTAAAAGACCGAGTAAAGATATTAGAACACTTATTATGGTTGGAAATTATACAAAACAACGTATTCTGGCGGAATTAATTCAACAGGAAACAAGTCAGCCTATTTTGCTCCTTCCTGCTATGCCAGGTGGGAAAATATTCTTTATGCCAGCGAAAAAAGAGGCTCTTGAGATTGAAAATGCCAAATTTACAGATTTTGTAAAGTTTACAAAACCGGAAAGAATATTGATTATTGGAGATGGAGGCGCTGTTACTCAATCTTATATAGATAGAATTGATCCATATCAAACAAAAATTTTAGTGTATAACAAAAATATGGAACAGGCAGCAATTGAAATTGGAAAGATTCTTGATTTAACTGATCTTGCTGATGACTTTGCCAAACTTAATAAAGACCTTGAAAGTGGTAAGTTATATAAACCAGGCAGCGCAGTTTCTAAACCTGAAGTAGCATTACCGGAATCAAGTATTTCAAATCAGAGCCCCGTATTACCTCCTCTTCCAAAAAAGGAAGCAAAGCTTATAGATGAGAATGAAGTAGTTCCGAAATAAAAAGAAAAATAATAATAATATCAAAAAAAGCGCAAATTATTGCGCTTTTTTTTTGTAGCATATCATAAAAAATCTTCTTGAAAAAATTAAAGTTTTAAAACAATGTAAATTAAAGCTGCAAAACCAAATAACATTCTACAGACCAGCCTAAAAAAGACCAGCTTAGACGGATGTATTGCAGAAGATATTATAATTAAATAGCCTGTGAAATATGGCAACAGAGCTAATAGAGAAAATAGAAATGCGAATTCTTTATCACAATATGGTAGAAAAAATATTGAAAACATCATTGGAAAAACAGCGAGCGACCACCATAAATCTTTGCCAAATTTAACTGCACCTGTGTGAATATTCTTTTTTAAATCTTCGTCGCAATGATAAGCATCATGGTGCATCGAACCGCCGAGCATAGCAAAAGCGAAGAAAAACGCTTCAGGCTTAAATAATTCAGCAGTGACTCCCAATGCAGATATACCAATGTAGTAATGCAAAAAACCGCCTAAAAAATTATGGAACATTGAAAGAAAAAACTTCTTTTTACCAAAAATAGAGTAAAAATCCCAATTAATAATTGTTATAAGTAAGAAAAAACCTGAAATAAAATTATAAGCAAAAACAAATGGAAGAAGAAAAAGCGGAAAAACTACTCCTGAACTGATTAAAACATTGCCTTCTTCACAATTGTCATTGAAAGTTTTTACATGCCAGCCACCGATAAATATTATAAAAAAAAGTAATGGCAATGATGAGTAAAAATTTTGTCTGGATTTTGCGAAATTCGCAACTGCTAAAACAGGTATACCTGATGCAAAAAATATTTCTGCGATTTTCGCAACAGTCTTATTTTTTCTCATATAATAATTTCCAATCAGTTACGTTCATAATTAAATCCCTGAATATTCCGTTTGTCATATGCCCGGAACAAATGATATAGTCATTATTATCAGGAATTTTTTTTGTTAGAAAATTTAATTTAACATCTCCCTTTCCAAATGGAGCTTGAGGAGAATTTTCTTCAACGTACAATTTACCGACACTACAAGAATTATCTTTTACAGCAGGACTTAAGCCACTTTCTACGAATCTGAAATTGTGAGAGATGTATCGAATTCTGCCTGCAATTATTCCCTTTACAGGAGGTAAAAGGCCGTAATTTTCCCATTGTAGAATTCGTAAAGATTCATAACTTAAAAATCCTTCAGATTCTTTGCTTGAAAAATTATATTTTACTTTTTCTGAGGAGTGTGGAATAACAAGTGGTATAAAAATGATAATAGAAATAATTATGCTTAAAACATTTACAAACTTGCAATCAGGGGCTCTGTCATTTTCAAAAAGCATTGAATATTTTTCATTTTTTATAATGAGTGTATTCAGAATCAATCCAAACAGGAAAATCATAATTATCGGTTCAACCAAAAAACGATATTGAGGAAAAGGGATAGCGATTATATGAACTCCTAAATAAAAAAAGGTAAATAAAATTAACCATAATTTTTCAAAAATCACTTTTTTCATACTACAGAAAATTTCTCTTCGTTTTTTTGCCAAAATTGCAAATAATAAACTAATCAGGAATAAATAAACAATTCCTTCAAAATCAATCAGTAAGAGAAAGAACTTTCCATAAATATAGATGGGATTGAAATATGCTTTTGGATGAAAAATTCTCTTATAAAAATCAGGGAAACACCACGCTCTAAAAATTCTATATGCACCAAAAAATAAAATTTTTATGTGATATTTCTTAAAAAGTTCTAAAGATTTATTACGCCCATAATTAAAATATTCTCCTTCTGTCCATCCTTTATGATCAGGAGCGTAGATAATGTCGAGAGTTTTTTGAATTTCGAGGCTTATATTTGTGTTTGCACTTTCAAAGGTATGCCATGCTGGAATAACTATAACAGGAACTATTGTTTTATGTATCAGATAATTTCGCAGAAACCACGGGAAACATAATAATAAAATTAATATCATTGGAGAAAATGAAAGAATTACCCTTCTCCTTAAAACTGCATTAGAATTAAATTTAAAAAATAAAATGACAGGGAAGAGAAAAAGAAGGGGTAAGAAAGCAGGACGAGTGTGAATCAACAAAGTATATAATACTACAACCGACAAAAAATAAAATGATTTAAATCTTTCATACTTTATTATTGATATCAAAAGGAGTAATATCAAGAAGATTGACAGTATTTCAGGAGTACTGAATCTTAAGTAAAGGAAAGACGGAGCAAAAATGGAATAAGCAAAAGACGTAATTATTGCCACAGGGGACGAAAAAAGAAGACGAGAGAGCAAATAAAGCAAAAATATATTCATGGTGTCGCATAAGAGATTTAAAAGCAATGCAGAGTAGGTCCCAAATGCGAAATTCGCAAACGCAATAATAGCCGGATAAACCGGTGCTCGGACAGAACGGGTAAAAAATCCTTCGGACCATGAGGCAAAAATTTTATTTTCATAAATATTTCTGGCAAGTTCACGGTAATTAACTTCATCAGTAGATGCAGGCGAATCGTAGTTAGGCCCGGGGCCATTGTTTAAAATCACAAGACAACGCAAAATGAAACCAAGGATAATAGGAAAAACCCAGATATTTTTTTTAAAACTCATTTATGACCTATCAGAAATAATTTGAAAGCATTTTTAAGTGCAAAACGCAAATCGTTTAAAAAACTTCCCTCTTTGAGCATGAGGCGGATTGTTTTTAATATCCGTCGAGGCGAATAGAACTTAAGATATGCAAGACGAATATTTTTTTTAAGCTTTATTTCTTCCTCTGAACTTCGTGCCTTAGGTATAGGATTATCATAATTTACATATGTGTAATCTTTGAAATCGGGAACTGTTTTCCATTCTTCAAATAGTTTACTTCCCGGTAATGGAACAACTGCAAAACAGCTTAAGTGATGTCCTGGCAACTTTGCCACAAAATTTGCAGTATTTTTCATATCCAGTTCGTCTTCAAAAGGAAATCCCATCATAAAATAGAGTAGAATTCTGAAACCGTGTTTTTCAAGTTTTCCCAGATTTTCGGGAACTTTTTTGAGGTCAAGCTTTTTCCCAATTTTATCAATTACTTTTTGAACTCCTGATTCCACAGCTACTGAAAGTAAGTAGAAATTTGCTTTTTTCATCATAGAGAACATTTCTTCATCATATATATCGGCTCTTACTCCTGCTGGTACGGCAAAACGAACCTTTTTATTAATTCCTTTTTTCAAAATTAAATCGCAGATTTTTTTAACTCTATCTATATCAAGAGTAAGATTATCATCCCAAAAATGAATT
This sequence comes from uncultured Lentisphaera sp., assembly GCA_964426675.1. GTDB lineage: Bacteria > Verrucomicrobiota > Lentisphaeria > Victivallales > GWF2-50-93 > DYMC01. The sequence continues at coordinate 88,243 of CAYRRM010000002.1, forward strand.
TCACGGATTTTGTATCTATCAATTAATAATGATATTTCTTCGACCGTGTTTTCAGGACTTCTTTTTCTGTATAGATTTCCATGGATAATTTTTGTGCAGTTTATACATTGATATGGACACCCTCTGGTAGAAATTATTTGAGCTACTGGTTTTAGTCCCGGATTTTCATACGCATTGAAATCAATCAAATCATATGCCGGAAAGGGAAGTTTGTTCAGGTCATTTATGTAGGAATGTCTTAGATTAATTTTCCTCTCGCCGTTTTCAAAGTAAATAATAGAAGGTACTTGTGATAGCTTTTCTTCTTTACAAATGGCGTTAAGTATGAGTTCTCCTTCTCCGATAACTATTATATCCGCAAGTTCATTTGTTATCATTTCGAATTGTGAACTCGCGTATGGTCCTCCCCAGATAATTTTTTTCTCAGGATTTTTAGACCTTATAAATTTTGCTGTTTTGACTGCTGATGCTACGTGAGCTACCGAGACAGTAATTCCTATCTTTTGATGTCTTTTTAAGGCGTCTTCGATTTTTCTAAAATACTCTCTTTCTGTAAGTATTCCTCCATCTATTAATTCAACATTTTCTCCAATTTCTCTCAAGGATGACGCAAGATATAAAATACCGGGATGTGGATATGAGAACCATAGCTTGTATTGAGGTATAATTAAGAGCATGATTATAGATATTGTTTTTATCCTTATTATATCGTCAAAATATATCTCTTTTTTATTTCCTTAACAAACTAAAAAAGATAACTTTTTCTGATTGTTTCCTTGAATTATCTTTCTTGCTGTAGTAAAGTGATAGAGTATTTTATATATTTTCCTCATTATGATGTTATTATATGATAAAATTCTTGCTAGTATTAATTCACTTAAAATAGTTGATACTCATGAACACTTGCCTGAAGAAAGTAAACGCCCGCAGGATACAGATGTCCTCTCAGAATGGTTGAGACATTACTTTTCGTCAGACATTGTTTCAGCAGGCCTTCCAAATGAGATTCTTGAGCTGATACGCAATGGTAATATAGATATTCAAAAACGCTGGCGAATGGTAGAACCATATTGGCGGGCTGCGGAAAATACTGGTTATGGAAGGGCGCTCTCTATTGCAGCAAGAGATATTTACGGTATTAAAAATATAAATTCTTCCACGATTGTGGAACTTAATAATCGTTTCACGGAGGCAAGACAGAAAGGCAATCACTATGATTTTATTTTAAAAAAGAAATCACGAATTTTGCTTTTTATAAGAGATTCTCTTCCTGAAAATTGTAAAGAGAAATCTGATCTTTTTGTTCATTCGATGCGAATAGATAGATTTGTTTTTCCGGAAAGTTATAGTCAGATTAAAGAAATTGCTTCTAAAATAAAGCTTGAAGTATATTCTCTGGCGGATTGGATGAATGTCACACAAAAATACATTGAAAGATTTTTAAATGAAAATAGTAGAGTGGTTTGCTTAAAATGTGGTTTGGCTTACCAACGTAATCTTAACTTTTGCAGAGTAAAACGCAGTCTCGCAGAAAAATCATTTAACTCCTTTATAAAGAAAAAAGCATTATCACAAGAGGCAAAACTTTTACATCAGAAAAATCTGTCTGATTGGATGATGAATTTCATTTGCAGTTTAGCTCATGAAAAGAAACTTGTTATACAGATACACACAGGTATACAAGAAGGTAATGGAAATATTCTTTCTAACTCCAATCCATTATTAATGTCAGAACTTTTTATAAATTATCCAAATGTAATTTTTGATCTTTTCCATATGGGATATCCTTATGTAATGGAAACTGGAGCTCTTGCAAAAATGTTTAAAAATGTATTCATAGATATGTGTTGGGCTCATATTATAAGCCCAGAAGCAGCCAAACGTGCTTTAATTGAATGGCTTGATACTGTCCCAGCAAATAAAATCAGTGCTTTTGGGGGAGATTATTGTTTTATTGACGGTGTTTATGGGCATCAATATATTGCAAGAGAAAATGTTGCAAAAGCACTGGCAACAAAAGTTATAGATAAATCAATAAGTTTAAAAAGAGCTGAAGAATTGGCCAAATGGCTCTTTGTCAAAAATCCTGTAAGGCTTTTCTCTCTTAAAAAATTTTTAGAAAATTAATGACAATAAATATATTTAATTATGTGGATTGTGTATAAGATTCTTGCAACTAAATAAATCGTAAAGAAATGAAATTATGGTCTTGCATAACCGTTGAAATCTATATAAGGACTTGGTCCCCAAAACCTATCACCAGTTGTTTTACCGTCAAGACTGGTCCTCGTTAGACTCTCCACATGTGTGTCACCAAAAATAAAATTAGCTGTTTTTCCAGGATGCCCCTTACTGTAAAATGGTTTTGTGGCGTCGAGCATCCACGGATAGCTGCTACTCGTTCCAAGTTGCGTCCACGTATATGGGTAATATTCCCCGCTATATAGACCCATTGGTGCATCAGCGTACCAATATAGTTTAGAGCTTAAGTTTTTTACATAAGGTCCCATACAATGCCAACCTCCACCGGTATATTTCATTGCTATATTATAATTACAAGTATAATCATTATCAGAACGAGCCACGTAGTACCAACGTGGTTTGACCATTAGCGTTGCTTCGGGACAATGCATTGCTGTTCCGCCTCGGCTTCCGGGTTTATATAAGCCAGCATCCTCAAGTTTATACATCCAATCATTAGTAGATAACTCATGCCATGAAGCCCAATCTGCAGGATTTCCATTGTGAGGTAAGACTTTCCAATCAGATTCATAAGCAAGGCTAGCCAATGCAATTTGTTTAAGATTACTTTTGCACAAAGAACTTCTAGCAACTTTTTTTGCCTCTTGAAGAGATGGTAATAATAAGGCTGCTAAAATCGCAATAATAGCTATTACTACGAGCAACTCAATTAGCGTAAAGAAAATTAATTCATTTTTTCTGTGCATAATTACAATCTTTGATTTTTTAAAAACTAATATAACAGAAAACTATTAAAAAATCAAGAATTTTATTTTTGGAACGGTTTGAAAATAATTAAAATGGAATTAATGTAGATTTGTACTTGTATATATTGCGATTTTATCTAAAGATTTTGTATGAAAATAAGGATAAAAGGGAAAAAACGTGCAACTATTATTGACGTTGCCCGCAAAGCAGGTGTAAGCAAATCAACTGTTAGTTTGGCAATGAAAAATAGTCCTCTACTTGCAAGGAAAACACTAAAACGTGTTCAAGAAATTGCTAAAAAATTGCGATATCGTCCTAATATGTTATTTTCTATAATGGGCTCTGGGAATAGATTAAAAAAAAAGAAAATAGAATCTCTCCCTATTGCCTTTTTATACGATGATAAAGTAAATCTTACGAGAGAAAGATTACCTGATTTTGCCTATTTGCCTGAAATAGCATTAAGATATGGATATATTATAGAGCCTTTTAATTTGAGAGAATTTAATTCGGCTGAAGATGTGGAAAAGGTCTTATATCACAGAGGATATGTAGCAATCATTATAGGCAGGATAATAAATAGAGATTCAGTAGCATATGATCTCAAGTTAAAGGATTTTTCTGTTGCTTCAAATACAAATACTTTATGGAGATATAATTTTCATCGTGTTTCAGGGGATGTGTTTAAAGCTCTTCAAATGGCCTGGGATAAATGCGTAGAAGCTGGTTACGTGAGAATAGGGGCCGCTCCTTGTAGGCATAATCCAAGTGTACCTGATGATGATTTGCGACTTGCTGCGGTTCTGGAAAGACAAAGACATTATGAAGGCAAGGTGGAAATTATTCCGCCATTTCAAGGGGAAACTGGGGCGCAAAAACTTTTTCTGGAATGGGTTAATAAATGGCAACCTGATGCAATCATAGGTTTTCACATAGGACAATATTACATATTGAAAGAAAATCTTCCTGAAAATATTTTCTCTAAACTCGGTTTTTGTTCGCTAATAGTTAATCCAATTGATGAGTGGTCTAACCCGATAAGTGGAGTTATATACCAGGAAAAAGAAGTAGCAGAAACAACTATTTCAATTCTTGATCATGAGGTTAGAAATAGAATTCAAGGCATGCCAAAAAATATCATGCACATAAATTTAACTCCTAAATGGCACGAAGGAAAAACACTACCACTCCGCAAGAAAATATAAAAAATATTTTTTTAGAAAAATTATAAAAGCTCATCATATCTTATAGGTTTTATAAAACCTGATCTGGCAAGGTTCATAACTTTTTTATCGAGGAAAAGTCTTCTCTGTTCATCTCTTTCACGAGACACAGGGGTAAGATTTCCGTAGATAACATATTTTGACATTTCCTCATCATCATAAGCTGGATGTCCAATTAGAAGATAAGTGTCAGGTTCTACTGTTTTTATTGCTTGTAAAAATGACTCAACAAGATTCTTTTTATCATCAGTTTTGGGGAAATATTTATAGCCTGAAAAACCATTTATAAGTCCTTTTTTTAGGCAGAGTTCATTTACGGCGTTACCAACCCCCTCTATCCAACCAAAACACATATGGAGGTCTATATATGAGAGTCTAAAACCAATACGAGTAAGCCTGTCAAGTTGAGCAGAGATTTCCTTCATTATGACTTCGAGAGGAACAACTGCTTTATGGACTGCATTTGGGAATGGGAGAAAATATCCTTCATTATCTGTGAATCCCAATGCTTTATCTACTTGTATTATAGGTTTCCATTTTACATTAAGCCACTCACAAGCAATAGTGGCATGAAGGCCGAAACATAAACCTTTTAGGTTCCCTAAGGTTTCGTAGGCGTGATCAAGCAGATCTGTACATGCCAATATTGAACAATTTTTCAAAATTCCTTTTTCAAAGCTTTCTTTTATTGCATAATTTGCACTTTTTGATGAAGCAGCATCATCACCTCTTGTGATTAATCTTAAAGATTTCATTTGTGTCAATTTTTTTTATAAAATTTTGTTTTTAATTCTTCTAAATTTATTATACTACTCCTTGCAATAACTTACAAAAAAACAATATGAGGTTTTTACAATTTTTTAACTTTTCTGTGAAAAATTGATGATAATTTGCTCCTCCTGATACCCCCTTTAATATTATCTTATTGCTGATAGTGTATTCCAGGATCTTCTCTGCTTGAAATGGCTCCTTTATCATTTTGTTTATTTCCTGAAAAATGCGAAAGTCGCAGATAATAGAGGTATTATAATTTTCTATAAAAACTGTGTAAGTCAATGATTTCAAGTTGAGAGTAAACAAGAATAATCAAAATTAGATTGTTAAATTTTGTGAAAATTTGCAAACATTACTAAATGTAATATATTAAATCTAAATTTTGCATGTTAAATCATGTTAATTCAATAAATAAAGGCAATATTGTGGTGCAGATATGCCAGAACATGAGTATACTCTTGTAGGGCAAGATTGGAGTTTATCTTTTCGGGGAGATACCTATGCTGGCAAGTACGAGCGTGACTTATGGTGGCATTCATGTCTTTTCTGGCTTGGCTTCTGTATTAACAATGGTCAACTGCAAAATGTATATAAAATAATTTTTAAATCCACTATAAGTATGAGAAACAATTTTTTGCATCTATTATTATTCTACTGCTTCTTCTTTTTTTGTTTGCAGAATCTTTTTTCTGGTTCTGAAGAATCAGAAATAAAGAAAGCAATCGAACTGAAACCTAAAAATATAATTCGTTGTGGAAAATCAGCTGAAGGAGATACTTTACCTCCCGCACAAGCCTTAGCAAAAGTATCAAAAGGCGACATGCTTATTATAGAGCCTGGTTCCTATGAAGAATTAGTTATAAATCAAGATTCATTGATAATTTCCACTGAGGGCAAGATACCCAGAAGGCTTTCAATAGTTTTATCAGGGAAAAACTGTATATTAAAGGATTTCGTAGGAGAGCAAGTTCGAACTACACAAAATTTAACTATAATAAATAGTTCTATAGACTCAATTCATCTTGAAGAGCAAAATGAAAAGAAAAATTCTTTAATTGTATATAATACTGCAATAGGGTTTATTAATACTTATTCTCATGATAAAGAATGGGATATTTTTATAAAAAACTGTGTGATTAGATTTAAACCTTATGATTTACAAATTCCTCTGCCACAAATTCCACTATTGGAAGGAAGAAATGCTGCTATACGAATATCTCAACGTTGTATTGTAGAAATTCAAAACAGCATAATATATGGCGAGCCATATGTGTTTTTATTCTCTATTACTGGAAGATCTATCAAAGCTAAATTAATATTAAAAAATTGCATAATGTTTGGAGAAAATGGACTTGGCTTTGTTTCAAGTTATCAAAACGACAGAAATAATAACCTGGTTATTCAGGAACTAAAGGATATTAAAAAAGTCATTTCTATTAATTTACAGGAAGAAAATAAAGTTGAAAAAATTGACTTTTTTGGAAATAATAATTCAAAAGACCCTGCATATTATAGGGTAAAAAATCCCGAAATAGAAAAAGGTATTGGGATAAACCTTGAAGAAAATAAATTTTTTTCTCAACCTGCTTTACAGGAAGAGCATCCTCCTCATTTTAGAGAGCCACCTCGACCACCAAGACGACAAATGAACCAGGATAATCAAAATAAAGAAGAAGAAAAAGATGTTTTTGAATAAAAGAAATTTCAGTTCAGAACTAAGATAATGAGAATAACTGGTGGTATTGTTTCCGGAATTGAATTTTTCTCTCCAAAGGGAACTGCACGTCCTATTCTTGAGCGCTCAAGAATATCTCTGTTTTCAAGTTTGGGTCCCTTTGATGGACTTAAAGTGATTGATATCTTTGCTGGCTCAGGTGCTTTCGGCCTCGAAGCCGCAAGTCGGGGAGCATCAGAGGTTATATTCGTTGAAAAATCACAAATTGCCGTGAACGTAATTTCAAACAATATCAATAGACTTAAAAATGGCAGTATTTTGACAAAATTTAGTGTTTTTAAAACTAATGCGGAGACTTTTATTAAGTCCTATGAAGATATTAATGCGAATGTAATTTTTTTAGATCCACCGTATGAAAAAACAAAGTATTTTCTTGAAAAGCATGTAAATAATTCTATTTTTGCGAAATTCGCAAAAAATGCTGATGTAATAGTAAAAATACCGGAAAAATTTGATTTGTCCATTTTTGCAAACTCTCAATACCTTGCTTTGAAATTACATAGAAATTTTGGTGGTACAGATTTTATTGTCTTGAATGCAAAGAACTAATTCAATTTCTGACTTTCTTGAAAATTAAGTTTTAAAAAACTTCATGTGACAAACAAGTTAACAATCATTCTTTTAGTTTACCAATAATAGGTTTCTTAGTCTGATCATAAATCATTTACTGATTGAGGGTAACTTCCGAGAATTTTTACAAACTGGCATATTTCAGTGAGTTCTTCGATCGCATTTCTAATATTTCCATCGCTTATATGCCCTTTCACGTCTACAAAAAAGAAATATTCCCAGTTTTTTCTTCGCGACGGCCTACTTTCAATCATTGAGAGAGTAATTCCGTGTTTTTTGAAAGGAACTAAACTGTCATATAAGGCGCCAACTCTATCCTTTACTGCATAACAAATCGAAGTTTTATCATCTCCTGTGGCATTTGGTTCCTGCTTTCCTATTACCAGAAATCTCGTAGTGTTATAGGGATTGTCTTCAATTTTTTCTGCGATCAACTTTAATTTATAAACTTTTGCCGACATAGAACTTGCAATAGCGGCACTTTTATCTTCGCGAGCAGCAAGTTCTGCAGCCTTTGATGTGCTTGAAACTTCAATAATTTCAACTCCAGACATATTCTCTTGCAACCACAAACGACATTGTCCAAAACATTGAGCATGAGCATAAATTTTCTTAATCTTCTTCATTTCACAATTTGCAAGAAGATTTTGATGAATCCTCATATTTATTTCGGCGCAAATTTTTACTGATGAGTTTACCAACATATCAAGAGTGTGATTTACAACTCCCTCTGTAGAATTTTCTATGGGAACAACTCCATAATCATATCTTTCTGCATCAACATCATTAAATACATCTGAAATTGTAGTTTTTGCTGAATATTTAGGAGCATGCCCAAATTTCGAATAAGCAGCAAGATGAGTAAAAGATGCTTCCTGTCCAAAATAAGCAATTTCAAGAGGTTTTTCTATGGAAATTGCAGCAGACATAATTTCCCTATAAATTGCTCGAAGGGATTTTTGGGGCAAAAATCCATTTTTATTAATTTTTTCAAGTCTGGAGAGGAGTTGTTTTTCTCTTTCTGGAACGTATATTTTTTTTCCTCCTTTTATTTTTGCTTTGCCTATTTTGGCAACAACCATACACCGTTTGTTTAGCAAATTGACTATTTGCTGATCAATACGGTCAACTTGTGCGCGTAATTTATCGAGGCTCATAGTTCTTCCCTTAACAAAATAAAATTAAGCGAATATACTCTGAATTGAAAATTTTTCAAAAAATATACAAAAAGAATATCATCCTTTCTTGAAATATCCATTTTATGCCATATATTTAAAACCCTTTTTTTTATAAAATTAAAAGAAAATAAAAATTATTTTGGAGGATTATAAAATGGCTCATAAGAAAGGACAATCAAGTAGTAAGAACGGCAGGGATTCCAATCCGAAAATGCTTGGGACAAAAGCCTACGGTGGACAATTTGTAAGTGCCGGATCGATAATTGTAAGGCAAAGGGGGTCGAAGTTTGTTCCAGGTAAAAATGTAGGTTGTGGCAGGGATTTTACGCTATTTGCTCTCGTTGATGGGACAGTAGAGTTTTCAAATGGCGGAAAAAGAGTAAATGTCCTACCTCTACAACAATAAATTAAAATCAAGGCTTCTCCCTTAAAATAATTTATGTTTGTCGATAGGGTTGTTATTAAAGTTAAGGGAGGAAGAGGGGGAAATGGGGCTTGCAGTTTCAGACGAGAAATTTATGTTCCAAGAGGTGGGCCAGATGGCGGAGATGGCGGAGATGGCGGAAATGTAATCATAAGGGCAGAAAGTGGAGAACAGAGTTTAGTTGAGTACTTCTACAATACCCACTTTGAAGCAGGTCGCGGTGGGCATGGAAAAGGAAAAGACCAAACAGGAGCAAGAGGAAAAGATCTTATACTTAAAGTTCCCGTTGGAACTATCATAAAAGATTTAAAGCAAAATATAATAATTGCCGATATGGACTCCCCTGAAAAGGAGTTTATTGCAGCAAAAGGAGGAAAAGGAGGAAGGGGAAATGCCAGCTTTCTCTCTAATAAAAATCGAGCTCCTACCCAACATGAAAAAGGAGAATGCGGGGAAGAAAAACAGCTTGAACTCGAATTGAAAACCATTGCAGATGCCGGCCTCGTAGGTTATCCAAATGCAGGAAAATCCTCAATACTAAATGCCATATCAGATGCCCACCCAAAAGTAGCCCCTTACCCTTTTACTACTCTGTATCCATCCGTCGGTGTCGTATCTTTTAAAGATTATACAAGAATAACCTTAGCAGATATTCCAGGCCTTATCGATGGCGCACACAATAATATCGGACTTGGACATAAATTTCTTCGTCATATAGAAAGAACCTCTGTTTTAGTTTATGTAATCGATATGGCAGGAGTAGATGGAAGAGACCCATATTCTGATTACCTCTCCCTTCAAAAAGAACTTGAACTCTATATGAAAGGACTCTCAAAAAGAAAATCCATCATTGCCGCAAATAAAATAGACATTGAAGTAGCAAAGAAAAATCTAAAAATTTTTCAAAAAAAAGTCAATAACATAACTATAATCCCAGTAAGCGCACTACAAAACAAAAACCTCGATAAACTTTGTGAAGAAATCCGTAAATTAATCGAGAAATACCCGTAAAATATTCGTTTTTTATGAGTCATTCTCTATCTAAAGTTGAAATATGTGCTCCGGTTGGTTCTTTGGAATCATTAGCGGCAGCAATAAATGGAGGAGCTAATTCTATATATTTTGGAGCTGGTAAGCTTAATATGCGATCGCATAGTTCTGCGAACTTCGCAAAAAAAGATATTCCAAGGGTGTTGTCAAAATGCCGGAAAGCAAACGTCAAATCCTACCTTGCGCTCAATTCTATCATTTATGATGACGAATATGAAGAGGCCTGTTCATTCATTAATATAGCAAAGGAACTTGGAGTTTCTGCAGTTATTTTATCTGACCTTGGACTGATGGAATACGCTCATTCTATCGGAATATCTGTTCATGTTTCAGTTCAAATGAATGTTGCGAATTTCGCAACGTTAAAGTATCTTAGCCGTTATGCAGATGTATTTGTTTTAGCGAGAGAATTAAGTCTCAGACAAGTTTCAAATATAGCGAGTCGAATTGAGAGCGAAGAACTAAAAGGCCCTTCAGGAGAAAAAGTAAGATTGGAGCTTTTTATTCACGGAGCGCTATGTGTAGCTGTTGCTGGAACCTGTGGTATGAGTTTGTTTACATATGGCAAATCGTCTATGCGCGGAGAATGTTATCAAAATTGCCGCAGGCGATATAGGGTTTATGATGATGAGACTGGAAATGAGTTTGTGGTAGACAACCAGTATATTATGTCTCCAAAAGATTTATGTTGTATAAGGATTCTGGATAAAATTATTGAAAGTGGGGTGTCAATATTAAAAATTGAAGGAAGAGGGCGTTCGCCAGATTATGTTTATAAAACAACAAAAGTTTATTCTGAAGCCTTAAGAAGGATAAAGAATAAGAGTTTTGATGTGGAATTTATAAAAGAAGCTGAAAAAGAACTCTCTTTTGTTTACAATCGTGGTTTTTGGCATGGAGGATACTATCTTGGTGATAGGAGTGGGGAATGGAGTGCTATCTCTGGAGGTAAGAATGTTCTCAAAAAAGTTTTCGCAGGAAAAATTCTGAATTATTTTCCAAAGGCCTCTTGTGCTGAGGCTAATTTGCAAAGTGAAGGCTTGAAAATTGGTGATCTCATAATGATAATAGGCCCAACGACAGGTTGTTATGAATTAGAAGTGAAGTCTCTTAGAATTGATAATATAAATTTTTCTAAAGCAAAAAAAGGAGAAACTGTAACCTTTCCTGTATCGGAAAAAGTACGCAAAGGAGATAAACTGTATATTCTCAAAAACTCGCAATAAAACTATATTATAATGGCTTTTCTATGAAAAATTCTGAACCTGGTCTGCTTGCCAGTTGCCCGTGGCAAATTGCGATCGCGAGAGCATCGGTGGCATCAAGATTAATCTGATTAATATCTATTGATAACATTGACGAAAGTATTTGAGCTATCATTAATTTACTTGAAGAACCACTTCCTCCAATTGCCATTTTTGCCTTCTTTGGAGCATATGCATAAATAGGGATTTTGTTTTCAGCGAGCACAAACATAATTGCCCCACGTGCATAACTTAGTATCATTGCAGTTTTAACATTTTTAGAATAAAAAGCACTTTCAAGTGCAGCAACATCGGGATTAAATTTATGTATTAACTCTCTAATTCCACAGCCAAGCCTCCTGAGACATTCGCTATGTGGGACATTATGTTTGTTTTGTATAATTCCGCAGTCTACTATATCAATTCTTCCATTATTGCAATCAACAAGCCCATAACCGGTGCATCTAATGGCTGTATCTATGCCTAAGACTCTCATTGTCTTTCGGAATTCAATTGTTCAATTATTTCCTGTGGCGCATCAAAATTGGAGTAAACAGCCTGAACATCTTCTAATTCTTCAAGATTTTCTATGAGATTTAACACTTGTCTTGCAGTAGATATATCTTTAATTTCACAATAGTTTTCTGGAATTTGTGTGATACCTGATTCGGTAACAGGAATTTTTGCATCAGAAAGAGCTTTAGAAATAGCCTCATAAGCCTCTGGAGGAGCATAAATGTGCGCAGAATTATCGGAACATTCAATATCTTCGGCCCCAGCATCAAGAGTAATTTCCATCAATTTATCTTCATTTGCATTTTCTCCTGTTATTAGAAAATGAGATTTTTTTTTGAAAATCCACGCAACAGCTCCGGAACCAGCAAGATTCCCATGCCCTTTTTCAAAGGTAGAACGCACTTCTGAGGCAGTCCTATTTCTATTATCAGTAAGACATTCTACCAGAATAGCCACCCCGCCCGGCGCATAACCTTCATAAACGATATCCTCATAATTTGCGCTGCCATCTTCGCCACTTGCCTTTTTGATTGCCCTCTCAATGTTAGCATTTGGCATATTTACTTCTTTTGCCGCGAGAATTGCGTGTCTGAGCCTCGAATTTGATGCAGGGTCTGTTCCTTTTTTTGCAGCAACTATTATTTCTTTAGTAATACGTGAAAAAATTTTTCCTTTTTTCTTATCTGCCGCTGCTTTTTTATGTTTTATATTTGCCCATTTGCTATGTCCGGCCATAAAGCACTCCACCTTTGTTTGATTTTTTGAATAAGATAGTTTTATTTCCAACTAAAACAAGTTTTGTTTTTTAATATATTAGTTGTATATTATTTTTCCTAAGCCGACGTGGCGGAACTGGCAGACGCGCTGCGTTCAGGGCGCAGTTTCCGCGAGGAAGTGTGGGTTCAAATCCCTCCGTCGGCACCATTTTTAACTTGCAAAATATGTATATGAAGATGGAAAATCAAGATAACGCTTCTCAAAAAATCGAATTACCAAATCAACCTGATAAAGAGGCTGATAAAGATTTGAAAGACACTCCTAACTCTAATCTTTTTTGTGAAATTAAGCTTGATACCGGGGTGAAATATTACGCAATTTTACCATTAAATATTAATATCAGGGAAAAAGAATTTTGCGTAATTCGCAAAGAACGTTTACTTGATTATGGACAGCTGGTAAAAATTTTTCCAGTTGGTTATCTTCCAAAAATTAAGCAGCCTATCGATGATAATTTCCCGGTAATTGAGCGCAAGGCAACTATGCAAGATCAGGGAAAGGCTAATGAAAATCAAATGAGAGCAAAGTCTGCAATGCGCACCGCTATACAATACATTCAGAATTTAAATCTTCCTATGAAATTGCTTAACGCTCATTACACTCTCGATATGAAGCTTGTAACTTTCCAGTTCACCGCCCCAGGAAGAGTGGATTTCAGAGAACTTGTAAAACAACTCTCACACGGATTAAATACAAGAATTGAATTAAGACAAATTGGAGTTCGGGATGAAGCCGCGCTTTTTGGAGGCTTTGGTGTTTGCGGACAATGCCTTTGTTGCGCAAGATATATTCGTGAATTTGCCTCGATAAATGTGCGAATGGCAAAAGAACAGGATCTACCTTTAAATCCCAATAATATTTCGGGAAATTGTAACCGCCTGAAATGCTGTTTAAAATATGAACACGAAGGTTATCTTGAAATGGAAAAAGGTATGCCGCGAATAGGCTCTTTATGCGATTGTGGTGAAGGAAGGGGAAAGATTATTGACAGAAATCTTTTGACAAGAAAAGTTTCGATTCAACTTGATGATACGGGAAAGGTTATTATTTATCCTGTTGATGAAGTAAGAGTTGTTTACCTGGAAAAATATAAATTGCCCCCGGAAACAGATATTTCAGATCCTTATGCAGGCCTTGATGAAGAAGCAAAAAAGGCATTAAAAAGTCTCGAAGAATAAAATTTCCCCGTAATTTTTTAATAGAAATTCTCTTCAAAATTTTGATAGATTCAAAATAGAATATATAAAAATGCAAAAAACAGAAATAAAATATAGAGTCCCTTATGCCGATACAGACCAGATGGGAGTAGTGTATTATGCCAATTATCTGGTATATTTTGAAAGATTGCGTAATGAACTACTCAGAGAAGCAGGAAAAGCTTACCCTCAAATTGAAGCCGAAGGTATCATTCTCCCTGTCATTGAAGCGCATTGCAATTATCATTATCCTGCAAAATATGATGATTTACTTACAATAAGAGGTTGGATCGCCGAAATAAAAGGAGCAAAAATAAAAATCTTTTGCGAAGTTCGCAAAGAAGAACAATTGCTTGCAGAAGGATGGACAATTCATGCCTGCGTGAATATAAAAAGCAAACGCCCTATAAGAGTTCCTGAATTTTTCAAAAATATGACTTTATGCGGCGCTGTTGACGTTCCCGCAACATCATAATAGCATTATAATAAAAGAGATGTAGAAAATCGAGTGCTCACCAAATTGATTTCTGGACTGGGAATTTTTCTATTTCGCACAGTTGACTCAAGAAGCCAGATGGGCAAAAATCCTTGCGCAAACTTTCAGAAAATTCTACAGGAAAATGCAGTTCCCACAGCATCAGACGAAAACCAGATCCTCCTTCTTTTAACTTCCAACTGCTTGTTAAGGCAGTATTAAGAGAATCATAAGAATGCCAGAAATACAGGAATTAAAAATAAAAATTACGCGAGATTTATTATGCATAAAAGGATTTTTGACTGAAGAATTACAGTTTCGTTTTCTGAACGTACAAAGTAGAGTTGTATTTGACATAAAAAAAGGTTATATTATTAATTTAATTAATCTTTTGTTTTAGCTTTGTTTCTTAGAAAAAAATTTCTCTTTATTGAAGTTTTAATACATATAACTAACAGTAAAATCTATATAAGCAACTCAAATGAAAAAAATTAAGATAAAAGAATGGAGAAAATATGCGTGAACTTTTTGGTACTGATGGCATAAGAGGAAAAGCAAATACATATCCTATAACTCCTGAAATAGCTTTACAAGTTGGCAAGGCAATAGCCCATGTATTCAAAGCTGAAGGACACGGTTCTGCTAAAGCTGTGATAGGGAAGGATACTCGCCTGTCAGGCTATATGATTGAAACTGCTCTTACCAGTGGAATAGTAAGCATGGGAATGGATGTGTTTTTGGTAGGACCAATGCCAACGCCTGCCGTAGCACATCTTACAAAATCCATGTGTGCAAGTTGTGGAATTATGATTACCGCATCACACAATCCGAGTGATGATAATGGGATTAAAATTTTTTCCTCAGATGGATTTAAACTTCCTGATGATATAGAACTTGATATTGAGACACACGTGCTCGGTGGGGAGATAACCAGCGCTCACATAAGTACTCATTTGCTGGGTAAAGCCTACAGAATAGAAGATGCTCGTGGTAGATATATAGAATTTGCAAAAAGTTCTATTAAAAATCAAAGCCTGAAAGGATTGAAAATTGTTCTTGATTGTGCAAATGGTGCTGCTTACTTTCTGGCTCCATTAATATTTAGAGAGTTAGGAGCTACTGTCTATCCAATTGCTATAAATCCAGATGGATTTAACATTAACGAAAAATGTGGAGCTACCTATACCGATACTATGAAAAGTGAAGTTCTGAAAACTAAAGCTGATATTGGAATAGCCCTCGACGGTGATGCTGACAGAGTTATATTTTGTGATTCAAAAGGAAATATCATAAATGGTGATAGGATTATTGGTCTATGTGCTTTGGATTTTGCTAGGAAGAAGAGACTTTCAAAAAATACTGTGGTAATAACAACTATGAGTAATCTTGGTCTGAGTGATGCTCTGAAAAAAAATGGAATTAATGTTGAGGTTACAGATGTTGGAGATAGATATGTAATAGATCGTATGCGTAGTTTAGGGCTTAATCTTGGAGGTGAACAGTCAGGACATTTAATATTTATGGATTATGCAACAACGGGTGATGGGATAATCTCTTCTTTGCATGTTCTTAATTTAATGGCATCAACAGGAAAATCTTTAACAGAACTTGCAGATTTTATGACAGAGTATCCGCAAAAATTAACAAATATAAATGTAAAAGAAAAAGTACCATTTGAAAATGTGCCCGGATTGTTAGATATTATAAAAAAATGCGAAGAGGATTTAAGTTCAGAGGGGAGAGTAATAGTTCGTTATTCAGGCACTGAAAATAAAATCAGAATACTTATCGAAGCTTCTTCAGAGAAAAAAGTCAATGAATGGACAGAAAAAATAGGTAATACAATAAGAAAAGGACTGACATAATGAAGGTAAAGGTAATAAATACAGGAGAAAAAAAGACTCTTCATCCTGTTGGAATAGGCAGAAAAATATCAGAATTAAAAATTGCAGGTGAAAAATATTCCGATATATTAAAAATTCTCCTTCAAAATCTTTCCTGCGATACTATCTGTGTAAGGGAAGATTTTTTCCCTTCAAATGAACTAATTTCAAAAATTGCAAAACTCAAAAATTTTGTAGTACTCTGTCCTCTGGAAGGCTTACCTGTATGCTGGTCGTCACATGGAGATTCAAACAATCCATATCCGGGAGCAGAAGAAATAACTTGCGACTCTGAGAGTATTGTAATAAGATATCCATGGGATCTACTGAACATTAATGAAAAACTAATCTCAAAACTTGAGAAAAATCAAATACTATGTGAAATTCCAGGTGGAGTAAATATTGACGGTAAAGTAAAAATCGCCTCAACGGCTAAAATTCTTCCCGGAGTATATATAGAAGGAAATGTTATTATTGGT
Organism: uncultured Lentisphaera sp.; assembly: GCA_964426675.1. GTDB lineage: Bacteria > Verrucomicrobiota > Lentisphaeria > Victivallales > GWF2-50-93 > DYMC01. The sequence continues at coordinate 104,716 of CAYRRM010000002.1, forward strand.
GAAAATTGCAAAATCGGCCCCAACTGTTATATAAGAGGGTGCTCATATATAGGAAATAATTGTCATATTGGACAAGCTGTGGAAATTAAAAATTCCATTTTAATGGAAAACGTATCTGTAGGTCATTTAAGTTATATCGGCGATACAGTAATATGTTTCAATACAAATATAGGAGCTGGAACCATCACAGCTAATCTACGGCATGATGGAAAAAATCATAAATCAGATTGTGATGGAAAACTTATAGACACAGGAAGAAGAAAATTTGGGGCGATAATTGGAGATAATGTTCACACCGGTATTCACACCAGCATATATCCCGGTAGAAAAATCTGGCCAAATATGAATACAGTCCCCGGGGAAATAGTTAAGAAAGATATAAAGTAATATAAAAATGATATTTTATCAAATAGCCAAAAATACCTTGCGTGAATCATTGCGCGAACCTATTTATTATCTTCTGCTAATTACTGCATTATTAATTATTGCATTTTCGCCTATGATGGCGCTTTTCGTCTTTAGAGATCAATCAAAACTGGTTTTTGACACAGGACTTGCTACAACACTCGTATTTGGAATGGTATGTTCTATCCTTTGTGCAAGCCATACAGTAACCAGAGAGATGAAGAATGGAACAGTCCTGTTGTTACTTTCGAAACCGGTACCTAAATACATCTTTATTAGTGCAAAAATCGCAGGGGTTATACTTGCAATGACAATTTTTGTTTTTTGTTGTGAGGCTGCGATGCTCATTACGATACGTGTAGCAAAGGATCAATTTGATCTCGATTGGCTTTTATTTTATAGTTACTTAGGTCTTTTATTGGCTTCATCTATATTTGGGGCGTTGAGAAATTACCTTCAGAGAAAACCATTTGCATCATCTTCAGTATCAGCCCTCTTTCTTTTATCCACAATCCTCGCTATAATTGTTTGTATAAAATATCCTGGTTCTACAGCTATTGATGAACCTGTAATAGCACTCTCTATTACAACACCCGTTTTTGTTATTCTAATGTTTGCAATATGGATAATGTCAGCATTAACAGTAAGTCTTTCTACGCGTATTGATATTGTTTCTAACCTTACAATAGTTTCGGTGATTTTTTTTCTTGGCCTTGTATCTGATTATTTTTTTGCGTCGTCAGCGGGAACATTTTCCCTTTCCGCATTATTTTATGCAATTTTGCCCAACTGGCAATTATTCTGGCTTGCAGATGCTGTTGCAGCGCGCAGGAATATTCCTTTTGACTATATTTTTCTAACTGGGATTTACGCCATATCGTATATATTTTTTCTCGCTTATATAGCTGTAATTTTATTTGAAGGAAAAGAGAGTGCAGCTGAGACAAGGTGAAATCTAAAGAACTATAAAACTAAATATCAGGAAATCTTATTAAATGAAAATAGCTGTATTTGGCGGCTCATTCGACCCTCCCCATAAAGGTCACGTCATAATTGCAGATTACGTAGTCTCCTGCTTTGTTAATCTGCTCATTTTTGTGCCAACCTATTACCCGCCTCATAAAAATTCTGTTTCATTTGCCCCTTTTGATTCCAGACTGAAAATGATTAGACTTATAACCGAAGGGAAAAAAAGTATGATAGTCTCTGATATAGAACGCCATCTTAACAAAAAACCTTCCTATATATTTTACACCATGAGAGCTCTTCAAGAAAGGTACATTAACGATGAACTTTCACTTCTAATAGGTTCTGACAGTCTTTTAAATCTACATACGTGGTATAATGCAGAGGAAATAGTAAAAAATTGGAATATTATTACTTATAGAAGACCCGGTTATGAAGTTGATTTGGAAGAACTCAAAAAATTGTGGAGAAGGGAAGAATTTGAGAAAATCGCAAAAGGAATAATTCTTAACTCTCCTCTTAGCAACCTTTCATCTTCTCAAATAAGGTATAATATCGCTTATGAGGAAAATTATGAAGGACTTCCTGATCCAGTAATTCAATATATTAAATCAAAAAAATTATATGTAAAAAAAGAGGTTAAACATGCCGAAAAAAAAGAGTCTTGATTCAAAAAAAATTGCACTTCTCTGTAAAAAGTCCGCAGATAATATGAAAGCAGAAAATACTACAATATTGGAGGTAAGAGAACTTACTACTGTTGCAGATTATTTCGTCATATGTGGGGGAAATTCAACACCTCAATTGAGAGCTATCTCCAATGAAATTATAACTGCAGTAAAAGAAAAATTTAACCGTAGACCCATTGTAAATTCCGGAAGTGCAGAAAGTGGTTGGATAGTAATTGATTATGGAAGTGTTCTGGTACACATATTTCTAAAGCCAATTCGAGAAAAATACAGTCTTGAAGAACTCTGGAGTGATGCTCCAAAGTTAGAAAATAGCAGGAGAAAGAAAAAAAATGAAAGATAACTCACCAGACGAATTTAAATGGGAAAAACTATTTAGAGAAGAAGAAAAAAGTGTTAGAGACTACCTTGACTTGCTTCCTAAATATATATACTTACCAGGCGAAGATATGTTAATGTCTGGACAAAAAGCAGAAACTGAATCCTTTGATTCTGAAGACAATGATGAAGAAGAGGATTTTGAACTCTCCTGGAAAAAGCATAAAGATTCTATTATTGTAGAAAAGTTACTTAAATTATCAAAAAGTTGGCTCTTGATACAAAATGCCGTACTTTCCAATAAAGAAAAACCCATTGGACTTCGAATAAGCGCTCTTCTTGCAATGTCGACAGGACGACTTCTTACAGTCATATCTTCATCAAATGAAAATCCGGAATTTTGTGTAGCCAATTACAAGAGATTGCGAAAAGAATTTTGCACCTGTGAAAATAATATGAGGGCTTTAATAAAATTATCCCCTCAAATTAGTGGTCTAATTGAGGAAAAAATTCATGTTGTAATGGAACTTATTGCATTTGCTTCAGATAAAATTTTCGAATTTCGTAAAAAAATATCATAAAAAGTTAAGTAGTTTATAACATGGATCAGAATTTAAGTAAAGTGGAAAACTCTAATTTAGCTCTTTTTCTTAAAAGATTTGATTTTTTGCACTTTTTTGTGATTATTTCTCTTTCTTTATCAGGGGTGCTTTTTATCTACGGAATAGGTCAACAGGTTGGTGGCAGAATACAGGATTATTGGAAAATGCAAATAATTTGGCTTGCTGTTGGCTTTTCTTTATGGATATATCTTTCATTTTTTTTTGATCTCAAAAAGTTAAGATTATTAGCCCCAATTATATTTGTTATATCAGTTTTGTTTTTGATTTTAGTTCTTTTTCAAGGACAACGTATAAACATGGCAAAACGCTGGATAAATATCATGGGATTTAGATTTCAACCTTCTGAATTGGCTAAAACTGCTCTGGTAATAATGCTGGCATGGATTTTAACTTTGCGAGATTTTAATGTGAACAAATTATACCATCTTCTACTTTGTCTAATTATTGCTGCTATTCCATTTATTTTAATATGTGTTGAACCCGATCTCGGAACTGCAGTAGTAATAATTCCTTTGACATTTTCTATGCTATTTGTGGCTGGCCTTAATAAAAAATGGATATTTTCTGGAATCATTGCTATGCTCATTTTATTGCCTTCAGCATACCCATTTCTTAAAGAATATCAGAAGGAGAGAATAAGAGTATTTCTTGACCCAAACAGGGACATCAGAAATAGAGGTTGGAATAGTTTACAAGCTGAACTGGCAGTAGGTAGTGGAGGCCTCTATGGAAAAGGATTTATGCAGGGAACCCAACATTCTCTTGGTTTTCTTCCTCAAACTGTTTCAAATACAGACTTTATTTTTTCAGTAATAGGCGAGGAAATGGGATTTATTGGCTCACTTGGATTAGTTATTTTATACCTTTCTCTCTGTTTCTCTCTCCTAAGAACTTCGATGTCGGCAGATCCATTTGGAAAATATATTGCAGTAGGTGTATGTATCCTTATTTTTATTCATAGTTTTATAAACATTGGAATGACAATTCGTCTTTTGCCTGTTACTGGATTACCTTTACCGCTTATAAGCTATGGAGGTACATTTACAATCAATACATTAATTTTACTCGGATTGGCAAACTCTGCTTTCTACAATAGATCCCTTGTCAGGAATTGATAGTCACATATAGATAATAAAAAAAGATATTGATTGATATTCCTCTGTAAAAAGACTAAATGGAATTTTATGGATACCATTTCCAGAGTATATCTCCTGATAAATACATATTTCTTATATTAGAATAAGTTAAAACATGGCAGGAGAAAAAAATATGGAACGCAACAGGGTCGAAGGTGCATTTGGACACGCGAAGGAGCATCTTGGGCTCAAACCGATAAGATACAAGACGAAGGAGGGATCGGAAATCTGGATCAGGCTGGGGCTTCTCGGAATGAACCTGAAAACGGCAGCATCGAGAGCCTAAAACTGAGAGAAATAAGAAAAAACGACGGCAGAGTCAGAAAATTTTTCAGAAAATATAGAGTATGCGCAAAGAAACTTTTTACCCAAAAACTCAAAAATCTTTTTTCAGCAGACCCTATTTACTCATCAGGCTTCCTGACTCAACTACTCTTCATCGGATAAACTGTATAATTTTTTTGCTGATTGGAGTGGCGAAATTAGGTGAATGATTGATATCCCGGTTTTTAGCTGATTATCATATAAAAAAGTTGTTTTATTTTAATTTCCTATATATTCAGATTAAATCTGAAATATATTTTTTTTAATTTTATTGTATATTTTTTCTTCTCTGCAGATAATTAAATTATTATCGTAGCGCCATTTTGTAAGGGGGTTGTTGCTAAAAATCTTACAACTCTTGGGCTCTATTTTTTGTGATATTTTTTCCCCTTTCAAATTTTTCAACATAAATTTTGCATTTATGAGCATAGGTAAAGCTCCTGCGATGTCCCAGAGTTTCATAGAACCAATATATGCGGCATATCTTTCCCGAAGAAGACCGGTAGCTGAGAATACTGTACAACAAACAGCTTGAACTGGATTTGAAAGGGTGAATCTGCCATTTTTTGCAATATCTTGAGAAATACTTATTAATGCACCATTTGCGAAATTCGCATTTTTTGTAGTGAGTTCTTTGAAATTTAAAATATGATCATTTAGATTTACGCCTTCAGCGTAGTAATTTTTCCCCTTAAATGAAATGTAGAATTCCCCTATTGAAGGTAAGAATATTGCACCTTCTATTATTTTTCCTCTCTCGGCATAAGCGATTGATATTCCCCAGGTAGGAAGGTTGCATGCAAATGGTGCAGTACCATCTATCGGATCTATTATCCATGTTTTACCTTTCAATGCTGAGAAAACATATTCCTGACCTTTTGAATCTATCGTTTCTTCTCCGATTAAGAACATTCCTTTATCTGGGTGGTCGCAGAATTTTGCGAACAATAGTTCTATTTCAGTATCTGCCTTTGTTAAAAGGCTTTTATCGCGTTTTCTTTTCCATTTAAATTTTGAAAAAGTTTTATTTGCGATTTTCGCAGCTTTAAACATGAGGGAACAGAGCATTTCATAATCATACGAGGCTAATAATTTTTTATTTTTAAGATTTGACAAAATTTTTATTTGTTTTTTCATATATATTTGAGGGGTAACTCCATTTGCACATATTTTAAATTTTCTTTTTCGTCATTTATTAGATAGGATTTTATTTTGGGGATATTTTTCTCAAAATTGCTAAAGTGATAACCGTCACATGAAATAAAAAATTTAGCCCTCTTTAATACTATTCCAAACTTATATAGGTCTTCGAATCTGATTTTTGAAAATTTTCTCGATGAAATTATTTTTTCAGCCCCACGTACACCAATCCCCGGTACTCGTAGCAGTAAATTTTTATCTGCTGTATTAATGTTTACCGGAAAAATTTGCGGATTTCGCAGAGCCCACGCACATTTGGGGTCAAGTTCATCATCTAAAAAAGGATTATCTTCAGTCAGGATTTCATCTGTATTGAAATTATAAAATCGCATTAGCCAATCAGCTTGATAAAGGCGATGTTCTCGTAATAAAGGGGGCAAAAAGTTATGTGAAATAAACTCTTTACCAACCGGGACATAAGCAGAATAATAAACTCTTTTTAGGTGAAAATTTTCATATAAACTATTGGAAAGTTTTAATACTTGTTTGTCATTTTCAGGACTCGCCCCTATAATCATTTGTGTGCTTTGTCCAGCAGGGGCAAATAATGCTATTTTTTTATGTTTTTTTCTTTCAGTTCTATTTTCACAAATATTTTTACCTATAAATGACATAGGTTTGATAATAGAATTTTTACTTTTGTCCGGGGCTAATTTAATTAGAGATTGTTCAGAAGGTAATTCAATATTGACACTGATTCTATCAGCGAGAAATCCTGCTTTTTGAATAAGTTCCTGACTGGCTCCTGGAATGGCTTTCATATGTATATAGCCGCCAAAGCCTTCATTTTTCCGTAATTTTTCTGCAATTTCGATCATTTTTTCCATTGTATAATCGGGGGAAACTAAGATTCCAGAACTCAAAAAAAGCCCTTCTATATAATTTCTTTTGTAAAAAGATACTGTTAAGTTTACTATTTCATCTGGAGTGAATGTAGCTCTTTTTATATCGTTGGATTTGCGATTTACGCAATATGCACAATCATAAATACAATAGTTTGACATCAGGAGCTTTAAGAGAGAAATACATCTGCCATCATCTGACCAGCTATGACATATTCCGCCGATAGATGTATTGCCCAATTTAGCTCCTTTTTTTCTGTTTGAGCCACTTGACGCACATGAAACATCATACCTTGCGGCTTCAGCTAAAATTGAAATTTTTTCTGAAATATCCATAACTGAAGACATATTCTGTATTTTTTATCATTTTATATGATTTTTTATTAAATTCCAAAAATTTTAGACAAAATATAATTTTTTTTGGAAAAATTTTAGCAGATATTATTGAATTCAAGAGAGATTCTTTGAACTGCACCATAAGAACATTTAAGAAGTTAGACTGTAGAAATTTATTTACTTTGTTCTCGAGGTTAGTTCTTCACCTGTTCTTACAAGTCTTGCGCTGTTAAATATTATTACAATAGTGCTTCCTGCGTGTAAAATTGCCGCAGCTACTGGATTGAGATAACCGAATACGGAAAAACTCACACCTGCAATAACAAATAACATTCCAAAGATAAGATTTTGATTTATGATTGAATTTGAGCGTTTTGCAAGCTTTATGAGCATTGGTATCCTTCTTAAATCGTTTGTCATTAATGCAATAGATGCACTATTTATGGCTATATCACTTCCAATAGCTCCCATGGCTATTCCAAGGTCTCCGGCAGCAAGAGCTGGGGCATCATTTATTCCATCTCCTACAACTGCGACAGTATAACTTTTTTTAGTATTCTTGACAAATTCCACTTTATCATCCGGGAGACATTCGGAACGAATTTCATCCATTTCAAGTGTTTTTGCAACTTTTTCTGCTACTGATGCCCTATCCCCTGTTACGAGGGAACATTGTCTTATACCTTCTTTTCTAAGCTGAATTATAGCTTCTTTTGCTTCTTTTCTGATAGTATCTCGGAGAGCAATCCAGCCTATTGTTTTGTCCTCTCTAGCGACATAAACTATACTCATTCCTGAGCTTTCTTCTTCGGATGCTTCGTAGAGAGGAATTGAAATATTTTTTGATTTTAGCCATGATGCTCTTCCTACAAAATACCTTTTGCCGTCTAATATAGCTGAAACCCCTTTGCCATGTTCTTCTTCAAATTGTTCTACTTTTCCCATCTTCAGTTCTGCTTCAATAGCTAATCTACATATAGCTTTTGCTGCAGGATGATTACTATTGGCTTCAAGGGAATACGCTGAGTAGAGTAACTCCGCCGGCTTTATTCCTTCAACTGGAGATAGTTTCACTACTGAAAGATCTCCTTCGGTGAGAGTCCCCGTTTTATCGAAGACAATCGAGCGTATTTTTGATGCTATTTCAAGATAAGAAACATCTTTTATTAAAATTCCAAGTCTGGATGCAGCAGCAAGAGCAGCAACTACGGCAGAAGGCGCAGCAAGAACAAGTGCGCAAGGGCATGATATCACAAGAACAGCTATTACGTTATTCATGTTTCCTCCGCCAAACCACCACGTAAGACCAGCTATCATAAGTATCATCGGAGTGTAATATCCTGCATATAAGTCTATGATCCTGACGATTGGTGGTCTACTGTGCTCTGCTGCCATAATCATTGCCTTTACTTTGCCGAGAGTGGTATCTTCTCCTACTTTGGAGACTTTTACATCCAATAGGCTTGTTAGATTCTGTGTGCCTGCAAATACTTCATCTCCACTTTCCTTATCGATAGGGAGGGATTCACCGGTAATTGACGATTGATTGACGGCACTGCTTCCATTGACTATTATGCCGTCAACCGGGAAGTTTTCACCCGGGCGTATTCTTATAATATCTCCTACTTGAAGGGATAGTGCATCTACTTCTACTTCCTGACCATCCACGATTTTTCTTGCTGCTTTAGGAGTTAATTTAATAAGATCTTCTATTGAACGTTGTGCCCCAGAAGCGGTTCTACTTTCGATAATAATGGCAATCATGAGGAAAAAACATATAAGCCCAGCACTTTTAAAATCACCACCAGCAAAGGAAGCCAGAACAGCTATTGCAACTAATTCATTCATTTGAATTTTACCTTGTGTAAGATCGCGTACGGCTTCAACAAAAATGGGTAATGCAAGAATCAATGCGCCAATAGCCGCACTGATATCTGACGCGAGTAGTTGATCCGGCTGGAACCAACTCAATAAATATGAATTTGCTACAAATACACCACCAATCATAGCCTGGCCAAGTTTTCCTAAAGACCTCGAATGAGCTGGTCCATTACTGTGGCTATGAGTATGAGAACAGAATGGACAAGAATTTTCTTGTGATAAGTTCAACATTGATTTATTGACAGTATTTGAGTTGTTTGTCATTTTTGACCTTTTTTATCTTCTTCTTTTGGTATTTGAGGTTCTGGATTAAGCATTATCCTTAATTCTTGTTTACCTCTTTGCTCAGGAGGTATTAAATATTTATCTTTAACTTTTAACATAAAGTTAGATACTGTATCATTATACAGGGCTAATAAAGCTGTATCAGGATTTTTCTTATACTCAAAAAGAATTTTCTTAAAATAATTTTCTTCTGATTCAATTTGAGAAACTACTTTGCTGCGATATACGCGAGCTTGGGAGATTATATCTGTTTTCTCAGCTTCAGCTTCACTTACCACTTTTACGGCAGATTCTTTGGCATTCTGTATTTCTCTTGACATATCTGCTTCTGCTCCTATGACATCCCGAAAAGCAGGAACAACTGCAAGAGGGGGGGTCTTTCCTGTAAAATTGATTTCTATAGTCTCTGGATTTATTCCGAAATCCCATTTTTGCAGTTCTTTTATGAACTCATCTTGAACTGCTTTGTTATATCCATATGAATCCTTATAGAGCGCCTGATCAACATTCCATTTTGCCGTTGTCTTTATAATTGTATTTTCAAGCAAATATTTGAGAAATGTTCTGGGTCCCCTTGTCCCAAGAGATTTTTTATTTTCCGAACTGAAAATTACATCATCCTCTCCAAAAGCATTGAGTGGAACCATTAAGTTGGTATAAAACTTAACCGCATCTGAGATTTCATAAACTAATTCCCACTCAGTATGTATTATGTTTGCATCACCGGTAAGAAGATATCCTTCTACAGCAGGGTTTAATGGACCTCCTTTTGGAGAGTCTTCCTCATTCATGAATGACTTTAGGTCTACTTTATGCCAAAAAGTCTTTGTTTTAAGAGTCTGCTTGGTAGCAGGAATTTTAATAACCTTTGATATGGGATAAGGGTAAACCCAATGCCACCCCTCCTTGAATTCACCTACAATTTTACCAAAACGTAAGACAATTGCTCGTTCCTGTGGATTTACCGTAAAATATCCGGCAAATACAATGTACCAGGCTAAAAGAACCACAATACAAAGAGAAAGAAACAAAAAAGCATACCTTAACAGGCGAATTAAAGCCTGTAAACCTAAACTATATTTTTCCTTATTATTATTCATTATTTTTTTATTTATCTTTTATCAATGGCGTATTTTCGGGGTTAAGTATATCAAATGGAGGGTAATCTTTTGTATTAAGGATTAAAGTTGTTTTTTCTGGAGCGACTTTTCTGAGAGACTCAAGTTTTCTCAGAAATTCTGCCAGTTTAGGTTCTTCTTTGAAGACAGAATAAAAAGTTGCTGCTTTTGCATCGCCTTCGGCGCGTATATTGCGCGCTTCTGCCTCTGCATCGGCCAGCATTTGTTTTCTTTTATTATCAGCCTCATCTTTTATCTGTTTTGCTATTTTTTTGCCTTCTGAACGATAATTTTCTGCCAGAACATTTCTTTCTGCAGTCATTCTTTCAAAGACTTTTTCGGAAATCTTTTCAGGTATGCCAAGAAATTTTATTCCCACATTTTTTATTTCTATTCCATATTCATTTTTTGCCTGCGCCGCAATTCCCTTCAGAATTTCATCTTCAATTTGGCTTAATTTTAAAATTTTTTCATCTGTATTTATGAGTTCTTTGAATGAGTACTTTCCTATTACAGCATTTTTTTCTGTTCTTAATCTGCTTGTAAGACGTTCTTCAACTTTTTCATCTGTCCCAAAACGTTTTAGCACAACGGCAGGCTCGGTTATACGGTATATTACATATGTTCCTATTACCACGCTTTTTCCATCAGCAGTATAGGTCTCTTCAATCTTACCAACACTACCATCAAAGCATCTGAAGCGATTATCGTATCGAATAATTTGCTGAATAGGGTATGGCAGCCTGAAATGCAGACCGGGAGCAAGTTTTTCAGAAGTTATTTTGCCGAAAGTTGTTACAACTACATGTTCTGTGGTATCTACCTGAAAAGTAAAAATTGTTAAAAGAAATATAACTGCTACCACAATGCCAAGTATAATTGTTGGCAAGTGCCTTGATTTTTGAGATATATTTTCTGTCATTATCTTTCTCCTGATTTTTTTATTTCTTCTCCGATGCCAAATCCGAAATTGGCACATCAAGTAAATCAAGCCTTTGTTTTTCCTCAAAATTTAATATGTAAACGTTATAGGCTAGATTTGAATCGATTACAATTTTCCTTACTTTTGCCAGATCTGACTCGAAAAAGTCAAGATATGTTCGCAATTTAAACATATAGGGCATTTGTTTGTAAGCAATAAGTTGTTTTGTAAATCGCTCGTTTTCTGATTGTGCCAGGATAACAGTATTTTTGCTTTCTGTTTCCGCATCTAAAACTACTTTTGAAGCTTCGGCCTCAGCGATTGGTAAAATTTTCTTTTCATAAGCCTTTGCTTTTAATATTTCAGCTTCTTTTTCCTCTATTGCCCCTATTACATTCTGGAATGAAGGAGCTACTTTTTCTACAGGTGGGTGAACGTCCAGAATATTTACAAAAACCACTTTTATACCTAACTTATTTTTATCATATGCCTCTTGAAGTAAAGTTGCTAAGAGTTCCTTATTGCTTTTTCTTTCAAGAGACAGCATTTTTACCATATCTTTACTGGCTAAAAATTTGACTATTACAGATTCAGTAACGGCAAAAATAGTTTTTCTTATGTCGTAGTTTTCGTAATAATAATCATACAAAGCATCAGGTGAAACCTTGTATTGTATATTAAAAACACTCGCTATGTAAGATACAGGGACTTCTGTATCAGACACAGCCTTGTCAGAAGCCACCAAAAAGTTTTTCTCTTTTTCGTAATGAGAGACTGTCCATAAAATGGCATCTTCTGCTTTTTTATTTCCTTTTTCTTTGTTATTTTCCTCACCGGTTCCAATATAAATTTCTTGAATATCGTCAGCTGGAATTCTTATTATTTTTCCAAAAGGATATGGTAGTTTAAAGTGAATTCCGGGTAAAAGGAGGTTTTCTTTTTCTACGATACCAAAAGACTCCCTGAATGCCCTTTCATTAGGATAAACCTGAACAACAGAAGTCATCGCCCATAACGTAGCCAACCAGAATAAAATTAAAGGAAATAAAGATGTTTCTACAGCTTTGTATAGCCACGTACCGGAAATTTTAAAACCAAATTGATAATCAAGGGTATCTGCAACATTCTTCATTAAGCCGCCGGGCTCTGTAAATAAAGATAAAATTCTGCTTTCAAATACAGGTCTTTCCTCCATCTCACCTCGAGGTCGATAAAACTCCATTACGAAGTTCATAATCAATTCAACGGTTACTACACAGAGAGTTATAAAGAAAAAGTTTTTGAATACTGTATCATAATAAATGCGTCCTGATTTTATCAGTAGCACTGAGATTGACGTTGCTGCGAAAATCGCAAAATTAAATATAAGCCATTCTCCAGGAACTCTGAGCCAACGGTATAGTCTTTCCCTTGATTCTCCAATGGCAAAGACTCCGGAAAATAAACATAAAATAGAAATTACTGCACTTACAAATGCCACAGGGGCATAATTTGTTATTGCAGGGAGCGTTGAGGCAGTTTTTAGAACTTTTTCATAATATATAAAAATAAATGTTATTGCGATGGTACTGCTAATAATTGATATTACGTAAGGAGCATATTTTAAGTAGTTGTCCCTTGAACGTTTAGATACAAACAGGACATCTTCACTGATTTCAAGGGCAGTTTTTTCTTTTCGTTTTTCAAGGAGCAACTTTTCTTCTTCTTCAAGTTCTACCTTATATTGCAATGAAGCAAGAATATATGCTCCAGCAGAACTTAATAACACGAACATTGATGGCAGGAGGGCAAGAATTACAATAGAACTTATGAACCACTCTCTGATTATACCCAGATAGACGATAAAAAACGATATAATGAAAGACCCTATTAGAAAAAATAAAGATAATGACCTAAATCTCGAAGCCTCATCAAGGCGATTTTGAATTTTTAAATCACTACTACTATACATATTTTGCATTGAATCACATTTCTTATGATTTTGAAATATACTTAACTTCTTTTTAAAAACAAGGTTTTCTCATAGTATTTTTTGAGAAAATAAAATTCTTTGCTCAAATCTTTGACACATAGAAATTTAAAAGAGTAAAGAAAGAAAACTTATTTTTCTTTACTAGGAGAAAGGTCTCCATCCTTGTCTTCTCCTGAGAGTTTATCTATCGCATTTTTTTGTTCTTCTGTTTTTGCATTGAACTTAGCAATCATAATTTCGAGGGCCTTTTTATCTTCTTTTATTTTTTCAATTTCTTTTAAAAAATTAAGCCTCTCTTCAGCAAATTTGTCTCTTAACTGCAGGATTTCGGCTTCTTTTGATTTTTCCGTGTCGCGGATTGCGTTTTTGAGTACATTTTCAAATTCTTCTTTTTGCTTGTTGATCTCCTGTTGAAGATTTTCCAGTTCGCCTTTATAAAGCTGTCTATCACGTTCAATCTCAATAATCTTTTCTTCTATTTTTTGCTTTTCTAACTTTGTATTTTTCAAATCACTGTTAAGAGAATCGAGTTTAAAAATGTATTGTTGTTTTTCTTTATCTATACTTTCTTTTTCCTCAGTAATATTTTTTATGAGCAAAAAGGAAATAATTGCTACAATCGCAAGAATTAGAACAACCAGGAACGAAATCATATTCCATCTAACGCTTCTCTCGATGTTTACTCTATTCTGTTTTTCAAGTTCATCCATTCTCTTAGACATTTCTATGAGCATATTTCTAAGCATTTCAGCCATTTCAGAATTGGCATTTTGCCTTACAACATCAGTTGTCTGATTAACTTGATCCTGGAGAGTATTATTAGAATTTTTATCAGGAGAACTTTGATCGGAATTCGGAATTGATGAAAGTTCTCCGTGAATAGGATGCCTCTTTGCTAATTCTTCTTCAATATCAAAAGATGAAAGCCCCTTATCTCTAAGTTCTTTTATTTCGGAGAGTACTTCAACAGACTTATCAGTGTAAACTTTTCTCTTTCCCTGCATTTTATAGTCAATAAAATTCGCATATCTGGTAAGCCAATCAGTTATTGTTGTACGTGGTACCTGCATTTTTTCAGATAATTCAATTACAGTATACTTTTCTCCCATAATAAACCTCATTTATTTAGTTTTTTTTTTACATATTCTACATCTACGGCGATTTGTTCTTTTAGTTTTGATATATCATTGAAATAACGTTGTTCACGAATATAAGAAATAAACCTTAGTTCTATCTCACTGCCATAAAGTTCTCCGTTAAAGCCTATTATATGTGCCTCAATGAGTAAGTCCCTATTTTTATTATCCCTTCTAACTGACTGCGCTGTGCCAATAGAAATGGCTGCAGGATATTCTATTCCATTAATGATAGCTTGTCCGCAATAGACACCTTCAGGCGGAATAATAGATTCCCCCGGGTCTATATTAGCTGTAGGAAACCCCAGATGCTTTCCTGCAAAAGCAAGGCCTTTTTTCACTTTCCCCCACAAAGTATAACAACTACCAAGCATCTTAGCAGCCGTAGCTAAATCCCCATTTGCTATTGCTCTTCTTATATTCGAACTACTGACTTTTTCCCCATCAATCTTATATTCCTCTAAAGCGAATAACTTCATCTTATGTAACTTTGCGAAATTCGCAAGCATAGCTGTATTACCTTCTCCACCGGCTCCAAAACGCCAATTTTTCCCAACAAAAATTGCTTTTACGCAAATCAATTGGGGAAGCATATATTTTTCAAGGAAGTCTCTTGCCGATAATAGAGCAAAATCCTCAGTAAAAGCCAACGTAACAACAGCCCTAATGCCAAGACCAGCAAGTATCTTAAGTTTTTGATGATGGGGTAATAACAATGAAATTTTTTGATTATTGCCAATTAACATACGAGGATGAGGATAAAACGTCATTATAACTGGTAACGAAGCATTTCGACGAGCTTCTGACGTTAATTCTCCAATTAAATGCCGGTGGCCTATATGGACACCATCAAAAACTCCTATTCCTATTGAAATTTCTTTAAAATTATATTTATATAATTCGTCTATTGATGAAACTTCGACAAATTCCAGGTTTTTATTCGTCATTTTTTTATTTTATTGTTTTCTGGAAAGATATTCGAAAAATGTAAAAAATCAAATACTCCTATATATTTCCCATTCTGGTTCGTTATTGAATATCCAATAATAATATTCTTTTTCTTTTAGGAGTGAAGCTGCATCTTCATCTGTTATAATGGTACATTTGGGGTGTAATTGTAATGCTGAAGCGCTAATCATCGAAGTTATAGGTCCTTCAACTGCTTTTGCGAGAATTTCCGCTTTTGCTCTACCGGTTACCAGCATAATTAATCTTTTTGCGTCGAGTATAGTGCCAACTCCCATTGTTATTGCTCTTCTTGGCATTTTAGAGGGAGGAGTGAAAAGAGGGGAATTCTGTTTTATTGTAAGAGGGGATAATGCCTTTACTCTTGTCCTTGATAGAAGCGCAGAAAGAGGCTCATTAAATCCGATATGCCCATCAACCCCGATACCCAGTAATTGGAGATCTATTCCTCCAACAGATTTAACTTTTCTCTCATATTTTAAGCATTCTTCTTCGAGATTTTTAGCACAACTATCTGGAAGATAAGTATTTTCCTTTCTAATATTTATTTTGTCAAAAAAGTGTTTATTCATATAAAATCTATATGAATTAGGGTCTTCTGGAGCTAATCCTACATATTCATCGAGATTAAATGTTGTAACTAAAGAGAAATCAAGTTTATCTTTTATATGCATCTCTGCAAGTCTGGCATATAGTCGCTCCATAGTTCTACCTGTTGCAAGTCCCAGCACAATATTTGGCCTTTCTCTAATGGCATCAGCAATAAGCCGGGCTGTAAGTTCGTTTGCAGAATCAGCAGATGGTCTTATTATAACTTCCATATAACATTTAGATTTTTTTTAGTGTGAATAAATTATCCCTTAAACATAAAATTCAAGAAAAAAATTTATTCCTATATAAGGCTTTTATGTTTTCTAATTTTTTTTCAAACTTCTATCTGAATCCACAAAGGATTATTCCATGTTTCCTGTATATTCCACAAAGGCTATGTGCCGTAGTAGCTGCGAGGCGTTGAGATAGAAGCGTGTAAATACTGCAAGTTGAAGATAACGAAGCTTGAACACGATGTTTTCACCATTTGGGCGAGAAATGCGCAAAAATTAAATGTCGAAGTGGATGCGGGGCATTTCACTGTAAGACAGGTCAAAAAATGCTTTATGTCTTAGGTGTCAGCCTAAGTCGACTCCTTATCGAGCTAAGCGAAAAAATCTCATATCCAATTCTGATAAGTCTGTTCTGTCCCGCATTCTCAGTCAGAAATGCCTTCGCCGAATCATAGGTCGTCTTTCAGGGAGTTCTTCATCAATAGATGAATATAATATTCCACCTGATTTTCAAATACTATATGCTAAACTAATATTTTCAGGAGAGCTTTGACGGTCGAAAAGCGATCAGATTTCGACTTGATGTTTAAACTCTTGACTCGATACTAAACACCGTCAAAGGTAACAAGTGTGAAAAAAATAACTAACATAATTTATCTTGCAATATTAGGAATATTGAGTTTTTTTCCGGTTAGTGTAGTTTTTCTCTCGTTTTCAAATTTAATAAAAATCATTGATGAGCTTGAAGGTGATTCGCCTTCGGCTCAATCAGCGAGTTTTTCGAGTGAAATTAGTTTAGATTTTTTATATAAGTTGAAATTTTTCGTCTTTATAGCCCCAATTCTCTCGATCCTTATGGGGATTTATTTCATCGTTTATATTGCAAGAACAAAAAGGTTCCATATCATAACCTCGGTTGTATGGATTATCTGCTTAATCATCCCATATTTGAACATGTTGACAGTTCCCGCTTTTTGGATTTTCTTAGTATTCAAAGAAATAAAAGGAACCTCTAATAATACAGCTTCTGGTGGCTTATCCACCATGGCAGAGCATAAATATGGGCAATGAAATGATGAAGATAATCCTCACAGTTCTCATCATAGGAGTCTTAGCCGCGAGTTGCGGAAGTCGCACTTATGAGGTGTCGGACCTAACCAAACCTAACACTATTGTCCTGAGGAAGAAACCATGCCAGGAGGCCACCACCATTCATTCCATTAGCGTGAGAAGATCTGGCAAGATCAATGGCACAGCAAAAATCAACCTCATTCTCAACGGTGTACCATACAAAACAGAAATTCTCTCAGGTTCCGTCATTTTTCAGTGGGACGGAGATTGGTACTATGACAAAGCAGAGATTCAGTACATACCTGAATCGGTTACCGGAGGGAATCTAAAGCTAAGATATGAGTTCTATGACTAAGAATTGCCAACAACATTTTGGAGCGTACGCGCTGCTGTGCACCGCTGAAAATTACGTTATGGATAAATGAAAGCCAAAACTCCATATATTCTATTTGCATTTTTGATATTATTGCACCTTTTTGGAATTCCATTTGGGTATTCCGCGATAAAAGCTATGAAAGCGGCTTCACTCGAAAATCCAATATCATACTATTACGCTCCATCTTCACATCACGGATTATTCACTATCTATTATTCTTTCTTCCCTCCCCCTCGCTTTGTAGTTTACATTTGGGATTTTATCCTTGTGCGAATTTTAATGTTTATTTTGTATTTTACGGTTCCGATATTTTTGATCTGGTATACTTTTATCAAGCAGGAATATCTTAAAGGAGGAATCATTATCAGCTTATGGTCTCTACTATTCAGCCTTGTTGGATGCTGGATATGGTTATTTACTTATATGAACTATTTTGAACCCTAACAAAAAATCGCTTCTGCCAAGCTCGCATCCGCTCATCGGCAGAGCATAATCGTTGGTAACAATGAAAAAGTTAAAAATTATATTTGTAGTTTTTGTATCTCTACTTGTTGGTGGGTTGATTGTCTATATAACTAGAAAACCCACATTACATAACAGTCATCCTTCGTTGCTTTCTCCGGATTATTTCGGAATGACAATTAAAAAAATCAATATCACGGTGCCCAACGGACACTGCATATCAATAAAGGAGCTTGTCTTCCGAAACGGGGATTTAAGTCTTTCCGAGTCAAAAGACAACATTTGGTTCAGTCGCGACCATATTCAGAATCACTCAAGAGACTTTTTAGAAATTGACCCAAATCGTGCAATGTTTGTTCCGCGTAAAAGCGATATGGTAACAGTTCGTCTTCCGTCCAGAAAGATTCTGTATGTGCCGGAATGTGGGGCGAGACGGATATGGTTTGCCTTTCCTCACATAAAGGAACTGGGCGAAGGAGAAATTCCACTAGTGGCATACGTAGTATTGGGGGACAGCCAAGAACACGCAGAGCCATTTTCGCCAGAAGGGATCCGAAATTCAAAGTTTGCCATTCTGGTTTATTATAAAATCTACCCTCCAGATCCCAGGGACGAACGCTATGCTGAATACTACATGAATGTGAAAAACATCTTCGGTGGATCATTTGCTGGTCCATTTCCACTAAAAAAAGAAGATGTAGAAAAATGGAAGTTTTATCTTAAACCATCAGCTTCTGGCAAAGGCGAGTCTGGCGCACAGTAGCCATAGCGTTATGAAACAATCCCAATACACATTATTTGCCGTACTCATACTCATTCACCTGTGGGGAATTCCACCTGGGTATTCTGGCATATCAAAACTCAAAAATAATTCATTGCCACCTTTTCATCACAATGCATATGGGGGATGCCTGGTTTCCTCTTTCCCAGAACCACCTGATTTTATTTTATTAACCTGGGATTTTATATTGTTCAGGATACTGATTTTTATCTTATATTTTGCTTTCCCAATTTTTACATTCTACTTAATTTTCATCAAGGACAAAATCCTGTATGGATGGTTTACGATGCTTGCATGGTCTTTTCTCTGCAGTTTCATGGGATTGTGGATATGTTTTTCCACAAGAATGTAAATAAGCAACAACATGTAATGCCAACCTCACATATCCGCTCAGCGGTAGAGCATAAATGTTCTGAAAAGGAGAAAAACAAATGGAAAGATTAATGATTGCGACTTTATTGTGCGTAATTTGTAGTATAATGGTTTCATGTAAATCGGCAGATTCATTTGTTACCCTAAAAAACAGTTGAAAATCGTTTTTATTTCTACGCATATGAAAATGAGGTTGTTATACATTATGCTTCATCAAACTAACAGGTTGACGATTTTTTTACGATTTTGAACCCTCAAGGGGCTGGACGCATTTAAATTATCTACCCCGAGTGCTTCATCGGTCTCGGAATCTTCGACTTCATTATTTTCGACTTGCGATAGTAACTGCACCTGCACGCTGAATAACTTCACATCTGCAACATAATGGCTTAGTGGAATAAGCGGGTTAAACGCAAAATGCAGGTAAATGTAGTGATAAGTCTATTTGATATTGGTTGTCTGATGACGGAGCGGGGGCAGGCTTCGTCCTTCGATCCATCTTGGTGCAGTCTGCACGGTGATTATGTTTTCCGGCATTCCTCTGGTCCTGTTGCGTATCTCCTGATCCAGAATGGAGATTGCTACAGCAGCGTTTGCCTCCGAGTGCGTGGATATTCCGCCGATTCCCCTTGACCAGCGACCCCCGACATGGACTATCAAGCTGGCGAAATAAATTCTCCGCTTGAGTTTCCTGGCAGCCTCTCTGACGGCGTAGAACTGGCCTGTATGCAGGCCTATGACCGCGTCCGGGACATACTTCTCTATCCATGCCTTGAATGGTTCCATCACCCCTGGTTCGCCCGTGAAAGGGGGGATCTCCGCGACTAACGCCTTGTCGCGGCGTTGGCGCTGGAGGACTGCAGCAAGCCGCAACTCGTCGTCTGGCAAGCTAATTCGGTGACTACACGGTGCAACTCCAATTCGTCTCATCCCAGCCGCTACCATTCTGTCCCAGCAGAGTTGGACTCCGGTAACCACATCGCCCATTACCCTGTTGTAGCCTTGCTTCCTGAACGTGTTCCCGTGCACAACGACGCTGAACATGCTCATATCCATATCGTATGCGATAGACTTGTCGTTGAGTATGCGGTCTATTATCACACCACACACGCCTCTCGCGTATAAGGTCCTGCGAAGTTCGCGGACGGATTTGAAGCTGGAGAGATCGAAAGATTCCATGAAATATCCATACGCCTCCGCGCTGGAAGACAACAACTTGATGTCGGACGGGATTACACTGTATCCACTTCCGCCCAGATCGTAGAGATAGGCGAGAGGCAGCATGTCTCGCATCCGGGTCTTGCGCCTATTTCCAGAGCCCATGATCGAGAAAACCATGTTCGGGCGGTATCCCATTCGGCGGGCCACGGCACGTATCTTGGATTTTGTATCCGCCGGAAGCAAGATGCTGTTTCTGAGAGCCAGGCTGACTGTTGATTTGCTGAAACCCGTTTCACGCGCTATATCTATTATCGTTGTAGCCCTCTTTGGCGGTGAGCCGATGAATTTTCCCATATCGCTTTTCAAGACAATCCCCCGTTTTCAGACAATATAGTGTTTTTTTTGTGTTATGCAACCGTTCCAACAAACATTTCTCTTGATTCCGCGCGGCGGAAATGGTATAATATCCTAAAATGAAGGTGGAGATTGTGCCATCTTGTTGAAAATGGAGGAGAACAGATGCTTGAGTTATTTGAAGCAGTTTTCGCAGTTTGTACAAGAATATGGTCAAGATGGATGAAGAGCAGCATGGCGATCATCGGTGGTTTGGAATGGCGCCATACGAAGCGCTCCGCCATTTCGGGTTTTCCAATCGGTAGATTTTTCACGTTGATCGAGCTATTGGTGGTGGTTGCGATAATTTCCATTCTCGCGGCGTTGTTGCTCCCTTCCCTCCAGAGGGCGAAGGAGACCGCACAGAGTGCCGTGTGCAAATCAAACATGAAGCAGATATGGCTGGTAAACCAGAATTATCTGATGGATTTCAACGGTTTTTTCATGCCCGCCAGGGGAGGTCCACTCGATGGCTCTAAACCTTGGGCAGATTTTCAAAATGCCACATATGGCAATAGTGATAATGTTAACTACTGGGCGTGGATACAGGGTTACTATAACGACAAGGATCCTGCGGACTGGGGTCCATATAAGGGCTATACCACCAAGGGCATTTTCCGCTGTCCCAGTTCGAGGCTGGTCAGATCGGACTATCTCGCCGACGTGCGCAGGGCAAGCTATGGATATGCCGGGTACGTTTGGGGATATATTGATGACAGGGATGTGAAGTTCGACGAAGGACTCTACAATTGCCTCCCTATCACATCCGTGAGAAAACCTGCTCAGACAGTCTTCATATGCGACGGATATGGAGGCGATGGGGGCGCGCAGGTTGTCAGAGCGCCCTCCACGAGCATAACTCCTACGCTGATAACGCAGGAATACGTGGATCCCGGCAACTACAGGATGGGGACGACCAGCGTAATCATCCGCCACATAGGGAAGAGGGCATACAACATACTTTACTTCGACGGGCATGTGGGCGACATGCGTTATCCGAATTTTCCGGACGGCGCCACCTACTCCTTCTGCAGCAATAACTAATCATCCATGTCTTTTTACTTTCCGCAGCGAGACAACAATGTTCTCATGCACGTTGTTGAAATAGGCTTTCACTCCGTTGAAATATGCGGGTGAAAGAACTCGCCCATGCAGCATAAGTCTTAAAGGTTTTCGGCGAGTAATGACTGAGCAATATATCATTTTTCAATCCCGTTTCGACGTCCCGCCAGCCGGCGTTAGCCTTCTCTCATATAGAAAAAAAGCGACTACGGTGCCGTCACCCTGGCAAAAACGGTATTCACCCCCCCACTTCTCGCGCGGCACAAGCTCCGAAAGTGTCCTGTCGAATCTGACATCAAGATTTTGAATTGCACTAATTTTTATTACAGCAACAACAATTTACGCAGAATGGAAGTATGAAAATAGTGATTTTTCAATTAACAGCTTAGAGATTGAGAGTAATTCAAGCAGTCAACCTCTTATGATGTTTTTACCTGCTTCAGATGGTTTTGCTCCAAATATCAATGTCCAAATACAAATTTATTCGGGAACAATAGAAGATTATGAGAAATTATCAATGGACCAATTTAAACAATTTAAATTTAACGTAATCAAAAGCAAACAAACAGGAGAGTCTATAATTTTTGAATATGCTGGTGGTATGCAAGGGATAAAATTACATTGATATTCTATTAATATAAGAAGAACAATAAAATGTACATTGTTATAGCAACAGCCACAGAATCGCAGTTGAAAAAATTATCGTCTAAACTAATTGATTGTGTAAACAGTTTTAAAATAAAATAAATTTTAACAAATTCAGTTCATCAGAAACCTAAACGTCGACTGATGACTTCAGCGTCATGCCTCAAATAGGGAAAAACATAAATAGTAGGCAATTGGCACGAAAATGGCCGTTCCTAAGATATGAAAAATTTGAAGAGACGCTGCGGAAGGCCGCATCTGAATGGTTTAAAGAAAAAAGCTTTAAAACCCACCCGCGCAATTCGTATTGCCTTGCAAATTGGGATGATTGGGAGAAAAATATCATCCTTGACGAAGTTGCAGGATATATAAGAAAAGTAAAAAATGACTGTGAACAAAAAAGAAAACCATTTCCCTTACACAAATATATTCACCATGCTTTGAGCAGCCAGGCCATGGCTTTCAATCTGATAGGGCCTTTAATTACACGCAAAGACTATGAGCCTATTGTCAGCGTGTTACAGACAAAAGGATTACCGAATTCAAATGACATTTTTTCTGCATCATTTGAATATGAAGATAGAGATATTTTCAACGAAGATTCCGGGCAGCCGACATCCATCGATATTGTTTTGAAAAACAACAATGGCAGGCCAATAATTTTTATTGAAAGTAAGTTGGTTGAGAGAGGATTTGGGGGATGTTCCGTTTTTGCTGGCGGGGATTGTAACGGACAGAATCCAATCAATAATTATGACTACTGCTTTTTACATTTTATAGGCAGAAAGTATTGGGTCTTAATGGATAAACATGGTTTTTCGGAAATCCTTCGAAATGAAAAGCTATGTATTTTTGTCGAATACTATCAGTTTTTTAGAGAATTGCTGTTTAGTATTGAAAAAGGGGGAGTCTTTGTATTGCTAAGTGATGAAAGAAGTCCTGTATTTCATTGTAAGGTGAACGGAATAGAAAGAGGAAAAATGGCTTTCCTGACTAACATATTGCCAAAACAGCATAAAGATCGTATTATGTCTATCAGTATCCAGGAAATGGTTGAGGCAATCAGGCGAACTAATAGACATACAGATTGGATAAACGAATTTGAAAAGAAATATGGTTTGCATAACAGGTCGCTTCAGCGGACGGCTTATCGCCACCCCTGACTTCAGCGTTGTAACGAAATAAAGAACACAAATGAAACTTTTATGGCAAATCGATGAAAATGATATTAAAAAGTTAAAATCGTTTTACGATGCTCAGAAAAATAATGCTTTTGTCTAGAATAGAATTGAAAGAAACGTGAAAAAATTTTTTCCTCCCGATAGAAAAGAAATATTCTGGGAGGTCATGATTTCCTGTTTAATTACCACTCAACAGCGGTCTGGACCAGAAAGTGCCGTCACAAAATTTATTAGCACCAAGCCATTTCAATTGAACTATGAGATATGCAAATTGGCAAAAAAACTGGAGAAGTCGAGAAAAAAAAATGTTTTTTTTGGGGGAATATTGAAAAACGGCTCCGGAAGGCTAAATTGACACGTAGTTCAGTGAATATTTTTACAAAATAATTTCTTTTTAATTGTAAATTTGGAGGGAATTGAATAGATGAAAACTTTTTTTGAAAAACAAGATTGGGAGAGAATCAATTCAACTTTTCAAAAATGGTGGGAGGGCAAACTCGAAAGACCTCTTATCTTAATGACTCTAACAGATTGTCCTGTCAACTTACCACGCCCAAGGCTCGATTTTAGGCATTTTACGTCTTTTTATGAGCTTACAATTCCGGCAGAACAAATAGCTGAGGCATGGAATTATGAAATATCAAGAAGAAAGTTTATTGGAGATGCTTTTCCTACGATATGGCCTAATTTTGGCCCAGGAGTGATTGCTGCATTTATTGGTGCAAAGCTCGAAAATGGTAAAAATACTGTTTGGTTTCATCCTGAAAGAAAAAGAGAAATTTCAGAAATTGAATTCAAGTATGATTCGCAAAATCAATGGGTAAATAGAATAAAAGACATTATAAAAGCGGCTCAAAAAATATGGCAGGGAACAGTCCTGATTGGAATGACAGACCTTGGTGGAAATCTTGACATATTAAGTTCTTTCAGACCTTCTGAAGGCTTACTCCTCGATCTCTACGATAATCCTGAACACGTAAAAAGACTTACGTGGAGCGCACACGAACTATGGTGGAAATACTACAATGAATTTGCCGATTTTATGTCACCTGTAAATCCTGGTTATTCAGCCTGGACACCTCTTTTCTCTAAAACTCCGTATTATATGCTTCAATGTGATTTTTGCTATATGATTAGCCCGGAAATGTTTGACGAATTTGTAAAACCTGAACTTGAAGCTTCATGTAAAAAACTTGGAAATGCTTTTTATCACCTTGACGGAGTAGGGCAATTACCTCATTTAGATTCCCTTCTTCAAATAAAGGAACTCAAAGGGGTACAATGGGTTCCAGGTGATGGGAAGCCGTCTTGTGAACATTGGCCTGAAGTTTACAAAAAAATTCGCAACGCTGGCAAACTTATTCAATTGTGGGGCAATTTTGAGACGCTCGATATTCTTGTTGAACAACTTGGTTCTGCAAAAGGTATTGCATTTATGATTAGTGCAAAATATTCTGAACAGGATAAGGCTATTAAGTTCCTTGAAAAGTACAAAGTTATATAACTATTATTTATAAATTCCTTTTAATTTTTCAAGGGCATTCTTTGTTGCCCCTGCCCAACTATGTTTTGGATAACGCTCTAAGAATTTTTCATACCAAATTATAGCAGCATCATAGTTTTTTTCTTTCTCCGCACATAGGCCAGCAGAATACATATACCCAGGGGTAAATGTGGATTCAGGAAAGTAGATTACAGCTTTCTCGGCAATCTTTCGAGCGTCAGAATACATATAGAAATACATCTTCAATCGTATGGCTTTATCTATCATCTCAGGAGCATCAGGTAATTCAGGTTTCTTGAACGCACTATCGGCTATGTAACTTGTCCACATCGGAATTGAAGCAAAAGCTATTACAGCCACTATCAGGATTAAAATAAAGAGTTTCTTCAACATATTTTTTACACACTACACTATTTTATATTGGTGGAGGTGGCGGGAATTGAACCCGCGTCCTGAAAACGTCTCACCAAAACCTCTACATGCTTAGTCTGTCTTTTTCGTTTTTCGTCTTCCGCATTGCCGGCAGACAGGCTTGCTTCGGACTAAACCTGATAAAATTCTCGTTTAGACTCCTCAGGTTAGAGAATGCTAAACCAGAGTGCTGCCTTCGCCTTTATCTCTTAGCACCCGTCAGAGTAAAGACGTCGCTGAACTTAAGCAGCGAGAGCGAATTCTTCGTTCGCAGTTACATTTTTAACCGATGATTAACGAGGCCAACGGTTATCCTCGACATGCCATTTTAGCTGAACGTCTCCAATCGAATCCGTAACACCCCCCTTAAAATTAGATTAAAGGTTTATGAATAAAATATAATTTCAATAAAAAACCAGAAGCCCGCGTTTGATTTTTCTAAAATTAAATATAAGTATAGCTGAATAAGGAATAAATGTCAAATAAAAAATGAAAATAGAACGACTTTGTTCAGGTGGGTTAATTGTAACATATGCTTGCAGTTCATCATGTTCTCACTGTTTATACAAATCATCACCTAAAAGAGATAAAGCATATATTGAAAAAGAAATGGCAAAGGAAGTTTTTGCGAAAATCGCAAAACTCAATTGTAAATCAATACATATTGGAGGAGGAGAGCCTTTCTTAAGACCTGAAAGTCTTTTTGAAATTACCTCTATTGCATCTGAATATGATATACACATTGACTATGTTGAAACGAATGCTTCATGGTTTTGTAATGGTAGCGATGAAATATTAAAGAAATGCCTTTCTTCCAATGTAAAAACTTTACTCATCTCGATAAGTCCGTTTCATAATGAATTTATTCCCTTTTCAAAAGTTACAGAACTTATCAAGGCATCAAAAAAATATAGGATTAACATTTTTCCATGGATTATAGATTTTGCAGATGAAATATCTGCATTTGAACAAAAAACAACTCACAGGCTGTTTGAATACAAGGAGAGGTATGGCGAAGATTATATTATAAATTCTCTCTCCAGGTATGGAGTTCGTTTTAATGGACGTGCGGCTGAGGTTTTCTCAAATTTACTTGCAACGAAAACTCCAGAACATATTATTCTGGAAAATCCAGGACCTTGCAATGAACTTCTGAATACATCACATTTTCACGTAGATCTTTATGGAAATTATATTCCAGGTCTTTGTGCTGGACTATCGCTGGATTTTAAAGTTTTAGACCAGGATTTCTCACCTAATTATCCTCTATTTGTTCTTTTATGTAAAAAAGGAATTAGTGGATTGTATAAATTTGCAAAAGAAAATTTCTCATTCAATACTGAGAAAAAATATATCGGTAAGTGCCATCTTTGTCTTGAAATACGAAAACACTTATACCGTAACAAAGTATTTCTGAATGAATTAAGACCAGCGGAATTTTATGAATTTTCGTAAAAAAATTGAAAAAAAAAGGATTATACTTGCATCTCCACGAGGCTTCTGTGCTGGAGTTAAAAATGCCATTAATACAGTTGAAAATCTACTAAAAACACTACAAGCACCAATCTACGTAAAACATGAAATTGTTCACAATAAACATGTGGTAAATGATTTTAAAAAAAGAGGAGTAATTTTTGTAGAAAAAATCTCATCCATTCCAGAGGGTGCTCATATTGTATTCAGCGCGCATGGTGTTCCAAAATCAGTAGAAGATGAAGCAAAGGCTAAAAATCTAATTATCCACGATGCCACATGTCCAATTGTAAAAAAGATTCACAAACTTGCAGATGAATACTCAAAAAAGAATTTTACAGTAATACTTATTGGACATAAAAAGCATCCTGAAATAATTGGAACTGCCGGACGCATTTCAGGGAACTTTATTATTGTTGAAAATACTTCTGATGCGAAGAAAATAAAAGCACGAAAAGACGAAAAATTTATATGTCTTACTCAAACTACTTTAACGCCAGATGAAACTCTTGGTATCTACCAAATTTTGAAAAAGAGATTAAAAGAAAAACTTCTCCCTCTAAAAAATAATATCTGTTATGCAACAAAAGAAAGACAAGATGCAGTGAAAAGAATTGCAAAAAAATGCGATTTATTTATTGTTATAGGTTCAAAGAATAGTTCAAATTCAAGGAGATTACGGGAAGTGGCAGAAAATTCAGGTGTAAAAGCAATACTTATTGACGATAAAACTGAACTAAAGAAAAATATGCTTTCAAATGCTCAGATTATAGGAGTCAGTTCTGGAGCGTCAGCTCCGGAATACCTTGTAGAAGTCATATTGAAAAAGCTCAAAAAGTATGGCTGGGAAGACGTCTTAAAAACTTGATATCCCGTTTTTGGAAAAGAAGTTTTTGGATATAAAATAAAAAAATTGTGCTCTTATATAGAAATATTTTATGAAATTTTCACTGAATGTTCTCCAAAAGTTTACTTGTTACTCTACGAGAAATATATCTTCCGCTTTTTTTTTAATCTTTTATAGACTTTCTAAATTTTCGCGGAGACATACCAACAATTTTTTTAAAGATTTTTGAAAATTGATAAATATCGTTGTATCCTACAGTTGCAGCTACGTCAGATATTCTTAGTTCCCTATTTTTTAGAAGATATCTTGCGAGTTCAATTTTTTGCTCCAGGAGATATTTTCCAGGAGATATCCCAAAATATTTTTTAAATTCAAAACACATGTGCGGGATTGAAATTGCCGCAACATCAGACATTTGAGATAGAGATATTTTTTCAGTAGAGTGCATGTCAATGTATCTTTTAAGTTTTTTTATGTTCTCAGATGGTTGATTGCCTGTAATTTTATTTGCCAATCTCGCCATTTCCAATAGCCAACATTCAAAAAGATTTTTTAAAATTATTCTATTTGGATTTTTGTGTGAAGATATTTCACTAAAGATTTGCAGAAAGTAATTTTCAACAATGATTTGGGCTCCTTCAATCTGAACAGGACAAAGCGATTTAAATCCACATTTACTTAAAATATTAGGAACTTCAGTCCCAGCGACATGTATCCAGGAGTGCCTCCACAAAAATCCGTCATTCCCATAATGATGATAATCTTCAGGCGACCATATGACAAAAGAGTCCGGGGGAAGTCTTTGTGTTATATTATTAAATTCAAGCAAAACTTCATCATTAAAAAAGATAAAAAGCCAATCATTTTCTCCTATTCCATATTTAACCATTCCTGGTTTCATTGTTTCATTTAAGCCGTATGAATAAACATTAAATGGAATAGAATGATCTCGCGGTAAATCCCAGCTTATTTTTTTTATAATATTTATCATAAAATCATAAGATATGACAAATTTTTAATAAATCAAGCCATTTACTTTTCTTAGCTAAAAAAGTAAATTTTTAAGTAAAATTTTTAATAAAAAAGGAGAGAGGTATTTTTATGAAAATTGGAATTATAGGTTCTGGATATATGGGAAGGCTTCACGCAAAAACTTTGTCCAGAATACCTGCCGTAAAAGTTGTTGCGGTTTGCAGCTTAAAGAGTAAGATAAATGTATTGTCTGAAGATTTCAAAGCTCCTCAAGCAAAAATATACTATAATGTCGATGAAATGTTTGAAAAAGAAATTTTAGATGCTGTTTACATTTGTCTTCCGCCTTTTGCTCATAATGGAGAACTTGAAAAGCCGGCAGAAAGACGGATAAATATTTTTATAGAAAAACCTATAGCTCTAAATTCAGTGAAAGCGGAAAAAATGGTTGAAGCTGTAAATAAAAATAATGTTAAAAGCCAGGTTGGTTTTCATAACCGTTTCAGGTATTCTGTTCGCAAGGTTAAGAACCTGATTTCTAATGGGAAGGCAGGGAAACCTGTACTATTCACAGGCAGATTTTGGACGCAAATGAGTGGACCAGATTGGTGGACTTGCAAATCTAAATCCGGAGGACAGCTTTTTGAACAAGGTATTCATATATATGATATTGCAAGATTCCTCTTTGGAGACGTGAAATCAGCAAATGGGATGCTTGCTAACCTATGCCATAAGAATCAAAAAGATTATGATATTGACGATGTAAGTGTTAGTATTTTGAATTTTAAAAATGGTGGGGTAGCTTCGATTTCTACCTGTAATACTGCAGTTCCTATGCATTACTTTGCAGACTTTAGAGCTGTATTTTCGAATCTCACGCTGGATTATGCTTCTACAGGGCAAAATTGGAAAAATCCTGATACAGCTACAATTTATTATACTAATTCTACAAGTTTTACAACTGAGACATATGTTGAAAATTCCGATCCATATTTTGAGGAATCAGTTGATTTTATAAATTCAATCCGTGAGGATCGAAAAACTATTTGCCCAATTGAAGAAGGTTTTGAGTCAATCAAATTAATTGAAAAAATAATTGGAGGTGTAGAAAAATGAAAAAAGTAAAACTATTAATCAATTTACCAGCGGGATTTTTCAAAACAAAAAAATTAGAAGCCGCATTTGAAAGACTCGAAAAGCTTGCATGCGAAATTCGCAAGAGATCTTACAACACTCTGGATGAAATCTCTGAAGATATCAAATGGGCTGAAGCAATAATAATGTGGTCATGGCCAAATCTTAATGATGAAATTCTCTCAAAAAGTCCACAACTGAAATTCGCTGGCCATATAAATGTTAGTAGGGAAACTGCTGAATCCGAGTTAAAGCATGGAATAGTTATATCAGAAGCAAGGCATGGCTGGTCTCCTGCGGTAGCTGAAATGGCTCTGGGAATGATTCTTTCTGTATTAAGGAAAATTAGTGACTACAATGCTCAAATGAGGATATCGAAAGAAAAATGGGTAATGGATTTTCCGTTTGATATTGATCCATCTGAAAGAATGTTGTCCGGACGGAATGTTGGAATAGTGGGCTTTGGGAGAATTGGACAACGCCTCGCCGAATTATTGAAACCATTTGATGTGAATATTTCTGTATATGATCCTTATGTTCCTATGAATTTTGCAGGAAAGCACAAAGTTTTTCTTGTTGGCATTGATGAACTTATTTCTGAAAATGAGATTATTGTACTCTGTGCAGCAAATACGGCAGAAACAAAAAATCTCATATCAGCAAAGCATATTTCTAATATAAAATCGGGTGCAGTTATCGTGAATGTAGGAAGAGCATGGTTGATTGATATGAATGCTTTGATTTCAAGACTCCAGAAAGGAGATATATATGCAGCTCTTGATGTTTTTGATAAAGAACCCCTTGAACATGACTCTTTATTGCGTTCCTTGCCTAATGCATACTTAACGCCTCATCGCGCTGGGGGACTCCTTGAATCTGTAGAAAAAATTATTGGAATGCTTACTGACGACTTAGAAAGCTATCTAAAAGGTAAAAAATTAAAATTTCAATTAAAAAAAGACGATCTTCATAGTATAGCTTAATGAGTTTATCAAAAATTAAACCGTTCCAAAAATAAAATTCTTGATTTTTTACTGGCTTTCTATATTATTCAATACTTAAATCAAGAATTATGATTATAAACAAAAAAAAATGAATTAATTTTCTTTACATTAATTGAGTTGCTCGTAGTGATAGCTATTATTGCGATTTTAGCAGCTCTGCTTCTGCCTGCATTGCAATCTGCCAGAGAATCAGCAAAATCCATTTTATGCAAGTCAAATATGAAGCAAATAGGACTTACTCATATGAATTATAATAATAGCTATTGCTGAAGAAATTTAGATGCAAGACTCATTTGGGCCGCCAATTTGCACGTTTATTACAAACACCTATTATTAGGGAAATACATAAATTGAGGTGCGATAACATGAAATTCAACGGACTTATGATCGACTGTTCCCGGCTTATGGAGCCTCACAGGTACTATTTCAAGCTACTTGACTTCATGGGCGAATGGGGCATGAACGTACTACTTCTGCATTTCTCCGACGACCACGGCTTCGGGATCAGGATGCCGGGGTTCGAAAAGATCGCAATGCCCAACGCCTTCAGCGCCGCCGAAATCAAAAAGCTTGTTGCCCATGCCGCAAAAAAGGGGGTCGACATCATTCCCGAGCTGGAAACGTTCGGCCACACCAGGTTCCTTACCGACAGAAAGGAATACTCACACCTTTACGCGGGCAGGAAGACAAAGTACATAACGTTCAACGCTATAGATCCGCTGAACCACGAAACGCATTCGCTGATGAAAAGGCTTATCACCGCCACGGCCAAGCTGTTCCCTTCGAAATACATCCACCTCGGATGCGACGAAGTCGACCTGGAGGAATACTGCAAGGAAAGGAACCTCTGTTCTGACAAGGTCTGGGCGGACTACGTCAACAAGGTTATAGGCTACGCAAAGGATTGCGGCAAGATTCCCATGATTTGGGGTGATCATCCGACAAAGAGCGAAAGCATCGCGAAGCTTCTCCGCAAGGATCTTATCGTCTACGATTGGCGCTATTCCAGAACTGTCGATGAGGAACCGGTCATTAAGCTGAAAAAATATGGATTCAAGAAGATAATCTCCGCCCCTTCGATCGCCTGCTGGGGATACCGTTCGCACATGACGGAAATCGGCATCTCGAACGTCGAAAAGATGGCTTCTCTCGCCTCGAAGTACCGTCTTGAAGGATTGATTACCACTATATGGTGCCCTTACAGATATTTTCAGAACGCACTCTACTACGGGATCGCGTTCAGCGCGGAGGCTGGCAGGGTCGGCGGCATGCCCGACATGAAGAAGTTCAAGGAGAAGTTTGCGCGGAAGGTATTCGGAACCGGGCTGACCGACGAGCTTGATCTTTTCCTCGAACTCCATCCTTCGGTCATAGTGGACAACCAGGTTGCGGTCGCCATTCTCGGATACAAGATCCCGCCTGAAAAGTTCAAGGAGATTGAAGCGATGTCGAAGACAGCTTTCGTGTGTATCGAAGTCGGAAAAAAATATAGACCCGCGAAGAACGCCGAAATTTTCAACGCCATGCTCCTTGCAGTTAAGGCATCATGGTGCTGCATGGAATACAATCTCCTTTATGGGAAGAAGGGCTTCGCCGAACGTAAAAGACGCTTCAACGAAATGCTTAAGGCGGTTCGAGCAGATGCTTCGGCGGAATGGGACAGAACGAGGTTCAAGGACTCCCCTTGGAAATACAAGGCCCAATTCAAAAATAGCGAGGAATGCTATATACTCATCCTTCTAAAGAAGATGAAATACTTATAAGAGGAATTTTTAATTTTTGGCCGCTTTTAACATCATCTTACCTGTAGTGAATAGGAGAAAAATCTTGTTTTCACTGCAGATGTACAAATGAATCGCATCAAGTGTCCACAGTTGGATTTCGTCAGGTATACTCGCAAGCAGTTTCACCGTAGCATCGATGGCTGAACTGTCGATTTTAAAGAGGTCAATAGAACATTCTTCGATCTTTCTTCGAAATGCGGCAATTAACTCTTCGCCCGTAGTCGCACAAAACTGATATTCCCGGCGTTTCCGCATTATTTGACGACTGAAATTCAACAAGTTGAAAGGAGCAGGCAATATCCTCCGTTTCGTTGATTATTCGTTGAATCTCACCGCTTTGCGCATCGGGAACAAAGAGTTTTATGACAACGCTGCTGTAAAAAAAGACGATCTTCATAGTATAGCTTAATGAGTTTATCAAAAATTAAACTGTTCCAAAAATAAAATTCTTGATTTTTTAATAGTTTTCTGTTATAATATTAGTATTTTAAATCAAGGAGTGTAATTGTGCACAAAAAAAATGAATTAATTTTCTTTACATTAATTGAGTTGCTCGTAGTGATAGCTATTATTGCGATTTTAGCAGCTTTACTTCTACCAGCTCTAAAAAGGGCAAAAGAAACGGCACAGTCTATTGCGTGTAAAAGTAATTTAAAACAACTTGCTACTTGGGCATATACTTATTCTGCAGATTGGAATGGAGCCTTGCCTTATAATGGTTCGACAGATATGGGCCATACGTATTGGACAGGTGAAACAAATTGGCAAGGGTGGTGGTATATGAGATATGAAGGTTATAATAGTTCCAGGCGCAGCGGAACGTTTATGCATTGTCCACGTATAATGTCAGTAGTAGAGCCTAAAGAAAATGTGGATTCATGGTCTAATACCTATGCAATGTCAGACTATCTCGCAGGAAATGTCAATGGATTCAATTATGGCGCAGGTTATCCTGGGGATACACCCCCAAATATAAAAGAAATGCAAAATACTGTTTGGTTGTTCACTGATGGCTCTCTTGAGACATGGGCGGGGCAATATCGCCCATGTCCTGGTAATCGCGTTGGAATGCCGAGAAGCAATCAGTATGGAGGTCCATTTTTCTGGAATAGTCCTACTGGAACAATTGGTTCAAAATACTATGGAAAAGGTCACCCTGGAAATAGAGCAAATATTTCTTATATTGATGGACACGTATCAGATATGAGTTTAAGAGAGTGTTGGGGGTACTTTAATATAGTAAATAGTTGGTCTCCTCTTAATGGTAATAGTTACTGGAATTGGGATGAATATTTTCAAGGTGGCAGAAAGATGGGAAATTAAGCTGTATTTTGCCTTTATTTCTTAATTTCCTCCCTAAATTTAAGAGAAAACTATAAATTGTGACGAGAGAGATTCTTGAAAAAGTTAAGTTTAAGTTAACCAATTATTAAAAGCCGTAAATAAGGATAATTTTATGAAGAAGATTTTTCATGTGCTTTTCTTTTTTAGCCTCATTGTCAACTGCATATTTTCCCAACGAGTTTCGGCTCAAGAATCGCTTGTTCATTTGCCAATAGGGATGAATTTAGCTGGTATAGCAGATTGGCAGCCTGGATATCCATTTAAAAACCTTATGTGGGGAGCAAGACCGTGGCTTACAAAAAACGCTGATGGTACAGGGCCGTTTGATACGCATTTTTCAGAAAAAATTCCTCTTGATGATGATGGTTATCCTCTTGAAATCCCATATAGGTTAGATGGGACAGAGAAAGCTCAAATTGTTTTCACAATAATTCCTAATAGAGTAGAACCCGGCAAATATGTAGTATTGTATGATGGAGAAGGAGAAATTGCGGGGGCAATGGGAACAGAAGTAATTGAATCCAGACCAGGGCGAGTTGTTTTAAATCTTATTTGTGATAAAAAAAATCGATATGAAGGAATATCAATTCTACGTTCGCAAAAAGGAAATCACATAAGAAATATAAGAATTCTAAGAGATACCGATGAAAATGCAAATCTCGAAGAAAATCCTTTTCGTGAAGATTTTTTGAATTACTGCAAACAATGGAAGGCATTGCGTTTCATGGATTGGGCTACAACTAATAATTCATTCGAAAAAGAATGGAAAAATAGAAAAAAAACAACTTTTTATACAATGGTAGGAAAAGGAGGTGACGCAATAGGAATGTGGGGACCGCCACCCTCTGATTTTGACCTTCGTTTTTCGGGAGGCGTTGCCATTGAAATAATGATAAAACTCGCGAATATGGTAAAAGTTTCACCGTGGTTTTGTATGCCACATCGAGCAACAGAAGAATATATGAGAGAATTTGCAAAACTTGTTAAGAATACCCTCGATCCTTCACTTAAAATTTATATAGAATATTCTAATGAAGTATGGAACTGGTCCTTCCAACAATCTCACTGGATGCTAAATTGCAAAATTGCCGCTGAACCTCTATCCAACGAAAAAAGAAATGGCTGGAAAAACGGAATAATACCAACCGAATTTCCGCTTGACAATGGGCAAGTTGCCAGGGAAGGTGGAGCCGATCACCCTGAGAGAATTGCAGTTCTAAATAGACGTTGCTTTAAATGCTGGGAAGATGTATTTCAAGGTGAAGATATGAAACGTATAGTTCGCGTTATTGGTGTTCAGCATTCGTGGGCGGACGCATCAAGAAGAACAGCAAAGTGGGTAGTAAATAATGGTGGAGCAGATGCAATCTCTCCGGCTGCTTATTTTGGACCTGATAAAGAAATCTACAAACGCTGGAGAGAAGCGGGCAAAAATCTCACAGCCGATCAGGTAATAGCTGATATGAATGAAGCTTTTGAGAAAAATAGTAAAAAATGGACCCTTGAAATTGCTAAAATTGCAAAAGACTTCAATCTAAAATATATCGTTTATGAAGGCGGACAGCATATACAACCAGAAGGACAAAAAGAAACAGATTATATGCCCGCATTAAAAGCTGCCCAATATCATCCTGGTATGTATAATATTTATATGAAAAATTTTGCACTTCATAACGAAATTGGCTGTGAATTATTTATGGCTTTTTCAAGTATTGGAGAGCAGGGAACCAGATGGGGATCATGGGGACATCAGGAATACTATGGGCAACCAGCTTCTGAGATGCCAAAGTATAAGGCTTTACTGGATGTTAATAAATAAACTAATAAACTAAAAATTAACATAATTCAGAATAAAGGAAATAATTATGAAACAATTCAGGTTTATTACTGCATCAATAGTTCTTATTTTCTTTGTAAATTTTGTATTAAAAGTTTGTCCATCCCTCAATGCAGACGAGAGAAAAACTAATTTTTTCGCTTTATATGGCAAAAAACCTGACTTCATAATATTATCCGAGGAGAATCTTTTCCTGACTATTTCAATGGTAGGATGGGGACCTAATTGGTCCTGGATGGGGTGGCAAAGCCAGGCACAAGATAGTGATGGAAAATTAAAAGTAAATTGCAAAAGTAAAAACCTCAGTTCTGAACTTATTTTTTCCGAAATTAACGGTGAAATTCTTCTTGAAGCAAACATGACAGCCGATAAAAGTATGGAAATAACATCAATAATTCTTGGGGTTGATTTCCCTGGGATAAATAATGGTGATTGGAAGGCCATTTCTGAAGAAGGAAAAATTACAGAAGGTAAAATACCACTAAATAGAGGTAAATTAACAGAAAATGAAAGATATAAATCTGTCGAAATCACAAATGAAGCAGGTAATATAGCTTTTTATTTTGAGCCTGCAATTGCTTTGACTGCTGATAATGGAGAATTAAGACTTCATCTTGCTACCGGTAAAGTTGAAGAGAAGAAAAACTATTCTTTTAAAGTAAATATAAAGTTACCAGGTAAATGCATTTTATATCAAAATTATTCTAATACAGCGGAAACAGAAGAAAATAAAGATTGGTATCAATTCAACGGAACAGGCCACCCTCAGGGAAAAAGTATGCTTGATATGTCTGATTGGAACAATGATGTAGCTGGTTCTAAGGGAAGGATTGAGATGGTGAACGATAAACTGATTTATAATGGTAAACCAATAAAGTTATGGGGCATTAATGTTTGTTATTCAAATTGCTCTCCCAAAAAAGAACTGGCAGAAAAAAGAGCACTCTTATACAAAAGATATGGCATAAATGCCGTTAGATTGCATAAATATGCTGATGGAAGTGGTTGGCAAGGGATACTTTCAAAAGATGATGCAACAGAATTTGATCCTGAGGGGCTTGACAGAATGGACTATTTCATTGCAAAGCTAAAAGAAGCCGGAATCTTCATCGAATTATCACCTATTTTTTATGTAAAACCACGTCCAGCAAATCGCAAAGAAATACCTTATTATGACGAATTTAAAAAGGATAATGACGTTGCACAAACAGGAGGAGGTGCAATGTATCTTGGAACTGAACTTCAAGATCTTCAAATAAAACAAATGCTGAATCTATTAAAACATAAAAATCCCTATACAGGAATGACTTATGCTGAAGATCCAGCGATTGCAATAATAGAATTATGTAATGAAGATTCAATACTGTTTTATAATACATTATCTGTTATACAAAATATACCATCACTGCGTAAACGCTCAGCTGAAATGTTTACAAAATGGCTGAAAGAAAAATATAATACAAAAGAAAATTTATTATCAGCATGGGGTAGTGACATGCTTGGTAATTTTAAAGCCGAAGGCTTTCCTATTGAAAGCTGGGAGGAAAATCAAATTTATCCTGTTGGAAATCCATGGTTTTATTCTCCAATACAGCTCGAAGGAAGTCAGCAAAAACGTAAAGCAAGGTTGCTCGATACAATAGAATTCCTTACAGAACTACAAGACTCCGTTTATAAAAAGATGTCTGATGCCATTAGAAAAACTGGGTATAAAGGAATTTTACTCTCTTCCAATTGGCAAGCAGGATCTGGAACAAGTCATTATATGAACCTTTATTCTGATTCAAAGATTGGAATAATTGACAGACATAATTACTTTGGATCCTGGAATGAGAATATTATATATAATAGTTCTATGCTTTCAGTTCCCGGTTCCGCTATTCTATCAACAGGTTTTCAGCAAGTTTATAATCGTCCATTTATGATATCTGAGTGGATACACGTTATACCAAATGAATGGGGAGTCGAAGGGCCTGCTATAATTGGTGCATATGGTATGGGGTTACAGGGTTGGGATGTATCTTTCATGTTTCAAAATACGGATCCCGGAGAATTTTTAAAAGCAATTCAGTCATCAAGATATAATTGTTGGCATATTGCTATCCCTCAGATACTTGGTTCTTTTCCAACAGTATCGAGAATGGTCATTAGAAGAGACATAAAAGAGTCTGAAAAAACATATACCTTATATGTTTATTTGCCTGATATGCTAAAGGGAAAATGGGATTTTCAAGATACTATGCGCCAGGAATATGATGTCAAAAGTTTTAGCACAAATATAGCTCCAACTGAAGCTCTTGCAGTGAGCCGAATAGCAGTCAATTTTGTAGATAAACCCCAAACAAACTTGCCATTTAATTTTGATAAGTTTAAAACAGAAGATGGTGCTTATATTTCAGATACCGGCGAATTATTATGGAAACCAGGAAAAAAAGCTTCAGATGGATTCTTTTGTATTAAAACGCAGGGAACAGAAGCCCTGGTAGGTTTTGCAAAAGAACAAAAATTTTCTGGAAATTTTGCTGATGTAACTTCTTTTTCACAATTCGCATCTATTTTTCTAACCGCTAAAGACAAAGATAAAACGCTTTTTAACGATAATTATATTTTAATATCTTGCATCGCTCGGGCAAGAAACTCTGGTGCTTTATATCTATTTGATAGAATTATTGCTAATTTTGGGCACAAAGATGGTCCAATACTTTTAGAACCAGTAAAAGCTGAGATAAAACTAAAAAGACCTGGAAATCCTGTAGTATATATCCTCGATCATGACGGGATAAATACAGGAAAGACAATTCCATTATCTAATGGGATCTTAAAAATAGATGGAAGTCGAGATAAAACACCATATTATTTAATTGAATACAAATGAGTCATAAGTAAATTTTGAGTAATTTTATTTTATAAAAAATTGTTTTCCTGGCAAAAGAGGAGAAACATAATAAATGATAAGAATTGCTTTAATCGGTGCCGGGCCAAATGGTGCTGGCAATGTAAAAAAACTAATTGCTACAGGGCGCACTTCATTAGTAGGAGTAGCTGATATCAATCTTCTTGCTGCAAAAAAAATTGCTCAAGAGTTTGGTAAATCCAATACAAGAGTATCTGAAAATTTTCAGGATATTATTGATCCTGCAGATATTGTAGTGATAAGCTCTCCCAATTTTCTTCATTGTGAACACGCCGTTACATGTGCAAAAGCAGGAAAACATTTATGGATAGAGAAACCAATGGCATTAAGTATTAATGAGGCAGATCAGATCTGCTCTGCTGTTGAGCAAAACAAAGTAAAAACTTTTATCGGTTTTAGTGTTCGTTTTTCTCCTTTTTCAGTATTTATGAAGGAAAAAGTAAGTTCTGGTGAAATCGGCGAAATTCGCAGTATCTGGAGCCGCCGCTTATGTTTATTAAATATACCCAAAGGACATTGGAGAAAAGAATATATTAAAAGTGGTGGAGTAATGAGCGAACTCATAGCCCATGAAATAGATTGGCTTATTGACATAGCAGGAATGCCAGAAAGCGTCTATTGTAGAAAACAATCTGATTTAAATGATAATATTTGTGCTAATGATCATGTCTGGCTAACTTTCGCTTTTCCTAACGGAGCAACAGGAACTATTGAAGGTTCGCAAAATTCACTCATTAGTGATTATTATAAAGGGATTATTGGCTCACGTGGAAGTATTTATGATCGTGCCTGGGGAACAGAACTCTATATGACAGATGAAAATGCTAAAGAACATCGAATAGAGACAACAAAAGCTTTCGATAAATATTCTCATTTTCTTGACGTCGTTGAAGGAAAAACAGATAGTGTAGCAGATGTTTTCTATGGACGAAAAATTGTAGAAATTAGTGAATTGGCAATAAAATCTGCCATATCAAACAAAGTTATAAAAATAGAGAAAATATGAAAATAGCGGTAAATACATGTAACTGGAATGCTTATACAAAAACAAAAGGAATAGAATTTAACTTTATTGATTTTCTACATGATGCTAAAAATGCTGGATGTGACGGTGTAGAAGTTGCTTCCCTCGACAAAAAATTTTCCTCACCAACAGATGCAAGGAAAATAATAGAAGATTTTGGGCTTGAAATAGCAGCTTATGGAGCGTCTGTTACCTATAATCCCTGGTTGCCAAATATCGAAGATTACCAGAAAGCTATTCGCTTTGCCTCCGGAATGAATATCAAAATATTGATGGTCTGTGGAGGATTTCTCAGGAATCAACGTCGTAATACCTATAACTTTGACTATGATATTTTCGCCAGTTCAATCATTCCTGCCGTTAAATTTGCGAAAGAGCACGGAATGCAAATTGCTTTTCATCCACATCGAGGGTGTATCTGCGAAAATATAGAGGAAACAAGAAAAATTACCGAGCGCGTACCGGAACTGCGAATTTGTGTCGACATAGCACATATAGCAGCATGCGGCGAAGATCCCGTCAAATTTATCCTCACTTTTAAGGATAAAATAATATATACGCATATCAAGGATTATGATTGGGAAAGCGACCTCTTTATGGAACTTGGACGAGGAGATGGGAAACTTGATATACGCGCTTGTATTAACGCACTAACTAACATTAATTACAATGGATGGTTGACAATTGAGCTCGATCGCCCCTGGAATGAGTCGTTATTAACTCCTTTAGAATCAACAAAAACAAGCATAGGTTTTCTCTCATGAGAAAAAAAATTCAAAGTTCATATGAAATCGTTAAAAGGGCTATCTTTCATGATGGTCCAGAAAGATTACCAGTTAAAATGGGATCTTTGGGAATCTCTGATACTTTATATATCCCCTGTAAATCATTTTGGCGTTTTGATAATAATATGGATGAATGGGGATGTCATTGGGAGCAGACTGAAACCACCAACATGGGACAAGTCAAGGGACACCCTTTGAATGATTATTCAGAGTACGAGAAGATGATTGTTCCGGATTACAGCAAAACTCTACCTAAAAAAGAAATTATTCAGGCTCTAAAGAAAGCTGAAGCCGAACAAAAATATACGGAAACAGGCATATTTATGATTCTCTTTGAACGAATGCAGGCTCTTGTTGGATTCGAAAATGCACTAACAGGCTTAATATTAGATAGAGAAAATGCTGAAAAATTAGCCGATAAAATCGTTGATATCCAGATCGGACTGGTAAAACTCATGCAGGAAACTTGCGGTAATAAACTTCATTCATTTACAATGACTGATGATTGGGGCACACAACAAGCCGCATATATTTCGATAGAATTATGGCGTGACTTCTTTTTACCAAGATACAAAAAAATTTTTGATGTAATGCATAAAGGCGGACAGGACGTATGGGTGCATTCCTGTGGAAAAGTTAATGAAATTATTGAGGGCTATATAGAGGCTGGAGTAAATGTTGTCAATCTCCAACAACCTCGGGCTCTTGGTATTGAAGAAATTGGCAGAAGATATCGGGGGAGAATTGCTTTTGAATCTCTGGCTGATATTCAAGTTACTCTACCAAAAGGTGATAAAACTCTAATTGAACAAGATGCTCGTGATTTATCTCAACATTGGATGTCTCCAAAAGGCGGATTCATTCTATCTGATTATGGAGATGGAAAAGCAATTGGAACAACAAATGAAAGTAAGAAACTGATGTATGACGCTTTTAGTAGAATTTCGGAAGCCATTTATGGAAATCCGCTACCCGCCTTATGAAAACTATAATTTGAATCCAAAACAAATTTACCTGAAGAAATAGGTTAACGATTCTATTTAGGGTTTACTGAAAAGTTCAAAAATATTATATAAGCACTTGACAGGTAGGTAGTTATATGGTATAATACTCTCCAATAAGTGGTTTAAATTACAAGGAATATCAAGATGTCCCTTCAAAAACCTTGCACTTGAGCCTAAAACTGATAGAAACAAGAAAAAACGAAGGCAAACCCAGAGAATTTTTCAGAAAATATAGAGTATGCGTAGAAAAACTTTTCGCCCAACACTCAAAAATCTTTTTTCAGTAGACCCTACCTTATAGCACGTTTACCTCGTCGAATGATTGGGGCCGCTGCCGTCCGTGTTCTTCCAGGTGCTAAGTTGAATATTTAACGAAACTTTCATTAGGACCAATTGATTTTTTCTTTCTTTGTGTTAAAGTTATTTTTTTAGAGGACAAGGTATAAATAATAAAATAAAAAAAGGAGAACCAAAATGAGAAAAATTGCTATATTAATCTGTGGTTTAGTAGTCGTAGTCGCTATTGCTGGCTGTGCTACCGTCCATGAAAGCCAGTGGAGTGCACCTCTGTTGGTACAACTAACCACACCTGTCCAACCGGAAATTGAAGTTGGTGATGAAATCACTGGTTCAGCAGTCATAACAAGGATTCTCTTCTTTAAGAGTGGAGCCACCCATTTCGCGGATGGTGTCATCTATGCTGGGAACGAAGGGGCAAATGCAGGATGGAATATCTTCGGCAACACTCTTGCTGAAGGAAAAGCCGCAGCCTCATACAACGCATGCAAGGCAAATGGTGCGGATATAATAATCGCTCCAAGATACACAATAGAGGCAAAAGATTACATCGTCTACGAAAAAATCACCTTCAATGTGAAGGGATACAAGGGTGTCTTCAAGGGTATCAAGAAGTAAAATGTCGCCTCCATATTTTGACTTGTCCTCAAATGCCGGATATAAGAAATCCGGCATTTTTTTTGTAAATATAAACTGAACAATGTCGTTCAGCTAATATTTACCCACTGCTCAAATTTAGGTAACTGGGATTTGCAGTCTCATAGTTTCACCGATAGGATTTTTTTTTCATGATGTGGCCAAGATAAATCTGGATCTTGGAAAATTAAAGGAAAATTCTTTGAAATCTTCGAGGAAAACCGCATTTTGCTGCAGAATTTTCTGAAAGCTCACGCAAGGATGTACGCCCATCTGACTTCTTGATTCAACTGCGTCGTGGATTATCTGAAAAAATAACTTAATGATTTTATTTAATTTTTTTTCAATAAAACCGTTCCAAAAATAAAATTCTTGATTTTTTAATAGTTTTCTGTTATAATATTAGTATTTTAAATCAAGGAGTGTAATTGTGCACAAAAAAAATGAATTAATTTTCTTTACATTAATTGAGTTGCTCGTAGTGATAGCTATTATTGCGATTTTAGCAGCTCTGCTTCTGCCTGCATTGCAATCTGCCAGAGAATCAGCAAAATCCATTTTATGCAAGTCAAATATGAAGCAAATAGGACTTACTCATATGAATTATAATAATGACTATAATTTTTACTTCATGCCTCTAGTTCCTGATGGAGATTTTCCCTCTGCCAGTTATGGGGGGTCATATATTAATATATGGGCGTGGATTCAGGGATATTTCGATGATTATCCTATTTCAGCATGGGGAAATTCTGGTGTAGAACTTCGTCCAATTTTTAAATGCCCGAGTTATAAGCTACAACGATATGGAAATCCCTCAAATCCGACAGAGAATCTTTATACTGATCGCCGAAGGGCAAGTTACGGCCATCCACGTTACGTTTGGGGATGGCTTAATGATCGTAATGTGAGGTATGGTAACGAATTTAATGCAATGAGTAGTTGTATGCCCCTTACTGATATAAAGTATCCTGTGATGACAGTATTTTTTGCTGACGGATATGGAGTTAGCGGGTACGCTGGAGACCTGGTGGATACAAGTAATAGAACTCCTACATTAATCACAACGTTTTGTGTTGATCCAGGAAACTATTCCATGGGAAATAGTGGTTTTATTCTTCGACATGGAAATAAAAAATCCTATAATATTTTTTACTTTGATGGTCACGCTGGAGATGATCACCATCCAAATATTCCACAAAGTGTGGGTTGGGGTTGGTGTAGTAGTCATTAATTTTTACTGTGGAACTTGATCGATTTGCCAGGAATTACCAAATTTTTCTAAAAT
Source organism: uncultured Lentisphaera sp. (assembly GCA_964426675.1). GTDB lineage: Bacteria > Verrucomicrobiota > Lentisphaeria > Victivallales > GWF2-50-93 > DYMC01. The sequence continues at coordinate 148,418 of CAYRRM010000002.1, forward strand.
TATCTTTCCCGATTCATTTCTTCTGAATATGAGAAATTCTATCTCAGGATTTTCTTTGTTTATTTTTTCTGCAAGTTTTGCCCCCTTGATAAAAACGGAAGTTGATAACGCGTCGGCAGCAATAGCATCTGGAGCTAAAACAGTTACAGAAAGCATATTTTCCACTGGCCTTCCATCTAAAGGATTAATTATATGTGTAATATGCTTATTTTCGAGTATTAGATATCTTTCATAATTTCCACTTGTAGCGAGGGATTTTGATCCTGTAAATTCTACAATTCCGCAAATATTCATTTTATCGAGAGGATCTCTTATACCCATAGTATAAGATTCTTTTCCTGGCGGAGGATTTTTTAAAGTTTTGATATTTCCTCCAAGATTTACAAAACCTGAAGACACACCTTTTTCTGCGATTTTCGCAATAGCTCTATCAACAGCGTATCCTTTTACTATTCCGCCAAAATCCAGAGACATATCTTTTGAACGGAATTGGATGGTTTTATTATTATCATCTAAAATAATCTGCTTAAAACCTATTTTCTTTAAAGTTTCATTTATTTCATTTTCTGATGGGAGCTTATTTCTTTTTTTGTAAAATCCCCATAAAAGCATCATTGGCCTTATGGTAATGTCAAAAGCGCCTTCACTTATTTCATGATAGCTCTGACATTCTTTTATTATCGTCCACATTTCATCTGAGCACCTGAATGGCTTGCCATAGGCAGATGAATTTATTTTTGCAACTTCACTATCCATAAAAATACTAAAGCGCCCTTCAATCCTGCGAATTTCATCAACTGCAGAGTTAATAGCATCATTGAGTTTTTCCGTATCTTTACCATAGAGTTTTATTTCCAGAACGGTACCCATTACCGGAAGATGGACCTGAATAAAATCCAAATCTCCCTTTTTACTATGCAATTTAATAATCAAAATAATGGATAGAAAAAAAATAATGATTATTAATGATATAAAAATAAAATTTAATTTCTTCATTGAAATTGTCTTTTTCTTGAAAATAAAATTAACTTTTGTATAAGCCTAAGTTAAATCTTTTTGACATATAAATCAAACTTAAGTATTGTAAATTTCTGAATTAGAGAGGGGGATAATTTTAAGGTCTGATGAAAAAAGATTTTTGAGCTTTTTGGCAAAAAGTTTTTCTGCATATCCCCTATCTGTTCTGAAAATTTTTCTGACTTCGCCGTCGTTTTTTCTTCTTTCTCTCAGTTTTAGACTCAAGTGCAAGGATTCGATGGGACATCTTGATATTCCTTGCAATTTAAAACATTTTTTGAGAAAATTATACTTATATAGTCAAGTGGTCATATAATATTTTTTGAATTTTTCAGTGAAGCCTATTATAGTTTCTCTCTTTTTACCTGGTTCATAACTATGTCAGCGTAAAGCGTTGCGCTCCATCCATAATCATGAATTACCTGGTGATATGGACTTTCAAATGGAGCGCATTTACCCTTTCTTGGGAGTTCTTTGGGGGATTGAGCGCAGCTATCATCATAATATTCATAAAAAACTGCATCCAATTCTACAAATTTTTCTATTTCATCTATCGTTCGCTTACGAAGTTCTGTTGCAATATCACTGACTTTATTTCGTTCAAGACCATTAGCTATTAACCAATTTATATTTATCCATACTGGCCCTCGCCACATATCCTTTGAATATCTGGCATCTGATAATGATATTGATGAAATAGGTAATGGTGAAGCAAAATAATTGGGATCCTTTAAGTAGGATATGAGACTCCCTAACCTGACCTGATCCACTTCATGACATAGTAATGGCAAAAAACCAGAACTTGCCATTATCGGAGAAAAACTTCTTTTTTCATTATTATAATCAAAATAGAATTTCTCCCTCGAATTCCATAGTTTAGCATTAATAAGTTTTACAATACGTTTATACTCTCTTGTCCATTTTTCCGCATCATCATTATAACCTATGCGCTTTGCGAAATTCGCAAGACATTCACATTCCAATGCAAGATATGAGTTAAAATCTGTAGCAGCCAGAATTTCTGCAGAATCAAAACGAGGGGAATTATCCATTCCACTTTCACCACTTCTGCAATTTTCATTATTTTCTATGAACCATTCGAGTAAACCGTCAGAATCTTTATCTCTGTTATTCATGTCCCATCGAATATATGCACAAAGTGAAGGGTAAAGAGTTTTTATCCAATCATCATCAGGCGCAATCATATCAATAAGAGTTACTCCATATGATAGAATTGGCGGTTGAGTAATATTAGAACATCCCTCTGGTGACATCATATGTGGAATAAATCCGTCTTCTCTTTGCATATGTAGAACTGCCTCTATAGATTCGCGAGCCATTTTTAAGTCAAAATGCCGCCATCCAATCGCATGAAAAACCGAGTCCCATAGCCACATATTTCGATGAGGCCACCTATCTGGAGTTGTCCATCTACAGGCAATTTTCCCTTGCGGAGAATAAACCTGAGTTTTCATTAACGAAAGAGCTTTTGCAAGAGTTCTTGCTCTTATATGAGAAATTCTTTCTGGTAGTTTTATATCTCTGAGAAATTTGCTCCTTTTTTTGATAAGATCTTCTATATTTTGTTCGATCAGATTTTTATTAAAATTATCTGCTGATCCTATTAATGTTTTTTCAGCATTTTGCAGAACCTTTATTTTATCAGAATTTTTTATAAAAATTGGAGTACCAATGAGCAAAAGATGGTCTGAATCTATAAATGCGCCGAGATATTTTCCAGAAGAATGCTTTAGCTCAAAAAAATCCCCAGCTATCAAATAAGAAACATTATTATCATTATTATGGGATGGAAATTCTATAAAGCATTTTTCAGGCAGAACAATATCTAGTGCAAATTTTTTCTCAGAAGTTTTTACTACTATTGCAGATGAAAAATTAGTTTTCCCATCAATACCTGAAAATGCAAGTAATTGTCCTGGATTCCAATTTTTTCTTCTCAACAATTCATAATTCATAAATACCCCATTTTTACCTTCTAATTAATGTTGTTATAAGTTATAATGAAAATTAAAAAATAAAATTTATCTGACTTTTTTTGATTAAATTTTTTGTAATATTTGTGCAATGAGATTTTTATATATAAAAAGCGTCTTCAGTTTTCGAAAAATCTGTTGGATATACTGCAAATCTGATTTAGCTAATGCATCGCATTATATGATGAAACTATGATTAGATTGAAAAATGGATAATCTAATATTCAGCCAATTTTTCCGCTCTAATCAGCAAAAAAAATATAAATATGTTATGAATAGATAACAGTTTATTTTTAATTTTTGACTGGGTCTTTGAAGATGGTAGCCATTGCAGCAGGCATATGCTTCCAGGAGGAAACCTGAACTACACAGGTATTTTCCTTGATTTTGCCTCTCTTCACTATCCAGATGAAAAATATAGATTTACGTTGAATTTTTCAGTTGAATTAATAATTTATACGATAACTGAACTTGTAAAAATAATAAGTGAACAAATGAAAATATATGTAAACCTCTAAATGTATGAACTATACTGTAAAAGACATTATTAATACTATTATAGACTCTATCCCAAACGGAATCAGGCAAAATACTGTAGATACCTTAAAATGCGGAAATCCTGATATGATTGTATCCGGAATTGCTTCAACATTTACTGCAACTGTGGAGGTAATAAAACAAGCGGAAATACTCGGAGATAATTTAATAATAACTCATGAACCAACATTTTTTGATCATTATGATGAAGTAGAAAAATGGTTAGAAAATGATTCCATTGTAGAAAAAAAGAAAAAACTTTTGATTCAAAAAAATATCGCAGTATGGCGTTTCCACGACAATTGGCATAGGAATATTCCGGATGGAATTTTAACAGGAATAGTGAAAAAATTAAATTGGCAGAACTATCAGAGTTTAAACGACCCGCGTATTTTTATTAGAAAAGAACAATATTTAAGAGACTTAATTGAAGAATTAAAAACTGTTTTTAGAATGAAAACTATCAGAGTAATAGGAAACCCTGACAATAAAATAAAAAAAATTGCTCTGATATTAGGGGCATATGGTGGACAATACCAAATTAAATTTATTTCAGAACACCCCGAGATTGATGCGGTTGTTTGCGGGGAAACTGTTGAATGGCAGACTTGTGAATATATTCGTGATTCAGCATCTCTGGGGCGGAAAATTTCTTTAATAATTCTTGGACACGCTCTGAGTGAACAGGAAGGAATGAACTATCTTGTGGAATGGCTAAAACCAAAATTTGCAGGACTTCCTATCCATTATATTGAAGTACCTGATCTATTTTCTTTCTTTTAACCTAAAAAAAGCAATTGGGCGCATTTTCCTTAGATAACCAAGCAGCGAGAAGAAACTGTAGTAACTAGGGTCTGCTGAAAAAAGATCTTTGAGTTTTTGGGCGAAAAGTTTTTCTGCATATCCCCTATATTTTTTGAAAATTTTTCTGGCTTTGCCGTTGTTTTTTCTTGTTTCTCTCAGTTTTAGGCTCAAGTGCAAGGTTTTTGAAGGGACATCTTGATATTCCTTGCAATTTAAAACATTTTTTGAGAAAATTATACTTATATAGTCAAGTGGTTATATAATATTTTTTGAATTTTTCAGTGAAGCCTATATTAGCCTGATAGTCGTAGAATAGTCTGGCAAATTTATTGAGGACATATTCTTGAAATATGCTTTCACTTCTTTTACAGTCATCGCAAAGATTTAGAGAACATGACGTTTTATAGGGAGCATTTTATTATTTATATTGAAATTTTTGTTTTATTATTATCAATGTTTCATTTACTTCTGGAATTCTGCGAATTTCCCTGGCAATTTTGACAAAATGGACTTTAGTTTATCTTTCATTTCTGCCAATTTAGCCGCATATTGTTCGTTATTTGCAAGGTTATTTTGCTCATTTGGATCTTTAGATAAATCGTAGAGTTGGTCTTTATCATAATATGCTGGGTATTGTTCCATGGAAGCATGTTCCGCTCCTCCTCCGCCTGGAATTAGTGACACGTGGCTGAAAGGTTGGGAAGGATCGTCAGTAAACCATCTTTTGTCATATTCTTTCTGTTTCTTATTGAAATCTTCAAGGATTTTTCTTCTCTCCTCTAATGTCATTTTTTCAGCGTATTCTGGATATCTAAGGGCGATATATTTCCAATTTCCCATTCTAATTGCCCTTGTGTAACCGATTTCGAAGTATAGCGAGTCATGAATTTCCTTTTTTTCACCATTTAGCAATGGCAAAAAAGATTTTCCATCGAAGTTATACATGGAAGGATCTATTCCAGCCATATCGAGAATGGTTGGGGTGAAGTCTATATTGGAAATGAGGCCGTTATTTTTTTTTCCGCAAGGGAATCCTCCTTCTTTCCATATGATACTGGGACAGGATACCCCACCTTGATATACGGTCCCTTTTGATTTCTGTCCATGGTCGGTGAAAAAGAATATAATTGTTTTGTTAAGTATTTTTTTCTCTTCGAGTTTTTTTAAAATTGCTCCGATGGCATCATCCAGCCACAAAATATTGGCACGCCCATCATTTTGCTGAATTCCTGCATCTTTCAGGCGTTTTGGGATACTACTTCTTGGAGGTTGTACATTCGGTGCCTTAGCGAGTATTCCATCTGCGGTGGCGAGAGGATCAGCATTCCACGAACGTTTTGCTTCACCCGGTCCATGAGGGATGCTTGTTGCAAAATAGAGGAAAAATGGTTTTTCAGCATTTTGGTCGATAAAGTTCAAAGCACCTTCAGTTATCCAATCCTGATTATGAACAGCCAATTCCTTTGGTCCATTGCTTTCAGGATTGTGATGATATAGTCTTTCTGCAAAATCAAAACCAACTCTATTGAAAGCGTTTCTTAACGCGATTTTATTTTTATCAAGTTGCTCTTTTATTTTAGGATCTCTTGGATTGGAATTGTATGGGAGTTTAACCCATTCGTTACATTCCACGACATGATTTTTTCCGACAGCGCCAGTAGTATATCCATGTGCTTTGAGGAGTTTAGGTAAGGTAATAGTATCAGGCAATATAAATGTGTTCCATCCTACATTTGTTACTTCACCTTTGCCAATACTTTTCATGAACATCTCATTTTTTGCCCTTGAGGCATATTGACCGGTAAGGCATGAGTAGCGACTTGGAGTGCAAACTGATGAAGAAACGTGTTGCCCATACATAACAGTTCCCTCCGCTGCCAGACGATCTATATTTGGAGTGAGATTCAATCCCTTACCCTCTGGAAGACAGTTAAAGTGGTACGGTTGCATATCATCTATTATGAAGAAAATGAAGTTTGGTTTATTCTGTGAAACTTCTGTTGAATCTATTTGTGTTGACGTGAGAGTACTAAGAATTAAAGAGACGGAATTGAAAATTGTTTTTGTATTCATTTTATTTTCCTTCTTTTTTTAATTTTTTTCAATGAATAGTTTAATTGCTTTTCCAAATTTTCCTTTAACTATTTCACAGGGGCCATATACGATACCCTGAACTTTTTTCGTAGGATTACTTTTTCCGGATTCTTCAAGTTGTGATTTTAGTAGGTCATTTTTACTCCAATTTTTCTTTTTTATGAGGACATTCTCGAAATTATCGAAGAGAAGGGTGTTTTCGTCTTCTTTTAATCCGTTTTCAAAGGCACTTTTTATCTCATCAGGAGTTCTGACAGTTTTTGATATTCTGAAACAGTCTATGGCTCCTATTCCGCCGCTGTTTCTAATGTTGTTTTTATCTTTTCCATCATCATCCTTTTCTGAGTAATCGGTTTGTGCGTCCCCTATCTTTATTATAGTATTGTCAGAAAATGTTGGAAAATCTATTTTTTCAGTGTGAGACTTGATAAGTTTTCCATCCAAATAGATTTGCAAGCAACATTCACTACCGTTGAATTTCCATGTGAGCGCGACATAGTGCCACTCATTCATATTGAGTGAAATATCTTTTCCTTGGTGGCATGACAATGGCTTGATCAAGGTGTCAGCTATATTCGTCCGTATTGCGAGATTCTCCTTATGATTTGCGTATTTGAAGTTGAAGTATTCCTGTCCGGCTGATTTTCTGTCTTTTCCCTTTCCTTTTCCCGATGAACTGTTGCCAGAGTCAGGGGCATCGCACACCAGCATGAAGACAAGCATTCGTCGTGATGACGATGCTATGGAGAAGGTATTAGGATTAGCGTCGAGTCTGAACCATGTTTCAAAGGTTCCTTGTTCCGGATTGATGTTTTTTTTCGCATCATATCTGACTTCTCCACAGTAATATTCAGCACGAATAGTGAGGGACAAGAGAATAGTTAATATCAATGCTGTTGTACCTATTTGGTGTTTCATTTGCAATGCTCCTATTTTTCCTTTTGGTCAAAGAAAGCCTTCATATATTGCCTATGTTCCGACAAAATGGCTTCGTACCCCGCGTCATTTTGTCTGCTGATTGTTTCGAGAGGATCATTTCGATAGTCATAGAGTTCTTCAGCAACAGGGATGAGTGACTCTGGAGCACCATTTTTTTCATCCCAAGGTAACCAAGCAGTGTATCTAATATTATCGGATCTGAAAGAATATCCCATCACTTTTTTTCCTTTGTTCACTCGTGGATACTGACTGACTGCGAATTTAGTGATACCAACATCTGGTTTTTTCAATAACGCAATAAGGCTTTTTCCTTCAAGATATTTTGGTTTGTTCAAACCAACTAGATCGCATAAAGTGGGAAAGATATCGATGAATTCTGAGGGGCAATCTGTTTTTGATCCTCTGGTCACTCCCGGTGCTGAAATTATGAGAGGTGCTCTGGCTGCCTGCTCGAAATTTGTGTGTTTGCACCACATTCCATGATCTCCTAGATGCCATCCATGATCTCCCCACAGTACGATGATGGTGTTAGTATCGAGTTTTAGTTTTTTCAGTTCTTCCACTAATTTTAATATTTGAGCGTCAATGTAAGAAACGCATGCATAATAACCATGGATTAATTCCTTTTGTTTTTCAAGAGGTAAAGGTTGATTCAGATCGACTGTTATATCGGAGTAGCCGTTACGTAATTCAAGTCCTGGTTGGAAGGCAAAATCAGGGGCATTGAGGGAATGCTTTTGGAATTCAGCTACTTTTATGTTTTCCCTTTTGTATAAATCCCAATACTTCTTTGGTGCGACAAAAGGCAGGTGTGGCTTTTTGAATCCGACAACGATCATAAACGGTTTATCTTTTGAAGACAGTTGTCTTAGCAAGGAGATAGCCTTTTTTGCTATGGCGCCATCGGAATATGCATCATCCGGTAGGTCAAGACATTCAGTACTAAAACGCACACCTTTCCTCTTCAATATGCCTTTAGGATATTTTTTCTTTGAATTCTTTAGAGCCTCATTGTAAATTGCTCTTATCTCTGGAGACTGGTATTCTCCCTCTACAGGTTTTTCCATGTTTTCATTGTATTCAAGATCGTAGGTTTGGACATATGGTACGGTCCATCTTCCTTGGTCTTCATGATGGTATATCTTGCCTACTGCTGCTGTGATGTATCCATTTTTAGCAAAGAATTCCTCAATCGTTTCCACTTCGGGCTTCACTTCTCTGAGTTTTGTATTAAGATCCCATACTTTTGTGCTGTCTGGGCGTAGCCCTGACATCAAACTTGCTCGTGATGGTGCGCAGACTGCCTGTTGGCACTGGTTATTAAAAAATATCATACCTGATGCGGCGATAGAATCTATTGCAGGGGTGATTGCAATTGTGTCACCATAGCATGCCAAATTTGGTTTTAAATCGTCCACTGCGATCATAAGAATATTGGTTTTTTGCATATTTTCGCCGTTGCAAGTTGTTGCTAGGTGGATTCCTATTCCAGTGAAAGCCATACTATAGAGAAGTCTGATTTTATTCATTCTCTATCCTCCTCATTTTTACTGTTAATTTTATTTTTATTTTTTTCTCTTTTTCCCTTTTCTTTCTCTTTAGTTTTTCTAGTGAAAGCATTGACTTCCTTGCGCCATTCGTTCAGGATTCTTAGAAGTTCTTGCGTTTTTTCTGGCATAGTAGTAGATATGTCATTGTTTTCTCCAATATCAATTGCAAGGTCGTATAACTCAAGTTTACCATTATCAGTCCATTCAATTAATTTGAAATTTCCTAATCTCATCGCACTAAAATTATCCTCTCCTGTTTGGTTTGGTCTTGCTGTTGGTTCATGCCAAAACAAGGGCTTTTTCCGTTCGAACTTATTTCCAAGTAGAGCATTCTTAAAGCTGACTCCATCAATGTGGTGCTCTGGTTTGAGAGGGATCCCTGCGATTTCGAGCATCGTCGGATAAAAATCTACTCCTATGACTGGCTCTGAACAAAGAGAATCTTCCTTTACCACTTTTGGCCATCTGACGATCAACGGTACCCTTATTCCACCCTCATATCCCCATCCCTTTCCATTTCTAAGAGGGAAATTTGATGTAGAAAGAATACGGTTATTATTGCCCCTATTTGAGAGACCACCGTTATCAGATGAAAAAAACACCACTGTATTGTCCGCTATTCCAAGCTCATCCAACGCCTCAAGAATACGTCCCATGCTTTGGTCAATGGACTCTATCATTGCTGCGTATACGGGATTGTCCTGACGCATCTTGACTTGTCCCTTACCTGCCGGAAGGTATTCAGGAACATTGAATTCAATAGTTCTAAGTTTTTTTTCATATTTCTCAATAATCTCCTTTTTGGCTTCTAAAGGTGTATGGACCCCATAGTGAGAAAGGTAGAGCAGAAATGGTTGTCCTCGATTTTCCTTTAGATGCGAATTCATAAACTTAATAGCCTCATTGGTCAAGCGATCGGTGAGATATTCCCCTTCCTTACCTCCTTCATCCAGATCTGGTATTATCTTATCATCTAGTCCGATTGCGGCATCTCCTTGTAACTTTTCATTCTTGTGGATTGTCCTGTATGGATAGAAGTATGTATCTGGTGAACCTGGTGCACCAGCCGCAATGCTCACGTTAAATCCTTGATTTTTTGGTAGATTTTTTTCGCCTACATCCCCAGTGAGATGCCATTTTCCAATGAAGCATGTCTTATATCCTCCTTCCTGCAATGCTTCTCCTAGTGTTAGGTCGTCAGGACGTAGATGTCCTCTTCCTGGAACTCCTCCCCGAGCTGGAAATTTTCCTGTCAACACACCATATCTTGCAGGTAGGCATCTAGCAAAAGCCGAATATGCATTGGTGAACCGCATTCCTTGTGATGCGAGACGATCAATGTTAGGAGTTTCATAAAATTTTGAGCCTTGACACGACAAATCCATCCATCCAAGATCGTCAACATAAAAAAAGACTATGTTAGGGCGATTTTCTGTAGATTTTGCAATAGTTCCTGCTCCACAAATGGTGAGTAGCGAAAGTGCAATTGCATTTCCTTTCATTGAATTTTCTCCTCAAAGTTTATTATGAATATTAATTGTAGACTTGATATAATGCATTTTTCCTCCCCCATACGATGAAAAGCATATATATTGCCACCGACGGTAAGGCTGGGATAAAGTATCTTGTTGTATTTACGTTTAATCTTGAATAAGTTCCAATTCCTTGGTATGCATGGATCTATGATCGATCTGCAGAACGTTAGCCTGATCCCGTATATACTTGTCATCTGATAACACCATGAGGATATTTTGGACAGCCAACTATTGCGCGCCAGACTAGATTTCAGATATTGTTCCCAGAGAACATCTTTACGACAGTAACAGTATTCAGATTCGTAGTGTTCAATCATTTTGTTCTTGGGTGCTGAATTGATCTGATTTTTTATATGATAAACTCTGTTTTCTTTATTGAAAAACTCATATATCATGCTTATAATCCTCTCCAGTAATTGTTCCCCTTCATAAGGTATGATGAATACGATTGGGTTTCCGTCTTGTATTCCACATGTCCATCGCAGTAGACTTGATTTAACCCCTTAGTGTGGCGTATGCGGTCGTATTTATAGAATCGCCCAGGATTATCTAAAAATAACAAATCGTTGTCGGAGCCGAGCACCCAAAACCTTGCATCCGAGACGAGAATCATTACGGAGCCGTTACTAATGCGTTGAGGTTGTGGATAGGATATGTTTCTTTGGTCGTTATTACTTCCTTCCGGAGGTAGGAACCCATTCATTCCATAACCGAAAATGGAGTTATTTTGAGAGGCGCTTATCCCGGGAATATCTAGGTTGGCTGAAGGGCATGTAAAAACATTTGGCAGTTTAGGAAGAGGGTTTGGAAGCATTCCATATACAAAATGATTAAATCCCACGTAAGGGCCTAGTCCAATATGCCAATTTCCGTGATTTGTGTAATTACCTCCGTAATTTGTATCATCAACAGGTGCTGGAAATCTGTTGAAGTCTCCGTAGTATGCGTGGAAGGCGAGTCCTATCTGTTTGAGTTGGCTTGTGCAGGTAATGGTCTTTGCCTGATCCCTTGCACGTTTCAAAGCTGGAAGCAGAAGCCCCGCAAGGATTGCGATTATCGCAATTACCACCAGAAGTTCAATGAGAGTGAAGTTGCTTTTTCGTGATCTTTTTACCACGTAAGCGAGTTTAGAAATATCGCTTTGAATGTATACATTAAAGCTTTTCTTTTCGATATATGTTTTCATAAATTCTCCATTTTTTTCTTTTATAATTATACGTGATTATTAAAACAATGTCAAGTTAAATTTATAATAATTTTTATTTTTTTTTGCTCTTGACAAATAAATTAATGCGTGTAAAATATATAACAGTATTATAACAATTATATTTTAATTAGGAAGAACTATTATGAGATTAGAATTAAAAAAGAGGAGAAAGTTTAAATATGAATTTATAAGTGAACAAATAATCGATATGATAAAGAACGGTAGTCTTTCTCCAGGCGATCGTTTGTGTTCGCTCAGAACTTTGTCGGATCAGTTCAATTGCAATTTTTTGACAGTGTATCATGCTGTGAAGTATCTCGAAAGAATAGGCTTGGTAGAAATACGGAGAGGTAGTGGAGTTTATATTAAAAAGATGATGATTAACATAAAGGCTGGTAATCCTATAGAAACTTTGATACCACCTGGTCCGACAGATAAGATTGGAGTACTTTTTATTCCTGGTCAGGGGGGGCATTATCTGGAAGGAATGTTGAAGGCTCTTCACAATCAGTCTGAGAGGCTGAAATTGTATCTTAACATACGGACGGTTTCCGAATACAGTAGAAAAAATCTTGTGCAAATACAATCTCTCCGAAAGCAGGACTGCTGTGCAGTTGTAATTCCATACATTCCGAGATTACAAGACATTTCTGCATTATATGACCTTGTAAACTCTAGTGTCTTACCTCTCATTCTGCCTCAGAAATTGCCAGGATTAGAGAGACATAGTCCTGACGACACAATAGGTGCCATGCCTGCTAATAAGTCACATACAATTATCGCTTGTCGTTATTTCAGAGAACTCGGGTACAAAAATATTGCCTTGCTTGGAACGGAAGAACATTCTATTTACGGACACTTTCATCTCATGATGATGGAATATACAAAATTCGTTAATATTGAAGGAATTGATAATTATATAGCAATTATAGAAGATAAGAATGCGTCAGAATATGATAATGTAGTGAAAATGTGGTCGAAGATGTCCGGAGATCTTGCTGTAATATGTTATTTTGATAGTATGGCAATAAGACTGATGACTGCCATTCATAAGGCTGGATTGAATGTACCTCGTGACATTGCAGTTCTTGGCTACAACAATATAACTGAATCTCAGTTTTCCGATCCGCCACTTAGCACAATGCAATGTCCTTACGACGCTTTAGCTGAAAGGTTACTAATACATGCCTTATCAATGAGCGGAGGGGATAGATTCAATCCATCAATTCCTCTAATTCATAAACTTATAATAAGGGATTCTTGTGGGGGGAGAAAAAAATTAAGAAATAATCTTGATGCTTTACTGAAAAAAATAGAAGTAGAAGATTTGGTTTTATAAGATTGATTTAAGCGTTTCAGGATACATAGGGTCTGCTGAAAAAAGATCTTTGAGTTTTTGGGCGAAAAGTTTTTCTGCATATCCCCTATATTTTTTGAAAATTTTTCTGGCTTTGCCGTTGTTTTTTCTTGTTTCTCTCAGTTTTAGGCTCAAGTGCAAGGTTTTTGAAGGGACATCTTGATATTCCTTGCAATTTAAAACATTTTTTGAGAAAATTATACTTATATAGTCAAGTGGTTATATAATATTTTTTGAATTTTTCAGTGAAGCCTAATTAATATTCCAGTTGCAATTTAGCTTAGTTTTGACTTTATAATCTGAAATATTCTTTCTTTTTCGTGTGGGAGTAGAATTTTTATAGCATCTTTATGTTGATTTTTAAACCACGTATTCTGTTTTTTTGCCAGTTGACATGTTTGTCTGATAATTTCTTCTTTCATTTCATTGTACGAAATTTGATTAGAGAGGAATTTCCCTATAATATTATAGCCTATAGCTTGTTTTGCAGTAGGACTATTTAATAAGCCTTTCAGTATCATTTTTCGGGCCTCTTCTATCCATCCTTTTTTTAACATTTCTTCTGTTCTACTCATTATTCTTTTCTTCAATTCTTCTCTTTCCATTGTTATGAAGAATGCAATTTTTTCAGAAAATGTAAATATTCCTGATGTTTTTTTTCTTTCTGTTTGTATTTTTTCTTTGAGAATAATCAATTCTGCAGCTCGCAACATTCTCCTGTAATTAGGATATGTGCGTTGAAAATCGGTAAAGCTTTTTGTCTCTAAAAATTCTGCTAATTTTTTCTTTCCAATATCATCTTCGCTAAATATTTTTTGTAATTTTGCCATTAACTCAGTGGATGCCGGGGGCTCATTAATATCCTCAATCAGGGTTTTTAGATAAAGTCCGCTTCCGCCTACAAAGATAATGTTTTTTCCGCGTTTGCGAATTTCGCAAGCTGCCTCTTCAGCAAGTTTTTTATATTTAAAAACATTTATTTTCTCTGAGATATCTAATATGTCAATCAAGTGATGTTTTATCTTTTTTTGTTCTTCAGGTGAGGCTTTTGCTGTACCGATGTCGAGTCCGCGATAAAGTTGCATGGAATCAGCATTGATAATTTCTCCATCAAATTGTAAAGCAATTTCCAATGCAAGCTGACTTTTTCCTACGGCTGTAGGCCCCATCAGGAAGATAAGAGGTCTATCATTCCCCATATTATGTCTTGGTATTTTCTTTAAAGGAGAAAAATAAAAGTATCATAACACTTATTGTTATTGCGCTGTCTGCTATGTTAAAAGCAGGCCAATGATATTTTCCGATATAAAAATCGAGAAAATCTACCACAGCGCCCTTTGAGATACGATCAAAAAGATTTCCGCTTATTCCACCGATTAATAACGCCAGAGCTATTTTGGAGCTTTCTTTACCTTCTGATATTTTATTGAAAAAAACGATCAGAATAATTAATGCGATAAATGCAATTGCAGTTAAAAAAAGAGGATATTTTGAGAGGATTCCCCATGCCGCACCCTTATTCCACACAAGCAAAATATTAAAAAAACCGGGTATAATACAGATAGGCTCTTTCAAATAACGCAATATTAAGGTCTTTGAAAGCTGGTCCAGTATGAAAATAGAAAGAGAGATATTTGCTGGTGAAAAAAGGATATCTCGTAGTTTTGAGCTTTTATTTATGGAACTCAACGTTCTACAATTTTTTTAGCTTCTGCTTCGTATTTTTCCTTGCATCTTACACAAAATCTTGCATGTGGCTTGATCTTAAGTCTTTCTATCGGAATTTTACAGCCGCAATCAAGGCATATTCCATATTCTCCATTCATTAATCTTTCAATGGCCTCATCAATCATTTCTATATCTTCCATCTCACCGGTTATTATGTCTAATTCCATATTGTGCAGGAAATTATCACTTCCATAATCAGCCAGGTGATTTGCCATTGCGCTCGAATGCTCTCCTTTTTCAGCCCCGGTAGTCAAAGCTTCCTCTTCAAGTATTTTAACCTGTCCCATAATTCTCGCCCTGAGCTCCATTAGCAAATCATAGAAAAATTTTTTCTGTCCGCTAAGTTTAACAATCTGTTTTTTGGGAGCTTTTTCTTTGTGTTTTTCTGTCTTTTTGTTTAGAATCTTTTTCTTTTTAGATTTCAAAGACTGTTTCACACGGTCTTTTTTCAATACTTTTTTACTTTTTTTTATGCCAGCCATTTTCCTGATCTCCAAATTCACTTTCTTTTAAGAGGGCGGAAATTTAGCACAGCCTTCATTAAAATCAAGAAAAAAATTTTTTGATTTTTTACTTATATCTAATAGAGTTAAGAAAAAACAAAAAAAATATATCTCCAGGAAATGGTAATATGATAGATTTACATACACACAGCACAGCTTCAGATGGCACCTCTACTCCATCAGAGTTGATTGAAGAAGCTGTAAAAACAAAACTCTATGCAATTGCCTTAACTGATCATGATACAGTATCAGGACTTAAAGAATTTGAGGAAAAGGCAAAAGATATAGGCTTTTCCGGTGCCGTTTCAGGGGTCGAGTTATCTGTCAGGTTAAGGGAAAATTCTGTTCACTTATGCGGACTTTTTATAAATAGAAAATGCGAGGAATTAATTTCACTCTTGCGGTGGATTAGAAATAAACGTGATGAAAGAAATAAAAAGATAATCCATAACTTTAACAAATTGGGCTATAAAATAACTTGTGAAGAACTAAATGACACAGCAGTGGGAGAGTCCCAGGGGCGTCCGCATATGGCGAGGATATTGGTGTCAAAAGGGTATTTTTCTGATATTCAGGAAGTATTTGATAAACTTTTAAAAAAAGGTAAAGATGTATACGTTGAGCGGGAGCTTCCTTCACCCGAAATGGCTGTAAATATAATAAAGATTGCAGGAGGACTTCCAATATGGGCGCATCCGTTTGCAAATAAAAATATTGATCGAAGAAGTTTTAGGCAGGATTTAAAATATTTGAAATCTTTAGGACTTGTAGGCATCGAGGCATATTACAGCACTTATACTCGGGAAATTCAGGATTATCTTGTATCGGTTGCAAACGAAGAGAACATGCTTATTTCAGGGGGAAGTGATTATCATGGGCAACTAATGGACTCCGTAAAACTTGGAAAAGGGATGGGAGGGCTTTCTATTCCTGATGAAATTTTTGAAAATCTACGTAATAAGTATCTTAGTTCAATTAGCGGGAAATAATATTTATCACAGTCAAATTTGATTGATATCAATAAATACTCGTAATTTTTTTACATTCTGGTATATTAACCAATTTGCTAAAAAATTAATAGATTTTTCATGCAAAAATGCACAAATAATAATGAAATACGATTCGGAAAGTTTAAATGAAACAACCTGATGAAAATGGAAAATACGGTATTTATGGAGGAGCCTTTGTTCCAGAAACGTTGATACCAGTTTTGAAAGAGCTTGAAAAATCATATTTTAAAGCTATAAAAGACAAGTCTTTTCAAAAGGAATTTAATGATTTACTGAAAAATTATGTTGGAAGACCTACCCCTCTATACTATGCAGAGAGATTCTCAAAAACAATAGGACATAAAGTTTATCTCAAGAGAGAGGATTTATGCCATACAGGAGCCCATAAAATTAATAATTCATTAGGACAGGTGCTGTTGGCAATTAGAATGAAGAAAACAAGAATAATTGCTGAAACAGGAGCAGGGCAACACGGCGTGGCAACAGCTACGGCAGCAGCAAGATTTGGCCTGGAATGCGATATATATATGGGTGAAACAGATATGTTAAGACAAGCTCTTAATGTAAAAAGAATGGAACTTCTTGGGGCAAGGGTAATACCTGTCAAAACAGGGCAAAAAACGCTAAAAGAGGCGGTAAGTGCTGCAATAAGAGATTGGGTAACAAATAGTTATACAACTCATTATGTTTTGGGCTCAGCGCTTGGTCCGCATCCTTTTCCAATGATAGTTAGAGATTTTCAATCCTGTATAGGGAAGGAATCCTTCCAGCAAATCAAGCAATTTGAAAGAAGGCTTCCAGATGTGATTATTGCCTGTGTTGGAGGAGGAAGCAATTCAATAGGTATATTTAATCAATTTTTAAATTATAAAGATGTTAAATTAATTGGCGTTGAGGCAGGAGGGAAAGGTAAAAATTTAGGTGAACATGCAGCAAGATTCGCAGGAGGAAGACCGGGAATATTACAGGGAACAAAAACATATGTTTTACAGGATGACTTTGGCCAGATTGCATCAACTCATTCAATTTCTGCAGGGCTTGATTATGCAGCGATCGGACCACAACATTCGTATCTTATGGAAACAGGACGAGTATCCTACATAAAAGTATCTGATAAAGAGGCATTATCAGCCTTTAAAAAACTCTCTGATACAGAAGGTATACTACCTGCTTTGGAAAGCGCTCATGCTATAGCAGGACTAATAAAACTCAGAAGCAGATTAAAGAAAAATTCTTTAGTTATTTTGAATCTCAGTGGGCGTGGAGATAAGGACGTAGAACAGGTTATAAAGGCGCTTTCATAAGAAAAAAAATTATGTCTTCAATATTTTCTATAATCTCTTATGAATTCTCTTAAGGCATTAGCTGATTATCGCGCCAAAAAAGTTATAATTTGTTTTTCTTTTTTGATCTGCATCATATTTCTTATGCGTTTAAAAACATACAGGGAACCTCTGGAAAGAGATATTGGAATTTACGCAGTCGCCGCAGAAGAAATAATAAACGGGAAAATACTTTATAAAGATGTTTGGGATACAAAAGCACCGGGCATATTTCTTATTTATCTCTTTGCTAGATTATTCACAAATTACGGTGAAACTCAGGTGTTTTTTATCAATTTTTTTGGAAATATTCTACTTATGTTTGGAATTTTTTTATCTACAAGAGCACTTTCTGAAAATATTAACACTGCATTATTATCAGCAAGCATTTTTACTGTATTTTCAGGGGATATTTTGTTGCAGGCAAACCAGCCCAATGCAGAATTGTTTGTAAATATTTTTCTCGTATTTTCCTTGCTTTTTGCGATTTTCGCAATAAAAACTCAGGAGTTAAAGTATTTTATTCTCAGCGGCATTTTTACGGGACTGGCAACTACGGTTAAACAATTTTCCCCAATACTATTATGTTTAATTTTTATACTTACCGTGTTATCAGCAAAAGAAAAGAAAAAACTCATTTATTATTCGATTCTATCGTTTTTGTCAGTTTTCCTTTGCTGGGTGCCTTTTTTTATCTACTTTTATTTTTCAGGAGCTCTTGCAGATTTTATTTATATAAATTTTGAGTTTCCATTTTTCTATTCAAAACATGGTAGCTCTCACTTGACTTTATTTGATAAAGTCATTTTTCTGTTTAATATTAATAACTTTTATATTCTTTTTGTAAAAAGTATATGGACTCTTCTTCCTGCATTTATTCTGTTTTTTCTTTCTCTCTTATATTTTAAAGAAGGTAAATTTCAGTTTTCAATAGTTTTACTATATTTTATTTCGGCATTTATAATGATTGTTCTTCCGTGGAAGTTTTATCCTCATTATTATCAATTACTTTTACCTCCCCTTTGTATCGGAACTTCAATAGGGCAAAAAATTCTTTTTGAAATTTTTAGAGAAAAGAAATCTTTTTTTCTATTTAAAATTTTCATATTAATTTTTGTACTTGTAATTCTTATCATCCATTTACCACCTTATTTTATGCCGGCAGAATGGTGGAGTCAGAAGAAGTATGGTCCTCTATTCATTTATTGTAAGGAAGTTGGAAAGGAAATTTCTGAGATTACCCAAAAAAATGACAAAATTTTTCAGTGGGGGTATGAAGCCACCTTATATTTTTATTCCCAGAGAAGACCTGCAACAGGACGTTTCATTGCGGCACCATATTTGTATGGGAAAAAATCAGAAGAATATACAAGACGAACTCTTGAGGAATTTAAAAATAATCCTCCTGACTTGGTGATATTACCGTCATCTTACGACAAAAATCATCCATTATTAGTCTGGATAATGGAACATTATGAACCATTTGAAGATATGAGTAAAAGAAAGAGTCTTGAATATAAACTCCGTTGTAATGCGCTGGATATATCAAATGAAATAAAGCCTATAACATTGCAGCAACCCATTATACCGCCAATCTATTTCTATAAGAAAAAAAAATAGTCTTTAACTTGAATATTGTTTTAATGAATTCATTTTAACGTACTTTTTAAGAAAAATTTTTTATCAGAAACTCAAAAGGAAAAGAAAGATGAAGTTAAATAAGAAAAAAGTTGAAGAATTAGTTTCTGAACACGGGACGCCTCTTTTTGTTATAGACCACGATATTATCAGGCGAAACTATGCGCTTTTTAAAAAATATCTTCCCCGACTTCAAGCTTATTATGCTGTAAAAGCCCTTGCTAATGAGCAAGTTGTAAAAACGCTATTTGATGCAGGAGCCAGCTTTGATGTTGCCTCTATGCCAGAGTTTAATATGGTATATGAATGCATTAAATATATGCCTCCAGAAAAACGACAGCATTGGATATGGGATAAGATAATTTACGCTCATCCTATAAAATCGGAGTCAACTTTGAAAGAGTTAGATAAATACAAACCTCTTGTAGCTTTCGATAATTTTGAAGAAGTAAAGAAAATTAAAAAAAATTCCCCAAATGCCGGTTTAATCCTGAGAATAAAGGTTCCAAACACCGGTGCTATGGTTGAGTTATCCTCAAAATTTGGGGCAGCTCCGGGGGAGGCTGTAGATTTAATATTCGCTGCTGATAAGGCTGGATTAACAGTGGAGGGAATCAGCTTTCACGTGGGGAGTCAAACAACTAATTTTCAAAATTATGTTCAGGCAATAAACTTAGCTGCAAACATCTATAATGAAGCAAGAGCAAGAGGTTATAAAAAAATGAATCTCCTTGATATAGGAGGAGGGTTTCCAGCCCCTTATGATAAAACTGTCCGACCATTTAGGGAGTTGGCAAAAACAATAAATTCAGAATTGAATAGACTCTTTCCAAAAGATATTCAAATATTGGCAGAGCCCGGCCGCTTTTTAGTGGCAACTGCAGCCACAGCAATATCAAGGATTATTGG
The DNA here is from genome assembly GCA_964426675.1 of uncultured Lentisphaera sp. Taxonomy (GTDB): domain Bacteria; phylum Verrucomicrobiota; class Lentisphaeria; order Victivallales; family GWF2-50-93; genus DYMC01. The sequence goes on from CAYRRM010000002.1 coordinate 168,562, forward strand.
TAAGAGTGTAAGGGATGCAAAACTATGTTACTACATTGATGATGGGGTTTATCACACCTTCTCCGGGGTTATCTTTGATCATTGTAATTATCACTTTGAATCATTAAAAGGCGGAAAAAAAGAAATCTGCACAGTATTTGGTCCCACATGCGATGCTCTTGACGTCATTTCAATGTCAGAATTACTTCCTTCAAGGCTCAAAATAGGGGATATTTTGATAAGCAGAAATGTTGGTGCTTATAGTATAGTATCATCTACTAATTTCAATGGATTCCCTTCTGCAAAGATAATCCACGTAAATTTATAGTAAAAAAGTCGTTAAATGAGAATTTAAAATGTATATTTTGAAAAGCTCAGATTCAGATATATTTTACCACCTTATTTTTGAGAAGAAAAATAAAAAACATAAAAATGGACTACAATTTCACAGCAATAGAAAAAAAGTGGCAGAAATACTGGGAAGAAAATAAAACATTCCAGGCTACTGATTTTTCAAATAAGAAAAAATTTTATTGTCTTGTTGAGTTTCCCTATCCTTCAGGAGATGGATTGCACGTTGGTCATCCGCGTTCTTATACCGCTCTTGATATTCTTTCAAGAAAAAAAAGAATGGAAGGCTATAATGTACTTTTCCCTATGGGATTTGATAGTTTTGGTTTACCCACAGAAAATTATGCTATAAAGACTGGGATACACCCTTCTATAATAACCAAAAGAAATATAGAGAGATTTACAAAACAACTTAAATCCCTCGGCTTTTCCTTTGATTGGGATAGGGTAATATCAACTTCTGACCCGGAATATTATAAATGGACTCAGTGGATATTTTTGAAATTTTATGAAAAAGGGCTTGCCTACAAAGCAAAAATTCCTATTAATTGGTGTATTTCCTGTAAAATCGGACTTGCAAATGAAGAAGTCGTTGATGGAGTATGTGAGCGTTGTGGAGGAGATGTCGAAAAAAGAGAAATCGAACAATGGATGTTGAAAATAACTGTTTACGCAGATAAACTCCTCGACGGATTAAAAGAGCTTGATTTCCTTGAAAAAATCAAAATCCAACAAAGTAATTGGATAGGACGTTCAGAAGGAGCAGAACTTGAATTCAAAATAAAAAATAACAATCTGAAAATCAGCGTTTATACTACGCGCCCAGATACATTGTTCGGTGCAACGTATGTAGTTCTTGCGCCAGAACATGAACTCGTAAATAAGATTTCCTCAGAACAACAACGTAACGCAATAGAAGCTTATAAGAAACGCTGCAGTATGATGAGCGATCTCCAGAGGCAAGAAAGCAAGGAAAAAACCGGCGTATTCACAGGGGCTTATGCTATAAACCCGGTAAATGAAGAGGAAATTCCAATCTGGATAGCTGATTATGTGCTAACTTCATACGGAACAGGCGCTATTATGGCAGTACCCGCGCATGATGAAAGAGACTTCGAGTTTGCAAAAAAATTCGGACTGCCCATCAGATGTATAAATAGACCCATAGATGCAGAAGTAAAAAAATTAAATCTTAATGTCAATGATATATTAAATGGAAACTCTTGCTGGACAGGCGATGGCATACTTATAAATTCATCAAATCGGAAGGGACTTGATATTAATGGGTTAAATGTGGAGGAAGCTAAGAAAAAAATAATTTCATGGCTTGAAAAGAATGGGATAGGACAAAAATCTGTTAAATATAAATTGCGTGATTGGGTCTTCTCAAGGCAAAGATACTGGGGAGAACCAATTCCAATGGTCAAATGTAATGATTGCGGTTGGGTCCCATTGCCAGAAAATGAACTACCCCTATTATTACCAGATGTAGATAAATATGAACCTACAGAAACAGGAGAATCCCCACTTGCAAAAATAGATAGCTGGGTAAACACCCGGTGCCCTAAATGTGGCAAAGCTGCAAAACGCGAAACTGATACGATGCCAAACTGGGCTGGCTCTTCATGGTATTTCCTGCGTTATATAGACCCTCACAATAATGCGAAATTCGCAGATATTGAAAAATTAAAATATTGGATGCCAGTAGATTGGTATAATGGTGGAATGGAACATACTACACTGCATTTGTTATATTCAAGATTCTGGAATATTTTCCTTTATGATTGTGGATTAGTCCCGGTAAGAGAGCCATACAAAAAGAGAACTTCCCACGGGATGGTCCTTGGAGAAGGAGGAGAAAAAATGTCTAAATCCAGAGGCAATGTCATAAATCCTGATGATGTTGTTGCTACATATGGAGCAGATGTATTTAGACTATATGAAATGTTTATCGGGCCATTTGATCAAGCAGCAGCGTGGGATACAAAAGGTATTGCAGGAATAGACCGCTTCATAAAAAAAATATGGAAAACTTTTACTGAAGGAAAAATTGTTGAAAGAAAATTAAATCGAAACGAGGCAAGATTGATTCATTACACCATTAAAAAGGTTGGTAATGATATTGAAACACTTGACCTTAACACTGCAATAAGTCAAATGATGATATGTATAAATGAATTATCCAGATTAACTGAAATACCAAAAGAAGCCGCAATTGCATTTATAAAAATTATTTCACCCTTTGCACCTCATATAGCAGAGGAATTATGGGAAAAATTAGGTTTTAAAACACCTGTTTCTACCGCAGAATGGCCACAATATTCAGAAGAACTCGCAAAAGCAGAAGAAGTCGAAATATTAGTTCAGATTAATGGAAAACCAAAAATGCGTTTCAGCACAAAAAGCGGATTATCAAAAGATGAACTAATAAAAATTGCCCTCGAAAATGAAGAAGTCAAAAGTGTATTACAAGGCAAAAATATTCTAAAAAGCATTGCTGTTCCAGATAGATTAGTAAATATTGTAGTGAAAAATTAAAAAATAATGGAGAATTAAGATGGGACAACAAAGAAACAAAGTTGAGAAAAGAAAAAGAAGAAAAAGCTATCTCGAAAGACTAAAAGAAAGAATAAAAGCAGCAAAAGCTAATAAAAAGAAAAAGTAAAACTTACCTTTTAAGTGTTTTTTAGTTTTGCCTTAGTTAGAAAAGAGATAAAATTATAAGAAGTTTCCTTTGGCTTTTTACTTTTAAACGCCAAAATCATAAAGTTAATTTATTATAATTTTCAAGTACGTTATATTTTTTATCGTCTTGTTTTGCAAATATTGTTCTCCTCTTTCTTTTGAATTATCAGGTAGAAACTTTATTTGCTTCCAATGAAAATTACTGATTATAGGGATTGTTGTGAACTTAAATCATATAACAGAAACTATTTTACTACTATCTATAGCAGGAGCTTTTGGCATCATAATCGGAAGAATACGTATCTTTAACGTCTCTATCGGGGTTGGTGGAGTCCTCTTCTCTTCCCTTATCCTCGGTCATTTTGGCTTCAAAATTGAAAGGGAAATGATTGAATTCTTACGTGATGCAGGTCTTGCGTTCTTTGTCTACACCATAGGAATTCAGATAGGACCAGTGTTTTTTGAATCGTTTAAGAAAAATGGATTAAAATTGAATTTCCTCGCTATGATAGTCGTAACACTTGCATTTATCCTTGCACTGATTATCAAATATTTTACCAGACTTGATATTGCGAAAATCGCAGGAATTATGTCCGGCGCCGTTACAAACACTCCCGGATTGGCAGCAGCCCAGACTTTAATAGCTCAAGCCGATGGAAATCTTACCCGAAGCGATATTTGCGGTGTCGCATATGCAGTTACATATCCATTCGGAATTTTTGGAATTATCATAGCTATCATCTTATTAAAAAAGATTTTTTCAATTAATCTTGAAGAAGAACGAAAACTTTTCAGCAAACATAACAACTCTACAAATGTAGAACTTTTGAACGAAAAAACCGATATTTTTGCCCTCTTTGTAGGTATTTCAGCTGGTATTATGCTTGGAGCTATCCCAATAAAAGTTCCGGGATTCCCAATCCCGATTAAACTTGGTTCAGCAGGAGGTCCTCTACTCGTCGCATTAGTGCTCGGCAATACTAAGAAAACAGGACCTATTACATGGACGTTGCCGCTCCCTGCTAATCTTGTATTAAGAGAACTTGGTATAATAATTTTCCTTGCGTGTGTAGGTCTGCGATCAGGAGCTAAATTTGTTGAAAGCATAGTCAATGGAGAGGGAATTATATGGATGTTGCTCGGCTCAGTTATTACATTCATACCAATTTTTCTTATAGGTCTTATTGGTATTAAGTTCTTTAAACTTAATTTTTTCCCTATTTGCGGACTCCTCTCTGGCGCAATGACAGATCCGCCAGCAATGTCATTCTCTGAAAAATTTTGCAATTCTGAAATCCCAGCATTAAGTTTCACTACCGTATATGCGCTTACTATGTTCTTGCGCATAATCTACGCTCAAATATTAGTGATATTTTTCCAGTAATGAAAAAAAAACTCCTAATTCTCTATCAGAAATTTTTTAATTTTTTTGGTCCACAACATTGGTGGCCCGGAGATTCTCCATGGGAAATCGCTGTAGGGGCAATACTAACACAAAATACAAACTGGACTAATGTAGAAAAAGCCATCAACAACTTAAAAAAAGAAAAAATCCTGAGCCCTGAGAAAATTCTAAATTGCGAAATTCGCAAACTCGAAACAATTCTGAAACCATCAGGATATTTCAGAGTAAAAGCAAAACGCTTGAAAAACCTGTGTAAATGGTGGCTGGAAGAAAAAAATAAACAAAAATTTGAAATTTTATCCATGAGAAAATCACTCCTATCCGTAAATGGCATCGGACGAGAAACTGCAGACAGTATCTTACTTTATGCTTTCAATCTTCCAATCTTTGTGATAGACGCATATACTAGAAGAATAATGGCACGACATTTTAATATAGATTACAGGACAGAATATGACGATTTACAAAGGTTATTTATGGAAAATCTACCCTCAGATCATCTTTTGTTCAACGAGTATCACGCATTAATAGTTTGCGCAGGAAAGACATTTTGCAAAAAAAATTTTTGTTCAAAACAATGTCCTTTTTTGGATTTGCTTAAAAAAAAATAAACCTAAAAAACAGTTGGCATTTAAGTTGAAAGGAATAGTAGGGACTGCTTGCTCTCGGATGCTGAGGGTGCCGCATTTTTCTGTAGAATTTTCTGAAAGCTCGCGCAGGAATATTCGCCCATCTGACTTCCTGAGTCAATTGCACCTATAGGATAAATGTTTAAGTGAGATTAAAGTATTGAGTTAGAAAGGTTCAGGGATTATGGAACTGTGTTGTTTTTTGTTTTTTTTTTGCGTGTGGAGAGTCTCCCCACTCGCCAAATCCAATGCTTTCTCCGATACTTTCGATTCTTCTTTTTAAGCATGCCTTGCACATAGATGAATTTTCATCGAGACAGGGTTTGCCGTTATAGAGTTTATATGATGGGCGATATTTTGTTTCAGTGAGATTTGGCATGATTATATTTGCTCCTGCTATGAGTCCAAGTTCTCTTCCGTTTATTTTTAACGCTTGCAAAGCTGTGGTTGAAGCTATATTAACGTCTTTCAGAAAAATTCTGGTTACCGCAATCATTTTCAAAGCGAGTTCAAGTTGTTTTTCACTGTTATATCCGAAAGATTCTATTCCAATTGGTGTTTCATTGTGTGGAATATATGGTCCCATACCAATCATATCTGCATCTATGTCTTTGAAAAATAGAATATCATCTGCGAGATTTTCTATTTCTTGCCCTGGTAAACCTATCATTACTCCAGTGCCAGTTTGATAGCCTATTTTTTTTAAAGTTTTTATTGCATTGACTCGCTTTTCAAAACTGTGATCATGAGGATGAATTTTCCTGTATAGTTCGGGAGAACTGGTTTCTATTCGGAGTAAGTACCTATGAGCGCCAGAATTAAACCACCTTAAATATGTTTCTTCATCCTGTTCTCCTACACATAGAGTTATACCGAGTTGTCCTCTGGAAATTCTTTTTATCTCTTTTACTGCGTTATCTACAAAATCAATAAAAAATTTATCGCTTCTTTCGCCGGATTGAAGAACTACAGAACCATAATCATTTTCGTAAGCGAATTTTGCTTCCGCTACTATTTCGTCAAGACTCATCATAAAGCGGTCCACTTTTTTATTTTCTCTTCTTATTCCACAATACAGACAATTTTTATCACAGATGTTACTAAACTCTATCAGACCTCTGAAAAAAACTTTTTTACCAACATATTTTAACTTTATTTCATATGCTTTTTTAAAAAGAGTATCAATATCTTTTTTATCTTCTAAGGACAATAGGTAGATAATATCTTCTCTGTTAAGAGAGAAATTTTTTTCATCTTTTTCTAATATTTCATTTAATTTCATAATTGGCCTGGATTATTTGATTTTCAATAAATGTTTAGCGTTCTGGTATAGTATAGCATTTAGTTCTTGTTTTGAAAATGGAATAGAGGAGATTTTTTTTATTTCATCGGCCTGGGATCTCCACGGGCTATCTGTACCAAATATAATTTTCCCTATACCGTGTTTTCTTGATAATTCTACAAAATACTGTTCTTCAATGAAACCCAAGGTGAAAGAAGTTTCCAGAAAAATATTACTTTTTAAGAGAGTTCTTTCGAGTTCATTCCACATTTTCCATGAACCGAAGTGAGCGAGGACAATTTTTAATTCTGGAAATTTTTCATGTAATTTTGCGAATTTCGCAGGATTTGACTTAAATGGAGGATTGAATGCGAAATCCGCGCCAGCGTGGAAGAAGACAATCAATTCATTGTCTATACAAGCTTTCCAGACGTCTTCGAGTGATTTATCATCTGGAGAAAAATTCTGAAATTCAGGATGTAATTTTATCCCTAAAAATGATTTTTTGCGAATTTCGCAAATTAATTTTGGGTTTTTGAGGGCTGGATGATATGAAGCAAATGATATGATTTTTTCAGATTGTATACTTTTGCACCATTCATTGATAGAGATAGTTTGTTGTGGATGAGTTGCTACAGGCATATTTACTGATATTGATATTCCTGATTTTTCCATACTTATGAGGAGTTCTTCCAGCGTTCCATTTGTAAATGGTTTTATTTTTGATTTTTCCGAAAGGAAATTTAGTGCTTTTTCCACAATTTTGGGAGGGAATATATGAGTATGAAAATCTATTATCATTTACACTTTGAATTTTGCGGACAGCATTCTGCGTTTATATTCAAGCTTGTTTATTATCATTTGAAGAATTTCTTCTGCATCATCTTCTTTTATGCCGGCGTTTTTTCTCATATCCTCGAGTTTTACAATTTGTTCTGAATTTAGTGAAAGGTCTGAGCTTTTTTCAAGAGCAGCCTCAACTGCCTCCTGATAGTTTTCTATATCTTCTAAGGATGGCAGAGATAATTCAGAACGCACTTTTTCTTCCAGGATTCTCGCTTGTTGCTGGCTTATTCCAAGTCTTTCTGCTCTTCTTAGCAGTTCGCGTCGTTCAGCGGGAGACATATTTCCATCTATCAGGAAAAGTCTTATTACATCTTCAAGCATGGCGTGTGGTGAGCTTGTGGGAGAGGTGTTATTTTTTGACTCTTCCGGGAAAAGTTTTTTGCTAATTATTTCGAGTTGGGAAAGTGCTTCTGATGTTGTTTGAAATCGTTCTGAAGGTCTTTTTTGAGTCATTTTTTTAATAAATTCTGATATTTCTTTGGGTATTTCCTGTGTCAACGGTACTGTTTTTTGCGTTTTTATGATTTTTTTCATTTCATCAAAAGTTACATTTGTATCAATTCCAAGAATATGTTTTCCCCCGGAGAGCATTTCGTAGAATACAACTCCGGCAGAGTAAATATCGGCTCTTGCATCCACTTCTTTTGAGAAAAGTTGTTCTGGTGCCATATATAAAGGTGTACCAACAAGAATGTTCCTTTGATTTAGCTGATTAGAGTTCAAGGTTTTATCAAATGTAAAAGGCAATATAGCTATTCCAAAATCACTGATTTTAGGTTGGTCTTTTCCATCAAATAGTATATTTTGGGGTTTTATATCACGATGTGTAACTGTAATTTGATGGGCAGCTTCGAGGCCAGAAAGTATTCCTTTCATGATGTTTATAGAACTTTTTAATGTTAAATCTGAATTTGCGATTTTTGTGGCGAGGCTTCCGCCAGGTAAATATTCCATTATGATGCATGCTGATTTCTTATCTTCTTCGAGTCCAAATACGTTGATAATATTGGGGTGATCGAGTTGTGCGCCTATTTTTGCTTCAAGCATAAATCTTTCATAGATTTCAATGCCATGTTTATCTTCCTTTTTTTCAAGTTGTTTTATTGCTACTAATCGGCCAATTTTATTATCTTCAGCCAGGTATACTGTTCCAAAAGCTCCTCTTCCTATTAATTTCTTTATAGTATATTTTTGTTTTATAACGGTTGGGAACTGTATTTGTGGAACTGATGAGCTCTGTGGAGGCACTGACAGGATTACTGTCGATTTCTCATCAGAATTTTCTTGAAGTATTGTTTTATTATTTTCGTCGGACTTGCTTTTTATTCCAAATAATTTTTGAGCAGAATTTATAGGATTAAATTTCAAAGTGTTTTCTCCTTTAACTGGACAAATAGGAAGAATATGTTTTCTGTAAAAGACTGGAGAAATAATGAATTTGGCTTGTCTTTAAGTCAATGCTTTTATTTATTATTGTAGAAACGCTGAATTCTTTCTCCGACGTCTTTATATTTGATGTTTGCTTGATAGATTTCCTTATAGCATTCGAGGGCTTTTTCTTTGTTTCCCGCATTTTCATAACATATTCCAAGGTGATATAAGGCATCCATTTTTTGTTTATCCATAGCTATCATTTCGCTTATTGCTTTAGTAAATTGTTCTATTGCAAGGTCATATTGTTTTTTCTCCGCAAAGCATCTTCCTATATAAACAATGGAAGAAAGTCTTCGTTGAGGGTTTTTTTGAGATAGCTGAAACTGTTGAAGGGCATCATCTATCATATTATTTTCCCAGTAGATTAAAGCAAGTTCATAACGCAGTTGCAAATCATTTGGATACCTATTTACTCTATCAGTAGCTCTTTCAAGCCTGTAAGCCATAATTTGTTCCTTGAAGGACTCTATATTCTTTTCGGCTTCATCTTTCTTGTCTGGATTGTTTTTAGCATATTCTTCCCACTGGAGGATAGATTGTTGCATTTGTGCCACTGTCGATTTTTCAATAGCTGAATCAATATGCGGATCAAGCGAGCCCATTTCCTGGACTACGAGGTTATAGAATTCAATAGCTTTATCGTGTCTTTCGGCTTTTTGATAGAGATCTGCTAATTTTCGTTTTACTTCAAGAGTTTGTTTTCCTTCATTATATTGTTTTTCATATTCAACAATAAGATTTGCAACGTCATCTGCGGCTCTTGCGATTCTATCTTCCTGTTCGAGTTTTACAGCTTGTGATTCATCTTTCAACTTTGTTCTATAATCTTCTCCTTGTAACCATTTTCCTTGTTCCATTGATGCGAGAGCGGCTGCAGCTCGAAGTTTTTGTTGTGCATCGAGGTCGTTTGGCTTCATATTTGCGATTTCCTGTCGAATTTTAAGGGCTTTTACTCCTTCTTTTGCATCGGCGTACGCGTCGGCAAGCCACGATAATATGGCAATATTTTTTGGATGATATTCGCGGGCAATCTCTAAAGCTTCTATAGTAATAAAATTAGCATTCAACTCATTGCCAGCTTGTGCCAGGAGATTTAGCGCTGGTATTGATGAAAGATTTATCGCGAGGGCGTCTTCGGCTTTTCTCATGGCTTCGAGTGGTTTTTTTGCAGCGAGTAAGGTTTTTCCTGCAGTAACGATGCCTGAAATTTTAAGGCCAGACATTAATTTCGCGAAAAGTCCGAGTTTTGCGGTATGAGTTCGTTCGGCTTTTCTTAATTGTTCTCTTGCCTCAATAAAACCTGGCTCTTTCTGTACAATACCCTTCAGAAGCATTAATCCGTATTCAAGGTTGTTTTTCTGAAGAGCATCAAGAGCTCTTTGGTAATTTGTCTTCATATCAGCAGAAACATCTTTAAAACTTTTTTGCTGAACAGCCATTGTTAGCCTCCAATTATAAAAAAAAGAAATAAAATATTTAAGAAAAAGAACTTAAGTATATATTACATTAAAATAAAAAAAATCAACTCAAATTTTTAATTTATGTATAAAACAGGAGATAATATAGCAGCGATATCAACTGCGACAGGTGGAGCAATCGCAATTTTACGGATTTCCGGATATAACGCGTTTAATATTGCAAAGTCTGTTTGGACTCCATTAAAGAAGCGCGATACGGATTTTCATTATGCCCATATGTATTTAGGAAATTGTAATTTTGCATCAGTAGCGCCAGAAAAAGCGTTTGCTGTGTTTTTTAAGGAACCTGAGTCATATACAGGAGAGAATCTTGTAGAAATTCATTGTCATGGAAGCAAGCTACTTGCAGAAAAAATATTAAAATCTTTAATTGCTGCAGGTGCTCGTCAAGCTGAACCTGGTGAATTTACTTTTCGAGCATTTATAAACGGAAAACTTGATTTGAGCCAGGCGGAAGCAGTTGCCGATATAATAAGTGCTAAATCTGAACTTGCTCTTGATCTGGCTGAAAAACAACTTGACGGAGTTCTAAAGAGGAAGATAAACAAAATAAGAGATGAAATAGTTGAGATTATTGCGCTTTGTGAAACAGAACTCGATTTTTCCGAAGAACACGATTTATTAATTGATAATAATTTTATACAAGACATCGAAAAAATACTAAAAGAATTAGATGCTATTATAAAGACAGCACGTGATGGTATGATTATAAGAGATGGTTTTAAAATAGTCATAGCTGGACATCCCAATGCCGGTAAGTCAAGTTTATTTAATTGCCTTCTGGGAAGAGACAGGGCAATTGTTACTGATATACCTGGTACTACCAGAGATACAATCGAGGAAGACTTGATAATCGGTTCATTGAGGGCGACTATAATAGATACTGCTGGCCTCAGAGACGCAGATAATTTAATTGAAAAAATTGGTATTCAAAGGACCAGAGAGTCTATAGGTTCGGCAGATATGATTTTATGGGTTCTGGATCCCCTGTCAGATAAGGACACTCAAATAAAAGAGATGAAAAGTCATTCTCCTGAGGATAATACGATTGTTGTTTGGAGTAAGTCGGATTTACTTAAAAATGATGAAATTTTCCAATTAAAACAATTATTGAAGGATTCCATTTGTATCTCATCCAGGTCTTTTGATGGAATTTCTGAATTGAGAGAAAAGATAATTACAAAAGCTTCTGTGGCAGAATATAATAGTAAAGATGAATTTGCGATAAGCACCAGGCACGAAACTTTGATTTCAGAGGCAATTTTAGCTTTAAATATGGCGTTGACAGAAATGCGAAAATCGCAATATGAAATTGTGGCAATGTTTTTAAGAAATGCATTATTTTCAATAAAACAAATTACAGGAGAAGTCTATACGCCAGATATTCTTGATGATATCTTTTCGAAATTTTGTATTGGGAAGTAAGGAAGAAATAAGACTAATGTAAAGGAGAACTTTTTTGAATCAACTTGTAGATTTTTTTTCTAATGTTCCTGTTTTTGCTCAACTGCGGGATCCATTTCTATTCTGGGTGCTTTCGGCAATTTGTGCTTTTTCGATAGGTTTTTCCAAGAATGGAGTAAGTGGTCTTGCTGTTCTTGTAGTTCCGTTAATGGCGATAATTTTTCCGGCAAAGGCTTCAACAGGGATATTATTACCTCTCCTTATAGCAGGTGATTGTGTTGCATTATGGTCATTTCGTGCTCATGGTGATTGGAAGCATATAATAAGGTCTTTACCGTGGGCGTTGATTGGAATATGTTGTGGTTGGATTGTTATGGGTTATCCCGGTTTTTCAGGGGTTCTTTTTAAGCGTTTCATAGGGGGAATTGTAATTTTCGTTATATTTTTGGGTGAATACCTTGCGTGGCGAGGCAATTCTGATAATAATCTGCGAATTTCGCACACCTTATTTTTCGTAATTTTTTTTGGTGTTCTTGGAGGTTTTGCAACAATGACTGCTAATGCTGCCGGGCCAGTATTTGCGGTTTATCTTTTGGCGCTTAATTTACCAAAGGAGAATTTTATAGGTAGTTCTGCCAGAATTTTTTTTATTTTAAATCTTATAAAAGTGCCATTTAGTGCTCAACTTGGTTTGATTAATGTAGAGACTTTAATTTTCGATATCATGGTTCTTCCTTTTTTAGTGGTAGGAGCTTATTTTGGTTTCAGGACTGCTAAAATAATTCCACAAAAGATCTTTAACTACATAATAAAAGCACTTGCTTTTATAGCGGCACTGAAGCTAATATTTTAAAATGTTATTATTAACTACAAATCTTCTTTTTTACTAAGTTTATCTGAACTTAGTAAAATTGTATCTGGGGGGTCATGCCTACAATTTGGACAGAGTTCTCTATTTCGGATAAATCTAAATTTATCCATTGTATGTTTTGCTTCAGAAGGTGGGGGGACGTCTTCCGGAGGAAGAGGAAATTCATAATCACATATTTTACATTTCGCAAGATATCTCAATCGCCCTCCACATAACTTACAGTAATTTCGTTGGTCTTTGTCATCATCAATATCTACTATTATTTTTGCCCCTATTGCTTTGCACTTTGTGCATATGACCGCACGTTCTGCACCGGCAGGCACAGGGTCTTTTTTAAAAAATTGAAAGTAAACGATAAAAGGAAAGAGAAATATTAACAAAATCAGGATAATTCTATTACGAACAGTTTTGTTTTTCAATAATTCTAAGATTTGCATCATTCTCCTATTATTTTTTATTCTCTACCCATTTCATAATGACCGCGTATTTCTGCGTCGGGGAGGGCTCTTTTGAAAACTACGAATTCGTCCATTTTGCCTTTAAATAAAAATTTTATCATCCACTCATTTGAGAGTTCTCCTGGTTTTGTTTTATCGTATGTTGAAGGACTCCAATATTTTCTATAGCATCCTGCTCCACCTAAAATAAGTGGAACATTCAGTCCATTTCCAGAACACACTTGCCATTCTGTAGCCGTTCCAGTATAAGGATTTTCCTCTGTTGTTTCAATAAAATCTCCGAGCGGCTCTCCATTTACGAATACAGTAATTTCACCTTTTACCTGTCCAGTATCCTCATCTAATCCGAGGCTTTTATAACGCAAAGCAAGCTGTATCCATCCTTTTTTGTCAAAATCCACCTGTGTATTTGTCCACGTAGCGCATGTGGTAAATACATCCACATCAAAAGAGCCCTGTCCAAAGGAACCACTCCATGGATTTGCATAAAGGTCGTATTGACAAGCCGCATCGTATGCTGTTCCCCAGAGGGACTTTGAAAAAGGGCAGTCTCCCAGTCCAAGTTTATCAAATTTTACCCATGTTAAGATAGTAAAGCTATCCTCCGGCGTAAAGTCAAGTCCCTGTGTGCCAGGAATTAGAATATAAGTATTTGTACCATTAAACTGAAGTGCGTGCTTATATCCATTTTTTCCCCATCTTCCTCCAGATTTTATCCATTGAAACTGATGAGGTCCGCTGGTTGTTCTGCTCAAATAGCCATTATACTTGTCGGCCTGGTGATTTTCTACATCTGCTCCGAGCGCAGAATTGTAAATAATATCTCCTTTTCCTTCTTGAAAGTTAAAGTTTAAGACGCAGTCAGGATCATTTGATAAAGCCCTATTATATGCAAGCCATCTATTAAACTTTGCCCATTGGACAGAACGATAAAGTCGAGGCATCAGGAAAGTTAAAAGTATCAGGAAAATCATCATAGCAATGTATATTTCTACTAAGGTAAAACTGTGTCGTATAATTTTTCTAAAGATATTCTGAAACTTATTTTTTGTTTTCATTTTACACCTCCCATTTTATAAAAATATAGGCGTAATAAATTCTTTAATTTATTTAAAGCATATAGTATGCCATAACTTTAATATTTAGCAAAAATAGAAAAAATGATAGGAAAAAATTAGTTATAATTTTTTTCATGAATTATGGACTTTTTGTATTTATTTTTGGCGAAATTTATCAATGAGGTGTTTGAAAATCTTATTGAATGAGTGTAAATTCTAAAAATTTTTACATTAAAATAATAGAAAATTTTTTACTTTTTTGCATTGGAGTTGTTGTTCATGCAATATGGGAAGAGGGATTTAGAAAGAAAAACAATACAGAGTTCTTATTGGATACTTATAGGGATTTTTATTGCTATCATTCTTGTGAATATTCTATCATATTATATAAATGTAGCCATTGGAGAATTCCAGGCTTCAAGCAGAAATATTTCTGATAACATCAGAGCAAAAACGATAAGTGCTAACCTACTCTTTCTTGAAATTTTACAGGGAGCAAGTGATAAAGATTTAAATGCAGTATGGAAAATTATAGAACAGACACAAGAAGAAGTTAGAAAGATTAATAATCAGGAAATCAGGGATAAAATTAATGACGCCTTATTGGCTTTTAAAGGGGCAATGATTGAGCTTAACACTGCTTTAACAGATCCATCGAAAAAGTCTTCAGTTGAAAATTGCGAGTCTGATTATTATAAAACCTATACAAATCTTAACGAAGCAATTAGCATTGTAGATCCCCACCTAAAGATGATTGCTCAATCAAAGATAGACAATATGAAACTGTTATATATCGTTCTCAGCACGATTATAATATCGCTTCTCGGTTTTGCAGGATGGCAGGTTAGAACATTTGTATCTATGATTTCCGCAATGGAAGAAAGTAATAGCAAACAGAATAGGTTGCTTTCGACAGTTATAAATTCAATGGATACAATACTGGTATTTGTAGATAATGAATTAAAGATAACTATATGGAATTCCTCTGCGGAAAAGTATTTTGGGATACCGGTGAACCAGGCAGAAGGGACCAATCTTTTTGATACACTCCCATTTCTGTCAAAATATGCAACTTCATGCCATAAAGCAATTCAATTGCAAAAAACAGAAGAATTGCGTGGAAATGAGCTTAGTATTTCTGATCTGGAGAGAATAGTTGATATTAAAATTATTCCGAGTGTTGGAGAACACGGATTACTCCTTGCTATTGATGATGTTACAGAAATAGAAGCCAATAAAAAACGAACGGAAAATATGCAACGCCTTGAAACCGTCAGAAATTTAATGAAAAATCTCATAGTAGATTTTAATGAAATATTTACTTCTCTTGAAAATACACTAAAAACAATTGAAAATTCAGTTGAACTTTCTACTCCAGAGGACGCCCTTGAAATGAAAAATCTGATGGCTTCAGTCAGAAATACTTCTCTCAAAGCTCAGGATAAAGTTAAAAAACTCTCATCAATGACCAGAGAAAAAGAGTTTATACCAAGAAAGGTGGACCTCAATGTTATACTTTCAAGAGTTACTGATATATGCAAAGATATCTATGGAGAAAATGTTCTACTTAATAAAACCCTCTACGATGCAAAGGCATTTACTATGGCCGATCCTGAATTGCTTGAAACTGTATTTTTTAATATGCTTGAAAATTCATATCATGCACTCACAATAATGAAAGAACCAGGACAAGTTCAAGGAGGAATAATTGAAGTTTCTATTGAAAAAATATATCCCGACAGGAACTATCGTCAAATCCATCCACAAGCTGTAGCATCATCATATTGGGTAATCAACATAGCTGATAATGGCGTTGGAATGGATAATTCCATCAGTTCTAAAATATTTGACCCCTTTTTCACGACGAAGGAAAAAATCGGAGCAGCTGGGGTTGGTCTGTCTGTTGCAGATGAAATTATCAGGAAACATCGTGGTTTTATAGAGTTGTATTCAGTTCCTGGTCAGGGAACTAGTTTTAGTATATTTATACCTGAAATGGTTTAGAAATTTAACTCAGGAGAAAAAAAAATGAAAGTTGAAATTATCATTGCATTTTTAGCCGGTATTGCAGCATCGTCCGTCTTTTTCTTGCTATTTTCTAATGAACCTGAAAGTAGCAATGAAGACTCTAAAAGTGATAGTAATGAAAAAACTTCTGATAAAATTGAATTAGAGAGAAAACTCAAAAATGCCTGCGAAACTGCTATAAAAGCAGAATTAGCAAGCGATGCCAAAAGTAGATTTATAGCTTATATAACACATGAAATAAGAACCTGCCTCAATATTATAATGGGAATAACCCAAGTATTTGAAGAAGAAGAAAAAGATAAATTAAGTGAAAAACAGAAAAATTTCATACAAACCATATCGGATTCTTCTAAAAAATTATTATCTGTAACAGATGAGGTTTCTGAATTTTCAACGAGAGAAAAGGGTGAAAGGCACTTCTTTCTAAAAGATAAAGTGTTTGATTTAAAAAAATTATGCTCTGAAATAGTAAATGACCTCAAAGCAACATCACAAAATAAAGGACTTGACTTAAATATTGAAATTACAGATGATGTTCCTCCTGTTGTCTCAGCCGATAAAACAAAAATTACTCATTTACTTTATACCTTGATTGAAAACGCAATCCGCTTCACAAATAAAGGAAATGTAAAACTTTTAATTAATAAAATTTCCGATTTAGATGACGAAAAGTCTATGATTTCCTTCGCAGTAAGCGATTCCGGAACTGGTTTTTCAGATGAAAAATTAGAGAAAATTTTTGATTTTTCAGATGAAAGTCCATCTGAAGCAGAAAGAACAGGAAATGTAAAGCTTGGACTCGCCATATGTAAATATCTCGTAGAACAAATGGGGGGATCTATTAAATGTATAAGTAAAAAAGATTCCGGCACCACCTTCAAAATAGAAATTCCCCTGAAAAAAGCAAAATTAGAAGAAAATAAAATAAGTAATTTATCTCCTCTTGAAAGTAAGAAAATTGCGAATTTCGCAGGAAAAAAAGCCCTCCTTGCCGAAGACGATCCTATAAATAGACAAATAGAAAAGTTACTTCTCACAAAATATGGTTTTTCAGTAGAAACAGCATCCAATGGACAAGAAGCAGTCCAAAAATATAAAAATGAGAACTATGATATCATTTTTATGGATTGTGAAATGCCAGTAATGAATGGTTTCGCAGCATGTCGTGAAATACGTAATATAGAGAAAGAAAGCGGAAAGCATATTCCAATTATTGCAATGACAGCCAATGCTCTTGCAGGAGATAAAGAAATCTGCATACAGTCAGGGATGGATGACTACGTATCAAAACCGGTTAATATCGAGAAACTTATAGAAGCTACAAATAAATATCTTGCTTGAATCAGGAAAGTTGAGAGAAAAAAAAATACTTTTTGTTTGTACTGGAAATACGTGCCGCAGTCCATTTGCTGCCGCATATATGCGTAAACTATGTTCTGAGAAAGGAATAAATAATTTAGAAATCCTTTCCGCTGGCATTTCCACCATTGATGGTTTGCCGGCCTCTCAAAATGCCATAATGGCAGCAGAGGAATTTGGCGTAGACCTTTCTTCCCACAACTCAAAGGCTCTTACAGAAACACTCCTGAATACTGCCGAATTAATAATATGTATGGCTGAATCACATCGAAATGCTGTCTTGCGATTTTCGCAAATATCACCTGAAAAAGTAAAATTATTGCTTGAATTTTCTAATAAGCATAGAAAGGGAGATATAGCAGACCCATTTGGAGGAAATATTGAGATTTACCGTAATTGCTTCTTGCAAATTGCGTCCGCAGTGGATAATTTACTAACTTACATTTTAAAAAAAAAGGATAATTGAATGAGAAAAAATCTTATAAATGATTGGAGAAAAAAGAAAAATTTTATTATTGCAATAGCCGCTGATCATGGCGGATTTGAAATGAAGAAAAAAATAATATCATTTTTATCGGGAAAAGGAATAAAAATCGTTGATCTTGGCCCTGATAAATTTGATCCTTGTGATGACTATTCTGAGTTCGGAACAAAGCTCGGTTTTGCAGTTTCAAAATCTGAATATGATTGCGGTATTTTGATATGCAGATCTGGCGTTGGAATGGGCATATCAGCAAATAGATTTCATAACGTTCGCGCCGCAGTAGCTCATTCCGAACAAGTAGCTAAATCCAGCAGAGACCATAATAATTCCAATGTATTAGTCATCCCGGGAGATCTCATTTCATATGAAGAAGCTATACAAATAATTGAAAAGTGGCTCCTAACTGATTTTAGCGAAGAAGAAAGACATATTCGCAGGTTAATTCAGATTGAAAATGATTCTTATGACGAAATATCAGCAATCAGAAATGTTGACCCTGAAATTGCATCAATAATTGATTCTGAAAAAAAACGACAATCAGAAGGTATAGAATTGATTGCTTCTGAAAACTTTGCCAGCCCGGCAGTTCGCGCAGCTCAAGGCTCCCTCCTAACAAATAAATACGCAGAAGGATATCCAGGCAAAAGATATTATAACGGCTGTGACTTTGTTGATGATGCGGAATCACTTGCGATAAAAAGAGCTTGTGAACTATTTGGCGCTGAAGCTGCAAATGTACAACCACACTCGGGAAGTCAGGCAAATATGGCCGCTTACTTTGCTCTAATTCAACCTGGGGATACAATACTTGCAATGGACCTTGCTCATGGAGGACACCTCACTCACGGGCATCCTATGAATTTTAGTGGCATGCTGTATAAAATTATCCCATATGGTGTTTCTCAAGAGACAGAAACTATTGATTATGAAAATGTTGCGAAACTTGCCGAAGAACACAAACCAAAAGTCATTGTGGCAGGTGCAAGTGCCTATCCACGTATTTTAGACTTCAAAAAATTACGTGAAATAGCTGATTCCGTAAATGCATATTTACTCGTCGATATGGCTCACATTGCTGGACTTGTGGCTGCTGGTGAACACCCCAGTCCGGTACCATATGCTGATATTGTAACATCTACAACTCATAAGACTTTGCGTGGACCGCGATCAGGACTCATCCTTTGCAAGGAAAAATACATAAAAGCAGTAAACTCTAAAGTTTTTCCTGGATTACAGGGAGGGCCTATGATGCATACTATAGCAGCAAAGGCAATATGTTTTAAAGAGGCTATGTCAGATGATTTCAAAAATTATCAGCGTCAGGTGAAAAAAAATGCAAATGTCCTTGCAGAAGCTCTTTCTGCTCGTGGATTTAGAATAGTTTCAGGTGGAACCGATAATCACCTGATGCTTGTTGATTTGAGACCAAAGAAAACAACAGGAAAGATTGTTGCGGAAATTCTTGACAAAGCAGGTATAACAGTAAATAAGAATATGATACCTTTTGACCCTGAAAAACCATTTGTTACAAGCGGTATAAGAATCGGTACTCCGGCTGTGACAACGCGTGGAATGAAAGAAGATGAAATGTTAAAAATAGCCGATTGGATCAGCATCGCTGTCGATAACAAAGAAAATGAAAAAATTTTATCTGGAATAAGGGAAGAAATAAGGAATTTTATGAAAAATTTTCCTCTTCCACAATTCCTGCAATAATTTTCTGAAATATTTTAGCAGATACACAATGTTTTCTTTTTTTATTTCAGTTTTTTCAATGAGTTTTATTGCTGCCCTCCTGGCAGGAACGATAATAATCTGTCAGTCTTTCCTTTCTGATTATGGTGAATGCAAAATTACTATAAATGGTAAAAAAGAGTTGATAGTAAAAGGTGGGGAATCCCTGCTCTCTGTTTTAACCTCTGAAAAAATTTTTATTCCAAGTGCATGTGGAGGAAAAGCTACTTGTGGAATGTGTAAACTGAAAGTAATAGAAGGGGGCGGCAATGTCCTCCCAACAGAAGAAGCTTTTCTAACAGCACAGGAGAAAAAAGAAGGTTTCCGCTTATCCTGCCAGCTAAAAGTAAAATCTAATCTAAAAATAGAAATTCCTGAAGAATTATTTAATGTCCGT
Organism: uncultured Lentisphaera sp.; assembly: GCA_964426675.1. Taxonomy (GTDB): domain Bacteria; phylum Verrucomicrobiota; class Lentisphaeria; order Victivallales; family GWF2-50-93; genus DYMC01. Next base: position 188,444 of record CAYRRM010000002.1, read on the forward strand.
GAGTATAAATCAATTTGTGAAAAGATTACTGATTTAACACCTGATATAAAACTTTTCAGATTGAAACTTTCAGAAGCTGAAAGTGTAGATTATGTTCCAGGGCAATATGTCCAGTTATTTTCTCCAAAATACAGTGATAAAGTTGAAGAAGTATACAGAGCATATTCAATTGCCTCAGACCCAAAAGATAAATCAGTAGTTGAATTGATAATTCGTCTCGTGCCCGGTGGTATATGCACAACATATTGTTTCAATTATCTCAAGGAAAATAATCCTGTCCGATTCAATGGACCATACGGGAAATTTAGGCTATCTTCAACAGATGCAGATATGGTTTTTATCGCAGGAGGTTCTGGTATGGCGCCAATACGCTCCATGCTCTATGAAATGAAGAACAAGGGAATCAAACGAAAAGCAGAATTTTTCTTTGGAGCAAATACTGAAAAAGATTTATTTTTGACAGAAGAAATGAAAGATTTCGAGAAACAATTATTCAACTTTAAATATATCCCGGTAGTTGCAAAACCACAGGAGAATTGGACAGGAGAAAAAGGGCTTGTAACAGATGCTGTTGATAGGTATTATTCAAATTTATCGAACGCTGAAGCGTACCTTTGTGGGAGCCCCGGCATGATAGATAACTCAATAAAGGTTCTTTTAAAACATAAAATGAAAGAGGAAAATATTTTTTACGATAAATTTGCATAATATCCACTTCCGAAAAACAAAAAGCATTCTATTTTAAATCTTAAAATATTAAATACAAATACAGGGCAAAAATGAAAATACTTTTTATCGGTGATATAGTGGCTGGGGTCTCGAGGAAAGCTATTATTGAAAAATTACCCACCATAAAAAATGAATTCTCTATAGATTTTTGCATTGCAAATGCGGAAAATTTAGCAGGAGGAGCAGGCATCACAAAGGCTGTCCTGAAAGAGTTTCCACATGGATTGATAGATGTTTTTACAGCAGGAGACCATGTCTGGGACCAAAAAAAGTTTCAAAATGAAGTAAATGAAATAGAGAATTTTTTAAGACCGGCAAACCTTAAATCCTCACAACCAGGAAAAGGGTGGAATATTTTTCATACTGGAACGACAAAAATAGCTGTAATCAACCTTATCGGAAGAGTGTTTATGAAAGATAACTTCGCAGAATGCCCTTTTGAAAATGCTGAACTAATATTAAAAAAAATCCCGGAAGATACCAAAATTATAATAGTAGATTTTCACGCAGAAGCCACAAGCGAAAAGGCGGCACTTGCCCGCTATCTCGACGGTAAAATATCGGCATTAATCGGAACTCACACTCACGTTCAAACAAATGACGCCCAGATTCTACCATACGGAACGGCTTTTATAACAGACGTAGGAATGACGGGTCCAAATAATTCCATCCTCGGCAGGGAAATAAATGATGTAATAACGAAATTTATTTCGGGAATGCCAACCCGACTTGAAGTTGCAAAAGGTGAAATAAGATTTGACAGCGTAATTATAGATATAGATGAAAATAGCGGGAAAGCTATCAATATAAAAAATATTAGCAAAATTTTAAATTGAGGAAAATATGAAAAAATATTTTAAAGGAAACTTTCATTGTCATAGCTGTTGGAGTGACGGCGAAGCTAAACCAGAAAATGTAGTAAAATTTTACAAATTTGTTGGTTATGACTTTGTTGGCATTTCCGATCATAACATCCTTACAGAGCTGAAAAACCAGAAAAATCTCGATATATGTGAAATCCCATGCTCTGAATATACCGGCGAAAATTATTGTCACATTCTGGCAATAGGTGTGAGTAAGGCAGTAAAACCTGAATCAAATTCGCAAAAAAGTGATAAACTATCAATATTGCAAGATGGCATAAATAAATCCATTGAAGCAGGAGGAATCCCGGTTATCGCTCATCCATTCTGGTACTGGACACTTGACGCAGACATAATAAAAAAAACAAAAAACTGTTATCATTTTGAAATATGCAATGCGTCTCCTGATTGCAATAGTTTCCCTCTCCCGGGATTTGAACCAGGAGATGAATTATGGGACCAATTACTAAGTTCAGGACGGAAATTTTATGGGCTTGCAAGTGATGATGCTCATAATTATTATACACCCTATAATCCGAGAGCCCCATTTGCGGGCAAAGCCTTTAATGGAATTTTTTCTACAAAATTATCTCCAAAAAATATCTTAAATTCATTGAAAAAAGGTGATTTCTTTGCAAGTACAGGAATAGAATTAAAAAATTATAATGTCTCTAAAAATTATGTTGAAATAGAAGTAAAACAAATAGGACGTGAAAAAACCGTGATTGAATTTATAGGAAATGAAGGGAAGAAACTTATGACAAAAACAGCTCTCAAAGGAAAATATTTTTTCAAAGGCAATGAAAAATATGTGAGAATTAGAATAGCAAGCACAGCAGGCCTGTGGTTGTGGACGCAACCAATTTTTCTTCACTAATCTATTACAATCTCATAAAAATATGTAAGTCATGAAATCTGTTATTACAATGGGCGACCCAAATGGAGTTGGGCCAGAAATTTTATTAAAAGCATATCTTGAAGGAAAATTCCCCTCAAACTCATTTGTAGTCGGAGATATCTCAGTTCTACGTTTTTGCTCTAAAAAAATCGGTTTAAATGTTCCTTTTCATATTTGTAGCCATGATAATTTAAAAGAAAATGTGCTCAATGTATTTGATATGAATATTATGCAAGAATCAGATATTGAAATTGGGAAAATTTCACATAAATCAGGCGCAGCATCATTCGAATACATAAGAGAAGCAAGCAAAATGGTAATAGAAAAAAAAGCCGATGCTATCATTACCCTTCCAGTTAATAAAAAAGCAATAATGCTCACACACCCAGATTTTATTGGACATACCGAACTTATCGCTGATATGTGCGGCGTAAGCGATTATGCAATGATGATAGCCTCAGATAAATTAATAACTACTTATGTAACAACTCATTTACCAATAAAAGATGTTGTAAAATTTATAAAAAAAGAACGAATATTCAGGGTAATTACTTTAACAGATGAAGTAACAAAAGCTTTGCGCGGTTTTGCGAAAATCGCAATCGTCGCATTAAATCCACATGCTGGAGAAGAAGGTGCATTTGGAGATGAAGAAATCAATGAAATTAAACCAGCAATAGAAATGGCAAAAAAGAATGGTTATGATGTTTACGGCCCAATACCACCTGATACTGTATTTTTCCGCGCCATGCGAGGAGATTTTAATGCTGTCGTCTGCATGTATCACGACCAGGGGCATATTGCAATGAAATTTTCCGGAGTTGATGATGGTGTAAATGTCACTTTAGGTCTGCCAATTATAAGAACTTCAGTAGATCACGGAACAGCTTTTGATATTGCATACCAGGGAAAAGCATCAATATTGAGTTTCTTAAATGCATGTAAAATGGCTGAAAAAATATTTAAATACAGATCCAGAATTGAAAAAGCATAATATAGTTCTTTCTCTATGTCAAATTTTCAAATTCGAGAAGATAAATTGAAGATATGTCACGTAATAACAAGAATGATTGTCGGTGGAGCTCAGGAAAACACTCTGCTCACCGCTATCGGACATGTAAATAATGGACACGAATGCGTTCTCGTGAGCGGCCCATCACACGGACCTGAAGGAGAATTACTTCGCAAAATAAAAATTCCGAATGAGCTCAAAATCGTAGAATGCCCCTATCTTTGCAGAGAAATTCACCCATTCAATGATATAAGCGCATATTTCTGGTTAAAAAAATTTTTTAAAATGAAAAATTTTGACGTTGTCCATACCCATAGCTCAAAAGCAGGAATTATCGCACGAGCAGCAGCCGCAAAAGTGAATGTGCCAGTTATCGTGCATACTATACACGGACTTGCGTTTCATAAATTTGAAAACCCTCTTAAAAATAAAATTTACATAACAGCAGAACGCTGGGCAGCAAAAAGATGCCACCGTATTTTAGCAGTAGCTCAGGCAATGATAGAACAAAGCATTAATGCGAAAATCGCAGCTCGCGATAAATTCAAACTTGTTTATAGCGGAATGGAATTAAATCCATTCCTTAATAATTATGGAAAAAGAGAAAAAATGCGCAAAAAATTAAATATAAAAAACGATGTTCCACTAGTAGGGACTTTAGCGAGGCTTTTTCCTTTAAAAGGATATGAAGATTTTCTACCAGTGGCTGCCAAAATCGCAAAAGAAATTCAAAATGTCGAATTCATAATCATAGGAGACGGAATTTTAAAAGAAAAAATAAAGGAAGAAAGTGAAAAACTCGGATTAAAATTTCATTTTGTTGGGCTGATCTCACCAGAACAGGTTCCAGATTATATATCAACAATGGATATATTAATTCATCTATCCATGCGAGAAGGACTGCCAAGAGCAGTTGTTCAAGCACTTGCGTCGGGAATTCCAGCAATAGCCTATGATCTTGATGGAGCTCCTGAAGTAATTATAAATGGCAGAAGCGGCTATATAGCCAAACCACGTAACGTCGATGAGGTTGCGAATTTCGCAATAAAACTATTAAATAATTCCTCCCTCAGGGAAAAACTCGGAAATGAAGGTCGAAAAATTGTAAAAGAAAAATTTGACTGGATTAATATGGTAAAAACCATAGAGGAAGAATATAAAAATATTAAATACAATAAGTGTTAGTTCAAGTAAAATCTTGGAAATTCAGAAAATTTATAGTTTTGCTAAATTATATTTTCTGTTTGACCAGTATGACACGGAAGGCTAAGAATTGCTCTCTCACGTATTTGTAATCTCTCAACTTATATTATCCTGCATATCTCGCGAGCTTCGCCATAGCAGGGACTATCAGAATGCAACTGTTAACTATTTCAAATCTTTTCTCCGCAAACATATACGCCGTAATGGCAAAAAAATTTAGTTTAGCCTGAGATATGAATGAAGTCCGCTCATAGTTATTATATTCTTTCTCGTATTCTCTTTCAATACCTGCCGCAAGACTTCCTGAAATTGGAATATCAGGAACAAGCAGTATTGAACGCAAAAAAAATTCTTGAAGAATACGGGGGTGTTTTTATTTCTGACGTTGTGGGTTTGGGAAAGACCTACATCTCGGCTATGCTTGCTGGTCAGATTGATGGCAGAACGCTGGTCATTGCCCCGCCGGTTTTGCTCGACAAAAGCAATCCGGGTTCATGGCTAAATGTTTTTTCTGATTTTAGAATTCCGGCCGACTTTGAGTCCATTGGAAAATTAGACGAAATACTAAGAAATGGAACAGAAAAATATAAAAACATCATCATCGACGAAGCTCATCGCTTTCGCACAGAAAGCAATTTAACCTATGAGCAATTAGCCGAAATATGCCGTGGTAAAAGGGTAATTCTGGTTACCGCCACCCCTTACAACAATTCTCCAAAGGATATCTTGAACCAGATTAAGCTCTTCCAGAAAGCGAGACGAAGCACCATTCCCAACCTCCCAGATCTGGAAGGTTTTTTTAACGGATTGGATAAAAAACTTAAAAAGCAAGATAAGAAAAAGAATTATGATGAACACATAAGAATCGTTCGAGAGAATGCTAAAGAAATCCGCGAAAAGGTGCTCAAATATTTGATGGTACGCCGCACCAGAACAGAAATTTCAAAATACTTTGCCCACGACTTAGCCAAACAAAACCTGAAGTTCCCGGAACTGGATGACCCAAAGCCGCTTTACTACCAGCTTAACGAAGAGGAAGACAATATTTTTAACGATACAGTTAAACTGATTTCTCAGAAATTCACATATGCGCGCTACACTCCGCTACTATCTAAATACCACAAAGGAACAATCAACAGCCTTGAAGAACAGTCCCAGAAAAACATGGGCAGTTTTATGAAAATTCTTCTTGTGAAACGGCTTGAAAGCAGCTTTTATGCGTTTAAAAAATCTATTGAACGATTTATCTCATCTTACGAAAATTTTATCAAAGCATACAATGAAGGCAGTGTCTACATAAGCAAAAAATATACTAACAAAATCTTTGAATATCTGGAAAATGATGATGATGAAGCCATCCAGCATCTGATAGACGAAGGCAAAGCAGAGCGATACGACAGCAAAGATTTTACAGATGAGTTTGAAAAAGACCTGAAAAAAGATCTCGAAATATTGAAAAAAATAAAATCAAACTGGGAAGAAATTGAAAGGGATCCCAAATTACTCACATTCCTCGATGAACTTAAAACAAACCAGATACTTCAGAACAAGCTTATTGTTTTTACCGAATCCAAAGAAACAGCCGAATATCTTTTAAAGAATATAGATAAAAAGTTTGGCAATATCGCACTTTGTTTTACCGGTGGATCAGGAGAAGACACACGCGATAAGGTAATTGAGAACTTTGATGCAAGAGTAAAAAATCCCAAAGATGATTATCGCATCCTTATTTCTACCGAAGTACTGTCAGAGGGCGTCAACCTCCATCGCTCCAATGTGGTTATTAACTATGATATTCCGTGGAATCCAACCCGAATGATGCAAAGGGTTGGCCGTATTAATCGTGTGGATACACAGTTTGACAAAATTTACACCTTCAATTTTTTTCCAACCAGGCAATCAAACGATGAAATAAAACTAAAAGAAATTGCCGAGGCAAAAATACATGCATTCTTAACTCTCCTTGGAGGCGATTCTGCATTACTCACCGATGGTGAACCCGTAGGCTCGCACGAACTCTTTAAGCGATTAATTTCTAAAAAGACACTTTCAGGAGAAGATGAAGCCGAAGAAAGCGAACTGAAATACCTGCACGTTATTAAAAATATTCGCGATAAAAATTCTGAACTTTTCGAAAAAATCAAGCGATTACCAAAAAAAGCGCGTACAGCAAAAACAAACATTGAGCATCAAGGCTCACTGGTTACCTATTTCAGGTGTGGCAAAATTCAAAAATTCTTTATGGCTGATGAAAACAGTCCTTCTCAGGAACTCGATTTTATGACTGCTGCAGCTATACTCGAAAGTTCCACTGAAGAGAAAAGACAAAAACTACCTGAAAACTTCTTTGCCCTCCTCGAGAAAAATAAAGAAGCTTTCAATTTTGCCACAACCGAAGAAATGGCTGAACACCATAAAAAAGGCGGCAAAGACAACGAAAAGCATATGCTTAAAATTCTCAAGGCTACGATGAAAAATACACAGCGATTTACAGAAGAGCAGGAACAATATCTAAAAAGGGTAATTGTTCAATTGGAAGAAGGGGGATTACCCAAACAAACCGTCAAAAAAACACTGAAAGCACTGGAAAATCTTGGACAGGATTTACTAGACCCCTTAAAGGTAGTTGCTACGCTGCAAAATCAGATATCCGCGCGATTTTTACAAGAACATTATGCAGAACAAAATCCCCATATATCTGGCAAACGGGAAATCATTTTATCAATGTATTTAAAGGGAGAATAAACAATGGATGAATGGCAGGCAAAAAATATTATTAAGAACACCTTTGAAAATTCTTTTGACAAGGATAATTTCATTATTTTTCTTAAAAATTTTCTGAAAACCTTTGAAGAAAAAAAATTTGTGCATAGAGGTAATTTAATTCCTGATGCCTTTGAAAAATACATAAGTTCGTTAGAAAGGATTGGTAAATATACCTGCGATGACAAAGAAATCGATTTACTGATTGTCCAGCTCAAAAGAGAGACCTCCCTTGAGCGTGCCAGAACCATGCAGCGCAACTTTATTGCATGGTATTTAAACGGCAGCCGTGGTGGTAAACAGAAAGATGCTGCACTTGTTGCCTTTGTATCACCTGACAGTGAAGATTGGCGTTTCTCACTTGTCAAGATGGATTACCGGTTTGAAGTGGTAAGTAGTAGCACAGCCATTCCTGCCTGTAACAGTAACACAGACATTCCTGTCTGTGCCTCTGCCAGTGGACGTAACACAGGCATTCCTGCCGGTGACCCTGCCGGTAGACGTAACACAGACATTTCTGTCTGTGAAAAAATAAAAACTAAAGTAAAAGAAGAATCAACCCCTGCTCGCCGATGGTCGTTTCTGGTGGGCAGAAATGAATCCAGTCACACCGCCCAGAGCAGATTTATTCCATTGCTTATGGATGATGCGCACAATCCCAACCTTGCGGATCTGGAAGAGGCATTTAACATAGAAACTGTTACCAAAGAATTTTTTCTTAAATACAGAGAATTGTTTATCCGTACCAAAGAGGCGCTGGATGAAGTGGTGGCGCGTGATGCCAAAGTCAAAGCCGATTTTGATGCAAAAGGGATAGATACGGTCAACTTTGCCAAAAAGCTGCTCGGACAGATAGTTTTTCTTTACTTTCTGCAAAAAAAAGGTTGGTTTGGGGTTGACAGGGATGCCGACTGGGGCACCGGACCGAAGGATTTTTTACGGCGACTATTCAACAGGAAATATGGTCAATACAATAATTTTTTCAACGATATTCTGGAACCCCTTTTTTATGAAGCCCTGCGGGTTGATCGCAGCCACGACGACCACTACTACAGCCGTTTTAACTGCAAGATCCCGTTCCTCAATGGTGGTTTGTTCGACCCCATCGGTAATTACGACTGGGTGCATACCGATATTACTTTGCCAAATGAGCTTTTTTCTAATAATATAAAAACCAAAGAAGGCGATATTGGCAACGGCATCTTAGATATATTTGATCGCTATAATTTTACAGTTAAGGAAGATGAGCCTATGGAAAAAGAAGTAGCCATCGATCCGGAACTTCTGGGAAAAGTATACGAGAAATTTAATGCCATCACCCACGACAATTTTGAAGAATACAAAAAAGCACTTAACAGCGGAAATAGTAATGAAGAAAACAAATTCAACAAGAAATTTGGTGTTTACTACACCCCGCGCGAAATCGTGCATTACATGTGCAAGCAGAGCCTCATCAATTATCTCTATACTTGTACCGAACAAGCCGGACTAACGGAATCTATCAAAAAACAGGATATTGAATACCTGATAGAAGTAGGAGAGATGGTAGCAGAACACGAGGCAACTGCACTTCGCAAACAGAAAAATATTGAAAGCGGTAACCAGAAATCAACTGAATATATCAGCCGTCTGGCCGCCAGTATAAGGCACAATGCTTCTACCATTGACAAATGGCTTGCTGATATCAGGGTATGCGATCCGGCTGTTGGAAGCGGTGCATTTCCAGTGGGTATGATGCACGAGATAGTCAAAACAAGAAATCTGCTTTCAATACATGTAACACAGACAGGAGTAGCACAGACATTCTTGTCTGTGAACGTAGACGTAACACAGGCATTCCTGCCTGTGGATAACAAAACACAAACAGGAATATCTGAACAATCAGATGCTCAGACTCAGACTCAGACAGAAATGTCTGAGCTACATTCGAAAACTCAGACAAGAATGTCTGAGCTACAAAACATCCACATCACACATCGTAACTTGCCTCATTGGACAAAGCAGGGTGCAATCTACTGGGTTACTTTCAGACTTGCCGATTCTTTGCCAAAAGAAAAGCTTGAAATCTTCAAAAATGATCGTGAAATCTGGCTTAGTGAGCATCCTCAGCCCTGGAATAGTGAAGACTGGAATGAATATAATCAGAGATTCGACAAACGTTTTCACGATTGGTTGGATGCTGGTCATGGTGATTGTATTTTAGGAAGACCTGAAATTCGGGAAAAAGTAAAAGAATGCTTATTAAAGTATGATGGTCAAAGTCTAAAAATTCATTCTGCAGTTATCATGCCTAACCATGTGCATCTATTAATTGAACCTTTGGGAAAAAATTTACTCCCGGATTTATTAAAGGGTATAAAGGGTGCAAGTGCACGAGCAATAAATCAACTATTGGGAAAAACCGGCAACAAAGTGTGGATGGAAGAATCTTATGACCATATTGTAAGAAGCGAGAAGGAATATCATCATTTTATTAAGTACATTTCAGAAAATCCGATTAAAGCTAATTTGCCTGAGGATAAATATTGGCTGTATGTAGCACAGACATTCTTATCTGTGAACGTAACACAGGCAGGAGTAGCACAGGCATTCCTGCCTGTGGACGTAGACGTAACACAGGCATTCTTGCCTGTGGATAATAAAACACAAACAGGAATATCTGAACAATCAGATACTCAGACTCAGACAGGAATGTCTGAACTACAATATGGATTTAAACGTCATTGTATTGAGCATTCGCTTTACGGCGTTGACATTGACCCGGGAGCCGTGGAGATTGCCAAGCTAAGGCTATGGCTATCGCTGGTAGTAGATGAGGATGATATTAAAAATATCAAACCCCTGCCAAACCTCGATTATAAGATTGTCTGCGGAAATTCGCTTTTGGATGTAGAAAATGATTTGTTTAACGACCACTTGTTCGCCGAATTGGAAAAACTTAAACCTCTGCACTTTAATGAAACAAATCCTTCAATAAAACAAGAACTAAAAAAGAAAATAGACAATCTGATTTTCCAGATTACCAACGGCCACAGCGAATTCGACTTTGAGGTGTATTTCTCGGAAGTCTTTCACCAGAAAGATGGTTTTGATATTGTAATCGGCAACCCGCCGTATATTCAGCTGCAAAAAGCCATTGACAGAAAGAATAAGGTAGCAGACCTTTATAAAAATCAAAACTATAAAACCTTTGAACGCACAGGCGATATCTATTGCCTGTTTTATGAAAAGGGGTTAAGTATTTTAAAGAACAACGGTATTCTCACATTCATTACTTCAAACAAATGGATGCGTGCCGGCTATGGCGAAAAGCTGCGCGAGTTTTTTAGCAATCAAAATCCAATGGTGCTGGTTGATCTGGGACCCAATGTATTTGAAAGCGCCACGGTAGATACCAATATTCTAATCATTCAAAAAGCTGCCAATAAAAATAACCTATTAGCCACTACTATAAACGAAAACAAAAAAGACAACCTGGATATCAGCCAGTATGTGCAAAAAAATTCAGTAACCCTAACCAGACTCACCAAAGACGCCTGGTTTATTGGCAGCGATGCCGAGCAGCGGCTTAAAGAAAAAATAGAACGCATGGGCAAGCCACTTAAAGATTGGGATGTGAAGATTTATAGAGGAGTATTAACCGGCCTGAACGAAGCCTTTATCATCAGCACCGAAAAGCGCAACGAGATACTGGCAAACTGCCGCGATGAAGACGAGCGCCGGCGCACCGAAGCCATCATCAAACCCATCCTGCGCGGCCGCGACATAAAACGATACTACTACGAATGGGCAGGATTGTGGGTGATAGGAACATTTCCGGCATTGCGATTGAACATCGAAGATTATCCTGCAATTAAAAAGTACTTTTTAGACCATTTCGACATTCGTCAATTGGAGCAGTCGGGAAAAAAATATCCTGAACTGGGATTTGATGCCCGCAAAAAAACAGGTAATAAATGGTTTGAGACCCAGGACCAGATTGCCTACTACCCCGAATTTGAGAAGGAGAAGGTGGTGTGGCAAAGAATAACACAGGAACCTACTTTCTGTTTAGTTGATAAAAATACTTTTGTTTTAGACAGTATGGCATTTTTTGTTTCGGATAGGAATTTAAAATATCAAATGGCTGTGTTGAACTCAAAAGTAATCTATTTCTATGTCAATAAAATTGTTCATCAATATGGGTTTACGGGATTTAGATTATCAAATCAATATGTTGAAATTATGCCCATTCCCCCCATCACTCCTGCCAACGAGCCCATCGTGCGGCAAATAGAGGAATTGGTAAAATTCTGGTGGTGAAAAAAGAAAATAAAAATGCAGATACTATCGAGTGGGAGAGGGAGATAGATAAATTGGTATATTCGCTGTATGAATTAGATAAGGAAGAGATAAAGATAATAGATGAAAATATTAAATAAAGGTTAAAATAAGGATAAAATATGATCAAATCAAAAAAACAATGGGGTGGTAACTGGACAGAAGAAAAATTAAAGGCATTTGAAGATTATATCAAGGCTTATTTGAGAATAATGAACACTCAAAAGAAAAAATATAATGGATGGCCGACTACAATCTATTTTGATGGATTTGCTGGGAGTGGCTCAAGAGGAAAAGAAGATAGTACAAGTGAAACATCTCAACTAACAATAGATGACCTAAATATAACATTGGAAGAACAAAATACGTATAGAGGCAGCGCAGAGAGGGTTCTTGAATTACAGGAAAGATTCGACAAATACATTTTCGTTGACAGTGATAAAGACGCAATTAATGGACTCCAGGAAAATCTTGAAAATAAAAACCTAATAACCTCTAATTGTGAATTCACTTGTGATAATGTGAATAAAGGTTTGGAAAAATTTTTAAATATCTTTCTCAAAAACCATTAATATTATTAAACAGGAAATCCGTGCCCATTTATCACTTTGTGTTTGCTTCAAATAATAAAAATGCATTAAAAATAGCAAAATATATAATCGAAAAGAAAAGCAAATGAAAACGACAAAAATAGAGTGGACAGAGAAAGTCTGGAATCCAACAATTGGATGTGATAAAATTTCAGCAGGCTGTAAATTTTGTTATGCAGAAGCATTTGCAAAAAGACTTCATGCAATAGGTCTCGAAGAATATAAAGATGGATTTAAATTCAAAATTCTACCAAACAGATTAGAGGAACCATTGAAGATTAAAAAGCCAACAAAATTTTTTGTTAATTCAATGAGTGATTTATTTCACGAAAAAATGCCATTTGAATATCTTGATATGGTTTTTGATATTGTTAGAAAAACGCCACAACATATTTATCAAATTCTTACAAAACGAGATAAAATAATGTTAAAATATTTTAGTGATAAAACAGTTCCTGATAATGTCTGGCTTGGTGTTAGTGTAGAGAACGCAAGATTTAAATATAGAATTGATTCCTTACGAAAAGTCAATGCGAAAATCAGATTTATTTCATTTGAGCCTTTGATTGGTGAAATTGGCAAAATGAATCTAAATAAAATTCATTGGTCAATAGTTGGCGGTGAATCTGGAATAAAAGCAAGGCCAATCAAAAAAGAATGGGTAGAGGAAATTTTTGATCAATGCAAACAACAAAATGTTGCTTTCTTTTTTAAACAGTGGGGCACATGGGGCGCAGACGAAGTAAAAAGAAATAAAAAAGCTAATGGAAGGTTATTTAAAGGAAAAGTTTGGAGCGAATATCCTTGTGTTTAATATTTAGAAAAAAGGATATTAGCGAGCAGAGAAATAGATGAAATGGTATATAAGCTCTAAGATTTAACAGAAGAAGAGATAAAGATAAAAATAGAAAAGTGATATCCTAAATTAAGCGGTTGGCCGCATTTACCGTAAATTTTACAGTAAATACGGCTCTTTTTAGGATAATTTATACTGTGTATGTTGATGAAGTTGTTGTTCCTCCGAGTTCGCACCAATCTGTATGGAAAAATTGTCCTCTTGGTTTATCAACCCTCTCATAAGTATGAGCGCCAAAGAAATCTCTCTGTGCTTGTAAGAGGTTTGCCGGCAAGACAGCAGATCTGTAAGAATCATAATAAGCAATTGCGCTTGAGAATGCAGGTACCGGAATACCGAGTTGAATAGCAGTGCTTATAACTTTTCTCCATGATTGCTGACAATCATCAATCGCCTTTTTAAAGAATGGTGCGAGGAGTAGATTCTCCAGATTTGGGTTATCGTCGAAGGCCTTTTTTATATCTCCCAAGAACTTTGCCCTGATTATACATCCTCCTCTCCACATCAACGCAATTTGTCCATAATTTAAATTCCACTTATATTCAGAGGCAGCAAGTTTTAAAAGTTGAAATCCCTGAGCGTATGAGCAAATTTTAGAAGCGTAAAGAGCTTTTCGAACGTCATCAATGAATTCTCCTCTATTACCCTTAAATTCGGCTATTGGGCCGGAAAGTACTTTTGAGGCCGATACTCTTTCCTCTTTTATTGCAGAAATACACCTTGCAAAAACGGCTTCTGCAATTGTTGGGGCTGGAGCGCCAAGGTCGAGAGCACTCTGACTTGTCCACTTTCCTGTTCCTTTTTGTCCGGCAGTGTCGAGAATCATATCTACGAGGGGCTTTCCAGTTTCTTCGTCCTTTCTCGCAAAGATATCTCTTGTAATCTCGATCAGATAGCTATCAAGTTCTCCTTTGTTCCACTCTTTAAAGATCTGATGCAATTCATCAGCTTCCATTGAAAGGGCATTTTTGAGTATGAAATATGCCTCACATATCATTTGCATATCACCATATTCAATTCCGTTATGTACCATTTTAACGTAATGCCCTGCGCCATCATTTCCCACCCATTCGCAACATGGGCTGCCATCAGAGACTTTTGCAGCAATTGCCTGGAATATTGGTTTTACATGTGGCCATGCTTCTGGATTTCCTCCAGGCATGATAGAGGGGCCTTTTAGAGCTCCTTCTTCCCCTCCGGATACGCCTGTTCCGATAAAAAGCAGGCCTTTTTCAGATAATTCCTTTGTTCTGCGGATTGTGTCAGGGAAATGACTATTGCCCCCGTCAATAATTATATCGCCTTTTTCGAGGTAAGGTAATAGTGTTTCGATAGTATCATCTACTGCTTTTCCTGCTTTTACCATAATCATTATTTTTCTTGGTTTGTTTAGACTTTCACAGAGTTCTTTTACGCTCATTGTGCCAATGATTTTTTTTCCTTTTCCTCTGCCATTAACGAAATTAGTCACTTTACTGGTTGTTCGGTTGAATACGGCAACGGAAAATCCCTTGCTTTCCATGTTCAATACTAAATTTTCGCCCATTACTGCTAATCCAATTAGACCAATGTCAGCTTTTTGCATATTTTCTCCTTTTTTTTTATTTAAATATTTATTTTAAAACCTAATTCTGTAAGTTGATTGATAATTTTCGGGGATTGTCCAAGTGCATCAATTTCAAAAGCATTGAATTCCCTTCTTAAAGGATATTTTCCGCGTAAATTTTCAAAAGATTCCGGGGATTCTCTCAAAGCGCTATCATCTTTTCGTATATCATAACTGGAATTTACGGCGTCTGCAATAAATTGAAAACCAGATGAAGATAAATTTAAACGATAATTTTCAGGAAGAGGAATATTATCAGGATACCAATCATCAAGTCCGAGTTTAAAAAATCTGCTTGCGGCTCTTATACTCATTGCTGTTCCATTAGCTTTGCCGTCAGTGGAATAACCTGCAATATGGGGAGTTGCGAATTTCGCAAGTTTTAATAACTCCCTATCAATATTTGGCTCATTTTCCCATACATCAATAATTGCGGAAGAAATAAGATTTTGGGATATTGCTTTTTTCAAAGCTATGCTGTCTACAACTTCTCCTCTGGAACTATTTATGAAAAGTGGTTTTTTGCGAATTTCGCTAAAAAAATTATCATTTGCAAAATGAAAAGTTTTGTGAACACCTTCATATTCAAGAGGTACGTGTATTGTAATTATATCGGCTTCTTCAAGTATTGTCTTTAATGGGACAAAGTTCTTTTTCCCCTCCTTTTCCTCTCTTGGGGGGTCATTTAAAAGAGTTTGCATACCTAAAATTTCAGATACTTTTGCTACTTTAGAGCCCACATTTCCAACGCCTATAATTCCGATATTAAGTCCTTTTAGTTCTTTTTCTACGGACAAAGCCCAATTTAAAATAGCAGAACAAATGTACTGGGCAACGCTGGATGAATTACAGCCAGGGGCATTTGTCCAGAAAATATCTTTTTTTCTGCAATAGTTAGTATCTATATGGTCAAAGCCTATAGTTGCTGTAGCTATAAATTTTACATTTGTCCCTTCAAGGAGGGTTTCATTACATTTTGTTCTGGTTCTTATGATTAATCCGTCAGCGTCTTTTACAGATTCTTTTGCGATTTTCGCAGGCTCAAGGTATAGAACCTCAATTCCTTTTTTTTCAAGAACTCCTTTGATAAATGGAATCTTTGAATCTACAACAAATTTCATCTTTTTATTTCAAACTCCAGAATAAGCTGAAAATCCTCCGTCTACCGGGACTACTACTCCGCTTACGAAAGAAGAAGACTTATCATCAGCAAGCCATAAGAGAGCTCCAAGCAGTTCTTCTGGTTTTCCAAATCTTCCGATTGGTGTCATATTGAGGATTTTATTTGCCCTTGCGGTAAAGGAACCATCTGAATTTTTAAGCAATGCTTCATTTTGTTTGGTAATAAAAAACCCCGGAGCAATTGCATTTACTCTGATATTGAGTTTAGAAAAGTGAACAGCAAGCCATTGAGTAAAATTACTTACGGCAGCTTTTGCTCCACTATAAGCAGGAATTTTGGTAAGAGGACAAAATGCGTTCATTGATGAAATATTTATTATTACTCCGTTCTTTTTTTCTGCCATTTTCCTTGAAAAAATTTGCGTTGGCAATAATGTGCCAAGGAAATTCAGATCAAAAACAAATTTTATACCTTCCGGGGTTAAATCAAAAAAACTAACAAAGTTTTCAGTCCCAATTTTTTTTAAATCATCTTCAGTGAGAAATTCATTGCTTGTTGTGCCTTTTGGGTGATTTCCACCTGCTCCATTAATTAGTATATCGCAAGGTCCTAATAGTTCTGTAATTTTTCTTTCTGCTTTTTTCAGACTTTCAATATCAAGGACATTTGCATCCAGGCCTATTGCGTTGAAACCTTTTGACTTTATTTGTTCTGCGGTTTTTTCTGCTAGTTCTGCCTTTAAGTCCAGTATAGCAACTTTGGCACCGCATTCGGCGAGAGCTTCTGCCATAATGCTACAAAGAACTCCTCCGCCTCCAGTTATAACTGCGACCTTTGAACTTAAATCTACTTTAAACGGGATCATTTTTCTCCTTTATTTTGCAATTATAATTTTTACTCCATTATTTCTCAGGGATTCAAGAATGCTTTTCTCAGGTTTATGATCTGTAATGACTATATCAATTTCAGATGGGGCTGCGAAAATCGCAAAAGCTGACTTTTCAAATTTGCTATGATCGCAAACTATAATCTTTTGCGCAGCGCATTGAAGCATAGCTTTTTTTGTTTCAGCTTCAATACTATTTTGACATGAAAATCCGAGCTTTAAATTAAATCCGGAACAGCCAATGATAGCCTTGTCTACACGCATTTTTTCAAGAGCTCTGCATACCTGAGGACCTATTACGGACGCACTTGCCTTTCTGAGAGTACCTCCAAGTATTTCTACACTTGCTTCTGAGTCAGAATCACAGAGCTCATCAGCTATTGGAAGGCTATTTGTAATTATTCTTAATTTGCGGTTTCGCAAAAAACGCGCAATGATTAATGTAGTAGAGCCAGCATCTAAAATAATATTTTCCCAATCCTCAATTAAATTTGAACAAACCCTTGCAATTGCTTTTTTTTCGTTAACTGCCATTTCACTTCGTGTCTTAACGCTTTTTAAGACAGTCGGACTCTCTGCAAGGACAGCACCTCCATAACTTCTAACAACAAAACCATGAGCAGCAAGATAATTTAATATTTTCCGAATAGTAACGCCACTGACATTAAGGTATTTTGTAAGCTCCTCTACTGATGCTCTTCTATTTGAGAGAATGTATTCTCTTACTTTTTGAATTTTGTCTTGAGTTGGCAGTGTATTACCCATAGTCCAACCTCGTTTTGTTAAATTTCAAACTGTAAATTAAAATATCAAATTGTAATTTAAATCAAATAAGATAAAATTCAAGTTGTTAATAAAATATAGTTTGGCAATTGACAAAATTTAGGTTTTAAGGAAATTCTTAATAGCTATTAATATTTGCTAATGGGTCTGGATCTTTGATTATTTTTTTATCTTTTTTTTATGTCAAAAGTAAGGGAGGTGTTAATCTGTATTTCGAGGGCAATTTATGAATTTTGCTTTTACAGCTATGCCATATAATTTTTCATCTCTTTCAGGTAAACAATATGGCATATAATTTTTTCCTCTTAAAGCATTCTCAATTTTTTTGGATATATTGTGAATGGCTTTTTCAAGTTGTTCCTCATTTTCCTCTGCAAAGTTATTATTGGAGATTTTTGGCATGACTTTAGATGAAGTAGAGTTCCAGAAGGCGGAAAATTCGTCTTTTAGATTTTTTTGTCCGCAGATGGGAGGTAAACCATTTTTGGCTCGTATTGCTAAAAGCCAGTATAAGGCGAATTCGAAAGGAGATAAATAGAGTTCTTTATTATCAATTCGTGCCGTGCAGGTATCGGGTCTTAAATATATTTCAGGCATCTGAATATTTTCAGGGGAAATAAATGAATTTATAAGGTTTACTGTATCGGAGAAAGTTTCAGGAAAATGAAGGTGTTGTTTCTTAAAGAAGTTCCGCATTTTTACAAACGGGATTTCAGATAGGATAATTTTAGCATCATTGGAACTAACGATTTTACCCTCATTTGATTTGTGAAGTTTTTCTTTTGAGGAGGGAAAATAAAATTTTGGACTTAGATCTGCTCTATCAAAAGGGGAGTTTACAAGCACATGGCAAATTTTATCCTGTTTTCTTCCAAGCATTGACATAGCAAGTGTGGCGAGAGCGCTCATAGTTTTTATTCCTCCTGCTATGGAAAGGATAAGTTCAGTATCGTCTTCTTCTGTGAATTGCCTTAATATCTTCATTATAAAATCTGCTACTGCAATATTATCTGCTTCATTTAAAATATCATCGGCGTAAGAAATCGCGCCAGAAGGTATTGTTTTTATATAACTGTTATTGTCGCTAAAGATTACAGATTTTTGCGAGTCATCGATATTAAGTTCTTTTGATAATTCATTCCAGATGCCAGAAGAAAAGAGTTCTTCCCTGATTGCTTTACACCCTTTAACTGTGGTTATTACTATGATTTTATTTGGAATCCAATTTTTTTCCTTTACGAGGCAAAAAAATGTTTCTGTTATGACTGCGGGATCTGTTCCGCATAGAGAGATAAGTATTTTTCGTTTTAATTCTGTTATCATATTAAATTTTTTGATGAGAGGACAAATATGACTATATATTACAGTTTCAAATTGATCATACAAGTAAGGAAAAGGGAAAGTAATTTTTTCAAGCTTTCTAAGAGCAAGAGTTGTAAAATTCTATAAAATCATCAGGGCATTCTGATTGAAAAGAAAATATTTCATCATTTATCTGAAAGCTTAAACTTTTACAGTGCAGAAGTTGTCTTTTTGCGCCAAGTTTTTTTAAATCGCATTCTTCGAGAAATCCCTTTATAAATTTTATATAGAGATTCTCATCAACTCCGTAAATTTTATCCCCTACTATTGGATAACCGAGAGAAGAGAGAACTGCCCTTATCTGGTGAGTTCTTCCGCTAATAAGCTCAGCATCTATTACAGAAAATTTTTGCGACAAAGAGTTCCTTTTGCTGAATAGAGTCAGGGATGAGGAAGGATTCAATTTTTTATTAAAAATTTCTTCCAGATTTTCATTTTTAACCGGGAGCAATTTTCCTTCAAAAAACTTTTTTTTTCGTATGATAGAATCGTCTTTATTGAATAATTTTCCGTCTGCTAAAAAAAGTCCTTCAGGAAAATTTCCAAATACCACTGTAATATATTGTTTTCTGAGCTTTCCTGTGAAATTTAATTTTGCGAAATTCGCAGCTGTAAGCGAGTTTTTTGCAACCAGCATAAGTCCTGATGTTTCTCTATCGAGTCTGGTAATTATATGAATAGAATCATATTTTTTCTTTAAAAGCCACCATAGTGTATTTTTAAAAAATGGTCCGGCTGGATGAACTGGCAAATTGCCCGGTTTATTGACTATGAGATAGTTTTCATTTTCAAATACTACTGTAAAATCCACAGATACGGCTGGTTCTTTAAAAGAGCTCGTATCGTATGAGAGGATGTCTCCACTACAAAGAATATCCTCTGTTGTTGCTGTTTTCCCATTTATCCTTATTAACCCTCTGGAAATAATTTTCTCCCATTCTTCGGAATTATGGTAAGAAAATTTTTTTAAAAGAAAAGATAATACAGAAAGATTTGCTTCACTTTCTCTTATCTTAGATTGTACGATGCGATTTTTCATGATTAAGATTGTATTTTTATTATTGTGAATGTTTTATTGATAATTTCAAGGTAAAAAAAAGTCAATATTCTTTTAACTGTTTATTAGATAAATCCTTTTGTGAAATCTCAAAACTAACGTCCTTGATACAATACATTGCGAACTAACAATACTATTCACTTGAGAATAGCAAATTCCCGGAAAATTCCCTATGGGACTTGTCTGGAAACAGCTTTTTTTATTGGCACTTTATTTTTGCATTTTATCACCAGTTGATTCTTTACTAATCGTTGGTATTTGAATGAGTTAAATAAAATGAATTGTAAATTATTGATCGATAAATTTGGCAATCTGGAGGAGATTATCTCTTTTGATGGAGATAATACCCTGGAAAATCTGAAGCATGATTAACCTGAAGTTCACATTTAAAAGTGGCAAAATTCCACGTGAGGCTCACCATCTTTTCGAGGCTGCCTTGAAAAATCTCAGAATTAACGCATAATTGCAAATTCTGCTCGTCGTATTAATTCTTCCTGTTCAACGATAGATAGTTCTATAAATCTAGCATTTAAACCTGCAATTCTGACGACTAAGTTTTGATATTTTGCAGGATTGCGTTGGGCATCACGAAGAATTTCAGCATCGAGTACGTTTATTTGTAATTCTTGACCTCCATCTTTAAAGAATGCTGTTGTGAGGGCTTGAATAATATGAGGGGAAGACTGAGCTCCTGCTGGTAACGTGATATTTAGATTATAAATACCGGGAAAATATCTTGTTGCTTCCAATTTTAATACGCTATTTAAGGTTGCTGTAGGTCCATTTTTAGCAGTACCCAGTACTGCGCCGATGCTATCAGCTACTGGGCTTTGTTTTGGTCGTCCATCGAGTGTAGGGCCGATACGTTTACCATCAAGGAAGTGAAGGGACCTAACTACGTGGCAGACGGCCAGAGGGGGTAAATTAGCTTTTTTAGCGGCGCGGCGTAATGCATTATCGCGATGTAAATTAAGTAAGATTGCCAGACGGTCCACATTATCATCATCATTTCCCCATTTTGGTGTTTCTAAAATTTCCTTTAAGACATGTGGATCTTTTTTATCAATGGCAGAAATTAAGTCAGTAAGGAGATAACGTTTATTATTAATAACCAGATTTTGAATAGTGCTAAGTACGTTTACTGCATTGGATGTGCCCCTGATGTAAATACCATAAATATTTGAGTACGGCATTCCAATCATAAAATCCAAGCCTTTTTCGGGGCATTCACTACAGCAAGCGCTACAAAAAGGAAATGGGTTTTTTTCGGCGTATTCTCTCGATCTAAGATAACGAGCTTCTATGCCAGAGCTTGTCATCATAAAAACTTCATCTTCATAAGTATTCAAGATATCATTTATTATATTAGGTCCATCGAATTTTTTAGTTCTAATAATTTTGTCAATAAGCTCAAGTTCATTAAATCCCATTGCTAAAGTATTTGCTGTTTGACAACATTTACCTGGAATTCCAAGTTCGTTACAACCTATTATGCAATAGTCCATGGCGTCATCATCTTTAACACCTCTGGCGATTAGAGATGGAATTACCTGGTGGTCATTTATTAACATTGGCATGGAACGTCCATTAGAGAGCATTTTTATAGTATGTTCCCAGATATTCTTATTGATTTCTTTATGCCAACGTAAAAATAAATGAGGATCATTGACAGGGATAGAGTTAAAAGCTTCAAGAAAAGTTAATGTTAATGAATTACAGCTGTCACCATTTGTAGAAATTCCACCAACAGTAATTGCTTGAGTTTTTGAGCCTCGGCCAAAAACGCTATTTGAAGCAATTTTCAATAGGAAAGCTTGTATTAGAAAGAGGGAATATTCTGAATTTTCTGCTGTCTCATTGTTGAATTTTGCAAGAATACGATCAGGTAAGCCAATGGACATAGACATTCCCTGTCCCTCGATGATACTAGCAAAATGAATCAGGATAATAGACTGCAATCCTTCAAAAAGATTTTTTGCCGGATATGCTGGTACATTCTGGCATGCTATCGCAACTTTTCTAAGGCATGAAGCGGTAAAATGGTCTTTAATTTTCAAGGAGAGTTTTAATGCTTCATTAGAGTATCTTTTTGCCCAGTTTATAACCGCCTGACATGAGATTGCCATTGCTTTTCGATATATGATTTGTTCTTCTGACAATCCATGTATCGAATTATTTAAAGAGTTAATGATGTATAAGAGACCGTAATCAACGACCTTTTTAAAATCTAAAGCAAGGTGTCCAATACCAGTATTTCCTTCATACTGGCGCCCACTCCAAAATTTCACAATGTTATCAGGTATTTTACCGTTTAAGAAATCTTGCAAATTAGAGTGTTCAATTTCAATCTGAGGGTCTACAGAAAAACTGAATTCTGGGCACAACATCCATGAACGTGGGGCGCTTGAAGTATTACCAGCAAAAACAGGATTAGAGAGGAGGTCAAGTTTCATATTGAGTAAGATATGCTCAAAAGCTTTGGCTCTCATAATTGGAATTGGTAGGTTTTCAAATTTAGAATATGCTTCAGTAATAAGTGTTGCCCGGTCAAGGCAAACAGAATCAGGCGTATTAAAAAGGGAGTGAGTAATTTTTTGAATAAGCTTATTCATAAGCAAATTTCTACATTACCAACAAATTTGTTAAGAATGTTCCTGGCATGTTGATAATTATCTGAATTAATCGCAGGATTTAACTTTGTTTTTAAACCAATTTTATGTCCTGGTAATAGTTGAATATGATTTGGGCGAGGGTGTTTTGTGAGGAAATGTCCAATTTCCGTAATGCTATTATCATCGGCATTAAAACCATTGATAAGAGGGATACGTACCCAGAGTGAACCTGGATTATTATGTAATAACCATGTTAAATTGTTTAAAACTATAGAAATATCTCCGGAGCAGGCTCTTTTAAAAATAATAGGATTTGTTGTTTTTAAGTCGAAGAGCCATAGAGAAACAACTTTGTTCATTATTTGAATTTTCTCTAAGTCTGAATAGCCAGAAGTTTCTATACATAAATGATATCCTAGTTCTCTAATGTAATTAGAAAGAGTTAGTGTTGCTTCTGCCTGAAAGAGAGGTTCTCCTCCTGAAAGTGTTATTCCTCCATTACTGTATTGCCAAAAGCGGGCATCGCGTACTAATTCAGGGATAAGTTCATTGATTTGTTTGAGGTGGCCTCCATTTTTATCTTGCATATAGGGATTATGACACCACCAACAATGTAATGGACACCCCTGCATAAAAACTGTTGTGCGAATACCTGGTCCGTCATTAACACAGAAACGTTGTATATTGCAAATCCTGATAGTTCGACTTTGCATTGATGTTTTTAAAGAAAATTTATATTATTATGATTACATATAAAAATTCTTTTTTACTTTTCAAGGTTTTTAATGTCTAACATCTACCTGAAAATATTCAGTATGATAACCAGGCCATGGCTTACTTCTACGTTCTTTCTCGGAATCATTAAGAGGGGGGAGTGCTATGAGATTTCCGTCTGAAGAGAGGAATAATCCTCCACGCGCTTTTTCGCGTCTGATGAGTTCACTTTTTAGTACTTTTTTTGTTTCAGAATATTTCTTTAATTTTGCGATATTTTTTAACTCTTTGGGATCATTTTTAAGATCAAATAATTGTTCTGAGGGGCCTTCGGGATACCATATGTACTTGAAGGTTCCATCGGTTATACCGAGGTAATTTACGTAAGGTTTTTCACATAAAACATCGCCTATTGTGGCTTCAAGATATTTACGTGGATTCTTAAGCTTGCCATTGAGATAATCAATAATGTTTTCACCTTCGCAATCTTCTGGAATTTTTCCTCCTGCTGCTGCGATGAGGGTTGGCATAATGTCGGCATGTGTAACGAGATGATCAAGGCGTTCTCCAAATCTTCTATTTTGCCAGGATTTTGGGAATCTGATTATAAATGGAATTCTTGCTGAAGGATCGTGAAAAAATTGTTTAGAACCAGTATGGTGATCCCCCAAAAAATCACCATGATCGGAAGTAAAAATAATAAGTGTTTCGTTAAACATTTTGAAATCTTGCAAAGCTGCAAAAATTCGTCCAATATTATAATCAATTTGTGTAATAAGTCCATAATATGCTGCACGTGCTTCACGAATAATTTCTGGTGGGATAATATCCTCAGACCACGATTCACGATGACGTTTCATTGGTATTGGAACATCATTTTCGCTCCAGTCTCCAAATATTGGTTTCGGAATAGGGCAGTTACGATACATAGAGTAGTAAGGTTCTGGGGGGTCAAGAGGAGGGTGTGGTTTTGAAAAAGAGCACCACAGAAAAAATGGCAAAGAGGGGTCACGACGGTCTCTTATATATGATACGCACTGATTAGCGATCCAATTTGTAAGTGTCATA
>CAYRRM010000003.1:0-160805 GCA_964426675.1 uncultured Lentisphaera sp.
GTTTGCGCTGAATTGAGTGTAATAGTTATTACAGAATAGCTTTTTGGATTCATAAACTTTGATTTTTCGCTTTTAAATTTGGGTATTTTTTAAAGAATTTCAAAAAAATGAGTAAATCCCCATATTACAATAACAAAACAAAAGATAAATACAATCTCAACGAATTTCTTGTGTTTTTTGAGATAATCTTTCATTTTTTGAGGGAAGAAAATATAGAGAATGAATAACTTAAAGTATAGGAGACAGTAACCGCAGCAAAAATTAAAAGTATTGGCTCAATTGTCCAACGATGACGCATTTCCATAAAGTTTATTGTGTGCGCAATCCATATTCCAACCATCAATGCAAATAAAAATAGCATTTCCTTTTGCCATGACTTCTTCCTGAGATAGAGATAAAATCCGCATATAGATAATATAAGCAATAATACATATAAAAGCTTATATGCTATGAGGAATGACCTGGGATAGAAAAGACCTGTTTGTGGATAAAACCACCAGAAATAAAAAGATTTTCTAATTAGACCTTTAATAAATGACACAGGCTCTTCTTTTATATATTGCATTGAATACTTTTTAAAAATTCCCTCAATGGCAATTTCATCCCCTTTATTGGCATATATTTCCTCCTGCATTTTAGCAGGTTTGGTTGATAAAACTACCGTGCCATCTGGTAGATAATGCCCCCCACTTGCATTTGGATTATTACCAACCCAAAATGCTTCCCATTTATTATTTTGAGAGAAAATGAACTTATTAAATTGTGTGTAGTTTCTAATAACCCATGGCGCGTTTATTGCAAAGAAAAAAATAAAGGAAAAGAAAACATTTTTCAGTCGAATTTTTATAGAAAGTTTATTCTGTACTAAAACATAAATTACTAAAGATAAAATAAATACAGGAGTAAATGTGGCTCTTGCAAGAACAGCTAACCCTGAACTTATCCCTGATGCAATAAATGGCAAAGGGCTCGTAGAATTAAACGAAAGACAAAATAATAGGACAGAAAGATAGAAGAGCGGCACATAAAGGGTTAAATTATGCAAATATGCCACAGTATAATAATTTAATCCCGGATGTATGGCAGATAAGATACCTGATATAAATGCAATTCCTAAGTCTCGCAACAGATAAAAAGTCAGAAAGTAAATAATTACAGAAAAAAAAGTCATCAAAATAAATTGAATCACAAGCATTAATTTATGATTTATGCCAAATAGTTTATAGATGCCACAACATAAGAAAGAATATCCTGGAGCAAGTAAAGCACGATAACTTCCATATTCTCTATATTCCATTTCATAACTGCCATTTTTTAACATGTTAACAGCAAGTTGTTCATATTCCCACGTCTCTGGTTGAAAATTCTTTTTAAGGTATATAGCGATAGTTATTTTAAAAATAATGGATAGAAAGATAATAAAAGAGATGTGAAAAAAGATAATTTTTCTTTTTTGATACATAATTACTTTATACAACGATAAACATATGCAAGAGGAAAATTTTTGACCACCAAATCAGACCTCTGGACATCCGAGAAATAATCTTTTAAAGTCTTTCTGAATCTCTTTCCGGATGGTAAAAAGCAACCTTGAAAATAGGCGTAAGTAGCAAAACGCCCTCCGTCTACAAGGCAATTATGAACCTGTTTGAGTATAGAAATTTGTAGTGAAGACGAAAAAACAGCCCATGGGAGTCCTGAAATTATCACATCAGCTCTTGTTATTCCTTCAGAAAGGAGTAATTGAGTTAAATTCTCTGCTGTATCATTAATTATTTTTAAATCAGGATACTTCTTTTTGAGTCTATCATAAAAATCACGATTTAATTCTATCATCAAAAATTTAGATCCTTTCTTAAGTTTATATAAAATATGCCCTGTAAAGGCTCCACTTCCGGGGCCAATTTCAACAACAACATCAGCATTTTCAAGCCCAATAGAAGAAGTAATGGCATCTGCAAGATATGATGAACTGGGCATAATTGTGCCAACAGTAGTAGGACTTTTTATAAATTCTTTTATTATTGCAAGTTTCATAAGACAAAAAAAATAGCATAAAAAAGGATAAAAGAAAGTTTTATTTAAATGTATTTAAAATATTCCAGGATTTTTTTTGAAAGCTATTGATGAAAAAAAAACTTGAATACCTGATTTTTTCAGTATAGTTTAAAGAAAAATTTTTGTGCTATGACAAAAGTTACCTTAAATGAAATTTCAGTATCATATAGTTTAACTCCTGTTCTGAACTCAATAAATTTAGAAATATTGCCTGGAGAAATTTTTTTCCTCCTGGGGCCAAGTGGTTGCGGGAAGTCTACTCTATTAAGAACAATTGCTGGTTTGCTTAAAGCAAATAAAGGAAAGATTTTTTTTGATGATGAAGATATTACAAAGCTCCCTCCTGAGAAAAGGAATACTGCAATGGTATTTCAAAACTATGCACTCTGGCCACATATGACCGTCCTGGAAAATCTCAAATTTGCCTTATCAATTAAAAAAAAATCTAAAAAAGAAGTCGAATATTTAGCTTTAGAAACTCTGGAATTAGTGGGGATGAAAGAATTTGCTGATAGAAAACCAGGAGAACTTTCAGGAGGACAACAACAACGCACAGCCCTTGCTCGCGCTATAGTCGTAAAACCAAGAATCCTTCTCCTTGATGAACCTCTCTCCAATCTCGATGCTAAACTGAGAATTCAAATGAGAAATGAAATAAGAAAAATCTGTAAAACATGCGGTTTAACAACAATTTACGTAACCCATGACCAAAAAGAAGCTTTATCTATGGCTGACCGTATAGCTATTCTTCATAATGGAAACTTACAACAAGTAGGCTCACCTTTTGAATTATATTATCACCCTAATAATACATTTATAGCAGGATTTTTAGGGGAAACTAACTTCATTCCAGCTAAAATCATGAATATTACAGAAAATTTTGCTGCCACTGTCTCTGAAATAGGTGAATTAAAAGCATATATCTCCCCATCAATAAGTCTCAAAACAAGTGATTCGTGCATTTTATCAATACGTCCAGAATCTATAAAAATATTAGATAAAAAAATGGAAAATAGTTTTTTAGCGAAAATCACAGACAAAATATTTCTCGGAGAATATACCCAATGGAATTTTCAGTGTGGAAATTTATCTTTGATAACATTTGAACAAAATGCTCCAGAGAGAAAAAGAAATACAGATTTTTATTTATATGCTAACCCGGAAAATATAATTGCACTACCTGATGGTATCGAAAAATAATAAAATATTAACCTATTTCGAATGAAAACTTTCAGACTCTTTTTATTAGGTTTTCTTCCTATCTCAGCGTTGATAGCACTCCCCCTTTTACTCCGTCTTTCTAATCTACAACCAAATATCATGTCTCCAGACAGATCGTCCCAATACCATGAAAATCTTGTTATAATTACTCCGCACAATGAATGTATAAGGTTTGAATTTGAAATGGCTTTCA
The DNA here is from genome assembly GCA_964426675.1 of uncultured Lentisphaera sp. Classification (GTDB taxonomy): domain Bacteria; phylum Verrucomicrobiota; class Lentisphaeria; order Victivallales; family GWF2-50-93; genus DYMC01. The sequence goes on from CAYRRM010000003.1 coordinate 3,473, forward strand.
AAAGGTATATGCTGAAAAAGGAAAATATTGTAGTCTCTATCGACTGGAGAATGCCCGGCGGAACGTCAGATATTGTTAAATATATAAATGATCGTTTTACCACAGAATTCAAAACCTATTGGGAATCAATCGGAAATAAATGGGATAAAAAAGTAGCAGAATCTTTTTCAAATAATAAATTAGATAAAACCAGCGATAATATTGATCCTATCCTGAAACTTGCCCGAAAACAATTTCTTGAATCGAATGTTGGCATTGGGATAGACCTCTTTTTTGGAGGGGGGCAATATGAAATGGAAAAACAAGCTCAAAAAGGGTTTGCCGTAAATGCAGGCCTATTAGAAATGCATCCTGACTGGTTTTATGAAAATGTAATCCCTCAAAAATTCAGTGGAGAAATTTTCTATGATCCTGAAGGCAGATATTATGGTACATGTATTTCCTCTTTTGGAATCTTTTATAATCAAGATTGCATAGATTTACTCGGAATAAAGGCTCCAGAAAGATGGAAAGACCTTAGTTCAGAAAAATACTTCAACTTTCTAACTCTCGCCGATCCAACAAAATCAGGTTCTATAAATAAATGCTTCGAAATGATTGTTCAGCAAACAATTGCAAACGCAATAAAAAACTCCGGAAGGAAAACAATAGATTCTATAGAATTAGGCTGGAAGGAAGGACTTAATCTGATAAAGAAAATAGGAGCAAATTCAAGATATATCACCGATTCTGCAAGTAAAGTGCCAGCAGATGTAGCAAGAGGAGATTCAGCAGCAGGAATTTGCATTGACTTTTACGGAAGAACTCAAGCCGAATGGGCTCACCACCAGATAGGAAATAGAGCAAGGCTCAAATATGTAACCCCTATAGGGGGCTCATCCATTTCTGCTGATACAATAATGCTATTTCGAGGCGCTCCAAACAAAAAAATTGCCGTAAAATTCATTGAATTTGTCTTATCAACTGAAGGACAAAACTTATGGAATGCGATGCCGGGGACACCTGGAGGTCCTGAAAAATACGCCTTACGCCGCTTGCCTATACGAAAAGATATGTATTCTGAAGACAAGAGGGCCTTTATGAGTGACCCTGACGCCAATCCATTTTCTCCAGAGGAAGAGTTCTATTATGATCCTTCTCTGACAGCAAGATATTTTCCTCTTCTTAGAATTCTCTTCAAAGTCATGGTAATGGATCCTTTACCGGAACTAAAAAATGCATGGAAAAAAATTATCGAAAATGGAGGACCTGAAAAAAATCCACAGGCAATGAAAGAATTTGAAGCTCTCCCATTTAAATACGCAGAAGCCGATAAAGTCAATTCTTATCTCAACCCATCATCTGAAGGAAATACTCCTCTTAAAGCAATTGAAAAACAACGTGAATTATCGGAATTCTTCAGAAAACAATACCTAAAAACTGCACAAATTTTAGAAGAATTGAAAATGAAATAAACCAGCACTTACATTTTAATTGTTTAGATAAAAAAACATTAAAAGTGATTTTCAATAACAAGTTCTGATGAAGGTAATGCTCCAGAACGAGGCCATGCCTCCTTAACTGCTTTTCCAATCGCAACAAACATTGATATTACATGATCTTCAGGTAAATTTATTAACTTTGCCACCGCATCAAAATCAAAACCATCCATTGGACATGAATCGTAACCCATTTCTTTTGCACAAAGCATCAATGTCTGAGCGGCAATTCCACATGACCTCATCGCCTCATCCCTTTGAACTTGCTCTTTCCCTCTATAATATGCATCAATTGCTGGCAAAATAAAATCTTGAACCTCTTTACTGGCATTTCTCCAGTATCTGATTGGCTCCTTTTCCCATGCTTTCAAGTCAGCACAGAGAATAAATAAAACGGAAGCTTCGGTAACCTGTGCCTGATTCCATGAAACTGCTCTTATTTTCTTTCTCAATTCCATATCTGTGACTATCACAAAACGCCAATTTTGAATATTAAATGCTGTTGGAGATAAAAGAACCATTTCTATTAGTTTATTTATTTCCTCGTCTGTCATTTTATGATTTGGATCAAAATGTTTGACAGCTCTTCTCTTTTCAATTGCAGAAAAAACATTCATTTACAAAATTTCTCCTTTGAATCTTTAAATAAAACAGGATATAATAACGATTAAAAAATAACAATAATAGGAGTGAAAGAAATGTCAATTCAAAAACTCACAAAAATATCGAATTTTTATGGGAAAAATCCTTCTTATGTTCTTGCTGGCGGAGGAAATACTTCATTTAAAGATGAAAAATATCTATATGTGAAACCAAGTGGAATAAGTCTGGCTGATATAAATGAAGACAATTTTGTAAAAATGGTAAGGGAAAAAATCAGACTTGTATTCTCTGAAACATTTCCAGATGGACAAAACGAAAAGGAAGCTTTTGTTAAACACATTCTCGACTCTGCAGTGTCGTATGATTCAACTGGGAGGCCATCGGTAGAAACTCCCCTTCATGAAGCAATTCCGTATAGATTTGTAGTTCACCTTCATCCTTCTCTTGTAAATGGAATGACATGTGGTAAGGAAGGGAAAAAAATTTGTGAAAACCTTTTCCCTGAAGCGTTATGGGTTGAATATACAAACCCCGGAAGTACACTTGCTATTAAACTGCATAAGGAAATTGCGAATCTCGCACAAAAACAGAAAAAATGCCCGAAAATGATATTCCTTCAGAATCACGGGGTATTTGTATCCGCAGACAATGATAACGAAATTTATGAAATTTATGATTTTATAATGAAAGAACTTGTAAAGTTTTTTGAATCAAAAGGGGTACCTCTGAAGTTAATAACAAAAGAGTATGCTGATACAGAGTTAATAATGAAATTAGCTCCAAAATTGCGTTCATGGCTGTCCGAAAACAATAATCGCCTTACTGTAACAAGTTCTGCTTATTTTGAAGTAGCAAGGGGACCACTCACTCCGGATCATATAGTTTACTCTAAATCATTTCCTCTTATTGAGAAAGAGCCGACAAAGGAAACTATCGAGGCCTTCAAGGAAAAATACTCATATAAACCTCTGGTTGTTTCTGTTCCTGATAATGTTGTTCTTTGCGCTGGACCGACATTAAAGGATGCTTCAACATGTCTTGACCTTGCAAAGGATGCCGCCTTTGTTCAGCAATTATCAGAATATTGCGGAGGGGTAAATTATCTCGATGATTTTCAACGAACTTTTATTGAAAATTGGGAAGTCGAATCATACAGAAAAAAAGTGGCTTCTGCAAGTAAGGGCAGATTGACTGGAAAAGTAGTTGCAATTACTGGTGCTGCGCAGGGCTTTGGTTTTGGAATTGCATCAGAACTTGCAAAGGAGGGAGCCTCCGTAGCAATATGTGATATAAACTTAGAAGGCGCAGAAAAAGCTGCTTGCGAAATTCGCAAACTTACAGGTAAAAGGGATTCTGCTTTTGCCGTTAGAGTGAATGTTGCAGAAGAAGAATCTGTAATACAGATGATCATAAATATAGTTCAGAAATGCGGAGGTATTGATATTTTCGTAGCTAATGCTGGAGTTCTCAAAGCAGGATCAGTAAAAACATTTGAAAAAAGTGATTGGGATTTTGTTACATCCGTTAATTATTCTGGATATTTCCTTTGTACTAAACATGTGGCAAAGGTAATGTCTCTCCAAAATGCAGAAAACAACGAATTCTCAGATATCATCCAAATTAATTCCAAGAGTGGATTGGTAGGTAGTTCTAAAAACGCGGCTTATGCCGGGGGAAAATTTGGTGGAATCGGTTTGACGCAGAGCTTTGCTCTCGAACTCATAGAGGACAAAATTAAGGTTAATAGTATTTGTCCAGGAAATTATTATGAAGGTCCTTTATGGAGTGATCCTGAAAAAGGCTTGTTCGTTCAATATTTAAAGAGTGGAAAAGTTCCTGGAGCAAAAAACATTGATGACGTGAGAAAATTCTACGAATCAAAAGTTCCTATGGGGCGCGGCTGCTACCCAAAAGACGTAGTTAAAGCGATTATTTATTGTATAGAACAAGATTATGAAACAGGACAAGCTATACCAGTTACAGGTGGCCAGGTGATGTTATCTTAAATTTTTTTCAAATTTTGAAATAAAATAGGCGAAAAAAAACAAAAATTTTCCTGGAGATGACAATTTTTCAAGAATGGCAATGAAAATACACAACGGTTTTCCAAAATATCTGTGATTTTTCCATATTTTTATAAAATAAGCAGGCTAATATCTTTTGAATAGAAAAGAAAAATATTTATATAATGCTAAAAATACCATGTTTTAAACGTCTCTTCAAGTGAAAGAGAGTTTTAGGAGCATTTATTCTTGGGATTCGGAAAGGGTTCGTGTTTGAATTGAGTTTTCCTCTATCAGTCGTAAATAGAAATTTAAATCCCACATCTATAGCGATTTTTTCAGATAACTCTGAATAGTGTCCCCATGGCCACACAAGGGAATTTGGATTTACCTTGAGTTTATTGAGGATTAACTGGCATGACTTTTCAAGGTCATTTTTTACTCTTTTTTTGAATTCATCCTGACTTTCAATTTCCTGTAAAGGATTTAAGAATTTTTTGCATATTTTTATTCTTTCTTTATTTGACTTTGCGTTTTTTAGGAGATTTATCAACTCCGGAGAGATTTTTTTTTTAATTGTAGAAAGCTCACTTCTGAATTCTGCCCTGGGAGCACCTTCAAAAATTTTTTCTCCAAGTGCGTATTGCATAGTCCAATGCCATTGTTTTGGGAAAAAACCTCTAATTTTCCTTAACGAATAGTATATACCGAAGTGAGATGAGCCGTGAGAAGCAAAATCCCATATTCCACTATCTTTCATTTCAGTGAGTTCATTCCATGAAAGAAATTGACTATAATCGTGTCCGTATGATGCTGCTTCGAGTGCTTTTTGGCTTTCTATTATATTGAAAGTTTCTTTATTTCTACGAATTTCGCAATTATTCACCAGGCTGGTTGAAATAGCCAGCATTGCCTTTGCAGAGTATTTTTTCAATATAGGGGTTGCGTAGAAGAGATTATCCGCCCATCCATCATCAAAAGTCAAGAGGACATATTTGCCATTTTCTTTTAATTTACCATCAAAAAATGCGTCGAGCATTTTGGAATCCATAAATTCAAATCCTGCATTATGCAGGTATTGAATATGTTTTTCAAAGTTTTTTTCTGAAATGGAGAGAGTAGAGTCAAAAGGTAAGACTCTATGATAAAACAAGACAAAAGCATCTTTACACTTCATTTTTCAGGACTTTCAGAAAAATCTTGGACGAATCATAAAACAGAATGATTGTCATTATTAACATAATAACACTTATTATCCCAATGATGTAGTCATTTATGTTTTGTCCTTGCGAAATTCGCGAATAAGCCAGGATAACAAGTGATATTCCAGACGTTATCAACATAAAGATCATTGGAATTACTGTGAACCTAATTTTCCTTCCGTTTTTGATGAACCATGTTGATACAACCAAAAGAGTTATAGCGGCGAGAAGTTGATTGGTTGTCCCGAACGCAGGCCATATAATTGCCCATGCTGCCTTTCCATTTACTTTCATAAAACACAGTGTTGCTGGAAAAATCAGAGCAAAAAGGGTAGTTATGTAGCGTCTGAATGGAAAATTAACAGAAATAAATTCTTCAATTATAAAACGAGTAAGACGGGTACAAGTGTCAAGCGTAGTTAGCAAAAATGTATTTATAGCGAGCATGGCAAATACATTTCCAAACTCTTTATTTATCTTGCATGAACTTACAAATACACCTATAGCATTTGCAAAAGTCTGAGTTGGAAGTTGTTTAGATGGTATTTTTGAAACTATCATTACTGCGGAAACAGCAAGAACAGCAAGGACGGCCTCTACAAGCATTGAACCGTAAACTACAGGCAAAATACTTTTTTTTCTTTCAAATTGCTTAGCTGTTGTCCCGGCTGCAACAAGGGAGTGAAAGCCGCTTACGGCTCCACATGCTACAGTAATAAAGAGAGCGGGGAAAATTGTCCCCAGATTTTCATTTGAAAAAGCAAGGAATGCAGGTTGTTCAATATTTACATTTCCCGCAATACTCGATACAATAAGCCCTATTGTGCCAATGATAAGCGTTGTATAAAGTAAAAACGAGGATAAATAATCCCTTGGTTGCAAGAGTAGCCATACCGGTGTTATTGAGGCAATAAAACAGTATATTATTAAGATGACAAGCCAGAAATCTTTAGGGTTATCTGTAATTTTTGATAATAATTCTCCTGTAATTGGAAACTTATATCCTATATAGAGAATTATAAATACAAAAGGCACGAATATGAAAGAAGCTTTCTTAAAATTTATCTTGAATTTGTAAACTACAAGACCATAAATAACCGCTAAGAGTATGTATAGAATTGAAGCTGTAGCTACTGAACCATTTTCACAAATTCCGTTGGTATTTGTGAGAACTGGAGGCGGGGTCATTGTGCTTGCTGTGAGATCGAGGAAAACTATTATGACATAACTCAGACAAAGCCATAAAAAAATAAGAAGAATATAATATGTCAAAGGGCTCATTAGATTACGACAAATTTGTCCGATAGACATCCCACGATTATTAACACTTGCGATAGCAGCAACATAATCGTGTACAGCACCTATAAATATGGAGCCAATAATTACCCATATAAGGGTTGGAAGCCAACCAAAGGCTGCCGCAGCCAGAATAGGTCCTACGATAGGTCCTGCGCCGGCAATAGAGCTGAAATGGTGTCCAAAAAGTATTGGTGTGGGTGTGGGAACATAGTCTATGCCATCGTATAGTTCTTTTGACGGCATTTTTTTTTGAGGATCAAGGACTAAATTTCTTTCAAGTTTTTTCCCATAAAATAAATAGCCTAAAATCAGAGAGAAAACGCAAATAGTAAAAACAAAAATTAACATATAATACTCTTTCAGTTTTATATATCAGCTTCAAAATTAGGTTATTTTTAATTTTATTTTCTTAGCTCAAGAGTCTTTCAACGAGCCATTTTTTGTATTCTTCCAGACCCAACCATTCCATGGCTACATTTGCCGGTATACCACTTTTATCTTCTATTGTAAAACCTTTATCATCAACTGAAATTTGCATTTTTTTCATCTTCAACCATTTTGTTGAGAAAGCCAAAAAGACAGCAACAGTATCAAATAAAACAGAAGAATGAGTTTGAGGATCTGTATTGTTAACTCCTCTCGACCAGATCATATAATTCTCTATTATCATCTTCATGATTTTGTCATTGCTATTTTTACACTTCTGATATAATTCTCCGTCGAGGACAACCCATCCGCAGGTATCGAGTGGTGTGATAGTAAAGCTTTTCCATTTTGAAGAAAATACTGTTTTTGCTGAGGCTATATCCTGAACTACATTCCATTCAGGAATTGGTCCTTTTTCAGGACTTAAATTAAGATTTGTTTTGTGATGTAATCTGAAACTTCCGTGCATTCCTACAAAGTTAACTTTTTCTGAAAAATCAGGTTTTTTCCTAATAGCTTCAGCAATATTGGGGAGAGGACCTATACAAATGAGAGAAACTGTATCACCTATACTTTCTATAGTATTTAAAATAGCAGAAACTCCGTCTTCATACACTTTTCCAGGATAGTTTTTTAAATCATAATTTTCCACCCATTTTGCCTGTCTTTCACGTGGTCCATCGCTGTTCTGCCTGATTCCTATTCCTATTGGTATATCAGAGCGTCCTGCAGATTCAAGAAATTTTGCTACTATTTTGGCTCGATATACGGTATCACCAGTGGCTGTTGTAACTAATTTTACATCTAATTCTGGTGATTTTAAAAGCATTCCGAGAGCCCAGGTATCATCAATATCTCCTCCTATATCAGTATCAAGGATAACGGGGATTTTTTTCATAATAACCTCCAACGTAAAATTGTTAATATTTAAAATTTTGAATTTATTTTTTCACAAACTTTTTCAGGTGTAAAACCAAATCTTTCAGCAAGATCTTTATATGGGGCTGATAAGCCAAAATTATCCATACCGATACAAATTCCATCTGATCCAACAAATTTATGCCAACCAAAAGTTGTACCAGCCTCAATTGAAACGCGTTTTTTACATGAAGGAGGCAAAATAGCATCACGATAATTCTTATCTTGTTTCAGGAATAATTCCTGAGAAGGCATTGAAACGAGGCGAATCTTTCTGCCGGATTTTCTTAAAAGTTCTACCGCATTAAGTGCAAGATTTACTTCTGAGCCTGTTGCAATAATTATGATTTCAAAATCACTGTCCTCTGTCAAAACATAGGCTCCTCTGTCAAGCCTGATATTTTTTGCTAATTCGGATGGCATGGGGGTGAGGTTTTGTCGTGTAAGTAGCAAAGCTACTGGCCCATTTAACTTAAGAGCTACAGCCCATGCATGGGCGACTTCATTTGCTTCTGCCGGTCTGATAACAGTCATTCCCGGTATTGCTCGCAACATAGCAAATTGATCTACTGGTTGATGAGTAGGACCATCCTCTCCTACATAAAATGAGTCATGAGTAAGTACATATATTACATGTAAATTTTGTATTGCAGCTAATCTTATTCCTGGCTTCATATAATCTGAAAATACAAAAAAAGTGGCTACATAAGGGATAGTTGTTCCATAAAGTGCCATACCATTAGCCAGAAGGCTCATACCCAATTCTCTCACTCCAAAATGCAGATTTCTTCCAGAGTAATTGTCAGCGGAAAAATCACCGGAACATTTGAGGAGTGTTTTCGTAGAAGGAGCCAGGTCCGCAGATCCCCCAATTAATGCTGGAATAAGTTCTGCCGCGCGATTTAAGACTATTCCACTACTTGACCTTGTAGCTTCCGATTTTTCTTTTGGGGTTACTTTTAAAAGTTCTTCCAGAATATTTCCCGGAATTTCTTTTGTCATAAGATTAGAAATTAGTTTTGAGTTATCTGGATTTTTTTCGAGCCATTTCTGGAAACTTTCATCCCATTTTACAGATTCTCTAACAAGTTCTTCTCTTCTTTTTTTAAGAGCTTTTGTAAGTTCTTCCGGAACATAGAATGCTGGTTTTCCTTCAAAGCCAAGGGCTTTTTTAACAGCAATAACTTCCTCTTCTCCAAGTGGTTCCCCATGGCATGAATGTTTACCGGCCTTGTTTGGAGACCCAAATCCAATAACAGTTTTGCCGACAATTAAAGTAGGTCGGCCATCAGTATTCAGAGCTTCTGCAATGCCCTTATCAAGTTGTTCCGGATCATTTGCATTTTTTATTTTAATTACTCTCCAGCCATAGGCATCAAATCTCTTAGAGACATCTTCAGAAAATGCCAACGATGTATTTCCCTCGATACTGATAGAATTATCATCATAAAAACATATTATATTGTCAAGCTTTAAATGCCCGGCAATCGAAGCTGCTTCGTGAGTTGTCCCTTCCATCATACATCCATCGCTGGATAATACAAATATTTTCGAGTTAAATAAGCCGCTATCCAGAAGTCCAGTTCTCGCGGTAAAATTCTTCGCTGCTATAGCCATTCCCACAGCGGAAGCAAAACCACTACCAAGAGGCCCGGTAGTAACTTCTACACCAGGGGTATGACCAAACTCAGGATGTCCAGGAGTTTTACTATCCAATTGACGAAATTTCTTTAGTTCTTCTATAGTCATTTCTGGGTAACCAAAAAGATATAATAAACTATAAAGTAACATTGAACCATGTCCAGCTGATAACACAAATCTATCACGTGCAAACCAATCTGGATTTTCAGGGTTATGGCGTAGATATTTATACCAGAGTGTAAACGCAAAATCAGCGCATCCCATTGGCATACCGGGATGTCCTGATTTTGCAGACTGAACTGCTTCTGCAGAAAGAACTCTGATTGTATTTGCTCCAAGATTAATTAACTTATAATCTGACATTTTTTTTAATCTCCCGTTTTATTTTTCCAATTTTAGCATTACTTTATAAACTTGAGCCTTTTATTGAATAATAACCAGCATATAATAAGTTGTTTTATGCATTTTTCAATATCCTTACAAAAAAAACACTATTATGGAAAAAGAAAGATTTATAACTTCAACTCTTAACAAAAAAGATATTGAGTTTGATAATACTCTACGCCCCAAACTATTCAAAAATTTCCCCGGGCAGAATAGCGTAAAAGAAAGAATTGAACTATTTGTAAAGGCAGCTAAAATGAGAAAGGAACCTCTTGGTCATATTTTGCTTAGTGGTCCCCCAGGACTTGGAAAAACTACCCTCGCATATATTATTGCAAATGAAAGAGGTGTAAATATAAAATCATCCAGTGGTCCGGTTCTTGAGAAGCCCGGAGATCTTGCCGGTCTTCTCACTTCGATGCAAAAAGGTGATATACTATTTATTGATGAGATCCACAGGCTAAATACAAATGTTGAGGAATATCTTTATAGTGCTATGGAAGATTTTTTTATCGATATTGTAATAGATCAGGGGCCTGGTGGGCGTTCCGTTCGATTAAATATACAACAATTTACGTTAATCGGAGCTACCACGAGATCTGGTTTACTATCAGCTCCTTTGCGTTCGAGGTTTGCCCTTAACTGTAGACTCGATTACTATAAACCAGATGAATTGATAGAAATCATAATGAGATCTGCAAAAATACTCGATATTGAAATTGATGAAGAAGGCGCTTGTGTCATTGCTCAACGCAGTAGGGGCACTCCAAGAATTGCAAACAATCTACTCCGCTGGGCAAGAGATTATGCCCAGGTAAAAGCAAATAACTCAATTTCCGGTGATGTAGCCATATCAGCATTAAAAATGTTAAATATAGATGATAATGGTCTTGATGAGATGGATAATAGATTACTCGAAGCTCTCATCTTTAAATTTTCAGGAAGACCTGTTGGTATAAAGAATCTTTCTGTTGCAGTAGGTGAGGAAGAGGGAACTATCGAGGAAGTTTATGAACCTTTTCTTATTCAGGAAGGTTACATAATAAGAACACCACAAGGGCGTCTCCCAACCGAAAAAGCCCTTGCAAAATTTGGTATAAAAAACAATGTTGCTTCACCAAAAAATAAGAAGAAAGATATAGAAGAATTAGAACTTTTTTGAAAATTAAGGAGAATTCTATGATAAATAGAGAAATAAAAAAACTCTTGGCTCTGCAAGAAATAGACCTCAAAATACGTTCATTAAATACCAGACTCGAAACAATACCTATCGAAATAAAAAAAATTACAGAACAAATCGAGAATGAAAAGAAAGTTTTTGAAATCCAAAAAGAAAATTCTCTATCAGATGAACTCGAAATAAAAAAAATTGAAGCCGAAATAAAGGAAAAAGAAGACCATATTAGAAAACTCCAGAACCAATCCTCTATGATTAGAAAAAATGATGAATATAGAGCCCTTATGTCGGAAATTGATAATATCAAAAATTCTATTAGCGAGCTTGAAACAAAACAACTTATCCTGATGGAAAACATATCACAAAATAAAACTAAAATAAAAGATACTGAAAACAAACTAAAAATCAGGGAAAAACAGGCAAAAGAAGAAATCAATGATATGAAAGAAATTGAAAAAAAAATACACAATGAAATTAGCAAGCTTACAGAAGAACGTAAAAGCCTATTACCTAATATAGATAACTCCGCTCTAAGCAATTATGAAAGAATCCTTTCCAAAGGCAAGGGTATTCCCGTTTCTGAAGTCAAAGATTCTATTTGCGGAAATTGCCATATAAAAATTACTCCTTTTACAGCAAACCAGGCAAGAAAGGGTATTTTTACATTATGTGATAATTGCTCTCATATAATTTATCTTTCAGATGATGAATCTGAAAATTAAGTCAAAATTTAATTTGAAAATACTTTGAAATCAGAAACTACTTCTATCTTATATTTCACAGCCCTTATATTACTCAGAAGACTCAATGTTTTTTCAAAATCAACGGCAACTCTTTTTCTAAAATCTAAACAAAATTCAAATTCGTGTGTGATTGTGCTTCACGGATTGGGCAGAACCGCTCTTTCTATGTTAATTCCTGCATTATTCTTGAGAAAAAAATTTTGCGATGTCTTCCTGTATGATTACATCTCAGGACGCCTGTCTCTTAAAGAGCATGCTTACCAATTGCGAATCTTTATAAGCCATATTCAACATAAATATGAAGAAATAAATTTTCTTACTCACAGTATGGGGGGAATTATAGTGCGTGTCTTTTATGCAAATTTCCCGGATATTTTCCCGAAAGGCAAAACTTTAATGTTAGCTCCTCCTAATAATGGTGCAAAAATAGCTGATTTCTTTTCTAAATTCACAATAGTCAGGAAAATTTTAAAACCTCTTTGCGAAATTCGTAATATTCGAGAAAGTACAGTAAATAAATTACCTGACCCCCTTTTCTCTCACGCAATAATTGCCGGAAAATATGATGGAAAAGTCAAACCACAAGAAGCAAAGACTCAAACTATGCAAGATTTTTTGCTTGTAAATTCATCCCATACATTTATAATGAATAATATTATTGTACTCGAGAGCACAATTAACTTTTTTAAAAATGGAAAAATAAAAGAATAATTCGTCACAAAAATATGAGAAAACAAGAAGAAAGTTATCAGAACAAAGGTAATATAAATGGCAATATCTCCAATTTGATTTTTTCTGAAAAACTCTTTTTAAAAACACAAAATAGACTATTACTACTTTTGGGAATATTCATTCTGGCGTTGTCATTGCGGATTGGAAGAGCTATGGAGTTAGAAAGAATAGAAAAAGATGGCACGGAATTAATTTTAATAGCAAAAAATATAAATGAAAGTGGTTTTTCAGGAGCTTTTGCTGAAAATCCAAGACTTCCCCCATTATATATTTTACTGATACTTTGTGGAATAAAGATCGGTTTCTCTCCTGAAATTGTGGGGATTTTTATTTCAGTTGTTGCAGGTTCCCTTATAATTTTTCCTGTTTATTTGATTGGTAAGAGATTATTTTCTGATATATTTCCATCACTTCTTGCGGCTTTATTTATTGCTATTTATCCAAATTTAGCCCGACTTAGTGCAGAAGTACTGCGCGATCCTCTGTACCAATTGCTTTCTATTTCAGCTATCTGTATGATTATTGAAGGCATTTCAAAACAAAAAAAAGTATTTTTTGCTTTAGCGGGATTTTTCACTGCATTTGCAGTTGCAACACGAAATGAAGGAATAGAAATTCTTATTATTTTTTTCATCTTTCTTTTAATTGAAACTCTTATTTTAATTAGCGATAAGCGAAATTTTTACTCATCTCTTGCTAGAAATACATGGATTTTTGCGATTTTCGCAATAACTTTTATCTCTTTCGCTTTGCCTTTTGAAATTTCTCTTAAGGGAACTAAGTCCTCATGGACAATAATAGATAGACGTGTTTATAATTTTATAATGGGTTTCTTTCAAAATTAATTGAATATGAAATAGATGGGAACATGTAAAATTATGTCATTTTCAGAAGCAATTTTTTCATTTTTTTTACGCATAATTGATATGGTATTCCCTATTTTCTGGTTTTTTTTAATAATATTTCTTATTTTTTCCTGCAAAAAAGAAATTTTCACTAAAATTCGAAATTCTGCTGTGTTAAGAATGATAATACTGTATTTTGTTATGATTCTGATCTTTCGTTTTGTATTACTTAAATCTGGATATCCATATCAGGGCAGATACTTACATCAACTTACTATTTTAAGCGTATTTCCTGCAGCTTTTGGATTTTGCAAATCACTTGATTTAATCAAAAAATATATCAAGAGAGAACTTACGATATGTTTTTTACTTATAGTTGTAATAATTTGCGCTGTGAAGATTCTTATCCCTCCAGATAATAAAGAGTGGCTGAAACTTATACCGGAAACTATTATCGCCCATTCTCCATCAAATGAGGGAAAAATTTTTCTTATAAGTTCCATCCGGGATAGCAGGCTCTCATACTATAGTAATGCTGAGTATCACCCTTTTATAAAACATAATGATTCTGTTGGAAAAATAACAGAAAGAGCCATCTATACTAAAAAAATTATTGATGGAAAAGAAAAATTAGTTCGTGAAAATTTTGGTAAAGGTTATAATGCATTATGTAACGCAGTGAAAAATTGGGGGGGAGATAATGTATTTATTCTGCTTGATTCAGACAAGGAAACTATTGAAAATCAATTAAAAGAACTTGGTATTAAAATAAACTTTATACATATTTCTGACTTTAAAACTCATAAAGGTCAAAAAATATCGTTATATCAGGGAGAAAAAGATAAATAGTATTTATTTTATTCTCTTCCGTAAGATATCCTACCAGTATACTGTGATATAGTGATAGATAACAATGAACTTGGGTTTGTATTCGTAATAACCAGTGAAGAACCCTCGTATTTACCTTCGCCAATTTCAATATAACGCGTTGAACCTACAATATCGCCAGTAGGTTTGAAAATTATGCCGCATACGTCATCAACGGAACTGGAACCTCCTGAAAGGTCACTAAAATTAACTTTATCTATCAAGCCTGATGAGTCTATATCATCATTTCTTTCCGAATTGTTTGTTACGGGATCATCATCTTTATCTTTTCCCGCATCAAGGATAATCGTTCCTGTTGGTAAGAATTGCCAGGTTTCACCAGGGATCCAGCGTACAAATTCATAATTTGAACCATTAAGCTTGACCAAACATGCTCTATATGAGGAATTATAATAATTCGATGGAATACCTGAAGAGGGATAATCGGTACTGCCTTTCATCGGAAATAAAACCGCCACGAACTGCCTATTTGTTATAGCGTAATTTCTAGAAAGAGAGAGATAGTTATAGATATTTCTTGCAGCCAATTCAGAGCCTCCCCCTTTAGCCATTTTTTCAAATGCTGGCGTTGCAATATAGAGTAACATTGCCATGATTGCCATAACCACCAGTAATTCTACAAGGGTAAATGAGCATAATCGTTTTTTCATATTAGAAGATTCTCCTCCCATAATTTTCATCTTATTTTTTTACTTTTATTTCTGGCGGATCCTGAAAATATTTAGCAAACTCATTAAAGGTTGGTTTATAATATTTTTTTGCTGCAATATAACGAGGATCTTTTAAATCTTTAATTTCTTCTGCACGTTTAATTTCCTTTTTCATAGCATTCATTTTTCGTAGATATTCCGTTGTTTTTACAAAATATTCCTTCCGTATATTTGTTGCCTTCTCAATATATTCATTCTCTGAAAATGCTTTAAATATTATGTAATACTGGTCCAATTTTCCATCTTCAAAGTCGCCTTTTTTTATGGCCTCTTTAATTTCTTCAAATCTCTGAGAAAAAGACGACTCAATAACTCTCAAATCTACCTTTTTCTTTTCTAATGTGTTTTCAGCACTTAATGTAAAAACAAAGACAAATGCAACTGCAATTATAAATAGATTTTTTTTCATAAAATCACCTTTATTTTAATTTTCAATGGATTCAAAACGAGTTATATACCAGCGTTCACCTATTGGTTTTGATGAATCATATTTTACTCTTACCAGTATTTTTTGTTCTGCTAGTATTTCATCTGCTCCCAGGTCATATACGCCATATTGACAATTTGTAATGGTTTCGTTCAAAGTTGGGAGTCCTGATGGAGCAGTAGCAGCAGAACCATCCCAGAAATAACCGGGATCACCACTTGTTCCCTGTAAATTAGAATCAGAAGTATCTCCATCATAATTCAAATCTTTGTAGATTGTTACACCACCACCAATATCCTTTATAGACTGAGCTAATACGAGTATCATGAACTCATCAGCAACATCTGCTTTCGTGAGGTTTATGAACTTACCGATAATTTCTTCTTTTGTTGCATCGGTAGTCTGAGATGTAACTATAGAAGCATCAGACAGGGCAGATACTTTTGTTACCATCGCTCTTGTAAGAAAAGGCCTTTGATTGGATCCATATATTGCATTGGCAAGTTGAGGCACTTCTCCTGCCGTTGATGATGTATAAGTAAGGGCAGAACCTCCACCCCACGAGGAAGGGCTGCTTCCAATATAAATATCTGCCAATAGAGCTCTTAATACATCAACATTTTGAGGTGCTCTAATATTGAATTTCCCATAAATAGAAGATTCTGAATGCATTTTAATCTGATCGAGGATATTTGCATCACCTTTTGAATATTCTGATCCTCCAAAGTTGGATTTTACGCCAAATTCACTTGCATCAATAGTACCATTATCATCATCATCGCTATTATACGTTTTTAGATTTATGGTTTCCCATTTCGCTGCTCGGTGGATAAATCCTAATTCCCATGGAGATTGCATAGGAGCATTTCTGATAAACGCCGTTGATACTTCCCATGGTTCAGAAGCCCCAGGCTCAGAATCTTTATTTCCTCCTGGATTTGGATTACAATTTGTATTTTTTGCCTTTTCTGTCCATGTAGGTGTTGTCCCATTTTTAGGGGCATTCCAATCGGCATAATGAAGATTTTGCCTTGGATCATCTACATCGTAACTAATATACCTTTCTGCATAAGCTCCATCCGTTGTCAAGTCATACGTTCCATTACTTCCGTTATCTATGTAACTAAAATCATAATATTTAGAGCCGGCTCCGTCGAGCATTTTTACTTTTAAGCTTGTAATTTTTAAATTTGTAATTGAACGTGGTTGAGCATTTGCCGCAGTGAATGTGCCTGTAATAGCGGAAGTTGCTATTGCTGAATCTATAGCGTATCCGCCAGAAGGAGCAGGGCTTGAGCCATTAAGATTAACAGTAATAGAGAAATTTGCAGTATATGGGTCTGCAGGTCCAGGATCCCAGTCAAAACTAATTTCACAGCTAACAATTGCCTGAAGATTGCCATAATTTGTTGGACTCGTATTTCCTCCCCATGCAGCAAGGTTATCTGAATTCATATCGCAAACTTCAACATATGCGGTAGGTGTAATGCTATATGTGTAATCAGAAGTTCCATCGCCATTGTCACTCTCAGTAACTACACCTTCAAATTTTAACATTACTTCATTGATATAAGGGCATTTTTCTAGTCCTACAAATGTAGGAGCATCATCATTATCTCTTGTTGCATCTGTATCAGCATCACAATAGTCAAGCAGATTAGCGGCAATTTGTTTTGCTTTTGTAGCTGGATCAGGCCAATTCCCCGAATTTTCCTGCCAGTATTTAATCCATGGAATTCCATCCCCATCTGAATTTGCTGCTGCCCAAACTGAAGGATCATGCAAGATATAGTTATTAATAAAATTTATATTGTCTGCATTTGTTGCCCCCGAACTATTATCAGGCCAATCAGTTCTTGCAATATTGAAACGGTGGTAAAATTCACCAGCTTCTTGCAATTTATTATTATTAGAATCTATCCAGAATTGTTCATTATCGACCATGTTATTTACAGCAAACCACTCATTCCAATACATTTTTTTTGTTTCACTACCTATCCCAATAATATTTGATATAAAGGTATCTGTATCAGCCCAGGCAGAGCCGTCCGTCAGAAATCCTCCAGCTAATGTTGTACTCATATTTTTAACGTCTGTAGACGTTAGGTATGTTCCAGGCAATGAAGAATAAAGCTTTCCAATTCGTATTTCGTTTACATTTTTGCCCACTCGACTTTCTGCAGCACCTAAATTACTTTCATCCCTTGCTGTTCCGTCTTGATATGTATTTTGATGAGATACACAATAGCCAGGATTAAGCTTTCCTCTGCTTGGGATAACAACATATGCATATCTACCAATTATGCGCTCATCTGCCCCAGATGCCCCATTGTAAACATATTGCCAATGAAATGCATCGGCATCATTTTTATTATAAGATGAAGAATTCCATTCAAAATAAGTAATATCATTTTGAATTGTAGATGCTCTATATAGGTAATCAAATGTTTTATTATTTCCATTGGGATCGTTTTCTTCATGACTTAACATTACATCAAAAGCAGCAGTAGAAACATTATCCGTATAAAAAGCAAGCCCAGCTATGCATTTATCAACCGCACTGGAAGCCAATATTCTGGCGAGCGCAGCACTTGCGTAATTTCCTGCGGCTTTCTTTTGTGTAATAGCGGAAGAAGCAAAGCCAAGAGCAAGAACGAGCAAAAATGCCAAAATGCCAAGGGTTAGTATAAGTGCAACTCCTTTTTCATTTTTTAAGTTCATAAGAAAGCTCCATTTTTAATTTTCTGTTTTTTCAGTTTTTTTCCTGCAAAACGCCTCCGAATTAATACTTTTGTCCCCTATCACCTATGATCACAGTTTTTGTAAACGTTCGTTGATTATTTTTTCTGAACTCCCAGGCGGCAGTATCTTCATCTGTTCCTTGAGCATCTGCAGTCAAAGGATCGGTTGAATGATAAGGATCACTATCTAACATGCACCATTTTTGCCATGAAATTTTATCTAAAAGCGTTAGAGAAACTTTAACTGCATATGGAAATGCTGTTGGTGAATTTCCGGAGTTATCTTTAGAAATAATTGTTCCATCCTTTTTATAACACGTAAATGAGAGTTCTACAACATAGGGAATTACTTTTTGAAAATTCTCGCTTGAATCAGAATTAGCTGTGAATACTTTTGATCCATTCCCACTATAACCAACGGTAAAATTATTGTAAAAACCCCACTTTCCTCCAGGATTAGTTGCAGAATCATAAACGTTGTCCCCCCCCCCACTTAACCTATCA
This sequence comes from uncultured Lentisphaera sp., assembly GCA_964426675.1. Classification (GTDB taxonomy): domain Bacteria; phylum Verrucomicrobiota; class Lentisphaeria; order Victivallales; family GWF2-50-93; genus DYMC01. The sequence continues at coordinate 22,194 of CAYRRM010000003.1, forward strand.
CCAGTACAACTTCTCCTTAACCATCCATCGTTAGAATCGCTATGGTCAGTTGCATAATATTTTTGATACTTTATTTCACATAAATTGGAAGAGCAATCTTCATTTGGAGGTACAGGTGTTGCAGAAATAAAACACAACATATCATTTGAACGATATTCATTCCATGATACATTTTCTACAGCCACATGCCAGAAAGGAACTTTATCAGGAAGGTAATAAATCGCCTGTAAGTCCCTTGTAATCAAATCAAGAGCTATCCTGGCATTTTCATATGTTTCTGCCCTCGCATTAGACATAGTCCACGCTTTTTGAGCCGAGGAGAAAAAACTTATCAAAACAAACATTATAATTGTGAGTACACCCATTGCTGCAAGAAGTTCAATAAGAGTAAAACTTGCATTAATACTTTGTTTCTTAAGGCTTTTTGCTCCCTTACTTATTGAGAAAGAAATCTTCATATTAAGCCTTTTTGTTTTTTTTGAAAATTTTTTTGTAAAGATTTTATGAATTTATAAAGGTCTTAAAACCTCTTTACAATATATTCGTTTTTCCCTTGTGGAGTATGGTTTTGAATAGGGCCAGCTTATTTCAGCATATAGCATCATTCCATAATAATAAGTACCACCAGCTGGACCAATCGTACTAAAATCAATGTCTTGCCCTGCTACATTTAAATTCTTAATAGGTTGCATCCAGACTCGCATTGCGGCCTCAAAATCTACAATATTTCCGGTTCTTCTAATGATTTTAAATACTTTAAAGTCATCCGGAACTCCACCATCATCAGCACTATCTTCGTCAAAGTAAATGGTTCCATTTATAGCTTCATTATCATGGCACCAATCAATAGAAGGATTCCCCCCGGTATCATCTTTATCAATATCAGAATTTGCTCCACTATCGCTGGTATATGATTTGCTTGTAGGTATTTTGCCTGTATTAGATCCAGTGTCATAAGCTCCAGTCCAGACCCATGTATCCCAATCATTTTTGCATTCTCTTGAGATTTGCGCCAAAAATTCCTCTGCAATATCTGCACTGTAATTTTCTGCCATAGCATCCCTTACTGAGTTAAACCCAACAGGGAAAAGAGCCATTACACCCGCAATTCCTATTCCTATTACAGCCAGAGCCAACGCTATTTCCACCATATTAAATGGATGCTGAAGTGGTTTCCTCATAAAAACACCCTAATATTTAGTAAAGTATCAGCATATTCTATACCAGATTTTAAGGAAAGTCAAGGAAAAATTAATAAAAAACTCTTTTTCTGTTTTCTTTTATTTGAATCTTTGGGTCCCGAACCTGTCAAAATTTTAAGTAGTAATTTTTCATACCTATCATGTGAAAAAAGAAACAAATTTCACACTTTTTCAAGTTTACTTTGAAAAACAAAGCTTAACTATCAACAGGTTTTTAGAATTTTCTATGATCAATTATCAGTAATTTTATATAGATTTCCTGTCAGATTAGGAAAAACTCCCCCTTCGATATATGAGAAGAAAGGATATTGTTTAAAATAAATAAAATTTAATGACGTTTTATTTATGCATAAATAGTGGATATTTTTCTCTTTTAAACGTTTTAAACATTCTTTTGCTGTTAATCTTTTGTTAAATAGGAACTCAAATTCTGGGCTCCATATTGAAGCCGTTTTCATGTTATACTCTGGATGCCTGGAAACTTGAGAGTGAAAAATCGCTTCATCCGTAAGGATTACTGTATTTTTATCTATTAATTTGGCGTATTTTGCAAGTTCTTCTTCAGAATAAAAAATATGTTGCCCAAATGAAAAATCCCAGAAATATTTTTTAGGAGCACGAAAGATATTAACTGGAATTGTAAAAGACTGTAAAAGAGACAGGAAATCCATAAAAAAAATAAAAAGTAATAATATATTTTTCTTTCTGATCTTATTAAAAATTTCACATGATGAGATAGAAAGAATAGGGATCAGTGGAGCCAACACTCTTAATGAATGTAAAATTCCTCCAGGAGTTAAAGCAACCGAGTATATCCATAAACCGATAAAAGAAATAAGAAAAAGTAGGATTAACATATATCTACGGAAAGCAAGGAATATCCCAGCAATACCAAAGACAAGTGGAACAAATGATATTGCCAATAGAGTAAGCAATGCATCAACGATAGATTGCAAATTTTTAAATAGAGAGAGATGCTCTTTATATACATTAAATATCTCTATATGAACTTTATTTACATTAAATAAAGCAAAAAAATCATTACTGTAAAATGGATTACCTGCTACATATAAATTCCTTACATACCAGGGCAAAGAAAAAATTAATGCACTAAGGAGAAATATAATTATGTACCAGATATTTCTTCGCCCTACCAATAATAAGATAGATGTGATGAAAATGATATAACCATATTCTCTTGACAAGGCTCCAAGTGCAGCAAAAAAACCGGCGAGAATCGCATTTTCTGAAGAGTTTTTCTTCTCAGAATAGAATAAATAAAGTATTACTCCTGTCAAAGATATTCCAATGAAACAACTTTCCTGTCCTATGTGGATGGAATAAAATAATAAAGATGATGATGAAATAACTGCAAAAAGAAAAAAAGGTGAAAGGCTTCCATAATTTCTTTTAAAAATAGCATAACAGAGGAGGGATAATGTGACAAATTGAGTTACAACTAATATGCCCGTAAGCGAGGTAATATAACTGCCAAATGATTCATATAACCAAAAATACAAAAAAGAGACCATTGGAGGAAGCCCATCCGGATATAAATAATGATAAAAATCTTCCGCTTTAACAGGCGGGTAAAATGAAAAATTTTTTTCTTCAAATATTTTGTAAGCCAAAAAGTCCCACCTGAATAACTGATCACCAGGAGCGTAGCCATAAGGCTGTAAAAATGCTTTTAAAAGCAATAATATAAATAAAGAAAAAAATGGTATGTAATAAATAAAATTACTTTTATCCCAAAAAATCTTGAAATTGATATTGAAAATATCTCTTCTAACGCGTTTCCACGCAAAGAAAAATAAAATCACATTAACAACGAACAACGTAATTATTATTGAAGTAAAGGTTAGCTGGCATCTAAGAATTCCAAGATAAAATATTATATTAAACAATATTACGCAAGACACTATAAAAGAAGAAGCTATTTCCTCTTCTGCTCGCAGGAATTTTACTATAAAATATCCGGGAAGAAAAAAACCTGCAATCAAAGACAAGGATAAAGAGAACATTTTTTATTTCTTCTTTGTTAATTAATTTTGTAAAATTAAATTATACTTCGAAAATTCATAAAAAGAAATTCTGTTATTTTTAAATGAAAAAAATATATAAAGATTATTATTTTGCAATCCTCACAATTATTTTACTTGCCATATCATTATTTTTACATTTATGGCAAATGGGAAAAGTTCCAAATGGCTTCTTCATAGATGAAAGTAGTATAGGGTATAATGCTTACTCCATTTTAAAAACTGGGCGGGATGAATATGGAATACTGTATCCCTTATTTTTTAGAGCATTTGATAACTATCAGGATCCTGTAATGGTGTATTGTCTTGTGCCATTTCTTAAGTTTTTCGGACTTAACAAGGCAATTGTAAGATTACCAAGTGCTATTTTTCATATATTTGCTTCACTGCTATTTGCTTTACTCGTATATGAATATTTACGGGATAAATTAATTAGTATCTTATCTGCTTTTTACTTCTCCGTTCTCCCATGGAGTTTTTGTCTGAGTCGTACCGTTTTCTCTGGATACACTCCAATGTTATTGGGATTAACCGGCGGAGTTTTATTTTTATTAAAGGCTTTCAGGAAGAGATCTATTCATTTGGCTATATTTTCTGCTATTTTCTTTGCTTTTGCAATGTATTCTCATAATTGCGGAAGACCAATTGCAGCAATCATGATTTTATCATTTTTAATTGTTTTTAATAAGAGTCTTATAAAACGTTGGAAAATTATATGCGCTATGTTTTTGACGCTTTCTCTCCTGTCGCTTCCAATAGCTATTGCATTTTTTTATAATCCTGCGTGTTTAACAGCTCGCTTCAAGGAAATTTCTCTATATCACAATAGTTCCAATATCTTAGAATTCCTATCTGGTGTTTTTATAAGATATTTAGAATACTTCTCGCCAATATTTCTTTTTTTTACTGGAGATAATAACTTAAGACATAACACAGGAGTTGGCCAATTATATATTTTTCTATTACCTCTTTTTTTGCTCGGGATTTATTTTTTGTGGAAGAAGTTTAAAAATCCATATTACTCCCTCATTTTTCTATTCACTTTAACTTATCCTTTTGCTGCTGTGCTAACAAAAGACCATTTTCATGGAACAAGAACAGTCAATGGAACAATAACTTTTACTCTAATTTCTGCAATGGGTTTGAAATTTTTATATTTAAAAATGAAGAAATATAAATGGTTCGAAATTATGTTGTTATCTGTTATTGTATTTTCTGGAATTGAAATTTTTTACTATCTTAAAGATTATTTTGGAGGATATGTTGAAAGATCCCGTGGGGCTTTTAACGCACCACTTGTAGAAATCATTGAATCAGCTTTTTATGAAAGAAAAGAAAATGAGACTATCTACATTTCGAGTTCCCTATTTCACCACCCTGTAGATAAGAACTTTAAACCAGTATGGTATTCTCATTTCCTCTTTTTGGGTAAAATTGAACCTGCAATTTACCAGCACTATGGTATTCCTCCAGAAATAGTCTCACACTATAGCTCAAAACAAATTCCTCAATCAGGCCTTTTATTGAGAATGAATACGACAATCCTTTTTGATTCAGAATTTAAGACAAAAATTGTGGTATTTAATAATGAAAAAATGCCTGAATCAGTCTTGTTATTGAAAAAAATTCCATTAATAAAGGATTCAAATAGGTTTTTTGAACTTTACAGATTTTAAAAGCCAAAGTTTTTCACAATTTGACTTCTTATAGACGAGGGAGCCTTTGACTTTTTTCTATACTTAGCTATATTTTAGTTTTTTACTTTCTGAAATAAAGATTTTATGTGAGAAAATAAATAGATTAAACTTGAATACGTCTGCTAAGAAATACCTGAAATTATATACACAAATATAAACACAATGAATTCAGAATTTTCAGAATGGCTTCGAGATGCTAAATTTTTCATTCTTCTTGAGCTTCCTCTTCCAAGAGAGAAAGCAGATATCCCTGTTTTCTATGGAACATTAAAGAAAATTCAAACCGTAATACTCTCTCCTCAAAATAATTTGAAATGTGGTATTGCTTTCACAACACATTCAGATGAAATAAACTCAGATTTTTCTGAATTTCTATCTGATATTCCTATACAACTTAAAAACAAATCTTTATTTTATCTAAGTGGTAGAAACAATAATATCAAGAATTTACATCAACAACTGGAAAGCCTAAAAAGACTGGAAATAAAAAATATTGTGCCTGTAACTGGAGAAAGAAAACAAAATAGAGAAAAAAATGTAGAAAAAAGCCAATACCTCGATTCTGTAAATGCAATAGAAATAGTAAATAAATTATATCGCTCTGATTTTTTTTGCGGCGCTGTGGTTAACCCATTTAAATATACCCCTGAAGAAAGCTACAGCCAGTATTATAAATTGATGAAAAAAATAAAAGTTGGAGCCCAATTTGCCGGAGTACAGGCTGGATGGGACATGAGAAAAATTCAGGAATTAAGATGGTTCCTCGAAAACAGAGACTGCCATATTCCTACCATAGCAAGAAATATTGTCCTTACTCCAGAGATTTTTGAAGAAATTCTGTCAGGAGTTTTTCCAGGAATCGTAATATCAGACGATATCCGTCAAATTTTAAATCAGGAAAGTAAATACGGATATGCCCAATTTGCATCAGCGCAATGGCGTCGTTTACAGCTATTTTCAAGCGGTGCGAGATTTTTAGGATACAGTGGCATCCAAATTGCTGGACTTGAAAGGCCTGAACATACAGAAACAGCTATTGCAAAAATTATAGAAGCTATGAATGAATTTAAGAATTTTGACGAATGGAAGGAAGAGTACCATAACTATTTATCACGAGTTGAACCAGCCCCCTTTCCCTATAACTTTTATATTTTTGAGAATCTCTTGAAATCTCAGTATCCAGATGGAAATCTGAAATTCAAAGATATCAAAAATTGTAATTTGTCTATAACCCAAAAAATAAAATATAATATTTGCAGAATAATCCTCTCAAAATCACACAGACAGGTCCCTGAAGAACACTTTCTTACCAAAAAAATCCTACTTGGTTGTAAGTCTTGCAAATATTGTAGAGTAAGCCTCACATATTACGTTTGCCCGGAAAGATGTCCAAAAGGCCTTGCAAATGGTCCATGTGGAGGTAGTTTTGCCGGAGGCCTTTGCGAATTTCGCACACAAAGTTGTATATATAAGGAGATTTTCAGGCACGCATTATGGAAAAAGGAAATAAGTGGGCTTGAAGAACGAATTATAAAAGCACCTGAATGATTTTCAGGTCTATTTAGATGACTTAATATACTGTAATAAGGTTCGATTTATTGAATTATAAAAATTTTTCAGAGAAAATAGAGAGTTCTTTGCTATGTAAATCTGGAGCCAGCTCCCGGATTCGAACCGGGGACCAACGGTTTACAAAACCGTTGCTCTACCGCTGAGCTAAGCTGGCAACTGATATTGTTCAAAAAAGAGAATAAAGAACATAAATAAAATACTGCTAAAACTAATTATATCAAGATTTTTTTTATTTAAGCTTGAATTTTTTTTTCTTGATATTAGCATATAAAATAAAATTTTTGGAGTGTATCTGAAATGGCAAAGAATACCCAATTCATACTAGAAATTCTACAAGAAAATGGGATGGTGACAGAAGAACAGGTTAATGAAGCATGGGAAAAAGTCGCACAATCTGGAGGAAAACTTGATGTAATAGAAGCTTTAAAAGAGTTAAAGTATATCGATGGCAATGAACTTCTAAATATGCTTGCCCAACAATATGGTCTGGAAGTTGTTGATTTGTCCAATCATGTAATAGAACCTGAGGTAATCCAAACAATGACTCCAGAAATGGTTCGTCAGTATAAAGTTATTCCAATTTCAAAGCATGAAAATACTATTGTAATTGCAACAAGTGACCCTTCAGATCTCGAAACTATAGATGCTATAAGATATATCTTAAAAAGTGATGTAGAAGCAGTCGTTGCTACAAAAGAACAAATAGAACAACTTATAGATCACTATTATGGAAGCCTCGAGCAGAATGTAGACGCCTTTATGAAGGAAATTGGGGCCGATACTGACATAGAAAGTCAACTCGCTAAGGCTACAGAAGGAGGAGATGCCACAGATGATGACGCCCCAATAATAAAACTAGTTTCTCTAATCATCGTAGAGGCTATAAAACTAAAAGCAAGTGATATCCATCTTGAACCTATGGAAAAAAAATATCGAATAAGATATCGTATTGACGGCGTGTTACGGGAGATGGAAAGCCCACCTAAATATCTGCAAGCAAATATTACAAGCCGCCTAAAAATTATGTCGAAATTAGATATATCTGAAAAAAGAGTACCACAAGATGGTAGAATACAGTTAAAAGTCGAAGGTAAGGATATAGACTTGCGTGTATCTACTATTCCAACGACTCATGGCGAAAGTATAGTAATGCGAATTCTTGATAGAGCCAGTATTCAACTTGACATCCCAAAACTTGGTTTCTTCAGTGATGACCAGGAATTAATAAGCAAAATTATTTCTCTCCCTGACGGAATATTTCTGGTTACTGGTCCAACAGGTTCAGGAAAGTCAACATCTCTTTACGCCTTTTTAAATTCAATTAATTCTCCTCATAGAAAAATTATTACAGTCGAAGACCCGGTAGAATATCAATTAAGCGGTATAAATCAGGTTCAAGTTGTAGCTCAAATTGGAATGACGTTTGCAAAAGCACTAAGGGCAATGCTTCGCCAGGCTCCAAATATTGTAATGGTAGGGGAAATAAGAGACCTTGAAACTGCAGAAATTGCAATCAACGCTGCACTAACAGGACACCTTGTGTTTAGCACACTCCATACTAATGATGCACCTGGTGCTGTTACGCGTCTTATAGATATGGGTATAAAACCCTTCCTTGTTGCATCCTCTGTGCGCGCTGTTATGGCTCAGAGGCTTGTCAGGAGGATTTGTAAAAATTGTGCTGTACCTACAGAGCCCGATCCAGAATTATTACAGATAATGGGGCTTGATGAAGAATTTGTAAAGAATTCGAAGTTAATGAAAGGACGAGGGTGCTCAGAATGTGGCGGAAGCGGATATAAAGGGAGGATGGGGATATATGAAATTTTTATGGTTACATCTGAAATGCAAAATCTAATATATGAAAGAGTCCCCTCGAGCGTTATAAAAGAAGCCGCAAGAAAATCAGGAATGCGGACTCTCCGAGAAGATGGAGTAAGAAAAGCTGCAGCAGGCATGACCACTCTCGAGGAAGTCCTTGCTATGACAGTTATGGATGAAGAATAAAATAAAGGAGATAATACGATGCTGGATCCTGAAAGCCAAACTTTGAAAGATATCCTGATGCAGGAAGGCATATGTACTGAAGAGCAAATGCTTGAAATTGAGGAAGAATTCCAGCGAACAGGAAAACCCTTCATGGATTTACTTATAGACTTCGGCATCACCACAGAAGATGAACTTCTACAAATTATAGCGACAAGTCTTGCAACAGATGTAATAGACCTCAAAAGCATTGAAATTGAAAAAAGCGTTATCGATATGGTTGATGGTAATACTGCGAGAATGTATGGAATTATTCCTATTTCTTTTGATGGACAAACTCTTACAATCGCTTCCCGGAACCCTCTAAATTATCATATCGCAGATGAACTGCGTTTTATACTGAATAAAGACGTTCACGTTGTGGTGGCAAAAGAAAAACAAATAGAATCTGAGATAGAAAAACATTATCCTCTTGAAACAGAAAGCATGAAGGATTTGCTCGAATCACTCGAGGTGAATGTTGATGAAACTGACCCTAATCAGATTGATAATATTCAGGATATTGAAAATATGGCAAATGAAGCGCCTATTGTGAAATTTGTAGATGTAATTTTATACCAGGCTATCAAAGCAAAGGCAAGTGATATTCACTTTGAACCATTTGAAAAAGAATTTAAAATTAGATACCGTGTTGATGGTGCTCTTTACGAAATGGCTCCTCCTCCTAAAAATCTTGCCGTTCCCGTTATAAGCCGTATAAAAATTATGAGCGGACTTAATATATCTGAAAGGCGTCTCCCACAAGATGGCAGAATACAATTAAAAATAGGTGGACGACCTGTAGATCTTCGCGTATCCACTTTACCTACTCAATATGGAGAATCCGTCGTTTTACGTATTCTCGATAGGAGCGTGGTAAATCTTGATCTTGATGTCCTTGGCATAGGACAAGATGTCTTAAAAGAAATAAGACGTATCATAAGATTACCAAATGGAATCCTTATTATAACGGGACCTACTGGCTCAGGAAAAACTACCACACTTTATTCCGCATTAAAGGAAATCAATGACCCACATGATAAACTATTAACCGCTGAGGACCCTGTTGAATACGACCTCGAAGGAATTATACAACTACCTATCAATGACTCTATAGGAATGACTTTTGGACGTGCTCTCAGGGCATTTCTCCGTCAAGACCCCGATATAATAATGATAGGTGAAATCCGCGACCTTGATACTGCGCAAATGGCTATTCAAGCCGCTCTCACAGGACATTTTGTTTTCACTACTCTGCACACAAATGATGCTCCTGGCGCTATTACACGTTTGGTAGATATGGGAGTAGAGCCTTTCCTTATCAACTCTTCTTTAGTTGGAGTTTTTGCACAACGATTAATAAGAAAGGTTTGTCCAAATTGTAAAACTGAATTTGTCCCAACAGATGATGATCTAAAAATGCTCGGAATAGATCGTGAAGCTGTAGGTGATAGAAAATTCTATTATGGAAAAGGATGTCAAACCTGCAATAACAGCGGTTATAAAGGACGAAAAGCCATCTGTGAATACATGCCTATTAATAATACTATCAGAAAATTAGTTATGGAAAAAGCCCCTACTATCGTTTTGAAACAAAAGGCAAGAGAACTTGGAATGAGAACCTTGCGTGAAGATGGCATTCGTTCAATACTTGATGGAGAAACAACAATAGAAGAAGTATTAAAATATACTGTTGCTTAAAATAATTGAGGTAATTTATGCAGCTTGAAATGAATGATTTGTTACAATTAGTTGTAGATGAGGGTGCAAGTGACCTTCACATTGAAGTAGGTGTTCCCCCAGTAATAAGACTTCATGGTTCAATGACTCCTCTCGATGCACCACCCCTTACCCCTGATGATACAGAGAGACTTGTTCGTTCAGTAGCATCAGACACGCACATTCAAAAATTAAAACAGGACGGAGGAGTAGACTTTGGATTCGCTTATGAGGATAAAGCAAGATTCAGGGTTTCATGTTTTTATCAGAAAGGCTATCAGGGGATGGTTATGAGACAAATACCTAATACACTCTTAACTCTTGACCAAATTGGGTTACCCCCATCAATAAAAGATATCCTTTATAAACCAAGAGGATTAATACTCGTAACAGGTCCTACAGGAAGTGGAAAATCTACTACTCTCGCATCCATGATAAACATTATTAATGAAGAAAGAGATTGCCACATCATTACGGTAGAAGATCCTATTGAGTTCTATCATAAACATAAAAAAAGTATCGTAATCCAAAGAGAAGTAGGAGTAGATGTCCCCTCATTTAGTGAAGCCCTTCGAAGGGCTTTGCGACAAGACCCTGATGTAATACTGGTTGGGGAAATGCGTGATCTCGAAACCATGGAGGCTGCCGTAACAGCAGCAGAAACAGGACACCTCGTCTTTGCCACACTCCACACTACAGGCGCAGCAAGAACTGTTGACCGTATCGTTGACGCATTCCCCACAGACCAACAGGAACAAATCAGAACACAACTTGCCTCTTCCATCGTTGCTGTTATATCTCAGGTGCTTCTCCCGAGAATTGACAAACCAGGGCGCGTGGCAGCTTTTGAAATAATGATTTCAACTCCATCAATCAGAGCTCTGATAAGGGAAAATAAAACCTTCAGAATTACCTCGGATATTCAAACCGGAGCAAAATATGGAATGAATACTCTTGATTCTCATTTGCTTGAACTATATCAGCAAAATATAATATCTTATGGTGAAATGATTACAAAAGCCCAGGATCCAGATAGTTTAATACAAAAACTTGAAGGAGCTGGAAAAAGGCGTTAAATTAATCGAAAAAAATAAACATGGAGGAATTATCCCATGCCTATCTATCAATATACAGCAATGGACGCCAACGGAAAAGAAAAAAAAGGGCGAATAGAAGCAGCAAATGAACAGGCTGTGGGTGCAGCACTCAAAGAACAAGGGCTTTTCCCCACCTCCGTCAAAGAAGACACTTCCTCAGCTAAAAAAGCTGGAGGAAGAGCCTCCCCAACAGCAGGAGCAAAGAAAAAAGGTGGTTCCATGTTCAGTATGGAAATTAGTCTTGGTGCTCCTGTAATGAAATACAAAGATTTGATGATTTTTACAAGACAACTTTCCATCCTGCTCGACGCAGGTTTACCGCTTGTAAGATCATTAAGAACTCTCGAAAAACAGGCGAAAAATCCGGCTGTCAGGAAAATAGTAGGGCAGTCCGCAGATTCTGTAGAAGGGGGGTCCACTTTTTCTGAAGCATTAGCTCAAAACCCCAAAACATTCGATAAACTATATTTAAATATGATTAGAGCAGGTGAAGCGGCAGGTGCTATGGAAGTAATTCTTCAACGCCTTGCAGGATTCCTTGAAAAGGCCGCTAAACTTGCTGCAAAGATTAAATCCGCAATGGTATATCCTGTAGTGGTTCTAACCATTGCTCTAACTATCACTGCAGGTTTAATGGTTTTCATCGTCCCTAAATTTAAACAAATATTTATGGAACTTCTCGAAGGTGTAGCCCTTCCACCACTTACGGCTTTTGTCATAAAAGTCAGTGATGTTATGAAAAATCAAGCCTTGTATGTAGTTATTGGGATTGTCATATTTGTAATCATTTACAAGATTTTAAATAAAACACAAAAAGGAAAATACTTCTTCGATTGGGTAAAATATCGAATGCCCCTCTTTGGCCCTATTGTTTCCCGCTCCGCTATTGCAAAATTTTCAAGAACTCTCGGCACACTCATGGCTTCTGGAGTACCTGTCTTGAATGCATTGCAAATTGTTAAAGAAACCGCAGGAAATGAAGTAGTTAGTGCAGCAATTCAAAAAGTCCACGACGCAGTAAAGGAAGGTGAGGGTATATCAAAGCCCCTATCAGCTACAAAAGTTTTCCCGGATATGGTTATAAGTATGATAGAAGTAGGAGAAGAAACAGGAAAATTGCCAGATATGCTTGAAAAAATCGCCAATACTTATGACGAAGAAGTTGATAACGCTGTAGAGGCATTAACATCTATGATTGAACCATTACTTATAATATTCCTTGCTGTAGTTGTAGGTACAATCGTTATCGCCCTCTTTATGCCTCTAATTAAAATTATAGAAGTTCTCGGTGGTAGCGGGGGCGGCTGAAAAAATGCTTTCAAAAAAAGAAGAAAAACTCTGCGCATTGGTAATGGCAGGAGGCAGGGGTGAACGTTTCTGGCCTCTTAGCAGAAATGCATATCCCAAACCTTTTGTGCATTTTACAGACAACTCTTCACTCATAGAAAAAACTATAAAACGCCTTGAAACCTTCATTCCCCTCCAAAATATTTTCGTAGCAACCAATCAAAATTATGTCAAACTTCTAAAAAAAACTTTAAATAATTTCCCAAAAGAAAATATCATATCAGAACCCTGTGTTCGCGACACAGCACCATGCATCTGCCTGGCTGCCGCTATAATTTCACAAAGAGTTTCAGAGAATCCAGTAATGATAGTCTTACCAGCAGATCACCTCATCAATGACGTTAAATCATTTTCCACAACAATTAAAGACTCTGCGAAAATCGCAAAATCAACAAACTCGGTTGTAACTATAGGTATAAAACCTGATTATCCCTCTACCGCCTACGGCTACATAGAAAGTGGCAAAAGCATAAAATCTCAGTCAAAAATTCCATTTAGAGAAGGACTCTCATTTGTAGAAAAACCTGATGTAGATAAAGCAAAAAAACTACTCAAAAAAGGAAATTTTCTATGGAATGCCGGAATATTTATATGGGAAATAAATACCTTCGCAAAACTTCTTCAAAAATATAATCCAAAACTTCATAAATACTTTGAAATTTTCAAAACAGCAGATACTTCTAAAAAACTCCAAAAATCCATCAAAGAAAATTTTCCAAAAATCGAAAAAATATCCATAGATTTCGCCCTTATGGAAAAACTTGAGCAATTTATAGTAGCTGAAGCTAATTTCGATTGGGACGACGTAGGTGCATGGGACAGTATTGCAAAATACTTCCAGAAGGATAATCATAACAATAATATTCTGACTCCTTATTTCTCATCACTAAATTCAGAAAACAACATTGTTGCCGACTATTCAGGTAGAAAACATCTCATCGCACTTCTTGACATAGACAACCTGATAGTAATTAACCACAAAGATGCAACATTGATATGTAAAAAATCTTCAGCACAAAAATTAAAAAGTTTAATTCAAAAAATAAACGAAAACCCTAAATTAAAGAGCTTTCTGTGAATGTAAATTCTAGGATTCTCTGCATAGATTATGGTACTGTAAGAGTTGGTCTGGCACTGAGTGACCCTACCCGCACAATAGCTCAGGCAAGAGGATTCATAGAAAATAATAACTCCAACCTCAACCAATTAGCTGCGAAAATCGCAAATATCGCAAAGGAAAATAATGTAAACACCATATTAATCGGATTGCCTAAAAAATTAAATGGAAGCGATGGAAGACTAAGCAGCGATGTAAAAAAAATTGCCGAATATTTGGAAAATGAGTTCAAACTCAATACTGTTTTATGGGATGAAAGATTCAGTTCTATATCAGCTGAAAATATCCTGATTGATGCGGGAGTGAATAGAAAAAAAAGAAAAGAAAAGGTAGACTCTCTTGCGGCTGTAATAATACTCCAAAATTACCTTGATTTCCTCCAGAATAATAATGAAAATACCATCTAAAAAATCCTCAATATTGTTAGCTGATATTGGAAATACTAGAACAAAAATCGCGTTCTGGAATGGCAAAAAACTCAAAAATATCCAATATATTGCTACAAAAAATATCAATACAATTTTTCTTAAAAAATATAGGATAATCGCAGCCTCATGCGTTGTAAATGATAAAAAAAAGATGCTCAAAAAGAATAATGTTTTTTTGATATCAGCAGCAAAAAATACAGGAATAAATTTTGATAGCATAAATAAAAAAAATATCGGTTCAGATCGCGTAGCAGCAGCTGTGGGAGCTGCGAATTTCGCAAAAGGAAACCTTATAGTAATTGATAGTGGCACAGCGATTACTGTAAATGCCATAAGTTCAAATAGAAAATTCCTCGGAGGATTAATTTTACCAGGATTTGACTTACTTTCGATGGCACTTCACAGCGGAACATCAGCCCTCCCTCAGGTTAAAATAAATAATCTTTCTGACGACAATTTTCCTGGAACAGACACAAAATCTGCAATAAAAAATGGAATATCATATTTATTGAAAGGAGGTTTAATATATATCATCAAAGAAATCGCAAAAAACTGCGATTTTCGCAATTATACCGTGATTATAACAGGAGGAAATGGAAAGAAACTCCTTGAAATTATACCAGAATCCATCTATTTTAAAGACTTAGTTTTGTATGGTGTCGCCCAAATATGGGAGAATCATAATGAGAGTAAAAATTTGCGGGTTAAAGACTGAAGAAGATTTACAGGTTGCAATAAAAGCTGGAGCAGATGCTGTTGGCTTCCTCGTAGGTCAATTATATGCTTCTACTGATTTCATTCTTCCAGGAACAGCTCAGAGACTATCAAAAATACTCCCACCTTATATTTCGCCAGTAGTCGTAACTCACCTTATAGAAGCAGATGCAATACTGGATATAATAAAGAAAACAGAAATTTTTAATGTTCAACTTCATGGTGGAAGTAGTCTCGCAGATGTAAAAAAAATCCGCGATAAACTCCCTGAATCAGCAAAAATTATCATGGCGCTACATGTAATAGATAATCAAATAAAACCAGAACCAGAAGATTTTATACCATATGTAAATGCTTTTTTATTGGATAGTTATAATAAGAATACAAAACAAATCGGAGGAACGGGAAAAATTCATAACTGGGACATAAGTGCTGAGTTCAGCATAAAATCCAAACTCCCCGTAATTCTCGCAGGCGGATTAAATCCTTCCAACGTCGCAGAAGCCATTAAGAAAGTTCGTCCATATGGCGTCGACTCTAATAGCGGTTTAAAAGATGAAAAACGAAATTGTTCACAGTGTCTCTGCTCTGAATTTGTAAAAAACGCAAAAATGGCATTCTTTAACACATGAGCCTATTTTTTTGAAAGTTTTACTACATTATCGAAGATTTCAACAGGACGTTTATCTCTTTTCAAAGATTTCAATCTAACATTCCAAAAAAACATTTTTCGGATATTCTTTGCATAAAAACCCCACGATGGTAATGGGCGGGCATCTACATGCGGTGCCAACACTCCCTCTGCCACTTTATGATTAATTCTTTCAGAATATGTATACTGGATAAAAATATCATTAAAATCTATATTTTCTATTGGAGAATTTGTCCAACTTTCAACAGAAGCTGCCGCCCTGTAAACACCATAAGCTGTTAATCTGTTAACCGTTATATTTTTTACAATATTTTCATTGACTTTTTGCCAGATGGTGATTGGTGATGCCACATTTTGCATTGTATTATCAGAGATAAAAATATCTTCTAGTGTGCCTTCACAAGGCATCCATGCTCCTGGTTGTAAAATTATTCCTGAAAGCATATTATACCTACCTGATGTCCTGTGTTCGTATCGTCCAGGTCCAAAGAAAAGACAATTCTGGATAATACCACGGAAGACAGGACCTATAATTCTAATTCCGTTACACGAAGAATTTAGGATACAATTTCTGATTAGGAGATTTTCTGCATAACAACCCGCTATAGAGTCATCTCCTGTATAAAAATGACAATCGATAATAGAAATATTCCGACATGTTTTTTCTATTCTCCCTCGAAAGTGCACTCCGTCCCATCCTCCAGTAATCTTTACATTTTTTATTTCAATATTATCACTTTTCATGATCATGATTGCGTAATTTCCAGAGTCCATTATTGAGATATTCTTAATACAAAGATTTTTTGACTCCAGGAAAAGTATTGTATGAGGACCTCGCATATGTTCTTCTCCATCTGGATTAAAAACCTTTTGTCCATTTATAGTACCATCGCCAAGAATTGAGATGTTTTCTACTCCAACACCAAGGACTAATGCATTATACCATGCTGAATTTTGTGATTTAGAGATTCCATGTTTACTACAACAATTTTTATATCTTGAAAGATCCGGTGTACCAACTAACTGAGAACCCGCTTCTAAAAAAAGAGAGACATGACTTTTTAAAATAATAGTTCCGCATAAATACCTTCCCGGGGGGAAAATTACAATGCCTCCACCTTTTCGCGAACACGCATCAATAGCTTTATTGATGGCATTTGTATCCAATACCTTACCGTTTCCAACAGCCCCAAAGTCATTAACATTTATCTTTAACATATTTCTATTAATCATAATTAAAGCTAATATCTGGCCATAACACTGGATTTTTAGTATCACCTATTCCAGGTGCAATTTGTATCCACCCTTCTCGACGACCAAAATCACTATCATTTACAATAAGATTAAATTTTATATCTTTCTTTAATGCATTTTTTGTAATACCTAGAGCGATTAAAGGAACCTTTGCGTCATAAATAATTCCCGTTTTAGTTTTCTGATATGTAACTGTAATTTGAGGAGATGGGTCTGGCATTCCATCTGGTTTTAACCAACAAAATACATCAGTTTTACCATCTTCTTTTACACAAAACCCAATTTCCCACTGTCTATTCTGATCAGGGAGTTTAATTCCCCATTGAACGCTATCTCCCATCCACATATTTTCTCCATAATATTTTTGCTCATAAACATCATCAGTAACATTTATTTTTAATCTGAAATTTTCTTTTCCTAACCCAAGCCATATATCTGCTGAGAGATCTTTTTCTCCCTTCCATGCATATTGAGAATTACTTGGGTCATTAGCAAAAAAATTCACTATGTTAGCTTCTCTATATAACTTAAATATAGGTTCTTTACGAGTCATTGCATCAACTGGTATTATTCCTTTTAAGAGGATAGGTATTCGCAAATTACCTCTCCATGGAGTTCCAATAAATTCATATTCTAATCTAGTAATAATAGGCTCCGAATAAAGAATGTCAGGAGCCCATTCAGATAGAACTAAAAAATACATTTCTTTTTTTTCTTGTGTTTTTAGGGGAAAGTTATACTCTAATGTTCCTTGTGCTTTTAGGTAATTTGGCAAATTCAATTTCATTCGTAAATTTTGTACAGTTTTACATGGATTAATAATAGAGCATCTAATTTTAAAATCCTTCTCAGGTTCTACTGGTGTTATATTTGACGAGTTAACGATACTACCAAGATAAATAAGTTTTTCATTTTTAGATATTTTTAAAAATTTACATTCGGTATTAACAGGAAAAAGGATTATATTTTGATTCACTGGCATATCAATTTCATTTCCCATTAAATCTACAATTTTAGCGCTAGCATTGTCTTCGATCTGAAAAGCCATGAGTTTATCAGATAAAGTTTTCTTTTCGAGCCATGCTGAAATTATATATTCAGAATTCCCTTTGAACTCAAAAACATAAGCATCAGTTCCAAGATCATATTGTTTCACAAATTTTTTATCAAGTAGGAGTCCAGTAAGTGTATTATAAGCAATGTAAACTGCTTTGGGATGGAAATCATATGTCAGCATTCCAAAATTGTGCTCTGGTTCATGTGGGTCTGTTCCGTCATTACGTAGATCATACCATGTATACCCTATTGCACCTCGTGCAAAAGAAAGAAGAAGTTTTTTATATAAAGTTTCTGCTTGTCCTTTTTCTCCAATGCTACATGAATACATTGCAGTTTCATTAAAATATAAAGGTTTTGAAGATTTCAATACACTTCTTAATTTAGGTAATTCTTCATCTACAATCTTTTGAAAATAATCAAAGAGACCGTGTTGATGAAATGCGTGTATATCAAAACTATTTTGAGCCTCTCTTATTACCTTCTCTTGCATATCAGGATTAAGTTTTTTACCATCATGAGGGCCAATCCCTGAGAAACCGCAAGTCATAACGTAGGCATCAGGATTTGCTTTTTTAATGTTTGTATATGCAATATTGAGATATTTGATATACTCATCTGTTGTTCCGTTCCAAAAGAACTCAAGATCATTTTCATTTCCTATTTCCCAATAGCGAATTTTTCCTTTATAACGATTTGCAATCACATAATTAAATTTTCCCCATTTATCCCAGGCCCGAACAGGTGGACTAAAAAGCCAGATTAGGTGATTTGGATTTAAAGCTTTATCTTCTCTAGCCGCCCATTTTGTACAATTACCAGGATTGCCTTGTATTTCCATGTTGTACTGATGGGCAAGTTGAACCAACTCATCCATCATATTCCAATTATACTTCCCCTCTTCTGACTCTATTTGTGCCCATCCTGGAGAGCATCGAACAACCTTGCATCCACAAAGTCCAAGTGCTTGAAATTCTTTTTCACGAATTTCCCTTGGCCAATTATCAGCGTGAGTGCAAACACTGAACAAAAAGTTTGGAGCTAACCCCTTTGTTGGGCCAGAAGGTTTCATTCTTGCCCATGAAGAATTCCCTTCAACAGAATAATTTCCCTTACTAAGCTTCCATGTTACCCAACGAATTCCACAATCTCCAGATTTTTCAGGAATTTCTCGTGTATATTCAGACTTGGCTTTAACTGTAGCCATAATACTTTCATTCCATTCTTTTTCATTATATGTCTTTACTTTTAAATCAAGTTTAAATGGGATAGAAAAATTAGAAGAATTTTTTATAATAATATTTGCTTTTTCTTTAGCTTCTGGTAGTACAACAAGATTTATTGGGTGCCCTGTGGATAATTCCACGTTTAGAAAATCAAGAAGAGGTCTTCGTTCAGTACAATAAGCATCAATAAACTTAATTTTTACTTCAGGAGAGTTGGCTAACTTTTTTATACTGAATTCCCAAATATTAAGGTTACCATCAGGTTTTTTATTAACAGGTGAGTTATTAAATGGATATGAGATAATAAGGTCTTTATCTAAAAACCATGTAATAGAATTATATCCAGATTTAAGTATTACTGGTTTATAAACTAGTAGTTCACTCTGCTCATCTTGTAATATAAGGCCAACCTCAATACCATTGCCTGAAAGAAGTTCAAGATTTACAGTAAATGATACAAGATTACACATTTTTACTGCTCCTTTTAAATGCCCCTCAAAGAAATTAAAAGTCATTTCATTCTTCGATGAATTTAATGTTAACATTGTATCATCATTAGTCTTTTCTACTTTCCAGACTTGTTCTCCCTTTTCTTTGGGCCACCATATTGTCCAATTTTCACTTTTCCCAAACGTCCAAAGTTGTCGATTGTCCTCCACAATATCATTTGACAATAAAGAGAAAAGAAAGAAAAACATTAAATATGAAACTAATAATTTTTGACTCATTTTTATTATACCTCATTTTGTTTCAGTTTTAACGTAGTTAGCGGTGGGTTTTAAAACTTCTAAAATATACTGAATTGATTCACCAGGTCCAAGCTTTTCTTTTATTACAAGACCATTCTTGGCATCCATTTTTACATTACTTCTTGCATTTTTTAAAGTAGAGGAGGAATCAAAACGTTCTCCAACATATTCTGTTTTATAAGGCATATCCACATCGACGATCAATCTACCCGGAGCTTTTTCAAAATTAACAAAGTTGAGAAGTATCTTATTAGATCTTGCATTACTCCCTGGCAATGGGGGTATCTTAGACGTATCAACAGCACGAAAATAAAGCATTTTACCTTTGTTCTCTTCTGAATTTATTATTTTATATGGTATTGGGGCACCATGTGTGGCATATGCAAGAGCAAGACGACGAAAGGTTTTAAGACGGCTATCTTTCCCTTTTCCGTCTGGTGGAGTATTTTCTGTAAGATCTTCTTCAAGCTTATTCCAATTTCCACTTCTCTCCATAATAAGGCCATATTCGCCAAAAATAAGGGCATGTTGCATTGTACGATCTACAACTGCAATATGTGCTCTCATTATTCTATCAAAGGCTTGTATTTTAGGTTGTGTTGAAGGTATTTTAGGTCCGTTTTCTTCAGAATGCCAATTATTAGTTCCTGTTTCTGTGTTTAAATATGGCTTAGGCCAACCATCAATCGTTCCTTGATATGTTTCAAGGTTTTCAACAAAACTTCCTCCTTTGTTATCTGCATATGAAAATCCATATGAATGTCCATTAGTAAAATCACAATATTTTTCTATTTCTCTACGATTTTTAACATCAGCATCCCAGTTTAATGGAAAACCTCCCTTACCACCTCCATATGCCCATCCTGGAGCTACCAATTTTACGTGTGATGGCTTTATCTCTTTTAAGTATTTTACAAGAGAAAGATATTCTTCGTATCCTCCAGCATCTTTATTGCCAAACATACATGGTTCATTTCCAAGCTCATAAAATTGTATGTATTTACCATATTGACTAAAAAAAGTTTTAATATCATCCTTAAATCTTTGAGGTATCGTACCATCTGGATTATTTTTGAAATGATTGCCACTGATATAATCAACGACAACGCTCATATTCATTTCGGCAAGTTTTTTTAAATATTCCAAACGTCTTGGTTGTGATGCTGTTACATCCCACCAGAAATCAGCCCTTATTGTGTTACCACTATATGCAATACCCAACCAGGGAAGAGCCAAACTGGCAAGACAAATAGTATTATCATTTATATCAAATCCATGTTCACTCATCTTCACTGTTGTTCCAAGGTAAATTACTGAGCCATGCCATGGTTCAGAAATTGGCTTATCCAGACATTCAAGTTTTATATAATCCCATTCCCACCAAAATAAATGATCAGAGTCAGGCTTTTCACACCACATTGGGCGAATTGTCCTAAGTTGTAAAACATTATTTCCCTTTTTTAACATTTCACCTGGGATATAAAGACGATATGTTTTTCTCCAGGGATAAAGAGAATTCGTCCCGAAAACTCCCCACATTTGAATTAATCCAACCATTATGTCATTTGAGAACACTGCCATTTGTGCACCACTTTTTTCTGCTCCAATAATTTTTACACTAAAAAGAGCTCCATATTTCGGGACATTATCCAAGATATAATTTATATTCATGGCAGGATTTAATGAAAATTTTAGGCCTTTTGATATTTGCGGTTTTTTTTCTATAATAGCGTTTTCGGCAGTAATTTTTACTTCCTCTATACCCTTCTTATAGTCGCTAAATTCATTACTCTGATTATCTGGAATGCCAATTCTCCAGATAAGTGAGCCAGATGGAATTTCTGTTTGTAGTGTATTCGTCACCTCACTTATTACATTGATAAATGGAAAAAAAAGAAATATTGCTATAAATGATGATAATTGTTTATTAAGTTTAATATACAAAAGTTCCATATAATTCTCCTTTTTTAATCTTTGCAAAATATCAATATAATTTAAATCAAGGCATTATTATTCTATACCATTTTGAAGGTGTTGCAGGATCTTTATAATCTGGTTTCCATATAGCATGCTGTTTAATGTATCCAGCGTCATTGTCATTAACTATGATATTTATGAATCCCTCTTTTGACTTTATAAGCTTGGTCCATGGAATTTCTATATAATAATAAGTTTTTTTGTCTGAATGATTTAATTTTGCTTTTAGAGAAATACTTTTATCAAGCGTAGTTATAACTACTGTATCATTAACTTCTCCTACATTAAAATATAGAGGTTTAATAAAGTCTTTTCCAGATATCGCTATTCCAATTGTATCACTTTTTAATAATTCACTGGTATTTTTTGCTGGTACATAAGTATCATCCTCTACGACGATCGTCACCAATACGTTGCCTGAATTTTCTAATAGCCAAATCATTGCTGAAAGATCATTTTCTCCTTTCCACCATTTATTGGTATCAGGCTCTTTAAAGAAAAGATTTTGAATCGTACTTGCGTCAAGAGTACCCGTAGGTTTTTCTATTAAAGTTAACTTTTCGTCCATAGCTTTGAATCCACCTGAAAATGGCTTTAGAGGATGAATAAATTTAAGATTTACTGATTCTTCTGCTAATCTGTCCTCCCCATTAAAAAGAGAAAAAACTATTTTGTCTGTTTTCATTCCAAGTGCCGTTTGTAGATCTTTTGGCCCACCAGCAACCAAACACCACCCCTGAGAACCTGAAAGTACTTTTACAGCAATCAAATTTTTTCCTTTTTTTAAAGGTATCTCAAATCGATGACTATATATGTAATATCCTGCTCCATTTCCGTTTTTAAGTGTGTCATAAACCCTTTCTCCATTAACATACCAATCCATCCAGTAATCTGCGGCAGCACCAACTCTTATTCTTTTTTCTGTTTCTGAATAATATTCTGCAAAAAGAAATGCTACTGCTTTTTCATAGAACGTCCCTGCAATTTTACCTAAATCAATCTTGTTATTGATAAAAAATGCTTTGCTAGCTCTTACATTACCATTTTTTCCTGGAACCACCTCTGGAATGGATGTGTATGATGATAGATCTACATCAGGTGACACAAAAGTAAATATATACCATTCATTAGGCCAATCATAATTATTAAACCACTCATTTAATCTTAATGTTACTGGCACTCTTTGTTTTTCTCCAGGCTTAAGATCCGTAAAGGCATCCTGTTTCATGGAAATAATCACAGGTTGATCAGATTCTAACTTCCAACTAATTTTAGGCTGTATGGCTTTGTCTAAAGAATTATGTATGGTTATACTTGTTTCTGTTATTCCTCCAACTGGAATCTCGAGTACTGGGTCTAATTCAAGATCAGAATGTCCATACGTTGCTTTAAAGTCAGGTTCTGTGCTGATCCATCTTACAAATTTGGGTAAATTAGTAACTTCAAGTTTTAATCTTCCATCTGAAAGTACAGAAGCACTACTAGTATTACCATACATATCAATAATTTCAGGTTCAGAAATTTTTTCAGCGGTACTACCTATTTTAAGGAAGATGCTATGTGAGATTTTATTATTTACCCATAGCACAGCAACGCGTTTATTTGTCGAAGGTTCATAAAATATATATGACTCTAACCCTTCCCTATTAAAATCTACAAGATGTGAAAATACAAATCCTCTTAATACTTCTACAAGTGTTCGATAAGAGAGAATAGATGGACGTGGTTGACGTCTGTCTTCAAACCTGGTCATATTGTATTGGGCTGGATGTTCAAAAGCCAAACGGAAAAACATAAAAAATGGCTGTTTTTTAGATTGAGCATATACAATTTTTTGAATGACTGTAGCTGCTTGTTCTTCTTCTTGTTCATAAGTTCTTGCGTCCATTCCAGATTCTGTTTCTACAAGTAACTTATCTGCATGTCCTGTTGAATCGGCTATTTGTCTGATCTTCTCATACGCACTACGTTCAGCATTAACTCCAGGACCATGACCATGATATGCTATTATATCGATAGATTCATTTGGAATATTTTTTAAAATTGTAACTATATTTTTTGTGTCATAAGCAAAACCTCCATTCATCACTACTGTATTTTTATTTGAATTTTTTATGGCTTTGTATAATTTTAAAAAATCAGCAGCATATTGTTCTTTAGGACCATTATAAAATCCAATATCAGGTTCATTACCGAGTTCCCAATATGTTATTTCCGGATATTTTTTTGCTACTCTTTCTACAAAAGAAATTCTTT
Organism: uncultured Lentisphaera sp.; assembly: GCA_964426675.1. Taxonomy (GTDB): domain Bacteria; phylum Verrucomicrobiota; class Lentisphaeria; order Victivallales; family GWF2-50-93; genus DYMC01. The sequence continues at coordinate 46,324 of CAYRRM010000003.1, forward strand.
TTGTAAGTAAATCTTCATATGAAAGCATCCAATCTTCGCTCTTAGGTTGAGGAGGATCCACATTCAGCATAACTCTCAAATTGTATCTTTTGTAAATAGACATACCCTCATCAATCATTTTCATAAGATCTCCACTATTCTTTCCACGATCCTCCCAAGTTTCAAATCCTCCACGAATAATGTCAACTCCCATATACTCCGTCCAAAGCATTATCTTTTTATCACGAAATGCTGCTCTCAAACTTGTATCAAGACCATATAAAAATTCCCCCTCTTTTGCCTTCCTTAATTTTGTTGAACTGCAAATACCAATGGATATCCAAGTATTTCCGATTTCTTGATTACTTTTCAAATCAATGAATCTGGCGAAAATATCATATACTCCAAATGGAAAATCTGCTGCCTTGAATTCATAAGAAATAATTTCCATACTTTCAGGTAGAATTTTTATTATTCTTTCTTCCCTTTTTTGTTCTGAGCCTTGTCCATGCTGTCCAAATGAAAATATTGCTTTGACTTCAGATTTGATTTCACGACGATTAAGTAATTTGAAGTCAAATTTGCCAACCTCCCCATGTGAAAACATAAAAATATCACGATTTGTATAAAAACCACGAAATGATGGCAAAGCATCTTTTGATTTGTTTTCAGAAAGAGCAACTGTATCTGTGGGCTCTATACTTAAGTCATCAACATAAAGAGTACCTCCTTTTTCCATTCCATCAAAAAAAATGGTAAATCTATTTATATTCTCAGGCATTTTAAATGTTACTTCATCTTTTCTCCAGTCAAAAGTACCACTATACCTCTTTGAAAAAATCGGGCCATTTGGAGGTTCGTGTTTATCTGGAAGCTGTGTCCAAAGACAAAATCTAAAATTTTCTAAATCCTCGCCTTTTATTCGAAATGAAAACTTATAGTCCTTATTATATTCCACGATGCCTGGTTTTGCTTGCCATGAAAATGTTACTTTAGTTTTTGGTAATATTTTCAGAATCGTATTCACTCCTTCAAGCTCAAATGAAATCCCATTTCCTAATTTACCCCACGGAGTAAGAACATTTCCATCTTCATCAACTTCCTCAAAATCTCCATTGGGAATACAATTGCGCATTATATTGTCTATATTCCCTGAAAATTTTGTAAACTCAGAAGGTCTAGCAATTGGACGTATACTGAGTTCATCTATCCAAATTGATTCAGTAGGGGGGTGAACTCCAAGAAAGTCCAAAAATATAGTAAATCTGGTAATTTTATCTGGCATTTTGAACTTAATTTCTCCAATTTTCCAGTCAAAAGTACCACTATACCACTTTGAAAAAATCGGGCCATTTGGAGGTTCGTGTTTATCTGGAAGCTGTGTCCAAAGACAAAATCTGAAGCTTTGTACTTTATTCCCCTTTATTTTAAAAGAAAAAACATAATCTTCATTGCTAATTATTTTTTTTGTAGATTTCCAATAGAGTATTTGTTTATTTATAGGTGAAATTTTAAGAACATGATTTGCTCCTTCGAGTTCAAAATAATTTCCTTCTACAAGTTTCCCTAACAATAGTAACGGTTTTCCATCATTATCTAACTGCTCAAAATCTCCGTTAGGCACTAATTCATAGCTTTCTGTAAGTACATGTAACTGATATAAATAAAAAATTGTAAAAACAAATAATATTAGCAAATTATGTTTACTGCTTTTTATCATATATTTTTCCCTTTTTCTTTTTATGGAATTCCTCTATACCAACCTGGAGCCAGAATGTTACATATAGTTAGCTCTACTGGAAGAAATGCTTTTATGCCAACATGACCATCAAAAAATAAACAATTTGGCTTTTTCTTGGGATGTTGACAATCCCAATTAATTCCATCGGTGTAATTTTGAGTATAACGACGTTCTGGGTTCCAATGACTTGAATGCCAATTTCCGCTACCGTGGACATGTCCGTCCAAAATATAAACTTTGTCTTCAGGTTTAACTGCTTTTCCCCAATCAAAATTCTGGTCACCCCAGCGTAATCTACTCGCATTAATAAAACCAATAGCCTGTGCTTCTAAAGATGATTGCCCCATATTCATAGTATACGAATTATAATCCGTCGTTCCTGCACACAATTTAGGGGTTTTGTCAAAACCACAGTAGAAAATTTTTACTCTTTTATCATTGGGAATAGGCTCAGGAAAATCAAATAGATAAGAATTAAATTTTCTTGCAAAACTTACTGGTACATAATTATTGTGGTCTCCCATGTATAAGGCGGCCCCAAGACCTAATTGCTTTAAATTGTTAGCACAAATTATTATCATAGCCTCTTCTTTTGCTCTTTTTAGAGCTGGGAGTAAGATTGCAGCGAGGATTGCGATTATCGCAATAACTACTAAAAGCTCGATTAAAGTAAAAGAGAAAATTTTTTTTCTTTTCATTTGTTTTCCTCCGTTTTTATTAATTGGGGTTTTATTTTTTCCAAAGATGGAGAAAGAGTTAGTCCGGATTCTCTTTCTTTAATCAATTCAAGAAGTTTTGAAAAAAGTTTTTTTCCTATCAAGAAATCTTCTTTTTCTATTGTTGCAAATGGCTTGCTCTCTTCAAAAGATCTCTCTATGCATTCTTTCCAGTAATTATCATATCCGCAAATCAGGATATCTTTACCTGGAATTTTTCCACATAAACGACATGCAGCTGCCACCGGGAAAAAATCTGAGTCGGATGTAAGAAGAATCCCGTCTATAGGCTCCGAAGCTGTCAGATATTCAGCTAAATAACCTGCATATGTACGAGAACGCTTTTTAAAATTTTCATTTCCTTCTTTATCAGGAGGGACTATTCCACTAACATAAACAGGGGGAATGACAGATAAACCAACATCTTTTACAGTTTTTTCATACCCCAAATTTCTGCCTTTTATCCAGTAAATATCTTCGTTAACCGTCCACAAGCGTAATATCCTTTTACACCCACGCTCTATTAAGGATCGAGTTAAAAGAGAAGAGCCAGCTTCATGATCTGAAATAACTCTCACATAGGAAGACAATTCTTTACTATCTCCATATATTACCACAGGAAAATTGAGATGTCTTAGTGATTTTAATGCATTAAGACAAGCAAAATCATTATAAAAGTAATCAGATATAATAATTCCAAGAGGCATGCCATTGATAAATAATTCAAAACTTCCATCAGAAAAACCACTTTCTCCTAAAACCAACGGATGCATCCCAAAAATACTTGCTTCTGTCAAAACACCAAGTTCTATTTGACCTGCCTTACCTATGCCATCGTAAACGTTATTTTGTATTTTTACGTGTGTTGCAAGAATAAAATTTCGGGATAAAAATGCATTCTTTTTTAAAGATGAGCTAACAAAATAGCCACGATATTTTTCCGATACAAGCAATCCTTCTTCAACTAATTCTTTTATAGCGGCTCTAGCTGTCATTCTTGACACGCCATATTCTGCAGCTATCTGTTCTTCAGAACCTATTTTTTCTCCAGGAGAATAAATTCCAAAATTAAGTGCTTGCCGTAATCCTTTTATTACTCTTACTCGTGGGGAAGTATTTTCATCTACTTTTATTCTATATTTTTTTTGACTTATCATAAGCATTAACTATTTAGTTATTTGTATATTTTTAGTATTTTTATACAATAATTATACAATAATAAAATAAAAAGTCAAGTTTAAAAAAAATTTTTTTTTGATTTTTTTAATTATGGTTTAGATTATTCCGCAATTTTCGAGGGTTTTTCTGAGGATTTCCCTGTTTTTCTGTGACATTTCGCAAAGTGGAAGGCGATATTCTTCTTCAATCATGCCTTTCATAGCCATAGCCGCTTTTATTGGAATTGGATTTGTTTCTATGAGTAAATCTCTAAATAGAGGGTAGAGTTTTTTATTGATTTTCATTGCAGAAACAAAGTCATTTGCATTTGCAAAATCAACCATTTTTTTAACTTCGGATGGGATAATATTAGATGCCACGCTTATGACTCCTTTTGCTCCAAGAGACATCATAGGTAATGTAAGGGAATCATCTCCACTAAGAACGGTTATATCAATCTGATCAAGGATTGCACTGACTCTTTCAGCGCACCCCCCTGCTTCCTTCACAGCTACAAAAAGATTGTTTTTTGCGAGTTTCGCAATAGTTTCAATCGCAATTGGCACTCCACATCTTCCTGGAATATTATATAGAACAATAGGTATTTGACATTTTTCTGCTATCTCCATAAAGTGTCTGTAGAGGCCTTCCTGAGACGGTTTATTATAATAAGGAGTTACCTGAAGAGAAGCATCTACGCCAAGGTCCTTTGCAGTGAGGGTTAAATGTATTGCTTCTGCTGTGGAATTAGCTCCTGTTCCGGCTATTATGAGACATCTTTTTTTGGCTGTTTCAACGGTAACTTTAATAACCTCTATATGCTCTTCTATTGATAGAGTTGGTGATTCGCCTGTTGTTCCTACAGGAACCAATCCATCAATTCCAGCAGATATTTGAAATTCAACAAGTTCAGCAAGTTTTTCAAAATCCACTTTTCCTTTTTTGAAGGGAGTTACTATTGCTGTAAATGCCCCTTTCAATGTGATAGACATATTTTCCTCAGTTTTTCAAAATCTATTAAAGAAAGGACAATAAATTAGCAGAAAGAAGTTTAAATGCAAAATTTTCTTCTCTTTTTAATTTGAATTTTTATACTGGATCATTAGATTTTTTTATTCAATTTTATAAAGGGAACTAACTAAAAAATTCCTCAGAAAATGTTTAAAAAAAAAGAAGTTATTACTGCTGTTGATATAGGTACATCAAAAATATCAGTTCTAATCGGAGAAGCTGACCCCTCTGGTAATATCACTGCTCTCGGATTAGGAGAAAGGGAAACCAACGACGCTATAATTAAGGGAGAAATAAGAAAATTTGAAGATGTCGTTGAAAAACTTAGTGCCGCATTAGGAGATGCTGTAGTAAATTCTGATAGAGAAATAAATTCTGAAAATATTTTTTTTTCAGTAACTGGCAAAGGTATAAAAGCACAGGAAAGTATGGGAGCCGTTACAATTTTAAACGAAGAACGTAGGATTACTAATTTTGAAATTAACGAGGCTGTTAAAAATTCTAAACAATGTTCTCTCCCCCCAAATAATATAGCTATAAATTTTGTTTTATCTGACTTCATAATTGACGGGCATAAGAGGGTCGAAGATCCAAAGGGACTTTCAGCATCAAAACTTGAGTCCCTTTCATTTTGCGTATATGGAAACGCAAGCATTGTCGAAAATTATAAAAATATCTTTTCCGATGTTGGTTATGATATAAAACACAAAGCTGATATTTTTGCGCCTCTTGCATCATCAAGAGTCTGTCTGAGTGAAGATGACCTTAGAAATGGGGTTTTACTTGTAGACATGGGGGCAGGAACTACAGAATACGCAATTTTCCACGGAAATGGCTTTTTTAATTGTGGCGTAATACAGGTGGGGTGTGATCATATAGCAAATGATATATCTGCTGCTTTCGATATCCACATATCTGAAGCCAGAAAGATGATTGTGTCAAATCTTCTGACAGAGGATTTCCTTAAGGAGCAATATGTAATTCTACAAAGAAGCGGAATATCAAGGCGTATTCCTACATCATCTCTCGAAAGCGTTATGAAGCTTAGAATTAATGAAGTTTTTGAGATTTTAAATGATAGTATTGGAGAAAAAGAATTAAAACAACATATTGGAAATGGGGTAATATTATCAGGTGGAGGGGCTAATATTGCAACTGTAATACGTTTAGCTGAAGATTTTTTCCAAACCACTGTCCGACGAAGTGGAGTAAGGAGTATAGATGGAACTATTTCTAAATTAAAGGATCCTCGTTACTGTTGTCTCGCCGGCTTGCTTAAATATGGTTCTGAAATAAAGTTGTCAGGTAAAAGCTCTGGAATAATTCAAGAAGTAGATAAATGGCTCTGGAAAATAATAACTAAATCATGGAAAAGTTTAAGTGAAGCAGTCAGAATCTGAAAATAACGAAAAATATAGTAATCCTGCGAAAATCGCAATTTTGGGCTTAGGTGGAGCAGGTGTAAAAATTTGTGCAGAACTTGTAAAAACAGCACTTAAATTTGATATTGCAGTTCTGGATTTTGACGAAAAATCCTTAATGTCTTTTTCAGGTGGCAAGATTATCACTCCCAAAAACTCTTTTCACGGATATTCTTCTGGAACAGGAGGTGATATTATTGTCGGAGAGCGTTTGAGTTCACTATGTCGTCAAAAGATATCGGAATTTTTGAATGGGCATGAAATTCTAATAGCTATAGCAGGAATGGGAGGGGGCTCTGGAAGTGCGGCGGCTCCAATTGTTGCACGAGAAGCAAAAAAATGTGGTATTCAAACGATTTTTCTTGTAACTTTACCATTTAGCTTTGAAGGACATAAACGCAGGATATTAGCGGAAAAAAGTATTGAAAATTTGATTATAGATGCTGATATTGTTATTCCAATAGCTAATGATATTCTCTTTTCAAGTATGCCAGCTGACAGCCCATTTGCCGAAGCATTTCTCAAAGCTGATATTGAAATAACAAAGGCGACAGAAGAACTCTCTAAAATTTTCACTTCAGAGAACTATATATCTTCAACTTTGCCTAATTTAAAAAATATAGTAAACAGGAAAAAAACTACCTGCATAATAGGTTATGGGGAAAGCAAGGTTGAGAGCAGTGACTTTTCTGTCAGAGCCGTTGAACAACTTTTTGACTCTCCGCTTCTCGGAGGACTATCAGAAGTAAGAAAATCTGATGCCGCACTCATCGTAATTTCTGCTGGAGAAAAAATAGGAATTGGCCCGATAAAAAGAACATTTGAAAGAGTAAAAATTCAATTAAAAGATGATGCAGAAATTGTATGCGTCCTTTCAAAATCGCCAGATGAAAAAAGTTTCAAAGTAACTCTGATAGGTATTAAGTATGATGAGACGAATCTTTTCCAAAAAACATCACAGAAAAAACATTTACTGGAAACAAAAAAAACAACTTATACCCAGGATGAACTCCCTCTTTTTACACCAAAAAAAGGGATTTTCACAAATTCCTCAGATAACTTTTACAAAAATCAAGACCTTGACATACCAGTTTTTCAGAGAAAAGGAATAAATATAGACCCAGGACAGTAAAAATTAACGATATCTTTAAATGATTTTTTCCTCCCTACAAAAAAAAATAAATATCTTATTAATTGCTATCATATTAATTTTAGGAATTTCATGCAGTAAAGAGTCAATCCATTCCCTTGAGTTCAACTCTGAAAATGCCTTTGAATATCTTAAATCTATTGCAGATATCAAAAATAGACATAGTGGAAGTGAAAAAGCCCTTCAAACAGTTAAATTAATAGAGAAAATAATTACCAAAATAGGAATTCCAATACAATTAATAGAGTGGGAAGAACTTACACCAGGAGGAAAAATAAAATTTAGAAATATTAGTGCTATTATAAAAAATTCTGAAAGTGAAGGTTGGATTGTCCTTGCCACACATTACGATACGAAAAAGCTCGAAAATTTAGATAATTTTCAAGGCGCTAATGATGGGGCTTCTGGTGCTGCTCTACTAATAGAAATTTCCAGAGTTCTATGGAATAATAGAGAAAAAATCAGGAAAAATATAGAAATTATCTTTCTGGATGGAGAAGAATGTATTTTTGAATATTCAAAAAATGACGGTCTTCATGGTAGTAAAAAACATGCAATCACCTTAAAAAATGAAAAACGAAAGATAAATGCTGTAATTGTACCGGATATGCTTGCTGATAAAGACCTTAACGCCTTTACTTCTGCGGATTCTGATAAAAAATTAACACAACTTTTTATGGAATCTGTAAGAGAACTCGGTTTTGAAGCCTATTTTCAAGAAGGAGAAAAAGTTATGATAGATGACCATAAACCCTATTCTGACCTTAGTTTTCCTTCAATTCTTATAATAGATTTTGATTATGGACCTAATAATCTCTACTGGCATAGTTCTGGGGATAATATTTCGAATGTTTCTGAAAAAAGTCTTGAAATTTCAGGGAAAACTCTGATAAAGTTTATTGAAAAACTTTTAAATGATTGAAATTTTCCTTTTTTTTTTATTTTTTTTCTTGCTTATTTTGACAAAAATGTTAACGTATTAATTGAAAGTCTTAAATTATTTAAATAAAAATTATTATAATTTGGGAGGAAAAAATGAATCTACAAGGAGCGATAAATATTTTTGGTTTTGGCCCAGCCGCCATTGGAATGGCAATTGTCATGGTTTTAGCGTTAATTGGAATGATTGTATGTGCAAAAAAACAGGATGTTACACCAGCTGCAAAACCAGCGGCTATCGCGTGTATGGTAATAATCATACTTTGTGCATTTGGTATACTTACTACCACAGGTATGTTTGGTGATGCGGGAACAAAAAAAATTATCCAGAATGAAATGGTTTATCTGAAGGCGTCTGCTTATATTCCGGGAAAGTATATTGGCGATAAATTTCCCGGTTCAAAAATTCTTCTCCTTATTGATGAAGAAGCTAATAATACTCGTCAAGCTGATATGATAGCCGAATTTGAAAGAGGATTGGCCGGCCGTTGTGAAATAATAGGTAAAGAAATTCCTAAACCTATTCCTTTAGAAGAAACTGAAGCAGGACAAAATCCAACTCCTACTCCTCCACCCCCAGGAAATGAACAAGCCCCAGAAATGGTAATTCCAATCCAGGAAATTATGACTGCAGAATCTGTTATGGCTGCAATTTCAAAGTACCCAAATGTAACTATGATTGTAAGTTTTATTGGTTTACCACGAGATTTTAATAACATGGATATATGGTATGAAGAAGATGAAAGTAAGAAAATCAAAGTTGCTATTGTTGGTGGTGAAATATATCAGCTCGGTCCAGGTATTGCAAGTGGTCAGATTGTAGCAGCAGTTACATATAATCCCAAGGCCAAGTTTGATGAGTCAAAAGCACCTTCAGATCCTCAAGCCGCATTTGATAAAAGATATATTTTGATAACACCTGAAAACATAGAAAAAATAGCTAGTGAAAATCAGGGGTTATTTGAAGTCCAAAAAGAATAGATTTCCATCTCTTTTTATAGTGCGGGGAAAACAAAGAGATATCCCATACTATATTTGTCTTGTTGATGAAGATTAAATTCCAGAAATTTCATGGGGCATCTAACGATTTTGTCATAATAGACGGACACTTTTTAGAAAAAATCACATCAGCAGCAATAAAACGAATCTGTGACAGAAAGAGAGGTGTCGGAGCAGATGGGCTCATATTTGTTTCAAAGCCGAAAGGGAAAAATGTTATCTTCAAGTTTTTCAATTCAGACGGAAATGAAGCTGATTTTTGTGGGAATGGTTTGCGTTGTGCTACAATGTTTTGCAAATTAAATTACGGGATAAGCGATGTATTGTTTAAAACAAATTCTGGTATTTGTTCAACTAAATTCGTTTCCAGGAAAAAAATTCTCGTAGAAGTTCCTGTTAATATCAAAGCTCAAAAAATAAGATTTTCAGGGAAGACTTTGTTCTTTTGTGACACAGGTGTTCCTCACACTGTAATTATTGTAAAAAATTTGAAAGATATTGACGTAGAAAAAAAAGGAAAAATAATACGATGGCATGATTTTTTTTCACCTGCAGGAACAAACGTCGATTTTGTGGAAATAATTTCAGAAAATAAGATTTTTTTAAGAACATATGAAAGAGGTGTTGAAGGAGAAACTGATGCCTGCGGAAGTGGAGCATGTGCTTCAGCTTTATCACTTGCGATTTTCGCAAATCTGCAATTTCCAATTGATGTTATAACTAAATCTTCAGATACATTGAGAATATATTTACCTGAAGGAAAGAATAAGGATAATACTGATAAACTTTTCCTTGAAGGTCCTGCAGAGTTTTCATTTAGAGGCGAAGTAGAAATATAAACCTATCGGAAATATTCCATTCTGAACTGTCAAGTTTGATTTTGTCTTATCCAGTCGAATAAGGTAAGTTCTTCTATTTTTGATTGAGAACTTAACTTTCTGGTCTTTGTTCGTATTGCAAGATTTGGTTTCCCTTCTCGTCCAAGAGCATTTTGTTCGAGATTTTCAAGTATTTCAAATGCTCTTTCTATTATTTCTTGAGGCAATCCTGCGATTTTCGCAACGTGCACGCCATAACTTTTGTCTGCGGTTCCAGGCATAATTTTTCTCAGGAAAATGATTTGCTCTCCATATTCTTTTACTGCAACATTGTAATTTTTTACTCCTTTACACGTGATGGAAAGTTCTGTTAATTCGTGGAAATGTGTGGCAAAAAGCGTAAGCGGCTTTGCTCGTTTGTTGTCATGCAGGTATTCGGCTACAGCCCATGCTATACTGATGCCGTCAAAAGTGCTTGTTCCTCTGCCTATTTCATCGAGGATTATGAGACTTTCACTTGTTGCATTATTCAAGATATTGGCGGTTTCTGTCATTTCTACCATAAACGTACTTTGTCCTCTTGAAATATCATCAGATGCCCCTACACGTGAAAAAATTCTATCCATTATTGCGATTTTCGCAGATAAAGCCGGTATAAATGAGCCTATTTGAGCCATAATAGTGAGCAGTGCTACCTGCCTGATATAAGTAGATTTTCCTGCCATATTTGGTCCAGTGATAATAATTATTCTGTTATCTTTATCATCGAGATATGAATCATTTGGGACAAAGCGTTCTTTAGTCATTTTGACATCCAGAACTGGATGTCGTCCATCTTTTATTTCGAGGATTCTTTCTGTTGTTATGATAGGTTTACAGTAATTGTTTTTTATTGCGCATTGTGCGAATGAGGCTATTACGTCTAATTGTGCGATAATTTCTGCGGCTGACAGTAGTTTATCAATTTGGAAGAGGATTTTTTCTTTAAGTTTTGTGAAGATTTCAATTTCCAGAGATTTTGCCTTTTCTTCTGCTCCGATAATTTTGTTTTCCATTTCTTTTAATTCAGGTGTTACGAATCTTTCTCCTGTTGCAATAGTTTGTTTTCTGATATAGTCCTGTGGGACCATAGAAAGGTAACTTTTACTTATTTCTATATAATAGCCGAAAACGTTGTTAAACTTAATTTTAAGATTTTTTATTCCCGTTCTTTGTTGTTCTTTACTCTGGAGTTCTGCCATCCAATTTTTTCCTTCTGTTGATGCCTTTTTGAGTTGGTCAAGTTCATTGGAAAATCCCTCTTTTATGAAGCCGCCATCCGCTATGAGTGCTGGTGGATTTTCATTTATGGTTGAGTTTATTTCGTCTACGAGTTCAGGCAACTCCGGTAGTGAATCTCTAAGCTTTACTATCATGACGGCATCATAATATGATAATATTTGTTTTACGGAAGGAATTATTTCAAGGCTTTGAGCGAGCGCTTTAACATCTCTTGGTGTTGCAGAACCCATATTAATTTTTGCTGATATTCTTTGAATATCTCGTGAAGCGGATAGGACTTCCTGTAGTTCTGAAAGTCCAACCGGGTCATCTTTTAGGACTTCTACTGCACTAAGCCTTTCCTCTATTTGCTCTTTGCTCCTGAGGGGTCTAAGTATCCATTCCCTCAATAGTCTTGCTCCCATTGGTGTTACTGTTTTATCTAAAACGCTGAGAAGAGTTGAATTTTTATCTCCGCTGATTGATTCGACAAGTTCAAGATTTCTCTGTGTTACCGAGTCAATTATAGCGCAATTGCCTGGTTTATAAACACTGATGCGATGAACGTGTGAAGCATTTTGTCGTAAATTTTCGCTGATATAGTAGAGGATTGCTCCAGCTGCAGAAATGGCAGCAGTCAGTTCTCTGCATCCAAAACCGTCAAGTGTAGTAGTTTTAAAATGCCTTTTGAGCAAGTCTTCTGCATTATTGAAATCAAATATCCAATCTTCGAGCTTGGTCCAGAGAATTTTAGAGGAAATTTCCTTGAGTTTTAGTTCTCCTATTTTTAATGCCAGTGTTTCAGATATAATGCATTCCGGTGTTTTTAGGCGAAGTAGTTCCATCTGAATATCTTCAAACTTTTCGAGTTCTGTACATCTGAATTCGCCTGTACTAATGTCAATTGAGGCGAGTCCAAAAACTTTATTTTCGAATGAGAAAGAAGAGAGGAAATTATTTTGCTCCGGCGATAAAACAGAACCTTCTATGATAGTACCAGGAGTGATTATCCTGGTTACAGCGCGTTTTACGATCCCCTTTGCCAGACGAGGATCTTCCATCTGTTCAGCTATGGCTACTTTTACACCTGCTTCCAGTAGGCGTGGTAAATAGCTTTCAAGTGCATGATAAGGCACCCCGCACATTGGAACTCCAGCCCGCTTAGTCAATGCAACCTCAAGTAACGGCGCAGCCCTGTTAGCATCCTCAAAGAACACTTCATAGAAATCCCCCATTCTGAAAAGGAGAATACAATCTTTTGGTATATCTCGTTTTGCATCGAGATACTGTCTCATCATAGGAGTTAATTTGTTTTCAGGATAGTTTTTGACTGAATTTACCATGCTTTTTTAATTAGAATATATTTAAAAGTTAACAATTATGCTGAACATCCGCAAAATTATCTTTCTACTATGTTTAAATCAAGTTAGATTCTGTTTAATGTGCTGAAATCAAGCTTATGTAAATAATATTTTCAATTCTGAGTTAGCTCATTTTTTTTATTGATGGAAATGATTTTCCTTTATTTTTCTTCTTTTAAATAAAAATCGTAGCTGATGTCTTATGTCTTCTGTGAGGAGGACGAGATATAAATATTTTGCCATCATGGCTAATGTTTACCCCTTGCGAAAAAAGAACAATCCTGGCTGCTGAAGCAGATATTGTTTGTGCAATATGCATTCTGTTCTCATCTTTGCATTCTTTATCTTCAGGTTCTTTAACGACTTCTACAGAATAATCATTACTTACATATAACAATCCCCAACCATCAATTAATTCATCCGGATGTATTAAACCCTGTGGTGCAGCAAGATACAAATTATCTGCCACATGTGCTTGCCTTATTCTTTCAAGTCTGCTGCCCTTGTAAATAAAATGTTCTAATTTTTCAATTTTTTTTATGCACTTGTGATAATCTTTATTTTTAGAATTCTGGAAATGCCATAACCCATATTCATTAAATAATACTTCTGCATCTTTCAAGTGCGGTTCTTCTATCTTTATTCTTTCCTCTAATTTTCTTTTTTCTTCCTTGAGACTTACAAGTTCTTTAAGAAGTGCACTTTGTTTTGAAAAATCTGGCCAACAATTTTCCCTTTCTTGGCATATCTCAATAAGAGCAACTTTGTAAGGAGCGTAAATTCTTCTTTTCAAGGGGTAAGACCAGAATGCCGCAACGTCGGCCTGATACTTTATAAACCTCGTCGGAACATTTACGCCAATTCCAGTTGGATTCTGTTTTGCCAGCCACACAAGTATTGCCTGACGTAAATGAAGGTTTTGCTCTCTCTTTTTCCTGGTGCTACATAATGGTGTTTCACTATCATGAATATAGTTTTCATTGTCTTTTTCATCTTTCCAGCTAAAAAGGTTGTCATTATCTTTCATTAAAAATTCCTCCAAAGTAATGACTATTATTATTTTAAAACAATCTATACCTGGTCAGAAAAACCCTTATAGATTAAACTTTTTATTAGCCACGAAAACAATAGCTTTCTTTAGCTTAAAATCAATTTTTTTTTGATTTTTGACTTGTTTTTATATTTCACAATTATAAAATTAAAAAATATCTGAATAAAAAATATTATAAGGAAAATATACTTATGTACACTATCAAGATGAATAGGGAACAAAAACCGAGAAGTGGAATGGCACTTGGCGGAGTTGGGGCTGGTTCCTTTGAAATCAGACATGATGGAACTACTCAAAATTGGACTATCTTTAACAACAAACCGCTTGGACTTGGACCTCATTTTACATTTCCAGCGCATTCAATGTTATTTTTTATCGTAAAGTGGCGTTTTGATGGAGAAGAACCTAGAATGAAACTTCTCCAAATTGAAGAAAGCCATGGGGCCGCTTCACTTGAAAGACATGAAATACAGTATATTTTTCCATGGCTAACCGGCGTTGATGAAATTAAATATACTGCTTCTTTTCCTTTCGCCAGACTCTATATGCAGGCTAAAGATATGCCTTTCGATGCTGAAATAGAAGCGTGGAGCCCCTTTATTCCTTTTGACAAAAAAAATTCTTCACTCCCGGGAGCCTTTTTTGATATCAAGATAAAATCAAAAACAAAGAAAAAATTACATATTACGCTTGCTGCATCTCTCAGAAATGCTGTAGGATATGATTTTCCAGACAGATATTATATTTCGGAATTATGTTCTTACAACAATACGAGGGGGTTTATGCACGGAGCAGGAAATATTCCAGAAAACCATCCTTCAAATGGCAGTATGGGAATTTTAAGTCTCTCTCCAAAAAGTAAGTGTTATCTCGGCTGGGAACATCCTCATCCATACTATGAAAAATTTTTGATAGAGGATGAATTCCCTGAAATTAATGATATTGAAGGAAGAAATAAAGTTGACAATGATACTGGAAAAAAGAAGATTTATTGCGATAGATGTTGGAGCACAATTGCAACCCAAAAAACTCTAAATAAATCTGAAGTATTCAAGCATTGTTTTATTTTAACATGGCATTTTCCAAATAATTATGCTCGTTCAGTAACTGATAAAAAAGGCGAATATCGCATGGCTGAACATATAGAAGGCCACTTTTACTCCAATTTTTTCAATAACTCTTTTGACGTAGCAAAATATTTTTGCGAAAATCGCAAAAAACTCGAAGAAAAAAGCCGTGCTTTCCATAAGGCTTTTTACTCTTCTTCTGCTCCTGAATTTGTTCTGGATCAAGTAAATTCTCATCTGAATACATTTTTTACTTCATCCTGGTTCACTAAAGATGGAAATTTTGGTATAATCGAAGGACTCTCACCCACAGATTCATACGCTGGTCTTTCAACTATAGATGTAGCAATGTACGGGGGGATAAGTTATGCGTCATTGTTTCCTGATCTTTCACACAACGTAAATAGTGCTTATATGAAGTTTCAAAAATCCGACGGTTCCGTTGCACACTCAATACATTGTAACTTTAGAGAAATCCCTGAAACTGAGACTAATACACCGCGTCTTGACTTACCGGCACAATACGCTTTCATGATTCTCAGAGACGCATTGTGGGCTAATAACCCGGATGAAATTAATAAAGTTTATAACTCTGCAAAAAACGCAATCGAATATGTTCTTAAAAAAAGAGATAAAAACAAAGATGGCCTTCCAGATATGGAAGGTATAATGTGTTCTTATGACAATTTTCCAATGTATGGAATATCTTCTTTTGTTGCAGGGCAATTTATTGTGGCTTTAAAACTTTTATCAATCGCAGCTAAAAAAATAGCCAAAATTGATGATGAAAAAAAATATTCCGAACTATTCAGTAACGGAGTCAAGATATTCGAAGAAAAACTATGGAATGGAAAATACTTTCGATTATGTCATGACCAGGGCTCTGAGAAAGAGGTTATCGACGAAGGATGTCTTAGTGATCAATTAATCTCCCAGTGGGCTGCTCATCAAATTGCTTTAGGACACATATACGATGAAAAGAAAATAAAATGCGCTCTCAAAAATATTATAAAAATGAATTTTAGAGAATGGCAGGGATTGAGAAACTGCCAATGGCCAGAAGACAAATTCATTCATCCTATCGATAAAAATATCTGGGTTGATCAAGCCAATACCTGTTGGACTGGCGTTGAGCTTGCTTTTGCTGCACTTTTATTGTATGAAAATATGTTCGATGAAGCAATGATGATTATTAAGACACTTGATGATAGATATCGCAAAAATGGGATGTATTTTGACCATCAAGAATTTGGTGGGCATTACTTTCGCCCTATGTCATCGTGGTCTATAATAAATGCACTCCTCGGACTTGGCTATGACGATGAAAATTTAATTTTCTCTCCAAAAATAAAAAGTGAAAATTTTACTCTTTTTTTCGTCGCAAAAGGCTGTTACGGCATATATACTATGAAGAAAAAGAATATAGAAATAAAGATTCTCGAAGGAAAATTAAAAGCCAAAAAATTAGCTTTCTTCATAAGTGGAAAAATAAAACATGCAAGTGTTCTTGTGGATGGAGTAAAATTAGAAAACGTCAATATCAATTCTAATTGTTTATCTATTTCTTTCCCAAAAATTAGAACTTTAAAAAGAATTTCTTTGAATTTTTCGTAATTCTGAAAAGCTGTTTTTTTTAGGCTAAACTTTACTGACTGTGAGTAAGTTTTTCTAATTTTTTATTAGATAGCGCCTTTATTTTTCTTTTCTTTTTCCTTATCTTCTTCTTTATTTATCATTTTCTCGATTCTTTCTTCAATTTTTGCATCAAGATTTTTTTCTGTTTCCTCAATTTGACTTTTAAGATTCTGGAGATTTTTTTCCATCTCTTCAATTCGTTCTTTTCCCTGTTGAATGCGTCTTAGGAATTGCTCTTTGATTTTTTCTTTTAATGCATTTTTATCTTCTTCTGAGCCAGTTTCTTTGTATTTTGCAACGAGATTGTCTATCTCTGCTTTTTCCGCTTTGAATTTTTCAATCATTTTAGATGCAATTTCTTTTATTTTTTCTCTAAATTCTTCAGGATTTTCTTCTCTTAATTTTTTAAGTTCCTCATATTTTTCAGGATCTGTTTTTTTCAATCTTTCGATTAGTCCAAATTCCTGATGGAAATTTCGTTTTGCTAAACCTTTTTGTTTTGGGGCATTTTCAGGATGAGGTGGTGGTTGTTCAGTGTTCTTTCCTGCAGCAAAAGGGTCATCATTTCCAGATAATATTATGGCTGTAAACCCTAAAAGTGCCATACAAATTACTTTTTTCATTGTAGTTTCTCCTTAATTTTATGATTTTTTTTCTATAAATCAAACGATTATCTTTCTTATTTTATTTTATATCTCTTTTATTTTATTTCTTCAAATTAATTTTTTTTCTTGCTTTTCGGCACATTTAATGCTATAATTAAGTTGTTTTATAAAAATTAGAGACTTTTTTGCTTATGAAAAGTAAGAGTAAATGTTATGCTTTTACACTGGTCGAACTTCTTATGGTTTGCGCTATTATTGTTGTATTAGTAGGTATTGGTATTGGTGTTTACAGTGTAGCTTCCAGAAAAGCATCAGAGTCAAAAACAGAAGCTATGATCAAAAAGATGTGCATAGCACTTGAGGCTTACAAGAATAAAACAGGTTATTATATTCAACAAACTACTGTAAGTGCTTTTTATGTGGATAACTATCTTGTTAATGAGGTTGATATAAATGATTTCATAGATATTCCCGATTCTGAACTTGGTGGTAAAAGAGGAACTAATACAGATCGTGGAGCATGGAATGATGCCTTTGGATTGAATTTTCTTTATAAATGCCCAGGCACTCACAACAGAGGTTCGTTTGACCTTTGGTCATTAGGTGCAGATCCTTCAACAAGTGCAGATGATATAAAAAATTGGTAATTTAAGGGAGATAACAATGAAAAAACAGGGAAAATTCACATTAATCGAACTCCTGGTAGTTATTGGGGTAATAGCAATCCTGATGGCCATGTTATTGCCAGCAATAGGAAAAGTTCGGAGTCAGGCAAAAAAAGCAAAAGCAAGAGCACAAATAAAAGCCCTTGAAATAGCTATAAAATCTTATGAAACAACTTATGGGCTCCTGCCAGCTGGCGCTGGAGATGTTGATGAATCCAATAGCTCAAATAATAACTACGGAAGAATCACTGCTGGAGCTAAGTATGGGGCTCTAATGGAAGTTTTAACCTGTGTTCAATACCCCAGTGGGAGTGGCTATAAAAATACACGTCAAATACGTTTTATTGATGCTCCTGAAAAATATTCAACAGAAGGTTTTGTGGATCCATGGGGAAATGAGTTCAAAATATTCCTCGATATTGCATATGCAGGGTATGTGAAGGTTGGAAGTACAACCATTAATAGATCTATTGCTATTTACTCTTTTGGACCTAATAAGACCGATAATGGCGGTAGCAGCACGGGTGGAAACGACGATATTACATCGTGGTCGGAATAAAAAATAAGCGGATAAAAGTAGAATTTAACTTCTTTTTAATAGGAAAATATAATCCGTTGAGTTTTGCGTCTCTTTTATAAGTAATTGGTATTCTTCAGTAAAGATTAATCTTTACTTTTTTTCGTCGGATTTTTTCTCTTCTTTCTCTTCAATAGCTTCATTCAAACTTTCTTCAAAACCTTCTTTTGCTTTTTTGAATTCCCTGATTCCCTTGCCAAGACCACGAGCTACTTCTGGAATTTTTCTCCCTCCAAAGAGAAGAAGTATCACAATGAATATTATTATTATTTCACCAGTTCCAAGTCCAAACATAAATTCTACCCTTTATCTAAAACACAAGAAGAATCAATATTACTTTTTATGATTTTTCCCTTAATACTCTACCCTCACTGAAAGATTTTGCAAGAAAAAAAGAAATGTCTCTTCGTAAACTCATTGAAATTGTTAAAATTTTAGCTTAGGATCTAATGCATCACGAATCGTATCACCTATGATGTTTAAAGAGAGAACCAATAAAAACATAAATCCAGTAGCCGCTGTAATTTCCCACCATATCCCCCTCCACAACCTGAGCTGTCCATCAGCTATCATTACCCCCCAACTTGGTTCTGATTGCACACCAAGCCCAAGATAACTTACTATGACTTCAGTCATAATAGCATATGAAAATCTCACCGAAAAATAAATTATGATAATATGAAAAACATTGGGAAGAATATGTCTGAATATGATTTTTATGTCAGAATAACCAAGAACCCTTGCAGCCTTAACATATGCTTCATTTTTTATTCGCATAGTCTCAGCTCTTATCACCCGGCAAAGTCCTACCCAACCTGTCATACCAATCCCTATGTAGATGGCAAGCATCCCCGTATCTGTGTTAAGAAGTATGGATAAAAACCTGAAAGCATTCATAAAGGGCGGCAACAAAAAACCTTTTGTAACGAGCAATGAAAAAGACAAAATAAAAAGCAAAGTAGGAATAGCTGCAAACGCACTGTATAACCAAACAATAAGTTCATCAACAATACCTCCAAAATAGGCAGATATTATACCAGTAATAACTCCAATAAATGCCGATAATATTCCGGCTAAAAAACCGATTTTTATTGCGGTTTTCGATGCAAAGAAAGCCCTTACTAATACATCTCTACCTTTAAAATCGGTACCAAGTAGATGCATTTTCGACGGAGCTTGATATGCATTTTTTATATCACCTTTCTCATATATTGGCGTAATAGAATTAAATTTACAGTAAATTGAATAGATTTCACAAAAAAAAGCTGAAATTACGAAAAAAAATGCTATAATGAAAGCAAATGTAGAAAAGAAATCTTTGAAAATATTTTTTCTTAATGATGACATCATTTTTTTGATATTTAAAAATAAATGATATTTTATCACTGCTTTGTCAATTTTACAAAAAATATAAAAAAATGAAATTACTTAAATTTTGAAGACAGTTTTGAGATGATTTTCTTCTCCTTTTTTTTCTAACTAATTTATGACAAAATCAACAAAAGATAAGTTGTTTACCAGCACAATTGCTGGAATGTTGGGTATGATATGGTTTTCTATAGCATTTGGGGCGCCTATTCCCATGCTGTTTGAAGTAATGACTGGTAGTGGTATTTTGCTTGGGCTTTATACTACACTCCTCCAATTATCTACAATATTTCAAATTCCATCCGTAATATTTTCAGAATATTTCCCAAGCAGAAAAATATATTGGGGATTTATTGCGTTATCAAACAGAATTTTATGGATTGCTCCTGTAATATTAATCCTTCTCTTCTGGGATCGTCCCAATTTAGCGGCGTTACTACTTATTATATTTCTTTCTCTTGCAGCATGTTTTGGAAATAGCGGAAATCCTATTTGGTTTGATTGGATGGCAGACATAATCCCATCTAATATTAGTGAAAGATATTGGGGAATACGTCAAAGTCTTACATCAGCAATGTTTTTCGTAACAACTATTTTCGCTGGATATATTCTTGATAAATTTCCAGGCCCTGATAAAGCGGGAGGTTCTTACACGGGTTTTCTCATTGTTTTCACTCTTGCTGCAATCGCCGGAATTGTTGATATTTCTCTACATCTAACTATCCCGGATGATAGAAAACCAGTAGAAAGAAACATATCTAACTTACTTGATAAACTAATAAGTCCTTTTAAAAATCAAGATTTCAGAAATATGACTTTGTCTTGTGCTTCATGGGTCATGACAATTGGAATAATAGGCCCATTCTCCCTTATCTATCTTAAAAGAGTATTTTCTGCAACGTATACAGATATTGCTATAATCTCCTCCGCTGGTTCACTTGGCGCGGTACTTTTTGGTTTCATAAATGGTATAATCATAGATAAAATAGGAGCAAGAACATATTTTTGTATAGCAACATCTCTGATCCCCTTCACCTGGATTGTATGGTTCTTTGCCGGTGATAGTATTTATAATTTTAATCTATCTTTTATTTCAATAAAAATTTCAGAAATTGTTCTATTCATAACTATTTCCTCTCTCCTGGGGGGTATTTTGGCTTCGGGAATTGCCGTTTGCCAAATTCATATGTGCAATGCCCTTTCAGAACAAAAATGGAGGCGATTCGCAATTGCTGAACATTGGGCTACAATAGGAGTAATTTCCGCAATTGGACCATTTATTGGAGGCGCTATAACAGATTATTTTACGCATCATCCAATTCAAATCATCCTACCATCAGCTAAGAATATGTCTTTTATTCATATTCTTATCTTCTTAGCAACTTTAATTTGCTGGGGCCTCGCAATGCCTCTCATGCTTAGAGTAAAAGCAAATAAGGATGACTTGAGTATTGGTTATGTCCTAAAAACAGTTTATTTTTTTCCTCTTAGAGGAGCAGGACTTACTTTTAATTATCTTAAATCTATATTGAGACAGAAATAAGCAAAACTCTTATATTATGAGAATGAAGAAAAAATTTTATTCTATAACTTTCAATTCATTTTATTCTTCTGAATTTTTAAAAAAAGGAGTAAATTATGAAAAAACCTCATATCATTATTTTCAATCCTGATCAGTGGAGGGGAGATAGCCTCGGCCACCTTGGAAATAAAGCCGTTGCAACTCCAAATATAGATAAAATAGTCTCTGAAGATGCCGTTTCATTTTCGAACGCATTTTGCCAAAATACTGTCTGTACACCAAGCCGTTGTAGTTTTATGACAGGTTGGTACCCTCATGTCAGAGGACATCGCACAATGTATCATATGCTCCACGAAGAATTCGAAGAAAATAACCTCCTAAAAGTACTTAAAGAAAATGGATATTTCGTATGGTGGGGCGGAAAAAATGACCTCGTTCCAGCTCAAAACGGTTTTCAAAAATACTGTCACATTAAATTTACCCCATCTCCTGAAGACTATAAACGTTGGAAGCTAACTCCACAAGAAGGAAATCATGGAGGGAATTTAGCATGGCGTGGTTCTCCTGAAGGAGATAACTTTTACAGTTTCTATAAAGGAAAGCTCGATAAAAAAAATGAATGGTGCTATTGCGACCATGATTGGGCAATGGTCCTTGGAGCAATAGATTTCATACATTCATATGATTCTGATAAACCATTGTGTATATATTTGCCTATTGGATATCCACATCCACCATATTGTGTAGAAGAACCATGGTTCAGTATGAATGACCGTTCTAAAGTACCACGCCGCGCAAAATTTCCTGAAAACTGGGAAGGAAAACCTTCTATACTTAAAGGCATATGGGAAAATCAAAAGCTCCAAAACTGGTCTGAAGAACGCTGGCGCGAACTCCGTGCTACATATTATGGAATGTGCTCTAGAACCGACCATCAGTTTGGAATGATTCTCGATGCATTAAAAAAGAAAAATATATACGACGATAGCGCAATCTTTCTCTTCTCAGACCATGGCGATTTTACAGGCGATTATGGACTCGTTGAAAAAACACAAAATACGTTCGAAGATTGTCTTTCAAAAGTGCCATTCATATTTAAACCACCACAAAAATACAAAATTAAACCAGGAATATCTGACGCCCTAATAGAATTAATAGACTTCCCAGCTACAGTATACGATATTACTGGAATAGACCCCGGATATGACCATTTTGGCAAAAGCCTCCTAAAACTCGTTACAGGTGAAACTAAAGAACATAGAGAAGCTGTTTTTTGTGAAGGAGGCAGGCGCTTCGGAGAAACCCAGGCAATGGAACTTGAAAGCACTTCTGCCGGCAATGACAAAGGCCTTTATTCCCCAAGACTCAAATTGCAAACCACAGATAGTGGACCATATCACGGAAAAGCAGTAATGTGTAGAACAAAAAAATACAAATATGTTATGCGTTTATACGAAACTGATGAATTCTACGACCTTCAAAATGACCCACTCGAAGAAAATAATAGAATAAAAGATCCTTCTTTTACAGATATTATCCTCAATATGAAAGATAAAATTGCACGTTGGTTTATTGAAACATGTGATGTTGTTCCAAGAAAAACAGATAAACGTTAAATTCAGTTCTATAAAAAAATACTTTTCTTAAAAAGGAAATTTCCTTCAATCTAAGGCATTTCCTATTTTTTTATCCTAAAAAAGGCAGTTGAAAATCGTTTTTATTTTTATATATATGAAAAAATAAGGTTGTTATAGATTATGCTTCGCCAACCTTTTAGGTTGACGATTTTTTTACGA
Organism: uncultured Lentisphaera sp.; assembly: GCA_964426675.1. GTDB lineage: Bacteria > Verrucomicrobiota > Lentisphaeria > Victivallales > GWF2-50-93 > DYMC01. Next base: position 69,163 of record CAYRRM010000003.1, read on the forward strand.
ATTTTCAACCCGCGAAGGATTGGCCGAATTTATCGTATCTACTTTGTCAGCTCCAACTATTGGACAGCTTCGTATTACTGCCTACTATCTACGGCAAATGCATCCAACTGCTTTTTTTGGGAGAATGGTATTATGATGTTACGGTAACTCAAACTGCGCCGTGTAGGATGAATGGAATATTTGTTAATTTTTTTTGTTTTTTAGAAATGCGATTTTTGAATTTATGCGGGCAAGATGCTTGTAATTTGATAATTTTGACAAATTTGTCAATCTATTTCTAAACTTTTTATTAAAGAAGAGCGCGCTAATGGTTTTTTCTTTTTATAAATTTACCTGATTGATTTTCTTCGATTTCAAATTCGTTTAAGGAAATGAGTTCTTGAATAACTTGATTTAACTCATTATCACTTAGTGAAAATATCTTTTGGATTTCCTCAAATGTGCATGGTCTTTTTGATAAAAGGTTTGAAATATTACCCATTTGTAATTCAATTGAACTTTTATAATCAGGGATATTTTGTCTAACAATTATCTCGACAGGTGCTATATCTTTTAATGCGTTTACGAATTTTTCCAAAATATTTTTTTCTGGTTTTTTTACCCATTTCTCCACCCCTGGTCTATCGAGTCCATTTAACTGAATTTTATCTGGATTTATTTCTGATATTATTTTTGCGAAATTCGCAATTGATTGGTCGGTATCATTTACACCTGGTACAACGAATAATTCAAGCCACATCTGACACTTATTTTGAATTCTGAAATTTTTGATAGAACTTATTAACTTTTTGTGCGTGAGTTCCTCTACTGGGCGATTGATTTTTTGGAAAGAGTTTTCATCTGATGCGTCGAGAGATGGAATTATGAGGTCTAAATTTTTTAACTCTTGAGGCATTCCATTATACCCTATTAATGTTCCATTAGTAAGGAGACATATCTTTTGAGAAGGATATTTTTCTTTGAGCCAATTTATTAATTCGCCCAATTTAAGGTATAGGGTTGGTTCTCCTGAACCTGAGAATGTGAGAAAATCAATTTTTGGCTTTTGAGAGAGGATATTTTCTATTTCTTCTTTTATTTCAGTTATAGGAAAGAATTCTTTCCTTTTGGTGGTTAACAGTGTGGTTCTTCCGGCTTCACAATATACACAATTCATAGTGCATGTTTTTGGTGGAACTATATCAATGCCGAGGGATATTCCAAGTCGCCTTGAAATAACAGGACCAAAAATATATTTAAAATCACTTTTCTTTTGCATTTTTTTTATTTTTAATAGTATGTGATGTATATTAATTGTTCTGATTAAAAATTCAAAGAGGTCTAATTTTTGATGAGCTGGACAGAGATTTTAATTCTAATTTTTCTATTGGGAGCATTTTTGAGTTTACTCATAACTCCTATATTTATCAAAGTTGCGATAAAGACAGGATTTTATGATTTACCTCGTTGTCAGGAGCATAAAAAGCATAAAGAGCCAACGCCGTTGCTGGGGGGGCTTGCGATTTTCGCAGCATGGGCTTTATCAATCTGTTTATGTGTTTTAATTGCTAAAACTAACATGATACATGGGCTTGAAGGCAATGCAAAAGCTAGTATGAGCGGGATTTTATCTGTATCTAAGAATCTTTTTTTTATTATGTTATCTGCTTTTTTAGCAGTTTTATTGGGGCTTTATGATGATAAATGGAACATGCGAGCTATAACAAAGTTAATTGGGCAAATTGTTATTGCTATTATTGCTGTTACGTGGGGAGGCGTAAGGATTTCATTATTTCTTCCTTCTCCTTTTTTATCCTGGCTAATATCGGTTTTCTGGATTATAGCCATTATGAATGCGATTAATTTTTTTGATAACATGGATGGTTTGGCTGTTGGCATCGCTGCGATATCGTTCAGTTTATTTTCGCTTGCCGCATTTGCCAGTGGGCAATACTTTGTTTCTGCGCTTGGCGCCGTTTCTGCCGGCGCATCAGTTGGGTTCTGGTTTTATAATCACAGCCCCGCACAGATATTTATGGGAGATTCTGGAAGTCATTTTCTTGGTTATCTTATGGCGGTAATGGGGGTTCTGGTAACCTATTATAATCCTAATATTACCTTTACCAAATTTTCAATTCTTGTTCCTATCTTTATACTTGCAATTCCTATTTTTGATCTCTTTGCGGTTGTTGTTATTCGTATAAAGAATAGGAAAACTATTTACATAGGAGATCACAACCATATTTCGCATCGTTTTGTGGCTATGGGTATGGAGAAGAAGAAAGCAGTTTTAATGGTGCATTTATTATCTCTTACTATTGGTTTAAGTGTGCTTCCAATTTTATGGGGAGATAGAAGAACAGTGATAGTTTCTTCCATTCAGGCGCTTAGTATTTTGATTCTGATTACACTATTGCAAATAGAAGGAAAAAAAGGAAAATCTTGAAAAGTATTTTTTTAATTTGAAATATTAAAAAAAAATATTAAATTGTTGAAAACAAGTATAGAAAAGAAAACAAGGAGTTTAAGATAATGAAAAAAAATGTGATGATTATTGGAGCTGGCGGGGTTGCTGAAGTAGCTGCTCACAAGGCAGCGATGCATAATGATCTGTTGGGCGATATTTGTATAGCTTCAAGGACTTTATCTAAATGTGAAGATATTGTAAATAAAGTTCAGAAGATGAAGCATCTTAAAGATAGCTCAGGCAAAATATATGCGCGGCAATTAGATGCTCTCAATATTCAAGATACGATTAAGTTAATAAAAGAGACAAATTCCAAAATTGTTATAAATCTCGGCAATGCTTTCATAAATATGTCTGTATTGGAAGCATGTCTTGAAACAGGAGCAGCCTATATAGATACTGCAATTCATGAGGATCCAAATAAGGTATGTGAAAATCCTCCATGGTATGCAAATTATGAATGGAAAAGAAAAGCTCGTTGTGAAGAGGCTGGACTTACAACAATACTGGGAGCTGGTTTTGACCCCGGGGTAGTTAATGCGTATTGTGCATTAGCACAGAAGCATTATTTTGACAAAATAGATACTATTGACATAACTGATGTAAATGCGGGTTTCCATGGGAAATATTTTTCCACAAACTTTGATCCTGAAATTAATTTTCGTGAATTTATAAAAGTCTGGACATGGATAGACAGGCACTGGAAAGAGTATCCTACTCATACTGTCAAGCGGGTATATAATTTCCCTGCTGTTGGGGAGCAGCCTGTATATTTAAATGGACATGATGAACTCCATTCCCTATCAAAGAATATAGATGCTAATAGTATTCGTTTCTGGATGGGCTTTGGTAATCATTATATAAATGTTTTTACTGTTTTAAGAACCCTCGGATTCTTATCTCATCTTCCTGTTAAATTGAGTACCGGGCAGGAGGTAGTTCCATTAAAAGTTGTTAAAGCGTTATTGCCAGATCCAAAAACCCTTGCTCCAAACTATACTGGCAAAACATGTATTGGAAATTTTGTAAAGGGCTGGAAAAATGGCAAGAAGAGAGAAATATTTATTTATCAGATTTCAGATCATAAGAAATGTTATGAAGAAGTCGGGTCCCAAGCGATAAGTTATACAGCTGGAGTTCCACCAGTAGCTGCTGCTATGCTGATTGCCGATGGGCGATGGGACGTAAAAAAAATGGTAAATGTAGAAGAACTCGATCCTGACCCATTCATAGAATTACTTGATAAAATAGGACTTCCAACTCAGATAAAAGAAATAAAACCTGACAGTGAAGAATCTTTTAATGGTACTGTTCGTGAACTTGAAAAAGAACTTGAAGATTCAACCGTGACAGTTACTGTATCTGCAGCAAATCCAATGATCGCTATAGATGCAAAAAAACAAGCTGAATCTCTAGAAAAGATATGTAAAAAACTCTGTTCTAAGCAAAATAAAAAGAAATAGAGGCTATCAAAAATATCAGACCTAAAAAAATACAATTCGCCAGCGATAATTATGCTGGAATTTGTCCGGAAGCTTTAAAAGCCATCGAAAGGGCTAATTATGGACATGAACCTTCTTATGGAGAAGATTACTGGACAAAGAAGGCCTGTGATAAATTCCGCGAGGTTTTTGAAGCTAATTGTGAAGTTTTTTTTGTCTTTACAGGAACTGCTGCTAATGGACTTGCTTTATCTTCTCTTTGTCAATCCTACCATAGTGTTATATGCCACGAAGCCGCTCACATAGAAACTGATGAATGTGGTGCTCCTGAATTTTTCTCACACGGTTCTAAACTTCTTTTGGCAAAAGGTGAAAATGGAAAAATACTTCCTGACGAACTTTCTAGAATAATCAATAAAAGGACAGACATTCATTATCCGAAACCAAAAGTTGTAAGCATTACTCAAGCAACAGAACTCGGCACCGTTTATAAGCTTAAAGAGCTAAATGAAATTCATAAAGAAGCAAAAAAATTAAAGCTTAATACCCATATGGATGGAGCAAGATTAGCCAATGCAATTGCAAGTCTTTCGTGCAAACCAGCTCAAATAACTAAGGATGTTGGAATTGACGTTCTATGCTTTGGTGGTCCAAAAAATGGACTTGCTTTAGGGGAAGCTGTTATATTTTTTAACCTTAAATACGCTGAGGACTTTGCATATCGTTGTAAACAGGCCGGGCAACTTGCATCAAAAATGAGATTTATTGCTGCGCAGTGGTTTAGCGTTTTAGAAAATAATATATGGTTGAAGTACGCAACTCATGCTAATGAATGCGCTGCATTGCTGGAAGCGGAACTCAAGCGTATAGACGAAATAAAAATTCTGTATCCGCGAGAAGCAAATTCTGTATTTATTGATATACCTTCTGAAATGGCTAAATTTTTAAAATCTAAAGGGTGGCAATTTTATAACTTCATAGGAACAGGCGGTATAAGGTTGATGTGCTCCTGGGATATGACAAAAGAAACTATAAGAGACTTTGTCTCAGATATAAAAAATTTCCTAAAAAAATACAAAAACAGAAGGAACTTCTTATGAAAAAATTCTATTTTTCACCATCTGAAAATCATCGGTATTTAATGTCTCTTACATCACAATCTCTTTCATATCAGGGAGATAATATTGAGAAATGGCAAAAAAAACTAAGAGAAAAACTATCTGACTTGCTTGGAATGAATGAGTTTCCCAAAAAGAAAACAGAACTTAATCCAAAAAAGTTATGGTCGAAAAAAACAAAATTAGGAACAATTGAAAAAGTAGTTTTTAACTCTGAACCATTTTCTGATATTCCAGCTTATATTTGCATCCCTGATGGTATAAAGAAACCCTATCCTTTTATGATTTGTTTACAGGGACATTCTAGTGGGATGCACAACTCAATTAATGTATCTGAAGATGAATCAAGAAATAAAAAAGCAAAAGGTGATAGGGATTTTGCTATATCCTGTATGAAAAACGGTTTTGCAGCAATCTGTATTGAACAACGTTCATTTGGAGAAAGAGCAGAAAAAAAACAAAAACAGGCTGCTCAGTGGTGCCACGATGCTGCAATGCATGCTTTAATGCTCGGAAGAACCTTAATGGGGGAAAGGGTATATGATGTAGGGCGCACTATTGATTACCTTCAACAACGTGGAGATGCCGATATGAAACGCATCGGAATAATGGGAAATTCAGGAGGTGGAACTATAACCTTGTTCTCTGCCGCATTAATGCCAGAAAGAATCGCATTTGCAATGCCATCATGCTATTTCTGCACATTTAAAGATTCTATAATGTCAATATATCATTGTGCAGATAATTATATTCCAGGCCTATTTAAATATGCTGAAATGTGGGATATTGCGGGATTAATTGCCCCTCGCCCACTTTTGATTGTAGCGGGAAAAACCGACCCAATCTTCCCTATAAGTGCAACAAAAAAATCATTTAAGAAACTAAAAGAAATCTATAGGAAAGCAACAGCAGAACACAATTGTAAACTCGTAATCGGCAATGAGGGACATCGTTTTTATGCTGAAGCAGCATGGAAGGCATTTAAGCAACTTATCAAGAATAATTATCTCTAAAATAAAGAAAAAAAATTATAATTACATTTTGTAAAAATTGAAAAGTTGCTGTAGTATAATCAAAAAAGCCTAAATAATGTAAAAATGAAATTGAATATAAAAATATTTTTGCTTGGAATTTTACTCTTTTGTTTTCAATATAAAAATTCTGCCGTTGATTTGACGAAACTTGATGAGTTTATTGCCAATCCTGATATATGGAATATAGAAGCAAGTAATCTTGTGCCAGAAAAACCGAAAAATGGCGACTGCCTAAAATGGCTCTCTGACTCGAAGGATACTGCCAGATACCCGGCTTATAAAAGCCCTCAAATAACATTTCTCGGTGAAGATGTAATTGAAGCTATTTTCCGGTTTTCTGACGGTAAATTGTCTAAAATTGACGTTTCTTTATACAATAGGGGTGATGTAGGTGACATCAGTATAGACGTCCTTAATAACAAAGTAGAAGAAATTGGAAAAAAAATTGAACAATGGTCCGGTGATAAAGGTGTTTTACATGAAAAACAACGTTTAACAACGGGAATGTGGATACAGAAAAAAGCATGGGTAAAAGGTAATTTTATATCTATAGTTATGTTGTGGAGTTCAACTGATGTAAAAAAAATTGAGAGAGGTGAATATCTTAAACTAGAATTTTATAAGTTTAATCCAAAAGAAGATCCGAGAAAAAAAGTGATTGTTTCATCTGAAAAAGATTCGGAAATCAAAGCGGATATTTCAGAGAAAGAACTCAAACAGAATGTTAGAAAAGATGAAAAAGGGTATATATATATTGATGGCATCCCAATGGTTGATCAAGGGGAAAAAGGATATTGCGCTGTAGCTTCATCTGAAGCTATTCTTCGCTACTATGGTTGTAACGTAGATCAACATCTAATTGCACAACTTGCATGTTCATCCGCAGATTCAGGCACTGATTTGAACAAAATGTATGATATTCTGAAAAAAACAGGCGCTAAATTTGGCGTAAAAATAAAAGATATTTTTAGTTTTGAATTTGGAGATTTCAGGCGTAAGGTTCTAAAAAACTATAATAAAGTTGAAAAAAAAGAAAAACTACCTGAAACTCAATTCAAAAATTGGACAAATATTGTCGGATACTACGACCAGATGAACCTTGAAACATTGCGGAAAGCAAGAGTAGAAGGTGAAAAAAATGATTACAATAAATTTGTAAAAGAAATTATATCTTCCATTGACAAAGGAATTCCTTTACTATGGTCTTTAATTCTCGGAATGGCCCCTGAAAGTGTAAAACTCCCTCAACTTTTGGGAGGACATATGCGAATAATAAAAGGATATAATAAGGAAACTAATGAGATTGTTTATATGGACACATGGGGCGTTGGGCATGATTGGAAAACAATGAAATTTGAGGATGCCTGGGCAGTTACAATGGGACTTTATATAGTCGAACCCAAGAAGAAGTAAAAATACAACTTCTTATTTTACTGAACTATTTCTGGATGTCCTTTAAACCATGATATAAATTTGGGGATACCTTTGCTTATAGGTATTTTTGGCGAGAAAGACAATTTTTTTTGTGCATTTGATATATCAGCATATGTCTCTGGAACATCTCCCGGCTGAAGTGGAAGGAATTCAATTTCAGCTTTTTTGCCCAGTTCGTTTTCAATAATTTTAATCATGTCCATTATTTCCTCAGAACGGTGATTGCCTAAATTAAATACTTCATATTGTCCTAACCCTTCTGCGAAAATCGCAGAACATGTACCATCTATTATATCGTCAATATAAGTAAAATCCCTCTTCATTTTTCCATTATTAAATACTTGTATCTTTCTTCCTTTCGATATTGCTGATGCAAATATCCACATAGCCATATCAGGTCTACCCCATGGGCCATAAACAGTAAAAAATCTGAGTCCTATTGTTTGAATTCCGTAAAGATGAGAGTAACAATGAGCCATAAGCTCATTTGCCTTTTTGGTTGCAGCATATAAGCTTATTGGAGTATCTACTCTATCTTTTTCAGAAAATGGTAATTTTGTAAGTCCGCCATAAACACTTGAACTTGAAGCATAAACGAGCCTTTTTATTTTTTTATGCCTGACAATTTCAAGGATATTTAAAAATGCGGAGATATTGCTTTTTTCATATGCAAATGGGTTAATTAACGAGTACCTTACGCCTGCTTGAGCCGCCAGATGACAGACGACCTCTACTGAGAAAGAGTCAAAAACTTTTTGAATTGCCTCAAAGTCTTCTATATTTATTCTAAATTCCTTAAAATTCTGGCAATCTCTTAGGATTTTGCTTCTTGCTTCCTTTACTTTCGGATTATAATAATCATTAAAATTATCTATACCAATCACATTGAATCCTTCTAAAAGCAATTTTTTGGCGAGGTGAAATCCAATAAATCCAGCAGTTCCAGTTATTACAATTGTTTTATTCATCTGTAATTTCCCTGATTTTTATTTAGATATAACAAAAACACACATTTCAGAAAACAAGTTTGGCATAAGTTTTGAAAGAAAAGTATATTGGCTAATAGGGATTCGTTTTTCTATTTTGAATCCAAGTTCATAACACAATATTTCAAAATCAATTATTGTTGAAAGATGAATATTCTTGGTCTTATACCATGGAGTTGGAAGTGATTTTGTAATCGGCATTTTTCCGGCAAATGCAATTTGAACTCTGGCTCCAATATAACCAATGTTTATTAAGCTTATATATGATTTTTTACTCACTCTCATCATATCTTTCAGCAGCTTATCAGGTCTTGCTACAGCCTGTAATGTTTGGCTTAAAATGACGCAATCAAATGAATTTTCAGGATAATCATTCAGGCCATTATCTAAGTTACCGTAAATTACAGGAATCCCTCTTGTTATACATTCTATAATCTTATCTTGTGATATTTCAACTCCACAAACTGAACAATTCTTTTGTTTTTTCAGGTGATAGAGGAGAATACCTTCTCCACAACCGAGATCTATCACTCTTGAACCTTCCTCGATTAGGTCAAAAATCACAATCAGGTCAGGTCTGTTGATAAGCTCTTTTGTAAGGAGTTTCTTCATATTCAAGATTCTTTAAATTGATTTTCTATAAAATATGCTACGAGTTTTCCAAGTACTTCTGTTTCAAGAAGAAAAGCATCATGCCCATATATTGAATCAATGTTACAGTAGCTTACATTTAAATTTTTATTTCGCAGAGCACTTACAATTTGCATTGATTGTGATGGAGGAAAGAGCCAATCACTTGAAAAGGATATAACCAAAAAATCTGACTTTACTGATTCAAAAGCCTTCGTCAAATTTCCGTCATATTCCTCTGAAAGATCAAAATAATCCATTGCTCTTGATATGTAGAGGTAGCTATTGGCATCAAATCGCTCAACAAAGCTTTGTCCTTGATATTTCAGGTAACTTTCCACTTGAAAATTATATGAAAAGTTAAAAGCATAATCTTTCATATTTTGCAGGTTTCGTCCGAATTTTTTTGCCATTGATTCATCGCTCAGATACGTGATATGTCCAAGCATTCTCGCTATGCTAAGTCCTTTTTCTGGTCCTTTATCTTGATAGTTTCCATTTTTCCAATCAGGATCGCTCATAATGGCTTCTCTTCCAACCCAATTGAAAGCTATTGCCTGAGGGGATAATCTTGAAGTTGTTGCAATAGGTATTACTGATTTTACAGCATCTGGGTATGAAACGGCCCATTGTAGCGCTTGCATTCCTCCCATAGATCCTCCTGCAATTGCAAGCCATTTTTCTATTTTAAGATATTTCATCAGTCTGTATTGTGCTTTTACCATATCTCTTATTGTTATCACAGGAAAACTCATATTATATAACTTACCTGTTTCAGGGTTTATTGAACGAGGACCCGTTGACCCTGAACATCCCCCAAGAACGTTGCTACATACAATAAAATATTTTTCTGTGTCGAATGCCTTACCTGGGCCTACCATCTTGTCCCACCAACCACTTTTTTTATCGGAAGGAGAATGCTTTCCTGCTACGTGGGCATCTCCGCTCAAAGCATGGAGTATAAGGATTGCATTAGTTCTCTCTGGATTCAAGCTCCCATAGGTTTCATAGCGAATATTTATGGGCCCTATTTTCTTTCCACAATCAAGCACAAGATAATCTTCAGGAACTTCTCCAAAGACAAAATCATATTCTTTCACAAATTCCATAATATCTTTTGAACTTTCCATGGCAGGTAAAATGTTAAAAAAGTAAAACGTAGTACAATAGTGCATCATTACGGATTTGCAATTAGCCTATAACTGGAAAATAATTGAAATTATGATATATTTTCTGAAAATGTTTTATACTTGTTGTGAATTTTTGTTTAAATTTTGCAATTCAATCAATCAAATTTAATTTAAGTAATTGAATATTAATATGTAAACTTAATTAAAGCAGTAAAATTTTATCTGCCGATGAAAGTGTATTTTTGACGTTAAAATAGTTAATGGTTTTAGATTTTATCTGACTGTGCGTCTATCAACATTGTCAGGTATGAAATGAGACAGTAATTTTTAGAAATTTATATTTTAATGATGAAGGTATTACAATTTAATTTCCTAAAGAACCCATATTTAAGGATTGTTTTTTCTATTTCAATAATAGTTATAGTTTCTACATCGTTTATATTTTTATTTAATTCTTTAAATAAGATAATGCTTTCAGAAAATCCCCATTTCATCATAAGGAAAATACTTATAAAAGGATCCGTTTTATTAAAAGCAAGGGAATCTCAGGTCTTTCAATACGGAATGATAAAGCCAAACCAGACAAATCTTTTTGCTTTGAATTTGAAAGAACTAAGAAAAAAAATAAGTTCTTTGCCAATAGTTGAATCAGCAACTATCTCAAGAAAATTACCGGATACTGTAATCATAACAATTTCTGAACGTATTCCAAGAGTTGGCTTTAATTATCACGGAAGAAGGTGGTATGCCGACGAAAACGGTGTGGTATTTAGTGCTGCATCATATGGTCAGATAAGGCGTGACTTACCATTAGTAGTAGGTTTTTCCGCTCCTGATGTTATTACTGAAGGGGAATATGTTGAAAAACTTATTTTCCCGGCAAAACTTTCAGCAATAGCAAATAGATATTATCCAGAATTTATTATTCAACGTATAGACTTGAGTTATAAAACTCATATCGTGTTAAAGCTCCATCCCCTTGATTCATATGATTATTATACAGTTATATTTCCAAAAGAAAAAGCTTTTGAAAAATTTGCCCTTTTTAAATGGGCATACTTAAAAAGCCTGGCAGAGAATACAGGCAAAAGAATTTTTGATCTTCGTTTCGAAGGACAGGTAGTAACAAGATAGATTTTTAGAAAAAAACGAGGGCTAAATTGTTTAATATTGTTTTGATCGCACCTGAAATTCCACAAAATACAGGTAATATTGGTAGAATATGTGTGAACAATGATTGCACCCTCCATATTGTTTACCCAATAGGTTTTTCCCTCGAAGAAAAATATGTCAAACGCGCTGGGCTCGATTATTGGAAGTATTTAAATTTAAAGTTATACGATAATGTTGATGAGTTTTTGTCTTTCTGTGAATTTAAAGACTTATTTATTTTTACCACAAAAGCAACAAAATTTATCTGGGAATGCCATATAAAACCTGATTCATATCTTGTTTTTGGTAACGAAAGTTCAGGCTTACCGGAAAAATTCCATAATAAATTTAAAGAAAACGCATATAAAATTCCGATGATCGGTAAAAATGCTCGCTCTCTTAATCTGGCAAATGCCATTTCTATCGTGGTATATGAAGGAATAAGACAAAATAAAACAAGTTTTTTATCAAATTATCCTGCCAAAAAGTCATTCTTTTAGCTTTAAACTTCTTAAAATAATCTATTTCTTAAATATTTTTCACAATCTGGTCTAGCTTTTCATAATCCAATCCAATTAACTTATTGCATTTGCTTCATGAAAAAATGCAAAAACCACAGATAGAGCTATTATGATTTTTTTACAAAAATCACAACCAACATTTTATTCTTTCCGCATCTTTCACCTGGATGGCAAAGCCCTTTTTCCCCAGTCTTCGTCGTAGTAATTATCCTAAAAAAAGCAATTGGTTGCATTTGCTGTAGATACCAGGTAGCGAGAGGAAACTGTAGTAACTAGTAGTCGAAGCTAACGAGTAGATACGATAAATGCAGCCAATCTCTTGCGGGGTGAAAATCGTAAAAAAATCGTCAACCTAAAAAATTGACAAAGCATAATGTACAACAACCTTATTTTCATATACATAAAAATAAAAACCATTTTCAACTGCTTTTTTAGGTTTATACAGTACCTCTCGATGACTTGCTGCTACGTCACACTGGTCAAAAGCGAAATATAGTTTAATAATTTAGTTAATATTATTAAATATCAATCTCTTACTTAACGTTACTTTTATTTGTAAGATTACATCAAAAAACTCTCAAACATTTTTTTTGCATCAGCAAGATCCTTTATAGGATTATTTGAGTGAAATTCCATTCCCCAGAATCCCTTATAACCGGCTTTCATGGTACTCTTAATGATTTTTGAATAATCTATTCCGCCAGATAGTTTGGGAATATCACGATATGGAATATCAGCAACATGTAGATGCCCCACATGTGCAATATTTACAGGCAAAATATTCTCTGAACTTTCTCCCATCATTTCCATATGATAAATATCATATAAAACTTTAAAAAATGGCGACGATAATGACCTTGCAAGACTAAATGCATAACGCGAGTTATCCGCCTGATAATCTTCATGGTTATATATATTAAAAACTTCAAACAGGAGAATTACTTTATTTTTTTCCGCATCAGGAAGAACTTTTTCAATTGCCATTCTGCAATTTAACATACCTTCACAGTCGGGTTGTCCCATTCGGTTTCCACTAAATATAATAAGAGCTTTTATTCCTTCTTCTCCTGCAATTTGAAGACTATCTCGTATTTTTTTTATCAGTCGCGGATGATTTTCCTTTCTGTTAAGGCCATGTGGGATACAATCTGCAAAAATGCTTTCATTTAATATTTCCAAACCTGCTGATTTTGCAATTTTAAGTCTCTCTTGGGGCACCATTTCTACTCCTGTATATCCGAGTTCTACAAGTTTATTATAGTACTCTTCCGGTGATAGTCCGGATTTTTCATAATAAGCCCAATCAGCTGCACTAAATTTTAGTTTCATAATTTTCTCCTTAAATATTTTAATTCCATTTAAATAATATTCCCATGGTTTCTCCACGTTTTTCATTAGCTATTTTGTAAGCCTCACGATACTGCTCCGGTTCAAAAATATGCGTATTCAATCCTTCAAGACTAAACTTACCAGATTTCACAAATTCAAAAAACAAGTTAGATATTATCTTGAAATTCCAATTAGGGGTTTCATGGCAATCGTGTGCAGCGACTATATGTAGTCCTTTTGTCATTACCTCAGAGCTAAGATGCTGGTTCGCCGGACTTCCTGTATCTCCAAGTATTACTACTCTTCCAAATTTTCCTGCAATTTTTAATACGTCCTGAAAAACTTGATAATGTCCTGTACTATCAATAACAGTTTGGGGACCATCTCCACCACAGATCTTTTTTATCTCTTCAAAAGATTCTGAAAGAGATTTTGAAATACAATGTGAAGCTCCTCCTTTTTTTGCCATCTCAATTCTCATTTTTACTGAATCCACAACGATAATAGGAAATGAACCTGCAACAGAACACCAACGTATTGCCATTTGCCCTATTGGTCCTGCTCCCACAATCAGAACAGAAGAACCTAATGATAAGTTAGCAACCCTTGCGGCCATAGCACTTATCTTGGCCAATTTAAACCACGGGGCATCAGAATCTGATATAGAATCTGGTATTTTTATACAATCTGCTTCAGAAACAATATGTGCAGATGCATGTCCTCTAGTTATTGCTACACGATCCCCCTTTTTAATCGAACTAACGTTTTTCCCTAATTCTTCTACCACCCCACAACAAGTATATCCGGGATAGAAAGGATATTTGACCCATTTGTCCCAGTGTGTACCAGGATCAAAATTTCTATTAAAAACAATATTTTCAGTCCCTGTACTCATCAAGCTAAAGTGCGTTCTCACCTTTACTTCACCATCCTTTAAATCTGAAATTTCAAAATCTTCAAGTTCTACCAAGCATTTACCATTAAAAACAATCCTCTTTTCCATTTTTTCTCCTTATTTTAATAATTCCCCTTACTAATAATTATTTTTTCTTGACATTATTTATTTTATCGTGTACTATGTTATATGACAATTTCTAAAAACGGTTATTTATTTTCAAAATCGGTTAAATTTTTACGTGTTTTTCAGCATAAATTGAAATCGGGATATTTTTGTCCAATGCATTCTCATAATTGTGTAGAAATTGTTTTTCATCCAACTGGCAGTGGGATAAGTCAACTTTCTTCAGGAAAAAAAATTAAATTTAACGCTGGTGATTTGCTAATTTATATGAAGGGAGAAATGCATAATCAGAAAATGGAAGAAGATGGGATGGATAATTGTTTGCATTTTGAAGTTAAAAATAATTCCCTTGCTAAAAAACTTGCAAATATACAGATATTAATAAGTGTCAGGTCGAGAAGAATTCTAATGGATATTGCTGATATCTCTCATTGGCAGGAGGATGGTCCTGAAAATGCAAAAGATTTACGATTAACTGCACTTTTACAGGAAATAGTGTGGGAAGCTGAACTAAAAGAAAATTATAAAAAACTTAACAGAACAATTAATTTTGCCACAGAAGCATCACGAATACTTTCCCTTGAACTTGAAGAACCGCCACTTATTTCAGACATAGCAAAAAGAATTGGGATAAGCAGTGAATACCTTAGGCATATTTTCAAGAATCATTTTGGAATTGGTATAAAGGAATTTTCTTTAAATAAACGTATTGAAAAGGCTAAAGAATTATTACTTCATTCTCCCATGCGTTTAAAGGAAGTTGCCGACTCATGCGGATTTGCTAATGAGAGAATTTTCTGTACAACCTTCAAAAAACGATGTGGACTTACACCCGGTCAATTCATACATAAAAACATGAATAAATAACTTAGTTATTGCAATTCGAAATCAGTTTAATCCCCCATCGACGTAAGAGGTATAAAATTACTTATTACGCACTTTTCATTTTTGAAACTTTAGAAACCTACCAGTGGCTTTTTAGCTTGCTTTGCAATCTCTACTTCATCCTCCCATACTGCAAGCCCTGTTTTTAAATCAGTCAAAGTAAGATGAAAATAAAAATATGATTCTCTCATCCTTCCCTGTCTTGTACTTTGTTGTGTGATTTCACCAGCAAGACTATAATCTGGAGCAATTACGGTTCCCATTTTTTGAACTGTATTTTGGTTGAACATTTCATCATCCTGAAGGTCTCTCACCTGTTTTGTTGCCTTGTCTTCTGGCCCATCAGCACTGACAGCAGTAGTTGTTAGAGCCTGCCCTGAGCGCAAGATAGCTGTTCTAATTTTTTGTGTAAGTATTTGAATATCAATATGTTGATTTGTTGAATTCTTTACAGTGCTTACCATTATAACTGATTTTCTTCCATCATTTCTGAGCAATACACCTGAGGTGAGGAGGGAATTAACGCATTTTTCAGCGGCAATTTGCCAATCTTTTACATTAACATCATCAGTTGTTGTAATAGTATCTGTTCCTGAAGCATCAATTCTTGCTGGATCTGTTCCACATCCACTTGCAAAAATCGCAAGAGCAATAATCCCTGAAAAGAAGTAATAAAATGTTTTTTTCATTGGCGTTTCTCCTAATTTTTTCGTAAATATAAATCTCTAAAAAGAATTTTTCAAAAAAAATATTCCACTTTTGAAGACAATTCAGTTTTCACAAATTTTTTTCTTAATTCTTATAGAAGAGTCTGATGCTCCAAGCAAAAGTATTATATCTTCAATCGGTGGTCCACTTTTTACTCCGCTCAAAGCTATTCTCAAAGGAAGGTTAAGAGAACCTTTTTTTAAATTGAATTTTTCTTCTGTTTTTCTTATAAGAGATTCTACGATATATGCATTCAGGTTTTTGAGAGAGTTAAGGGTCTCTGCAAAAGACAGTAATGCCTCTTTATTTGTGCCACTAAAAAATCTTTCCCTATCTTTCGAATTTATTTCATACGAATTAAAGAAAAAGTATTTCCATTCACTGACCTGAGCAAACGTTTTTGTTCTGGGATGCATTAATTTTGCGATTTTCGCAAATTTTTCCTTTTCCGGTTTTTTTTCTGACCATGGAATAAAATTATATGAGAGGTTTATAAACTCATCTAAATTTAATTCAGAAATATATAATCCGTTCATATTTATTAACTTTTGAATATCAAATTGAGCAGGAGAGCTTTTAATCCTGTCAACCGAGAATTCTCTTATCATTTCTTCTTTTGTCATTTTTTCACGGTCATCTCCGGGCGACCATCCGAGTAAAGCGAGATAATTGAATAAAGCCTGTGGAAGAAAACCTTTATCTCTGAAATCCCCCACATAGGCATCTCCATCTCTTTTGCTATATGGTTTTCCTTGTTGGTTTACAATCATTGGCAAATGGGCATAACGAGGAGGTTGATAACCTATTGCACTAAAGAGAAATAAATGTCGAAAAGTATTTTCAACATGGTCATCTCCTCTCATTATAAAATTTATTTCCTGCGTTATATCGTCACATACATTTGCAAGATGAAACACTGGTGTATTATTACTTCTCACGATAACAAAGTCTTTCATACTGTCGAGAGGTTTGGAAAGTTCTCCTTTTACTTCGTCCTTAAAAAATACCTCACGCCGTATAAACTCGATTTTACTTGCGTTGGAAATTTTTATTTCTTGCTCTGAAATTTCTTTGATTTTTTCATCCAGATTGAAGACGATTTTATTCTCTTTGTCAAATATTTGAAGTTTATATAATCCTGCTAAAGTTGTTTCTTTTTCGATAATTTTTTCATTTTCTATATAAGAAAACTTAGCCCCTGTAAGGCTAAGAGAGATATCTTCTTCATGATTTATTTGAATAGTAACTTTCTCTTTTTCTCTTACAAAATTTAATTTGGAACAGTCATAAGGAAAAATAAAAATTATTGGTTGCCCCTTTGAATTTTCGCTATTTTTTTTAATGGCAAATCCCGTTTTGATCAATTTTTCTGCCGTTTCAAGGTGTTTCTGAAACTGAGTTGATTGATATAATACCTCTCCATCGTAGTTTAACCCTAACCATTCTAATACATTGAAAAGCGCATTTACGGCTGATTCTGTTGAGCGTTCGACATCGGTATCTTCAATCCTTAGCAGGAATAGCCCATTCTGACTTCTAGCATACAGCCAATTAAATATGGCAACTCTAATATTGCCTATGTGGACATGTCCTGTTGGAGAAGGGGCAAATCTAACCTTGAGTTTGTTTATCATCTTTTTCTCCATTTTTTTTGAATTATACAGAATCTATTTTAAAATTCAACTGAAGGAAAAACTTTTTAAGTTTGTTATTTTCTTCAAATTGTGGTATATTTTTAGTTAAAAATTATTTTTTTATGGAATCAGAACTTTTGCATGAAAAAGGTAAAAATTGTTTCAAATATATTTTTATTTTTCGTATTTCTTGTATTTTCCTGTCGTAATTCTGAAATATCTAAGAAAATCCTAATTCCTTCTAATTATTCGGAAGTTCTAAGTTTTAGAGGCATGATTTTATATGGAGGTAATGGTTCTATAACGGAACCAATAATAATAAAAGGGGCAAAAAGTACATTTTATGGGATTGAAGCTGAACAATATTATCTTGAAAAATATTATCCTGGTTATATTTTGTCGAATCAGTATCTTATTGAATCAAAAGATGCTTCCAAAATACTGGATTGTATTGAAATATTTCTCCCTGAAGGACAAAAGAAGAAAATATTTTTTGACATAACTGAATTCTATCAAAAAAAATAAGATTATGTGGGAAATTGTAAGACAAAATAAAATAAAATCCGCCTTCTTAATTTGCGCTATGGGATTACTTCTTCTCTTTCTTGGAGCATCTTTTGGGGTGTTTTTTTCGCGAGGAAGGTCTGGAATTGTGCTGGGAATTTCATTTGCTGGTGTAATATGGTTTTTTTTGACTTTTATCGCTTTTGTAGAGGGGAAAAACATATTATTAGCATTCTCAGGTGCAAAGGAAGTAAAACATAAAGATGCCCCTCAGCTATATAATATAGTGGAGGAGATGAAAATTGCTGCTGCCCTTCCTTCAACACCAAAAGTTTATATTATTGAAAGCAATGCACCAAATGCGTTTGCTGTTGGTTCTCCTGGAGATTGTGCAGTAGCTGTTACAACAGGCTTATTAACAATTTTAAATCGCGATGAACTTCAAGCAGTAATTGCACACGAAATAGGACATATAAAAAATGAAGATACAAAATTTCTTACTTTAGCCGGTGTTATGCTTGGAACAATTGTTATACTTTCAGATATGTTTACACGAATGATCTTTTATGGAAACATTGGAGGAAGAAGATCTCGAAGCTCAAGAGATAGTGGAGGGCAAATTCAGGTAATTCTCATCTTTGCCGGCATCATCCTTGCAATAATTGCCCCATTTATTGCACAATTAATTTATTTTGCATGTTCGCGAAGTAGAGAATATCTTGCTGATGCATCTTCAGCTATTTTTACAAGATATCCTGAAGGGCTTGCTTCCGCCCTGGAAAAAATCAGTGCAAAAGCCAAAATTCCACTTGAATCTGCAAATAGAGTTACGGCACCTATGTATATCATCCCTCCCCTTGGTCTTGATGGACATAGCTTTTCTTCTCTTTTCAGCACTCATCCTCCAACGGAAGAAAGGATAAAGATACTTCGTTCAATGGCAGGAGCAAGAATTCATGACTATAATGAGGCGTATAAAAAATTTAAAAAAGAAAGCTTAATATCCAATCCAGAACGCGAAATTAACGAAGGACAACTGCGCTTGAGAGGAGTAGAAACAAAGGATGAATCTATTCGAAAAAGAGCAAAAGAAGCTAATAACATATTGATGAAATCGGCTAATTTCAAATTTTTCGACTGTTCATGTGGACTTAAGTTCAAAGTTCCACCTGGTTTCATAGCTGAATCCGTAAATTGTCCACGCTGTGGCAAACATATCTCACTAAATGGGTGAAAATATTGCGAAATTCGCAACTCCAATTAATTGTAAAAATCAGTGAATGTCCGGAATATGAACTTATTGACAGCGGCTCTGGAATGAAATTTGAAAATTTTGCTGGAGTCAAAGTTATCAGACCAGAGCCTAAAGCATGGTGGAAAAAATCCCTTTCGGAAAATGAATGGAATAAAGCTGATGCCATTTTTATTTCTGATAAGGGGAACTGGATTTTGAGGAGAAATATCAAAAAAGTATGGAATTTGAAGATTGGAATTCTCAATTTCGAATTGCGTATGAATGATAATTCAAAACATTTAGGAATTTTCCCTGAGCAAGAACCTCACTGGAATTTTATAAAGGATTGCAGGTCGCTTAAAAATAAAAATGTCCTTAATTTATTTGGATATACTGGAGCCTCAACTCTTTTTGCTTTGTCTGCAGGAGCTTCCGTAACTCATGTGGATGCATCCTCTCCATCAATAATGTGGGCAAAAAGAAACCTTGAAATTTCTGGTATGTCTTCAAAACCAGTAAGGTGGATACTCGACGATGCGGTAAAATTTGTAAAGCGCGAAATTCGCAGGGGAAAAAGATATGATGCTATAATTTTGGATCCTCCCGCCTTTGGTAGGGGCCCCAAAGGGGAACTATGGAAGCTTGAGAATTGTTTAGCCGGACTTCTGGCCGATTGTAGTAAACTACTTTGTGACAATCCATTATTCATAGTTCTTACCATATATAACATTGAAGCATCTCCACTTATGCCTTTAAATATTTTTTATGATGTTTTCGGGAAAAACCTGAATGTAGAATCTGGAGAGCTTGCCATAAGGGAAAAACTTACGAATAGGATATTGCCAATGTCTTTATGGAATATTTGCCACTTTTCATAACTATTTACTTGTATTTTTTTTTTATTATGTTATTTTTTATAAGAGTAAAACAAAAGTAAAGCAAAATAAAAAAGGGGGAAATATGCCCGAAGAAATCAAAAAAGAGAATAGTAGTTCTCAGGATCTTTCGGCTAAAATCGAACAACTCGAGACTCTGCTCAGAGAAACTGAAGAAACTCGCAGGCAGGGAATGGTTATTGCGAGGCTTTCAATCCTGGCAATACTCATTGCCCTTGGTGTCTTCGCCTGGAATCTTTTCAAAATTTACGAAAATTTTACAAGCGAAAATAATTTAAAATTATTGAAAGAACAGGTTTTAGTAGATTTGAAGGATGTGATGAATGGCCCAGAAGTCAGACTTCTTGAGAAAAAAATAGTAAGTGAATCAGCTCCTAAAGTAGCAAATATATTTATAGAACGTTTCAAAAAGGAATTGCCTATGTTCAAAGATAAAGGCAATGAACTCTTAAATAATATGAAAGTCTTTATAGAAAACCACCTGAAAGAAGAGTTGACAAAAGTCCTTGAAGAATCTATGGCAGACATTGAAAAAGATTTGCAGAAAAAGTTTCCTGATTTGAATCCTGAAAAATTGCATAAGACCATCACTGCAGCCCAATATGTTTTCATAGAAGATATTACAGACCATCTTGAACAAAATCTCGTTGATCTTTCAACTATGTTTGATGGGCTTGAAAGGACTATTTCCGAGTTCAGAAATACTGAAGATTATAAAGCTCTATCAGAAAAAGAACTTGACGACATAAAACTTGAACTTGCTGAGGCAGTCCTTGAACTTGCTATTTATGAAGTTAATCCACCAAGAGGAGAAAAAAAATATGAAGGAGGCTCAAAATGAATGATAATATCATCAATAAATTAGAAAACCTCGTAAAACAAGCCAATGATCAAAAAAATAAGGTTTGCGCATCAACTAAAGTGCTATCTATTATTTATGTTCTTCTGGCACTTTTTGTAATTGTTTACACAACTTTTCTTAGCGTTCAGATAAGAAGAGCTGTGAAAAACGATAGTGTATCTGCGATTATAAAAAATATTGTAACAGACCAATTAAACAATATTCCGGCAATGATTGATGATTTTGTTAATACCCAGGCTGAACCTCTTGCTGATACTGCAATAGCAGCAATATATGATCAACTACCAACGATTGAAAGCACGGCCAAAAATCTTATAAAAGAGCATTCTTCAACCCTTGTTTCTCAAATAAAGTCCGATCTTTTTCCGCAATTTCACGCTATTATAAGGGAAAATGCCAATGAAATCAAGCTTGCTGCTGAAGCTTTAAGTGATGAAGAAGCAACCAAGGAACTCGCAAAAATATTAGTAAAAAGGATTGCAGAGGAAATAGATTATAGTCACGGTTTGATTGTATCCGAAGCACAAAGCAAAGTAGATGAGATTAATAGGCATTTTGTGGAAATTCTAAAAAAACCTGAATCTGAATTAACAAATAAAGAAGCATCTCAAAGACGACTAATCACACGTTGGCTTTTCCTTATTGATAGGGAGCAGGGATTGGATAAAATTTTCCGCACTATAATAAACAGAACCGGTTATAGCTGGGAGTATTTTATGCAAGAACTTGGTATAGCCGATGCTGTAAAAGAAACATTTGAGGGAGGAATCGTAGAGGAATAAATTATCTCTCCGAATTTACTAAGTAATGGGGGCAAATTATGCCCCCCTATTTTTTTATAAAAATCATTTGATTTTTACGAATATGCCGATTATATTATTAAGAATGCCTTAATTATAAGGGAAAAAAAATAATCTTTTTTAGGTTGTTTTTTGCCTGATTTTACGAGTTTTACGATGAGAAAGAAAAAAAAACGCAGTCCAATATCCGATATATGGAAAAAAGTAGAAGACTCTGTTAAATTTTACGCATCAAAGAAAATAAATGAGAGAGAGTTCAAAAAGGCCATTGAAGAAGCTTCTATACAGGTGAATAAGACCGGAATGCCCGATATGATTGCAAAGAATTTTATCCAACCATATCTGCAGACTTCAAATGGTGTAAAAGTAGAATTTACAACAGGGCTCGATGAAAAATGTTATGGAGTATTACCAGAAAATAATTGGTCTAATGTTCTAATAGATCCTCTTGGAATATATAAATTTTATTCTATGATCGTTTCAGAAGCAAATTCCGAACTTGTTGACACAGATAATTTTGAGAAAGAGAGAAATTTCTATTTTTTCAGAGAACTTATAAAAGTTCCAGCACCATACTTTATTTTCATAACTATTTTGTCAAAACTTTCTATGATGCAGGAAGTTTTCACTGCAGAAAAAAGAGGAGGAAAGAAAATTACACCTGAGGGGCTTTCAATGATTTCTTATTTTCCTCTTTTGTGGGCTTTAAAACAGTTTGAAGCCTTTTATATGAGGGTACAAAATCGTGATATGCGTTCAGACTTTGGAATAATATGGCATGAAGGTGAATGGGTTGAAAAAAATAAGAAACAGGATAGAAAAAAATGAATAATTCAATAAAAGGAACAATATTAGTAGTCGGGTTAAATCCTGCCTGGCAGAAAGTCTTGAAATTTCAGACTTTTGAAAAGGGCATTGTAAATCGGGCTAGTTCAGTATCCTATTGCGCTGCTGGTAAAGGGGTAAATTTCTGCAGAGCAGTAAAAATATGGAATAATGGAGTAAAAACAAAGAATTTCCTTTTTGCCGGAGGAAAAACAGGAAAACTATTACTAAATGCAATGGACGCTGAAGGATTGAAATATAAAGTTGTTAACGCTCATGCTGAAACAAGAATATGCACCACATGTCTTTCTATGTCAGACCACAAGATGACTGAATTGATTGAGCCATCTGAGACAATTGCAAAGACAGCAGAAAAAGAAATTTTTAACCTGATATTTTCAGAGGCTTCGACGAAAAATTATATTGCTTTATGCGGTACTTTTCCCCCAGGAATGAATGTTGATTTCTATACAAAAGTAACGCAAGAAGCAAAAAAATTGGAAATTCCTGTTTATATGGATGCAGTACAATATACCGACGGTGCACTTGCTGCCGGAGTTGACATATTGAAAGTAAATGAGGAAGAAATAATATCAATTGGAGGAAAAAAAGATATCAAAGCTTCTGCCAAAGAATGTTTAAAAAAATATCCCATAAAAGTAATAGCTGTTACAGCCGGGGCAAATAATGCGTTTTTATTTACGGAAAATATTGCATTTGAGTATTCAATTCCACCTATCGATAATTTCGTTAACCCTCTTGGTGCTGGCGATACTGTAGGAGCAATAATGCTTGCAGAAATTTCATCTGGAAAAGACCTTTTTGAGAGTTTTGCTATTGGTTTAGCGGCTGGATGTGCAAGTTGCATGCATGATTTACCTGCTTTCTTTGAGCCAAAAAATGTCCCGCGAATTCTTTCAAAAATAAAAAAGAGAAAAATAATCTAAAAAATACAATATTTTTATAATGATGTTCTTGTTATTAGTTTTTCTTTTTACTTTAATCATAATTGTTGCTTTGATATATAATTCATTTATATCCAAGAAAAATATGGCAGAAAAAGCCTTTGCCACAATTGATGTAATGTTAAAAAAACGTTTTGATTTGATTCCTGGATTGGTGGAAACCGTGAAAGGTTACGCAAAACACGAACGTGAAACTCTTGAAAAATTGATAGAAATTAGGGCAACCAGCACAAAAAACATCTCTAATGATGAAAAAATTAGACTCGGCATTGAGTCTGCTCCTCTTATGACAAAACTTCTTGCTTTGTCCGAAAACTACCCTGATTTAAAAGCAAATCAAAATTTTCTTAATCTTCAAAAGAATTTAACCGAGATTGAAGAGCAAATCTCTGCTGCAAGAAGAGCCTATAATGCAGCTGTAACGGATTTTAACAATTCGTGTGAAATGTTCCCTGGCAATTTATTTGCAATGCTATTTGGTTTCAATAAAAAATCATTGTTTTCAATTACTGAAGATGAAAAAATAAATAAACACCTAAATTTCTAAGGTTAGAGTTTTTATATGGAGCCTTTAAATCAAAATCTGATAATAGCAATTATAATGGGGATAGGCTTAAGCGCAGCTTGTGGTTTCCGTGTTTTTATACCAATGTTAATAATTTCTATTGCTGCCAGGTATGGTCATATAAAGCTAGCGGAAAATTTTATATGGCTATCTTCATGGCCAGCACTTATAACATTTTTAACGGCCTCCATCCTTGAAATCGCAACATACTATATACCAATAGTAGATAATATTATGGATAATTTGAGTACTCCTACAGCTATTATAGCGGGAATAATTCTTTCTTCTTCGATTATAATTGATATTTCTCCGCTTGTGAAATGGACTCTCGCAATCATCGTGGGAGGTGGGACTGCAGGAGGAATTCAAACATTAACAGCTTTAATTAGGGCATCAAGTTCAGTAATTACAGCAGGAATTGCTAATTGTATTATTTCAACAATTGAGCTTTTTCTATCTCTCATATTATCAGTGTTTGCTATATTTCTACCAATAATAGGACTTATAATAGTTTTTATATTTTTACTTAAAACTTTACATATTCTGTTTCTGTCAAAGTCTTCCACAAGAAAAAAAGCATGACGAAGATGAAAGATCCTTTAAAAGATTATAACCTTAATTTTGACAATTATCCCAACTGGAAACAGGGGTTGATTTATGGATTATCAGGAGGAATCATTTCAGCAATCTGCATCGACTTACCTCTCCTTATTGTAATTGCTAGAATGAAATCCCAAACGCTTTCTTCAAATTATTTATTTTGCGCAGGAGTTTTTTTATTCTGTTTTTTTATTTTTGGATCTTATGGTGCTTTCAAACCACCAAAATCGTAAGCCTAAATTTAGGGCCTACTGAAAAAAGATTTTTGCATTTTGGGCGAAAAATTTTTCTGCATATCCACTATATGTTCTGAAAAATTCTCTACCTTCGCCGTCTTTTTTTCTTATTTCTCTCAGTTTTAGGCTCTCGATACCGCCGTTTTCAGGTTCATTCCGAGAAGCCCCAGCCTGATCCAGATTTCCGATCCCTCTTTCGTCTTGTATCTTATCGGTTTGAGCCAGAGATGCTTCTTTTTGACGGCTCAAGTGGGGAGGATTTTGAAGGGGCACCTTGATATTCCTTGCAATTTAAAGCATTTTTTTGAGAACATTATACTACATAAATACTTACTTGTCAAATAATTATATAATATCTTTTGAATTTTTCAGTAAAGCCTAACTAAATCATGGTCGGGGCGGTGAGATTCGAACTCACGACCTTCTGCTCCCAAGGCAGACGCGCTAAACCAGACTGCGCTACGCCCCGCTGAAGAAATTGTATGAAGAACTTGAAGTGCGCACTATAGCATTAAATAAAAATAAAACAAGTCAGACTTTTTAGTAAAAATTTATTTTTGCGAAATTCGCAATGCCTGATCGAAATCTGCTTTGATATCATCAATATCTTCAAGTCCAACGGATACTCTTATAAAATCTGGAGTAACACCTGATGCTATTTGTGCATCTTCAGTCATTTGTTGGTGACTTGTTGATGCTGGATGAAGGACTAGAGTTTTTGCGTCTCCAACATTAGCCAGATGGCTTGCAAGTTTTACTGAGTTAATAAATTTTTCAGCTGCTTTATAGCCGCCTTTTATTCCGAAGCCAAAAACTGAACCAAAACTGCCTTTTAAATACTTTTTCGCAATTTGATGCCATTTGTGCTCTTCGAGACCTGTATAATTTACCCATGATATACAGGGATGATTTTTTAGAAATTTTGCCAGTTCAATAGCATTTTCACCGTGTTTTTTCATTCTTAAAGGCAGGGTTTCTACTCCTTGAAGAATTAAGAATGAATTAAAAGGAGAAGGGCAAAGGCCAATATTTCTCATCCCTTGAATTCTCGCTTTAATTATGAAGGCAACATTCCCCATTCCAGGAACATTCGAGAGGGCATCCCATATTTTAAGTCCGTGATAACTTGGATCAGGCTCAGTAAACTCTGGAAATTTTCCGTTCCCCCAATTAAAATTTCCGCTGTCAACGATTATTCCTCCGATTGAAGTTCCGTGTCCACCCAACCATTTTGTGCAGGAATATACTATAACATCTGCGCCATATTTGAAAGGTTTGCATATTGAAGGAGCAAAAGTGTTATCTACAAAAAAAGGAATTTTAGCTTTATGAGCTACCTCTGCTATTTTCTCAAAATCCGGTACGTCTCCCTTGGGATTTCCAATGGTTTCAGCGTAAATAAGTTTTGTATTTTGCTTTATATTTTTTTTGATATTTTCAGGGCTGAAATCTTCAATAAAAGTTGTTTCAATTCCAAAGCGTGGAAATGTATATCTGAAAAGTGTATCTGTTCCACCGTATAACGATGCTGAACTTATTATATTATCTCCTGTTCTGGCAATATTTGTGATAGCCAAAAAAATAGCTGCCATACCACTTGAAGTTGCAAGGGCTCCTGTGCCTTCATCTATTGCGGCTATTCTTTTTTCCAGGACATCTGTAGTTGGATTCATAAGTCTGGTATAAATGTTTCCAAACTCCTTAAGTGAAAATAGATTTGCTGCATGCTCTGCAGATTTAAAGACATAACTGGTTGTTTGATAAATTGGGACGGCACGTGCACCAGTAGTGGAATCTGGAGTTTGCCCTGCATGTAGAGCCAATGTAGGAACTTTTAACTTATTATCATTCATTCTTTCTCCTTACACATAAACTAAATTTTTTTAAATTTTATTTAACATTATTTCTTCCAATGAAATATTATCAAAGATATTCTTTATTCTTGCTGCGAGTTTTTTCCATAACACATGTGCCTTGCAATTATTAATCAGGTCACATGAATCTTTATCTTCTACGCAATTTGTAAAATATATTGGGCCTTCAAAGAGTTCAATAATCTCACTTAACTTTATTTCAGAAGGACTCCTGGTAAGGGCATATCCGCCAAAACATCCTCTTGTCGTTTTTATTAAACGAGCATTTTTAAGTGAAATCATTATTTGTTCCATGTAAGGCTCTGTAATTTTTTGAGCTCTCGCAATTTCTTTTCCTTGAACAAATTTCTTGTCTTTTGTCTCTGCAATTTGCAGAAGAATCCTCAGACCATATCTTGTTTTTGTAGAAAATTTCATTTTAAAGTTTATTTTTTTGATAAATTATACTATAATTATATATTTTCAAAAAAAAAAGCTGAATTACTACCATTTTTCGAAGTGTATTTTTTCTTTGTCAAATCTGGTTCTTGGCTCTTTTTTTTCTGCCGGAAAACCCAATGCAATAGCAGCTATCGGAATAATATTTTCTGGAAGCTTAAAATATTCTTTGATATAGGATATTCTTTCAGTTCGCGGATGAACACCAAGCCAGCATGCACCCAATCCAAGAATTGATGAGGCAAGAAGGATATTTTGAATTGCTGCAGAGCAATCCTGTAGCAGGAATGACAATTCATTCCCATGAGCTCTTTTAATATCTCCGCATACTATTATTCCGAGTGGTGCAGAGGAGAGCATTTTTCCATTTGGTAGAGCTTCTGTTATTTTTATCAAAGTGTTCTTGTTTTTTATAACTATAAATTCCCATGGATCCTTTGCTACTGCTGATGGAGCTGCCATAGCAGCTTCCAGAATATCTTTTATCATTTCTTCTGGGATTTCTTTTTCTTGAAAAACTCTAATTGAGCGCCTTGCGAAAATCGCAGATAATTTTTCGTTCATAGTCTTCCTCCCTTTTTTTAAAATGAGACTTTCATTTTCATAGCATTATTTATATCATTTTCATTTAGCTTATAAACTAATATTGAATACCCCGCATAATAGTCGGGTTTTTTTTGTTTTAAATATTCGCAAAGTTTTGCGAATCTGATTAAATCATAAGCTTTGTATCGTCTTAGGCAGAAATCCTCTCCATATTTTTCAAGGAATATTTTTAAATTTCCTCTTTCAGCTTCGACAAGCATATCATCAATAAAAGGCTTGAGTTTTTCAAAACTATCATTAAATAGAATTTCTGGAGGAAATTTTAAAGTGGCAAAGATGTCCTGATAGTATAAAAGATAAAGCATAGTTGCACTTATACAATAAACTCCTGGTTTGAAATTGTGAATATAAAAGTTTTCTTGCGTAAAATAACCTGGCAGAGAAATGAATTTCTGCAAACCATAACTGTTAATTGAAGCAGTCCCAAAATAAGAAAGATAAAAATTTTTTTCTTCAGCAATAAAGTCTGATAGATTCTTTAATTCCTTGAGGTCCTGTCCCCAGTCGAGAGAACTATCAACTAACTTCTTATAAGCATTTTTAGGACCGCCAGCAATTTGATTGAAATATGCCAGGTAATCAGGCATAATAATTAATGTATCAAAAGCAAAAAATAAAGAAGATGCTACAAGGAATGCCTTTTTCCAAAAGACGCTTTTTTTGTAAGCAAAATATGGACAAAAAATAAAAAAAATAGGATAAAGTGGCAGAAGATGGCGATGTCCAATATTTATGCCTGACGATAAGGCAAAAATAATAAAGAGAATTGCGAAAATCGCAAATGGAACAAAATCATAAGGAATACTCTTTTTCAGAGCATATAACGTAGAAAGAAGCAAAAGTAAAATTAACGGTAAAGGTGTCTTAATCATAAATGCATATGGGAAGAATAATAAAAAACCACTATTACTTTTCTCGCCATTCATAAATGAAATCCGCTTATTGAGATGTTTTTTTACGTAAAGATATCCGTGAGTGTAAGCTCTTGGTAAAAGCTTTAATTTATCGATCAAAAGCATTGATTTATCTATAAAGTCTTTTTTCCCCTTAATCAAATCGTCAAATTGGATTTCAGCAGCAGCTGAAGATTTAGAGCCAGGGGGAACTTGAGAATAGCGAAAAGAAAACGCCGCCCATATAGAAAAGTAAACAAAAAATAACTGTATTAATACAATAGAAGATAAAGTTAATATCTTTTTTGATAGGCTTTTTTGAATGAAAATTTTTTTCCTAAATTCGCAAATTAGTGGTTTATCACTTATTAAACGGATAAAAATGCAAATTAGATAAAAGGGGATTATTATTGGAGCTGACATTTTTGACAAGAAGAGCAGAGAAAGAGATAAAGAGGATAATAAAGTATTTGCGATGTTTATATTTTTAAGATTTTCCCATATAAAGTACACTGAAAGTAGAAAAAAAAGACTTGCAGAAATGTCGGAAGTTATCAAGTTTGAATGAGCAAGTACTGTTGGAGAAAAAACGCAAAAGAAAAGGGATATAAGAGCAAATGATGAATTAAATATTCTGGATGAGACATAAAAAACACTCAAACATAACGTTGTACTTAAAAAAAGCATCATAAACTTGGCCGGAATAAACAAATTATCCGGATTATTTCCAGATTTAAAAAGAAAGAAAAAACTGAAAAACCACTCTTGAACATTTTGCCAATAGGTGGATTCAAGAGGTAAAATTATACTTTTATCAAAAAGTAATGGTATCGCGGCTAAACGTTGAGGGAAATTTCCATTTTCTGGATTTATTCTGAAATCATTTAATTTCCAATATGTATATCCACCAGTTAAATGAACAGATTCATCGAATGTTGGTGATTTTGCGAAAATCGCAAGAGACGACAATATTATGTGAAGTAAAATCAGCAGAGACGCAGTAAAAAAAATAAAATATTTTCGCTTCCTCATTTCCATTGTAATTTTAGAAAACAAAATTATTGAATATGCTTTAAATTATCTATAAGTTTTTTGTTTTCTTCTTCTGTTCCAACTGTAATTCGCAGGTAGTTTTCAGTGACTTTGCCTTTAAAATATCTCACATAAATACCGTTCTTTTTTAAGTAATTATATATTTGTTCTGCATTTAATTTGAAATTATCTGGAGGGGAAGTAAATATGAAGTTGGTCTGGGAATCTATGACATTGAAGTTCAGATTTTTCAAATTTTCAATCAATTTTGTTCGATTTTTTATAATTTTTTTTATATTTTTTTTGAAGTGATTTTCATCTGTTATTGCGATTTTCGCAATTTCTTGAGATAATCTACAAACATTATAGGAATCTTTTACTTTCATCATCTGAGAAATTATATTTTCATTGGCGATTGCAAATCCAAGTCTTATCCCCGCAAGAGAATAACTTTTAGAAAGAGTTCTACATACAACAACATTATCCATGTTGATTGCCATATCTATGCAATTATCTTCGGAAAAGTCCGCGTAAGCTTCATCTATAAGTACTATTCCTTTTGCTTTTAAGCATATTTTTTTAATGATATCTTTTGGGAAATTATTACCTGAAGGGGCATTTGGGCGAACTATAAAAATTAGCTTTGCTTTGAAGATTTCATCAGGAATTTTTCGTGGGATTGAGAAGTCTTTTTCTAATGGGATAGGAATACATTTTGCAGCTTGTATTTTTGCGAGGACAGAATACAGAGAATAGCTTGGTTCAAAATATGATATTGGGTTTGTCTCATCGGCACAGCATCTAGTGATTATATTTAGGATATCATCGGAGCCATTTCCAACTATTATATTGGAAGGCTTTATTTGAAATTTTTTTGCAATGAGTTTTCTCAGTTCTGAGCATAGAGAATCTGGATACAATCTGAGTTTTGATATATCGAAGTTAATGAGGAATTTTTTTATTTTAGGTGTTGGGGGGAATGGGTTTTCGTTTGTATTAAGTTTTACTATTTTAGATTTTTGGGGTTGCTCTCCCGGGACATAGCCGCTCATTTGAAGTATATTTTTTCTGAAAAATGTCTTCATATATGATGTTAAAATTTCTCAATTTTTATTTCTGATTCATCAGGTAAAACGTCAAAATATACACGATTTTTCCTTATTCTGAAATTTATTTTTTTGGAATCTTTGAAAATCTGAATTTTCCGACAATCTTCTGGGAACTGAAAAGAGAGAGTTAATTTTTCATCAAGAAAGAGCCTGTCGGAAATTTTTGATATCAATTTAAAAGAGAAAGAATTTTCAGTACGATTAAGTTTTGTAATTTTCGTATTTAAAAAGAGCTTTTGATATTTATAAGATGATATGTGATCTGTTACCCATATTAAATCCCTCTTATCAGTCAGGTAATCTAAAAGTTCTATGAATGGAGATGTATCTATAGAGTGCCAGTCTCCCCCAACTCCATGAAAAGTTATTTGATTTGCGGTTTCAGTTTGGATTGATTTTTCTGCTTCTGCAATCAAATCAGCAGATTTTTTTATATGAACTCCTGCTGCTCTCATAAGAGTTTTTTCTCTAAGAATTAGATTGTATTTTGAAAGAATTTTTGAACTTTTGGATTTACTGGGTTTCCATGGAGCACCTCCAGGATACATAAATGAAGTTAGAGAGGGACTTTTATTAAATTTTTCGATAAATTTCTGGCACATAGATATTTCATATTCTGCTTCATAAGCATTATTAGCCCCTTTGTGAGAATATGTATGATTGCCAAAGACAATGTTTTTATTTTCTTTTGCAATTTTGGACCATTCTCTTTTATTGAACCACGATGCACCTGGATTTATATAAAAGGTAGCTTTTAGATTCCTATGTAATAATTCTGGAATAGCATTTTTAATATGCGATTGAAGGCCATCGTCAAAAAACATCAGGAAAGGAGCTTTTGTTCCATTTTTCCATTTTTCAATAATAATTTCCATTTTTTTATTTATTGATTTTGTTGATTATATTAAGAATAGTTCTGTATAGTTGTTTTTTCAATATGAAAGAGTTTGAATTATTTACATTTATGATAAAATTAACAAAAAAAAGTAATAGTGAAAACAAAGAAGAAAAAAATTATAGCAGCAATGAGTGGCGGAGTAGATTCCAGTGTAGCGGCTGCATTGATGAAAGAAAAAGGATATGATGTAATTGGAGTTACACTTAAACTAATTGACTGTGAAAGTTTTTCTGAAAAAAAGAAATCATGCTGTGGAATAGATGATAGGCGTCAGGTAATAGAAGTATGTAAAAAACTTGAAATTCCGCATTATTTTCTTGATCTAAGGGAGAAGTTTGAAAAAAAAGTCCTTTTGAAGTGCTGGGAAAATTATTCAAGTGGAATGACTCCTAATCCGTGTGTGCTATGTAATAGATATTTAAAATTTGGAGAATTACTAAATTTTGCGCATTCTGTTGGTGCTGATGGAATTGTAACCGGGCATTATGCAAAGATATTAATGTCAGACGATGGGTCTGTATTACTGTTTAGGGGGAAAGATAAGACAAAAGATCAATCCTATTTTCTTTCTCTTGTAAAATCAAAAGATCTCAGTAGGACTTTTACTCCGTTAAGCGAATATGATAAGGTTACTGTAAGGGAAATTGCAAGAAAACTTGAGTTGCCTAATTCTGAGAAGAGGGAAAGTCAAGATGTATGTATTGGTCTTTTGGGAAAAAACTTTGCAGAAACATTAAGATTAAAATTTGGGAAAGAAGCAAAATCTGGCTTTTTAATGGATGAAGATGGGAGTATCTTAGGTAAGCACAATGGAATACATAATTTTACGATTGGACAAAGGCGTGGTTTTGGGGTTGGATTTGGAAAACCAATTTTTGTTACGAAAATTATTCCTTCTAAGTCTGAAGTAATACTTTCTTTTGATGAATCGAAGCTTTTTTCGAAGATTTTTCGTATTTCTCAACTAAATTGGCTTTTAGCGGATTATTCTCAGAAGGATTCTTTTTATGCTGAAGTTCAAATTAGGTATCGCAGTAAATCGGCAAAAGCAACTATAAAGAAGGTCGATAATATGGAAGTTATTGTGGAGTTTAATAGTGCGCAGCGTGCAATTACCCCTGGGCAAACAGCGGTTATTTATGATGGTGATTGTGTTATTGGGGGAGGTATAATATCTTCAGTAATCGATTAGCTTATACTGTTTGAATTGGGATTTTTATTGTGAAAGTACTGCCTTTATCTGGGCTGCTTTTGACAGATATTTCTGCGTTGTGTGCGTTGACAATATGTTTCACTATTGCGAGACCGAGTCCGGTTCCGCCGAGTTCCCTACTTCTTGCTTTATCCACGCGGTAGAATCTTTCGAATATTCTATTCAGGTCTTTCTCTGGTATTCCGCATCCTTCATCTACAACAGAGATTTCGTTGTGTCCTTGATTTTGAATTGCTTTTACTATTATTTCTTTTCCTTTATCTGAATATTTTATTGCATTGTCTATCAGATTTATGATGGCTTGTTCGAATAATCCCCTATCTGCGCTGAATGAAAAGTCCTGTATTTCGGTTGATATTTTTATTTTTTTGTCTTTGGCTTTTTCCTTGCATGCGTCTATTGCTGAGAGGATGATTTCTTCTGCTGAGCAGGGGTAAAATTCGAATTTATCTATACCTTGCTCAATCTTTGAGAGAGTCAAGATATCTTCCACCAGGCAATTGAGCCTGTGGGAATGTTTTTTTAGTATTTTGAGGATTTTCTTCTGTTTTTTTTCTTTTAAGTTGTTATTGCGCAGGATTTCCACAGCACCGAGAATGGCAGTAAGTGGGGTTCTGATCTCGTGTGAGACGTTTGCGACGAAATCTTTACGCATATTTTCAAGTTTTTTGATTTTAGTTATGTCGTTCAAGACAATCAGCGCACCTTTTGATTTTTTATTTTTGTCGAGTAGTGGCGTTCCTCTTGCTTGCAGGAATCGGGTGTTTTCTTCGAGCATTTCGATTTCCCTGTCGAAATCTTCCTGTGTCTTCAAGATTTTTTCTACCATATCTTGAATTTCTGAATTTCTGATAAGCTCCTGATAAAAATGATGTTCTGATAATTTTATCTGGTTTATTTTGAATATGTCCATAGCTGTTTTATTAGCCAGTATCACCCTGCCATTTTCGTCTGTTGCAATGACTCCTTCCTTCATGTTTGAGAGGATTATGCTGAGTTCATTGTTCGATTTATTTGACT
Source organism: uncultured Lentisphaera sp. (assembly GCA_964426675.1). GTDB lineage: Bacteria > Verrucomicrobiota > Lentisphaeria > Victivallales > GWF2-50-93 > DYMC01. The sequence goes on from CAYRRM010000003.1 coordinate 103,203, forward strand.
GTTCAATGCTGTTTTTTAGTTCTGAAGCCATTTTATTAATTTCTTCCGCCACCATATCAATTTCATGTATTCCTGAATAATGAATTTGATTAGTGAAATTAAGTTTTGCGAAATTCGCGGATTGCTCCTTTATTTCATTTAAATTGATATTAATTTTTCTCACTATCAACGAGGTTATGATGACCGACGCCATCAATCCGATCAGAGATGATATCAGTAAAGATTTTAAATAGTGGTTTAAGCCTTTGAATATAACTTCATCATTTTGCGAAATTCGCAAGAAGAATTTTTCTCCATTCTGGCTTTCAACTTTGATTGCACTATACAGGTGATTTTTCTTTACGGTTGTGCTATATCTGTAGGATTCTCCTATTTCGTTTTCATTTGCCTGGATGATTTCCGGACGGTCGTTGTGTTTGGGCATCTCGACCGGATTGGCGTCGGAGTCGAAAAGGACGGTTCCTTTCGAATCTATAAAAGTGATTCTGGATGAAATTGTTTTTGAAAGGGTGAGCAGTTTTTTTGCGACTTCGTCTAAATTGTTGTTTTTGATGTCAGAAGAAATATTTTCTTTTGTGACGAATAGGATATTTTTGATGTCTTCTTTTGCCTGTTCAAAACGATTTTTTCTTAGCATAAGCCATGACTGGGAGAACACTATTGCCACTACGAGTAGGGCTGAAAAAGAAAGGAGAGGAAATATTCTATATTTGAGTTTCATTTTATTAATCCCTGAATCTGTAGCCAACACCCCTTATTGTTTCGATCATTTCGCCAGCATCTCCGAGTTTTTTTCTGAGTCCGACAATCTGGACATCCACTGCACGCTCCGTGACAGGATATCCATTGCCTTTGATTGCCTGGACGATCTGGTTTCTTGTGAAAACCCAACCAGACCGTTTCGACAGTAGATAGAGCAATTCGAACTCGGTGAATGTCAGATCGACCTTTTTGCCCTTGTAGAGGACTTCCCGGCGCCCTTTGTCTATGATGAGGTCCTTTTTTTTAATGACGTCGCTATCGTTGCTTGACATGGAAAGTTTTCGTATAACGGCTTTTACCCTGGCGAGCAGCACCCTTGGGCTGAACGGTTTTGTTATATAATCATCAGCGCCTATTTCCAGGCCAGTTACTATATCGGCTTCTTCACTTTTTGCGGTCAGGATTATGACTGGAATGTGTCTTGTTTTCGAATCATTTTTGAGTATTTTGCACACATCGAGCCCATCTATGCCGGGCAACATGAGGTCGAGAATAATGATATCAGGGATTTTTTCTCTCGCCTGTTTAAGTCCTTCCTCACCGGAATCAACGCATTTGACTTTGTATCCCTCTTTTTCGAGGTTGAATTCGATGATGTCGAGGATATCCTTTTCATCTTCTATCACTAATATTTTTGCTTTTGCCATAAGACAATGTCCTTTTTTTGTGATTGAACTACATCTGATGTCTGATTATTTTTCCTTCGATCATGTATATTACATCTTCACATATATTAGTAGCGTAATCGGCGATTCTTTCAAGTTGTCGTGAAACTCCCAGTATATGTAGAAAATATTTTGTTTTTTTTGGTTTATCTTTTATCAGTTTGATGATTTCATTGTGGATTTCTTTATTGAATTCATCAATTTCTTTTTCCATAACGCATACTTGATTAGCGATGGTAGGATTTAGTTCAATTGTAGCTTCTATTGCGAGGGAAAGCATTTGTTGTGTTTTTTCCATTATCGCGCTAAAATCGATCGGGACTTTGTCTTCTTTATTTTCCGCTATTGCAATTGCTCTTTGTGCTATATTCACGGCGAGGTCTCCTATGCGTTCGAGGTCATTGTTTATTTTGAGGCATGCTATAACATATCGCAGGTCTGCGGCAAGGGGTTGATGTAGAGCCAGAACTTTGAGGCATTCTTCCTCAAGTTCGACTTCTAATTTGTCAACTATATCGTCTGCCGTTATTATCTTTCTTGCCAGGTCTTCGTTTCTGCTGGATACTGACAAGACAGATTTTCTGACATTTTCCTCCACTATTGTTGCAAGATGCACCAACATTTTTTTTATTTTTTCTATTTCTCTATCTAGATGGACGGACATTTTTTTCTCCTGTATTTTTATTGATTTATCCAAATCGTCCGGCAATATACTCTTCGGTTTTCTTGTTTTTAGGGTTAGTGAAAATTTCATCGGTTTTATTGTATTCAATTATTTTTCCCTCAAAAAAGAAGGCGGTGTAATCAGAGATTCTTGCTGCTTGTTGCAGGTTATGGGTTACTATTACTATCGTATACTGGGTTTTAAGTTCCTGGATTAATTCTTCTATTTTCGCCGTTCCAATCGGGTCTATTGCGGAGGTTGGCTCATCCATGAGCAGGACTTCAGGTTCTATAGCTACTGCTCTGGCAATACATAGTCGTTGCTGTTGTCCACCAGACAAAGCCATACCAGGGTTGTTTAATTTATCTTTCACCTCGTCCCATAGAGCGGCTGATCTCAGAGCCTTTTCCACTTTTTCAAATATTTCGCTCTTACTGAGTTTGTAATGGAGTCTGAGTCCATAAGCAATATTTTCGAATACACTCATTGGGAATGGGGTTGGTTTTTGAAAGATCATTCCGACTTTTCTTCTTAATTCAAGAATGTCCGTAGATGGAGAGAGAATGTTTTCGTTGTCCATAATAACCTTTCCTTCGGCCACCTGTTCCCTGTAGAGCTCAAAAATTCTGTTATACACTCTCAGATGAGTAGACTTTCCACAACCTGAAGGGCCGATAACGGCTGTTACATTATTTTCATAGATATTTATATTGTTATTGAACAGGGCCTGCTGTCTTCCATAAAAAAAATTCAGATCTCTAACGGATATTTTTACTTTGCTTTGTTCATCTTGCATTTTTATCTCTTTAACTCCTTGAAAAAAGTTCTTACTATTAAATTTATAAGTAGAATTGACATGGTGATTATCAATGATGCACCCCAGGCGATTTTGTTTAACCCTTCAAACGGTGACATCGCATAATCATTTATTGTAACTGTCAGATTGGCTGTTGGGGACCTGAAGAAATCCCAGAAATGCCACCATACTTCGTTGGGCCAGTAGTAGCTATTCAGGGCGGTGAAGAGAAGAGGAGCTGTTTCTCCACTTACCCTCGCTATAGCAAGAAGTATACCAGTCATCAAGCCGGTCTTTGATGCTCTGAAGACTATATGAATGGTAGTTTTCCATCGTGGTGTGCCGAGAGCCAGAGCAGCTTCTCTTAATGAATTAGGGACAAGACAAAGCATGTCTTCCGTAGTTCTTAGCACGATAGGTAGCATTATTATTGCGAGTGCCACAGCACCAGAAAAGCCTGAAAATTTTTTTGTGTTATAAACGATGATGGTATATACAAAAAGTCCTATTATTATAGAAGGCATTCCCATCATGACATTTGCCGAGAATCTGACAATGTCGGCAATTTTTGAATTTTTACCGAACTCAGATAGAAAAACTCCGCCTAATATTCCGATAGGAACGCCGAGCAATGCGGCTACCGTTGTTATCATTGCAGTTCCTAAAATCGCATTTGCCACTCCTCCCTCGTCTCCTAATAAGGTTATTTTGGTAAAAAAGTTCCAGCTAAATGCGGAAAAACCACGCATAAGAACTACTATGATAATCCAAAACAGGAAAAAAATTCCAGTACAAGCGGCAAGGAAAGAAATGATAGTGATTAATCTATTAACCAGACGTCGTCTAAAGACAGATTTTTTCTGAGCTTTTCTCACAATCCTCCTCCAGATTTTTTTCTTATCCTGTTCAGCCAGATTTGAGCCGTTACCTGAATAGAAAAACTGACGATGAAGAGTATTAATCCCAACTCCAGTAGAACGCTTCTGAAAAAAGGTTGTGATACAGCTTCGGAAAATTGGCTTGCCAGCGTTGAGGCTATCGTTGTGCCTGGGGCGAGTAGAGAGAATGAAATTTTTTGAGCATTTCCTATTACAAATGTTATTGCCATGGTCTCGCCTATTGCTCTGCCAAGACCGAAGAAGACCCCACCAAGTATTCCCTGCAAGCCGTAGCGTAAAGTGACATGTCTGGCAACTTCCCATGTTGTCGATCCTATTCCGTATGCGGATTCCTTCACAACTGGAGGGACCATTTTAAATATATCCCTGATAATTGCACTTGTAAATGGCAGAACCATAAGCGCCAGAATCAGTCCGGCGGTAAGGAAACCTATCCCTATTGATGGTCCAGAAAAAAATGGCAAACTTATATGTAAGCCAGTTATATTTGATAGAAAAACCGCGAAAATATCCAGAATAGGCTGAACATTTTTTGAAAAAAATGGTTGAATATAATCCTGCATGAATGGTGCGAAGACAAAAAGCCCCCACATTCCATAAATTATACTCGGAATTGCTGCTAAAAGATCAAGCGCTTCACCTACGACTCTGCCAAGAATAGGATGCGATATTTCTACAAGAAAAAAGGCTATAAAGAGACTTGCAGGAATAGCGATCACCATTGCGATTAAGGTGGTAATCAATGTTCCGTAGATACTTTGAAGGGCGCCAAAATCCTGTTTTATAGGATTCCAACTACTTGACCACAGGAGGGAAAGACCGAACTTTTTGATTGATGGCCAAGAGTTAAGGATTAACTCTATGAACAGAAAAATTAAGACCAGGAAAATCATAAAAGCTGAACAGAGGCAAATTATGCGAAAAAATTCGTCTATCGGGTTTTTTCTCATATTTAAACTATTATAATTTTTTTTCATTCATAGAGAAAATGGAGCGTCAAAAAACGGGTATGGGAGATTCTCTCCCAAACCCGCGAAGTTATTTTTTTACCAGATAGGCTGTCCATTTGAAGTTATTGACTTTTTCCAGTGTTCACGAACTTTATTAGCGACATTTTCTGGTATTGGTACATATTTCAACTTCTCAGCAATTGTTTTGCCATTGCTGTAAGCCCAATCAAAGAATGATATCATTTTCTTTGCAAGTTCGGCATCTGGCTGTTCTTTATGAATTAAGATATATGTTGCTCCCATTATTGGCCAGGTGTTGTCTCCAGGCTGATTGGTTAAAACCATATAGAATCCAGGTGCATTATCCCAATCGGCATTTGATGCGGCAGCAATGAAAGATTCCATATTTGGTTGAACAAATTTTCCGGCAGCATTTTCAAGTTGGGTGTATGTGAGTTTATTTTCAAAAGCATAAGACGATTCAACGTAACCAATTGAATATTTTGTTTTCTTTACCATCTGGGCAACTCCGGCATTGGTTTGTCCGCCAACGCCTGTTGGCCATGCAATTTCCTTGCCACAGCCGGGACCATCATTCCATTCTTTTGAAATTTTTGAAAGATAATTTGTAAAAGTCCAGGTTGTCCCTGAACCGTCGGCTCTGTGAACAACTGTTATCTCTTCATCGGGCAATGAAAGTCCATTGTTGATAGAGGTTATTCTCCCATCATTCCAGTTCTTTATCTTTCCGAGAAAAATATCGGCAAGAACATCTCTTGAAAGTTTCAGTTCACCCGATTTTATACCGGGTAAATTGACTATAATCACGATTCCTCCCATTAGCATAGGGAATTGAATCATTCCGTCTTTTTCAAGCACTTCCGCTTTTAACGGCTCGTCAGAGGCTCCAAAATTCACCGTCTTTGCCCTTATCTGAGCAAGCCCAGCTCCGGAACCAACCGATTGATAATTGATTTTTTGTTTTGTGACGAGGGCATACTCTGCCATCCATTTTTGATAGCAAGGAGCCGGGAATGAAGCGCCAGCACCATTGACATTAGCTGCGAAAAGCCTGTTTGCGAATGAGAGCGAAAGCAATGCTCCAATTGCCACACTCATAATTTTTTTTAAATTCATCACAATATTCTCCTTTTTTTTTTGTAATTTAAACTAAGCTTTAATTGTTAGGATTATGTTAGATTGATATTAGTTTTTTAATAATAAAAAAGGGGGGCTTAGCCCCCATTTTTTCATACTTTATGGAAGAGGATCAAAGCTATTTTTATCCTCGTCGAGGATAAATTGATCAAAACCATATTTGTTTAAACCACCAGATTTCTTGAGTTTCTCCTTTATTTCTGAGATTAAGGATAGCTCTTCTTGAGTCAGGCTATTTTCAGGCATTACTGTTTTGCAATCAAGGACTGCAACGATTTGATTTTTCTTGGAAACTTCAGATTCACTGGAAAGTAACCAGCCGAGGATGGGAAGGTCTCCGAGATATGGAACCTTTGCTACACTTCTTACTACTGCGTATTTGTCGATTCCACCAACAACAAGTCTTTCCCCTTTATTATTTATCATGAACTTATTTTGAACTTCACTTTTTGCTGTTCTTGGATTCCCAGCGTCATCAAAACCTATTAAACTTGTATTATTCATATAAACGTCTACAACTGTCATTTCGTCGCTTACGTTTGGAATCATGGAGAGGAAGAAACCATATCCGCTAACGTTAGTTACTCTGGCAAAATCCCTGTAAATAGTATCGCTCTGATCCATAGAGAACGAAAGATTTTGCTTTTGCCATTCATATCTATAGACGTAATCGTCTGTTACAACTCCCGTTGTTGGAATAGAGACAGATTTTTCAAGTGAAACGCTGCTTAGTCCCTCTACTCGATATCCTATTACTTCGTAATCAAGGTTAGTTTGATTATCTCTTCTGTATCTTACAAGGACTACTCCCTGTGCACGAGCAGCATCTTCATCAAGTTGAATTCCATAGTAGTATCTATTGCCATCAAACACTCTTGTTATGGTCATATCGCCACGATAAGGGTTTGCACCTCCCCCCTGTCCTGCTGGAACAGCCTGATTTTGGAGTGAAATAGTTACATTATTTCCTCTGTCATCCGTAGCCTTAAGGCGATATCTACCTGCATTAAGCCCGGTAGTATCATCTGCAAAATAATCTGTGTTTCCGTCGTAAATTCTGGCATCTGTTAATTTATAATATCCGAATGTTTCAATATTCTGGATTTTTTCACCATCTTTAAAACCTGCAATTTTTGTTGTAGTTTCTATAACTCCTTCTTTATTGTTCATTATAGAAAGTTCTCCGCTTGTGATTACGCTTGCTTTTCCTTTTACTGCAAGGAAATCTAGGAATTTGCTGTTCCAGCGTGGACTGAATTTGAAGAATTGTGTTCTTGTGTCATGAATTGAGGGAGTCTGAGCAATATTTTTTACGGCGTCCCATCCATTTGTAAATTTTGACCCTATGGAAAAGACATCGGAGCCAGGACCATTTTTCCACGCTTGAAAGTCAACACCAAGAGTTCCATCATTTTCATTTGAAAGTTCATATATAGTGTATTTTATTTTTACTTCTGGTGTTGGCAGGTCAAAAACTTTTAGCATATTTTTAATGTTTTTAATGCTATATACCGGGACATAGAATAATAAACCATTAAGGCCCGGATCAACGACTACTTTATCTTTTCCTCCGTCGAGTTCTTTGTCATCGTGTGAAATATTCATCCCTACTTTCTTGATTTTTTCAGCGAGCCATTTAGCATCGTTATATTTGGGGAAATAAACGAATGATTCCGACCCACTTGAAGAGCTTATATTGGGCTTATCAAGAATTTCAATCATTTCATCGAAGCCCATTCCATTTTCCTGTTTACCAAAACGATAAGCCTCAGCTGATACAATGATAATTCCTGTACCATCATTGTATTTTATACATTCAACTTTAGCCCTATCACCTTTTACACTTTCTGATCTCGCAGCTGATCTTAAATATGGACGTAATTCGTATGGGTCGGCGTGTTTCAGAACATAAGCTTTTGTAATAATGTCCGGGTCATTTTGATCTTGAGTGATGTATAATTCCTTTGTGTCATCCTTAACATCAATTCTCAGATGTGTTTGCATCTGGCTTGGTAAAGCATAAGGTGTTGGCGCTGTATTTTTGTCAAATGCAGAGAGTCCTATTGAGAGCAATCCGCCGGCAATTAGGAGAATGTTTTTTACATATAATTTTTTCATTTTTAAAACTCCTTTTATTTGTTATTGGTTACTTTTTTTTACTTCATTTATAGCCATTTCTGTGAGATTAATTAAATTTCCTGCCCATTGTGAGATATCCATTTTAGGGTCAAGAGGTTTTGTTGAAACTGTAATAAAAACTCTTTTGTAAGAATTTGATTCTACTGTGGAACCAAAGAGATATTTTAAAACTGGTATTTCACAGAGCCACGGGATTCCGTTGTTTTGATTTGACTTTTGTTCTTTTGCATAAGATGCGAGGAGTTTTTCTGTTCCGACATCTATGGTTGTCCAGCCAGTGAAATAATACTGGTCTCTTACATCTGTGCCATCATTTGTTTTCTCTACGGTATCTGATATTTGTAATTCCCAACCGAATTTTGCAGCCACTACTTTTTCTTCTGCGTTTAAACCATTAAATGTAATGGTTGGTCTTCTGAGATAGAAATATAATTCAGAACCTGAAGATTTTACGTTTACATTTTGATTTTTGTCTTTCACAATGCCCTGATAATTTGGTGAGAATTTGATTTTAAATTTTGCTTTACTAAACTTTTTTGCTCCTGGGTCATAGTTAAAATCATTCGTCACAGTCAAAATTCCTGAACTTGCGATTTTTGCCTTTCCCTTCTGATTCAATAATCTTAAAAATGTTGCATCGAATTGAGGGGCAACCATAAATCCTCCCCAACTGTTAGTTAAGCTTGCGGCAGTATTTATCGAGTTTGTCCAATCGCCGCTATCAATAAATTTTTGAAAATCAAAAAAATCAAATCCTGAAGCAAAAATATTTGCCCCTGGACCATTTTTCCAACTTATGTAATCAATTCCAAGTTCCTTAAGATCATCATCACTTACTTCATAAATATTTAATGTCATTTCTATTTGAGGTATTGGTTTGTCAAAAAACTGGAGATTTTTTACAACGCTGCCTCCATCTGATTTTGAATCTTTCCAATAAACAATATTGTTTTGAAGGTCGACGAAGTGATTTCCATCTGAACTACCTACGGTTTTTGCTATGTCTACGAATTCTGAGGCCATTCTATATCTTGGATAGTAAATAGAATTTGTAATGCCGCTTCCATTTATTAGAGAGCCATTTTCATCAATTTTGCCAGGTCTATCGAGTTTTGCAATTAAATCGTCTACATAAGGCATCATTTTTTCCCCTGTGCTAACAACGAGGAATTGCTGTTTTGTGGGTTTACAATTGAGTCGTTCTACTGATGATTCTGACGAATACCTCATTACTGCACCAAGAACGAAAGGGGTAATATCTACAGCTTTTACATGTTTGAGCTCATAGATTTTTGTCGTCATTCGCCTCTGGCCTCTGTCTTCAATTACTTTTAATTCTCTTTTTTCTTGTGCAATGACTGTAGAGGCTAAAGCCGCTACAAGAATTGCCCTCATTAAGAGTTTCGTCACCATTTTGGGGTTCATTTCTTTTCTCCTTTTTTTCTGATTTTAGAAAATTTGATTTTTAATTTGCTTAAAAATAAACTTTGATTATTAGGCGCATGTTAGTAAAAAATAAAAAAAAGATTAATTTGAAATTTATGAGGGGATGGGAAAAAGGCTATAGGATATGGTAAATTTACTTTCAATTAGCGTATGTTATTCATTAAAAAAAAATACAATTTTTGTCTACTTCTTCAGATCTTTGAAGAAGAAGTAGAAACAGAATTTTTTTTATCAATTCAGATAAGGAGCTAATGCTGCTTCCATTGCAAGTAGGGAATACGCGGTTACAAGTTCTGGTATTGATTCCATCCATCGGCCATGTTTATCATTTTTCCAGCTTCCATCTCCTTTCTGTAGTTCGAGAAGTTTCTTTACGAGGTCAACTCTCCAATTGTGAACCTCGCCTTTATCCGTTTTTATAATGTCTTCTCCAAGTACAGAATGTGCTTTTGCAAATACATTTAGATAGTAAAAGTGGCCTTCTGGTCCCATTCCCGGGTTTTCATCGAGGGTATAATTTTTTGCCGCCCATTCGACTGCTGCCTGAACTCTTGGGTCATCTTTTGAAAGCTTTGCATAAATCATGCTTTTTAACCCTGCATAAGTCATTGAACCATAAGAGCGTAAAGTTTTTTTATCTTCGAATTTTAAACTTGCTTTACTTTCATCTGGCTTATAAACGAATCCTCCATAATTTGGATCATTTTTATCTTTTACAACCCAGACCTGATCGTTTGATTCAGGCAGATTTTGTAGTCTACTTAAAAAGAGAACAGCGTTTTTCCATGCAAGTTTTGATTTTTCAGCATCTTTTGGATCTTTTGAATAAGGCTCCTTATCCAAAAATTCAGTAAGATATAAGGCTTCAAGTGCCCACTGAGTGTTTGATAAATCAGGACGACCAGGTCCAGCTGATCCATATCCAATACCGCCATAAAAAGGATTGTCCTTTGACATGGGAGTATCTGGATTTTCTTCATTACACTGTAACCTAATTAGATATTTACGAGCCTTTTTCATTATTTCGTAGTCTTCAGGGTTATTTATTACTGCCAATGTTGCCAGGCATACCGCTGTACTGTAATTAGGATAATCTTTTTCTTTACAGATAGATCCGTCAGGGTTAACAAAACTGAGGATGTATTTTCGAGCTTTCTCAACTGCTGCATCCTTTAATTCAAGATTTTGTTTTGTTTTGCTTTTGTATATAGCCATAGCGCAAAGCCCTGTAATAGCTGGATGATCACACCATGCTCCATTTTGCATCTGTTTATCAGTAAAAAAATTTACTGCTCGCTGTATTGCGGCATTTGACTCACGGATAAGAGACTCATCAAAAGGATTGTCCGAAATAGCTTTTTTCTGAATCTCTGCTTCTGAAAAAATTGAAAGAGATAGAGAGAAAAGAGATAATAGTAGAATTTTTTTCATGAATATTACTCCTACGTTTAAGTTTTACTTAAGTTAATTTAGCAGATTTGTTAAATATGTCAAATTTTCTTTTGAAATTAAAAAAAATCTTGAAAAATTTGTATTTACCAGTATTTTATTCGTTTTATTATTAAATTATTTCAAAAGTGAAGGTTTATATTGAAAGGATATTTTCTTAAGGAAAATTTCTCCGGCTTTGACTTTCAAGTATTTTTGATTTTATTCTTTTCTATTCTTTTTGCCTCGTATTCATTATATTCAGAGGAAATTAGTAAGATTACTTTTGAGCAGAAAGGTTATGAATTTCCACAGGAATTTCTCTTTTTCAATATTCAATCAAAACCAGGAACTGAATTTGATCGTAAAATTCTTGATGATGATATAAAGCGCTTATATTCAACCGGTAGGTTTGCCGACATTGCTGCAGAATCTTATGAAAAAGATGGAAAGATAGAGATTATCTTTAAAACTCTTTCAAAACCGAGAATAAAAAATATAGAATTTATTGGGAATAAAAAATATTCTTCAGATAAGCTAAAAGATAAAATTACTATCCAACAAGATTCCATATTAAATGATAAGGAACTTTCAGAATCATTATCGTCTCTACGTAAATTTTATGAAGAAAAAGGTTATTATTCTGCGGTGATTACCCAGAGTACAGAACCTCTTGAAGATAATTCAGTTATTGTTAAAATAAATATTCAGGAAAACTTGCGAAAAAAAGTCAATTCAGTATCGTTTAAGGGGAATACAATTTATTCATCATGGAAACTTAAAAATTCAATCGCTACTTGTTACTCCCTATGGAGCTGGATTTTTAACACAGGGCTTTATTCAGAAGATGAAATAGAAAAAGATAAAATTCGTCTCAGGAGATTGTATTGGGAAAAGGGTTATCTTGATTTTACTGTAAAAAATGTTGAAGTTAAAGAAATCCCCGACGATCCTGAGTTAGTTGATGTTACTTTTGAGCTTGAAGAGGGAAAGCAATATAAAGTATCAAAGATAAAAATATCTGGAAATACAAAGTTCACTGAAGAGGAGTTAAAAGCATTTTTGACTATCAAGGAAGGGGATATATTTAATATAAAAGCAGAAGAAGAATCCGTAAATGCCATAAAAACTAATTATTATCCGCTTGGTTATGATGATTTCATTTGTGAAGTTATAAGATTGCCAGATTATGAGAAAGCTACTGTTGAGCTTGATTTTCAAATTACAGAAGGAACAGCCTATACCGTAAGGAACATTAATATATCAGGAAATGTTAATACTAAAGACCATGTCATCCGTAGAGAGCTTGTAATACAACCTGGCAATCCTGTGAATCCTGACTTAATCGAAACAAGTAAAAATCGCTTGATGGGTATGAATTATTTTGAAAAGGTTGAAGCGGTTACTGTAAAAGTTCCTGATCCTTCAATGAAAGACGTAGATATTACTGTTGAAGAGAAAGATACTGCGAAATTCGCAATTGGAGGTGGTTTTTCTGATACGGATAGTTTGGTTGGAACATTAGAGTTAAGCCAGAGTAATTTTGATCTTTTTGATCCAGGAAATTGGTTTACAGGTGGTGGACAGAGGCTCCGTCTTGCCGGTCAATATGGGATTGAAAGAAGTGATTTTTCTATTGATTTTACAGAGCCGTGGCTTTTTGGTATACCATTAAGTCTTAATCTTTCAGGATTCTATCATGATAGAGAATATGATGATTGGAATCAGAGAAGTTTTGGTGGTGATTTTTCGCTTACAAAAAGAATTTTTGATGATTTTACCAGTATTGGACTCGGATATACTATTGCTGGTATAAAGATTTATGATATGGATAATGATCTTTCTGAGATTTTTCAGAAGGAAAAGGGAACCGATACGATAAGTAAGTTCAGTTTAAATATCTCGCGTGATACGAGAGATAGTTTATTTGATCCTAAAAATGGATATCTTTTATCAGCGATGACAGAGCTAAACTCTAAAATATTTGGTGCAAGTGTAAACAGTTATCGCCTTGAATTACAGGGAAGTAATTACATCTCATTCATCGAAAATATGTTTACTCTTCATACAGGACTTAAAATAGGACAGGTTGATAGGTTTGGCAGTGGGGGAAAATTAGCTCCGATATATGAAAGATACTTCCTGGGAGGTGGTGATACTGTAAGAGGTTTTCCTTATCGGGAAATTTCTCCAATAGACCACAATAAAGATCCTTATGGAGGCGAATCAATGATAGTTGGAAATGTTGAACTTACCCATCCTATCTATGACTTTATTCGTGGTGCGATTTTCGTTGATGCAGGTGGGGTATGGAAAAGGGCATGGGATATGAAATTGGATGAAATTAATGTTGGTGCAGGTTATGGTTTAAGAATAAAATTACCATATTTCAATGCACCTGTAAAATTGGATCTAGCATATCCTATTGTCAAGAGTTCAAAGTTAAAAAATATTGACAGAAAACTACGGTTTCACTTTAATCTTGGTCTTACGTGGAGTCCTTAAATTTATCCTAAAAAAACAAGAAGTTCGTATCTGCTTTGTTAGCTTCCACTAGTAGTTGCTACAGCTCGTCTCGCTGCCGTGTTATCTACGGCAAATGCGCCCAACTGCTTTTTTTAAGTTTATTTTTTACTTTCTAAAATGAGAGTTTTTGTTCTTAGTTCAGAAACTGTTTCAGGTCCAAAATATTGTATTGGACCTGGATATAGATAGAAATTATCAACGGCCCATTTTTCACGATTTTTTGCGAATTCCGCAAAAGGTTTTCCTTTTAAATCTACAAGAGCTTTCTTTATTACTGGTTTATCTTCTCCATGCCTTCTCTCGATGTTCATCATTGTTGTTAATGGTATTCCTCCGCAAATCCATTCTGATGCGGTTTTTGCGAGATTTCCGACATAAGCCATATATCCAGTGCGATTATTTGCAATAAGAGCTGCGGCAGTGAAGCCAAGACTATAACAGTAATCTGCATCAAAATTTGATGGCGCTGCGCATCTTCCTTCATATCCGAGGAAATGAGTTTGCACTGAAAATTTTCCTACATATTCGCCTGTTTTTCTTAATTTTGAAAGTTTTTTCTGAATTATCTCAATAAGCAATTTTTCTGTTTCTATCAGGGACACCTGGACATTTCCATGGGGATCTCTGTCTTTTATGAGTTGAAGCTGAATCTGAGAGGGGAGAGATTCGTATAGTTTAGAACTTTCTGTTGTTAGTTTGCTTTTTACAAATTTTAATTTTTGTTCATCATCATTTAAGAAGGACAAGCCTGCTGTTTCTCTTGCCATCAGGTCGTTCAATTCTCTGATAAGGGCTTTCATTTCAGGGATAAATTCTATGAGCCCTTCCGGGATAAGAGCAATACCATAATTCATTTTTTTCTCTGCTCTTTTTACTATTACAGAAACTATTTCTTCGGCAATCTGATCTAAAGTCTTCTTTTTTTCAGCCACTTCTTCTGATATTATTGCTATATTAGGATGTGTTTGCAATGCGCATTCAAGTGTTATATGCGAGGCTGAACGTCCCATAAGCCTTATAAAATGCCAATATTTTTTAGCTGAATTTGCATCTCTTACAATATTTCCAATTAATTCGCTATAAACTTTTGACGCAGTATCAAAGCCAAAAGATGTTTCTATGTACTCATTTTTAAGGTCGCCATCTATTGTTTTTGGGCATCCTATTACTCTAATTTGCACTTGATGAGCAAGGAAATATTCTGCTAACAAACAAGCATTTGTGTTTGAGTCATCACCTCCTATTATGACAATTGCATGAATGCCAAGTTTTTCGCAACTTTCTTTTGCTTTTTGGAATTGTTCTTCTGTTTCAATCTTTGTCCTGCCTGAACCGATAATATCAAAGCCTCCTGTATTTCGATATTGATCTATAATATCTTTAGTAAGTTCTTTATATTTACAATCGACAAGGCCACTTGGTCCCCCGAGAAAGCCAAAAAGCTTTGAATCCGGATTTGCGCTTTTTATACCATCAAAAATTCCAGCTATAACGTTATGCCCTCCTGGGGCCTGTCCCCCTGATAGTACTACTCCTACTTTAAGAGCAGGTTCTATATTGCATGGTTCGCCCATTGCTGAAAATGAAACTACTGGATGTTCAAAGAGATTTGGAAAGAGTCCCTTTATTTTTTCAGAATCTTCAGTTCCTTTTATTTTTTTATGTTTTGCCTTTACAATGGCTCCATTTAAGAGAGCTTTTGGTAATTTTGCCTTATAATTTAAACGTTCTTTTTGCAGAGAAGAGATTTCAGACATAATATGCCCCCATTTATTTTTAATTTGCGTTTCAAACCTGAAAATAAATTTGTCTTAATATTACTCTGTCTATTCTTTTTTTCAAGAAAAACAGAGAATTTATGTTAAAATATAACTTCTTCATTTAGCATATTCTACTGAACGCGTTTCTCTTATTACGGTTACTTTTATTTGTCCGGGATAATTCATTTCGCTTTCTATTTTTTTACATATATCTCTTGCCAGAACCATTGCTTCATTATCATTAATTTTTTCAGGATTTACTATCACGCGGGCTTCCCTTCCTGCTTGAACAGCATAACATGATTCCACTCCATTAAAACTTGAGGCAATTTCTTCAAGTTTTTCCAATCTTTTCAAGTAGAATTCGGCCGTTTCACTACGAGCTCCTGGCCTTGAAGCACTCATTGCATCTGCGATACAGGCGAGAACAGCGTAAATGGTATTTTTTTCGACTTCTTCATGATGTGACGCAATTGCATTTATTACTTCCGGATCTTCATTGTATTTTTTGAGAAGCTCGGCTCCTAACATTGCATGAGTTCCTTCCATCTCACTGTCGAGGGCTTTACCTATATCATGTAGAAGCCCTATTTTTTTTGCTTTTAAAGAGTCCAGTTTTAATTCAGAAGCTATAACTCCCATAAAATGAGCTGCTTCAATGGAGTGCCTTAGAACATTTTGAGTAAAACTATACCGATATTTCAAGCGGCCAAGTAGTTTTACGACAGGTTCTGGAATATTTGTAACTCCAACTTCGAGTATGGCTTCCTCTCCAGCTTCTATTATTTCTCCTTCTACTTCTTTGTCTATTTTCCTGTATAACTCTTCTATTCTGGTAGGATGAATCCTGCCGTCTGAAATGAGTTTTTCCAATAAAAGGCGCGCTTTTTCCCTGCGCACTGGCTCAAAGCATGAAAGTACAACTGCTTCCGGAGTATCATCAACCAACAAAGTAACCCCTGTTACAGATTCTATTACGCGTATATTTCGTCCGTCTCTTCCGATAATTCTACCTTTCATTTCGTCACTTGGCAGATGAACTGTTGAAGTAGTATGTTCGTAGGCGCATTCACCAGCATATCTTTGCATTGCATATACAAGTATTTTTTGAGCTTCTTTATCAGATTTATTTTTTGCTTCTTCAACTTCACTTCTTATAAGATGGCCCATTTCATTTCTAACCTCGCCTTTTACTTTTTCCAGAAGAAGTTCCTTTGCTGCTTCTTTGCTGAGTTCGGCTATTTTTTCGAGTTCTTTGATTTGTGCTGTTATTTGTTGTTTAAGTTCGTTTTCTTTTTGGATAAGTTTTTCTTTTATGTTATTTATTTCTTTTTCTTCTTTTTCGATAGAAGCGGCTCTGGCATCGAGAATATCAGCTCTTTTTTCAAGATGCTCTTCTCGAGCTGCTATTCTTTTTTCAAGTGTAATTATTTCCTGTTTTTTTTCTTTTGTTTCTTTTTCAAATTCATCTTTCAATTTAAGGAATTCACTTTTGGCAGCCACTTTAGCTTCTCTTATAATATGCTCCGCTTCTTTTTTTGCCTCTTCTTTAAGATTATCAGCATATTTTTTTGCATTTGCCCCAAAGAATTTTGTTATCCACCAATGAAATAATATTCCCACTCCTATTCCAACTACACATGTAATTATTGACTTAATATTAACTGATGCCGAACTTATTTGTTGAAGAATTTCATTCATAAATTATCTCCTTTAATTTGCATTTATAAATTTTTTTTTCTGTTATTAAATAATCCATATTTATATCATGTCCTTCTGCAGGCACATCTTTTAGAATTTGAAATTCATAAGCTATACCAATTTTAGGAGCTGATGAAAGGGCTAAAAGTCTATCATAATGACCTGTTCCATAGCCAATACGTTTTCCGGAAATAGAAAATACTACACCCGGAACAAGCCATAATAAGAATTTGTCATTATAATCGCTAAGGAGTTCCCCTCCTAACGGTTCTGGAATTCCAAAACGCCCTGATAGTACTTCACCGAAATTTCTCACAGAAAGCATTTGATAGCTCTTACTTTCTTCAGACCATTTAGGTAAGTATACCTTTCCTCCAGAATTAATGAAACTATCTAAAAATGGTATAATATCAGGCTCACCATAGGAAGAGTAAAAGGCACATACTCGTGGGATTTTTCCGCATATCATTTTTTTCAGGCAATTACATATTTTAACGGATGCTTTTTTTGCGAAATTCGCAGAAATGCTTTTCCTTTTATTCTTTATTTCAGTTCTAAGTTTCTCTTTTTCTAAACATTTCATTTGTTTTCATTCCTCAATTTTGACAATCTATCCTTGATTTTTATTTCAAATCCGCTATCCTTTGGTTTATAATAAATCTTTTTCAGAGGCATATAGTCTTGTTCTACAAATGCTCCGTTAAAATCATGAGGATATTTGTATCCCTTTCCATGTCCTAATTTCTCGGCTCCTTTATAATGAGAATCTCTGAGATGCAATGGGACAGATTGTATACGATTTTCTTTTATATGATTCATTGCTTCATCAATTGCTATATATGAAGCATTGCTTTTGGGTGCCGACGCACAATATGTTACTGCCTGAGCGAGTATAATTCTTGCTTCAGGCATTCCTATCATTTCCACTGCTTTCATCGCAGCAACAGCTATTTCAAGAGCTTTCGGATCAGCATTGCCTATATCTTCAGATGCGAAAATAACAATGCGTCGTGCAATAAACATTATATCTTCACCAGCATGTAGCATTTTTGCTAACCAGTATATTGCTGAGTCTGGATCAGAGCCCCTCATGCTTTTTATAAAGGCACTTATTGTATCGTAATGGCCATCGTCGCCATAATCAAGAGCTTTTTCTTGCAATGATGATACAGCATCATCTTTACTGATAAAAATATCTGTTGAATTTTTTGAAGATGTTAGAACTGCAATTTCCAGAGCATTTAAGGCACGTCGCGCATCCCCCTCGCAATTTTCAGCCAAAAAATTAAGAGCATCCTCGCTAATTTTTATACTTTTTCCTGGGAAGGCTCTATCATCTGATATTACATGTAAAATAATTTTTGATATATTTTCTTTATCAAGAGCTTCTAATTTAAACACTAAAGAGCGTGATAACAAAGGGCTTACTATGAAGAAAAAAGGATTCTGAGTAGTTGCGCCTATAAAACGAATCGTTCCTTTTTCTATATCAGGTAAGAGAACATCTTGCTGAGCACGATTAAATCTATGTATTTCATCAATAAATATTATTGTTTTTTTTCCTGAATTGCGCAGACGATTTGACGCAGTAAATATCTCTTTGCGAAGGTCAGAAACTGTGGAAAGTACTCCAGAAAGGCGTACAAATGCAGAACCTGTAATAGTAGCTATCAATTCTGCAAGTGTAGTTTTCCCGCATCCCGGAGGACCATAAAGTATAATTGAATGGAAAGAATCTGAATCTATGGCCTTGCGCAATAATTTCCCTTCAGCAAGTAAGTGTTCCTGCCCAAAATATTCGGAAAAATTACGTGGGCGTACTCTCGCTGCTAATGGTAAAACTTCTCTGGTTTCTTCTTTAGAAGTATAATTATTGTCAAAATTTTCAAAAAGACTTTGTTCCATTGCTTTGTAAAGTAGCAAATGGAACTGAAAATATCAGTCTCGCAAAATCAACAGAGGTTTTAAAGAAAATTTTACGATAAAAAAATAACTTAGATTCAAACGTAAAACCGAAAAATGTGGGTTTTCGGCGCAAAAGTGCAAAGTTTTATCCAAAACACCAGCGCAACTAAAACCGGAAATACATGCACAAATAAAACTAAAAATAATCTGTAAGACTGATAAAATACAGTTCATTTGCAATGTTTTTTTTATTTTTTTAATATTTCAATTTATATTTAAATAACTATATTAAAGTAGTATAAATTAAAAAAAAAGCAAATATAAATGAAGGTAATAAAAACCAATCTAAGCGGAGTTTTAGTGATTGAACCGGATATTTTCACAGATCAAAGAGGAATATTTTGTGAATCATTTTCCATAAAAAAGTATGAGGATATCGGGATCACCTGTAAATTTGTTCAGGATAATGTGTCTGTATCAAAGAGAAATGTTATAAGAGGACTTCACTACCAATCTCCGCCTTACGCTCAAGCAAAACTGGTAAGTGTTCTTAAGGGAAAAATTCTCGATGTTGCTGTAGATATCAAAAGGGATTCTCCAACTTTTGGAAAGTACTTCAGTATAATTTTGGAATCTCCATTAAGAAATCAACTCTTCATTCCGGAAGGTTATGCACATGGCTTTAGTGTTTTGTCGGAAGAAGCGATTGTTTATTATAAGTGTAGCAATTTTTATTCTCCTTCTCATGAACGTGGCATCATCTGGAATGATCCTATAATTTCAATTGATTGGAAAGTTAAATCTCCTATAATAAGTGATAAGGATTCTTGTTTCCCTGAATTATCCAGGCAAGAGGATTTGTTTTTATGAAAGCTGGTGACGAAATTCAGTGCCCGCATTGCGGAAAAAGCTCATTTCTTAAGAAAACTGTTATAATTGATGGCTGGACTAAAAAAGGTGAAGTTCTTTCTTGTGCAGTGTGCTCTGCGAAAATCGCAGATTTAAAATCAGAAAACGCTGCGGAAGATAAAAAGAACTTTGACAAATTAGCCTCTTTCCTGAATGAAAATGAAAAGTTACCAAAGATTGAAATAAAGTCCGATGAAAATGAAAAACGCTTTTGTAAGGATTGCTCACATTTTATAAAACATCCTTTTAATGATAAATGTGGACTTCATAATAAATTTGTAAACCCTATGGATGATTGCAAAGAGTTTAAAAGAAAAAATTGATTCTTCAATTTAAAATTTTACTTTAACTAAGAGATAAAAAGGTCCGGGGACATGTGGAAGATTTGAACAAAATAGTAAAAGCATCAAATAGAGAAGTTTATAATAACTTATCTATTGAAGAGTACAATAAGAATGAGAGTCTATTTAATGAAGATCGCAAAAAAATATATAGAGAAACACTAAGCTTCTGTTCTGAAAAATCTGGCAATGAAAGTCATCTTGATATAGGTACTGGTACAGGAAATATTTTGCGAATTTCGCAAGGCATTTTTAAAAGGTTATATGCGATTGATATTAGTGAAAATATTTTAATTAAGATTAGAGAAAGTTTTCCAGAAGTAAATTTTGTAGCAGCTGATGCTGAAAATCTACCGTTTAAAGATAATTCTTTTAATTGCGTTACTGCAAATGCACTTTTACATCATCTTGTGAGTCACGAAAAACTTTTTAAAGAAATTTTTCGTGTTCTGAAGCCAGAAGGAGCTATTTATACTGATCACGATCCCAATTATTTTTTTAATCGTTTTTACCGTTTATTCTATAAGTTTAAATACAGAAAAAAACATGGTTTTGGAAACTTAACCAACGATTTAGCTGAATATCACAATGTTTTTTCTCCTGGAATAAATCCAGAAGAACTTTCTGAAATAATGAAGAAAATTGGTTTTGTTGATGTAAAGATTAAATACAGGCTAACTGAAAGAACTACCTGGAAAGGATCTGCAAAATTTGCATTTACAATATTAAAACACTTAAATAAGATGTTTGATGCAAAGAGTTTCAGAACTCATTTCTCGATAATAGCATTTAAAGAAAGATAGAAAGAGATTATTTTTTCTTTTTTTCTTTTTTATTATTAATTTTTTTCTCGTTATCAATTAGATATTTAAACCTAATCCAATTTATTGGCTCAAGAGGATTTCTTTGTAAGATAGAATATTGTTTTCCATTTTCTTCTTCGAGTACAATATTAAATGCTATATCGCCTCTCATATCTCTTGGGAGATTTTTAGTACTTTTTATTGTATGAATAAAATTATCATAAAAGATAGTAGCCGGAATTTGAATTTCTATAAAGCAATTATCTCCTGTTGGTAACATAGAAAAGTCATATTTCCATAAATCGTTTTTTTCAAAAGGAGCTTTGAAGGCTCCTTCGAGGCGCTTTTTATTAAAGCAAGCTCTTGCTCCATGAAGTAGTATCAATTTATATTTTGAATTTATTCCTTTTTCACCTATCTTTTTTATTATTTCAGGTGAATTTATACTAATTGCAATAAAAATAAGCTGTTTATTATCTTTATTTGACAATATAGATGATACCTTAACTCCATTTTGTGCGTCGGCAAAATTATCAAGGTCCCATTCATCAGGGTAACCATCTATCTGAGCGTTAAAATCACTTTTTAGTTCGCCTTCGAAAACATATTTTTGTACATTTCCTGCATTTTCAATTGTTGTTTTTGAGAAATATCTAAGTTCTGAATCAATGAGTGCGGCAAAACCATCTTGTGTTGAAATAACGCCCGAGCATTCGAAACCGAGTTCTGGAAATGGCTGCAAATTTGTTTTTTTTGTTTCGGTATCCACAGTAAAAAGGGCAAAATCGTCAAATCTATTTCTCTGATCATTATTTTCTATAAAGAATAATGCCTTTGTTCCACAAAGAGCAGAAAGAAAAACAGAAGGTTTTGCCCAACTTTTTATCATGACTTCATAAATATCAGGTTCTTCATAATGAATTAATTTATTATTTTTTACGTCGTATATAACAAAACCAAAGGGAGTTTTGTCATTTTTAGATGTTTTTGTATACACTGCTCCAGTAATTATGCCATCTACAACAGACGGAAAATTACAAAATCTATACTCATTAATAGGAATTATTTTCCCCTTTTCATCTTCATAAACTGATACAATATCCGTATTAGTAAATAAGACGGACAAAAGGCTATCTAAAATTCGGACATGACTACCTGTATTCCAATCCCAACGGTCAGATTTTATATTAAATAGATTTGTAAAGTTATTTTTACTTAATGAAAAAAGTCCTGTCCCTCTATTTATCAAATATGTATTTCCTTTTAATGATACAATTGAAGCGTAATCATAAGGATTGTTTTTCAATGTTAATTCTGTAGTGAGTTCATATTTATCATTTTTTTTCTCAAAAAGTTTTAAATTTTTATCTTTTTCTCTGAAGTAGATTGAATTTCCACGATCAGCAACAAAAAGTGGATTATTATTTTTTATTTCAGAAACTAAATTAAATTGATTGTTTTTAAATTCATAGACTTCTGTATTATTAGAGTATTTTCTTTTTATAAAAAGCCTTATTCCGTTTTCATTAGTTATTGTTGCTTTTAGAAAATCTAGAGAAAATTTCCTTTCTGGAAAAAGAGCTATAGGTATTCCAGTTTCAGTATTCAGAACAGTTACTGTCTTATCAAAGTTGTTTGATATAAAAGTAAAATTTTCTAATTCTATAATTGAAGACGATCTATAGGAGACAGGAACTGCCCATCGTAACTTAAAATCTTTTCCTAAACGCTGGAGGTAGTTTGCAGATGATATATATGTGTGTGTGTGACTTGTTTTAAATACTGGTGAAATTAGATTTGTAACATTTTGTTCTATATATGAGTTTACAATTTGTGGTGCATTTTCAGCAGTTTGGCAAAGTTTTCCTATTAATGGTAAATTATTTTTCTTAAGGTATCCATAAATATTATTATTATGAATAATCTGTGGAATAAATGCTATTGGAATATTTATTGATTCAATTATTTTACCTTTCATTGATATTTTCATTAAAATTTCGTTATTTTTTGCAATCAAACCATCACAAAATTGAAGGCTATCAAACAGTAAAAAATTCCCTTGAATTGAGGAGAAAATAGATAGATCTTTAAGGCTAACAAAATTAAGGTTACCCAATGAATCCACCATTGCTACATGGTCTTCTCCACATTGTAGAAACTGTCGCCAATTGAATGAAGTTTCTTCTTTAATCAATTCACCTGATTTTTTATCAAGAAGAAAAACTGAAACTGAATCAAATGGAGCAAAAAGAACATTCTTAGAGCCACATATTGGTGGCGATAATACCCTATTTATTGCATTTTGAGATAATTTTCTGTCTGTCAGCAATGGGGTTTGGTGATATTTTCTCGCCCAAAGTATAGATGAAGAAGAAAGATCTGCAGACAATAGTACTCCATTATTTGCGCAAATGAAAGCAAAATCGCCATCTGAAGTAAGCTGTATTGAAAAATCTGTTCTGGCCTGCCCGAATGCGGTTGGAATCTCATTTGATCCGGAAAATAAAAAAATGTTATCTATTATTTTCCCGCTTGCTGAATCAATAAAAAGAAGCCAATATTCAGGGATTATGGCATTTTTTTTGGCGACTGAGACTAGTTTCCCTTTATAGATAATAGGGTCGCTTGAGAAAGACCACTCTTTTAAGTCAGTTTTCCAATTCAGTTGTCCATTTGATGAATCCAATGAAAAGATGGAGAATGCCGTTTTATCTTGTAAACGAGCAAAAACTTTTCTATCTTTGAAAACGCTTTTCATTGTTGTTTTCAAAGGGAATACATCTCTGCCAAGCTCTTCACCTAACTTATAATTTTCAGTTTTAAAAAACCATGGTGATGAATTATCAAAAGTCGCTATACATCTGCTATTTTGGACAAATAATTTAGAATCTAATATCGTTAAAAATGCTGGAATAAGTTCATATTCATCTTTTGAAATATCTCTAATGCCTCTGATGAATTCAAGATATCCTTCAGGGATGTATAAAAGAGGTGAAAATTTTTCTCCTGTTTTAAGTTGGGAAAATTTTATAGTGTCAATTGAAGGAAATTCTTTTTTTTCTCCTGAAGGGTTTTGTTCGAAATCTAATTTATTTTTTATAAGCTCGAATTCTTCTGGAGGCATCGATTTTTGAAGAGCTTGCAAATAATTCTCATATATTTTGGTAAGCAATCCAGAATATTTTTTTAGTTCTTCCTTATATTTTCGTAATGAAGAAGAGAAAAGAAAGGGGTTAATTTCAAATAATGCTGATGACTTATTAAGGATTAGATTCCTTGCAAAATTAGCAAGTTTGGGAATATTTTTTTCTTCCGCAATTTCATTAATTTTAAGAATGTTGGATTCTACATCCCAATCAATATTTATTTTTAAAGAAGACATACTCATTAGTTCAACTGCTTTTTTAAGAACGAGGAATTCATGTACTTTTGAAATTCCTTCTATCTTCAACATTTTTTCTATATTTCTCTTAGCGTTTTCATAGTCTGATTTTATAATATAAGCTTGTGTTTCATATATTAGATATTTGGGACAAATACGTTCTAAAAGATTTCTATTTTCAGAGATAAAAAGAAACATAGGTTCTACTTTTTGAATTTCTATAAAATTCTCGAGTATAATCTCAGCTAATCTTGTCTTCTGCTTGTCACCTATATTTGCTTCAAGAAAAACGGATATTAAGAATTTTTGGAGTTCATCTGGAAAATCATTTAAAAATTTATTACTCAAATTCTTTGCAAAATCAATAGAAATGTTTTTTACTGATAGCAATAGATTTTTTTTACGCCAGTATAATAAATTTTTAAAGTCGTTATTTTTTTCATATAATGATGATATTCTATCTGAAAAAATTAATTTTTCATTTAATGGGGCATCTGAATGTTCAAGCAAAGCTAATGTGAAGATTTTTATCCTCATAAAATCGATTGGAATGTCTGATATAAACAATTTAAACCCCCAATCCCCTACCCCCTGGTGTAATTTAACCAACATTTTATCGCCTTTTTTTATGGTTACTTGAGCACATGAGGCATTTTCCAGACTATCCCCTCCAGAGTAATTAGGATTTTTATAAACTTCCTTTCCATTTAAAAATATCTGAGCCCCATCATCATGAACTACCGATATAAATTTAGCATCAAGAATATCTTCTTTAAACTCTTTGTAAAAGAAAAAAACACAATTAGTAGGTTTGGGTTGATTTTCCCAAAAACGTTCCTTATAAAGATATTCTTTCCATGAAATTTCCCCTTCTAACCCTTGATATTTTGCATTTAAGTCTATTTTTTCTTCTGGAGGATATTTTTTTTCAAAAGGATTTTGCCCATAATCACTGAAGGGGCCCAATAGATACCAATCTTTTATTTCTTTACAATTTGAGTCTTTCAAATATTTTGCTTCTGTTTTTGTTATTGTATCGTAGATGTTAGGACCTTTTTCAAGGCTTATCTGGACTTTATCCCACCAATCGGGTTTTACAGCATATTCCTGGGAAAAAGCAGAAACAACAAACAATAAAAAATATAATGTAAATTTAAGTTTCATTAGTATTTTTTAGTTGTTTCGAGAAGTTTGTCTATAACAGTATCAGTATTTACTCCTTCAGCTCTTGCAGTATAATTAACAGCAAGTCTATGGCGCATTACAGGATGAGCCATTCTATCAATATGTTCACACGAAACATTAGTTTGATTTGTTATTGCAGCATAAGCTTTTGCTGCTGAAATTAATGATATGGATGCTCTTGGTCCACATCCCCAGGCTACCCACTTTTTCACAAAATCAGGAGTATCTGGTTGATTTAATCTTGTACTTCTAACAAGGTTCGTAGCATATTCTACTACTGTGTCCGCAACTGGTATTGAGATTGCAAGTTTTTGTGCGTTTATGATATCTTCTGCATTCAAGATAGGCTGTATTTCTCCAAATTTTTGTCCGGTAACTAACTCTATGATTTTCTTTTCTTCATCTTTCTCTGGATATCCTACGAAAATTTTAAATAAAAATCTATCTTGCTGGGCTTCTGGGAGAGGGTATGTTCCTTCTTGCTCAAGAGGATTTTGAGTTGCCAGAACAAAGAAAGGTTTAGGTAATTTATGGATTTTCCCTCCTACAGAAACTTGTTTTTCCTGCATTGCTTCAAGCATTGCCGCTTGTGTTTTTGGAGGTGTTCTATTTATTTCGTCAGCAAGTATAATATTGGCAAATATTGGACCGTGTAGAAATTTAAATTCCCTCTTCCCGGTGACAGGATCATCCTGTATTACATCTGTTCCAGTAATATCAGAAGGCATAAGGTCCGGTGTAAATTGAATCCTTTTGAAGGATAATGACATTGCTTTAGATATAGAAGATATTAGTAAAGTTTTTGCGAGCCCGGGAACACCTTCGAGCAAACAGTGTCCATTTGCAACAATCGCAACTATGATTTCTTCTATAACTTCTTTTTGCCCAACTATTACTTTTTCAAGCTCATTATTTATTATTTTTACTGCTTCGCCTAATTTTTTCAGTTTTTCTTCAGGAGTAGAACTATCTGATATTATTTTTGCCCCCTCAATTTGTGATTTATTATTTTCTTGTTCTTGTGTTACAGAAACACTGACTTTTTGATCAGAAGCTGGTTGGAGTTTTCCTCCACAATTAGGACAACTAAGTTTATCTAATTCATCATCCATCGCCTTAAACTGGGAAGCACACTTCGAACAGATTACTTTAATTTTTTCTGACATTATATTTTCTCCTTATTTTTCAAAATTTATTTCAGAGATTGCAGAAAGTTGCAATTCGAGCCCATTAGCGAAATTAAATTTTACTTTTCCACCTGTAAATTCAACTGGAAAGTTAATTATATCTCCATTTCTTAAAATTATTTTTTTCTCTCTTTTAAAATTTTGTCTTGCTATATATAACAATTCAGGTGTTGGAATTTTTTTTAATCCGCTTTCTGTCATAACACCTGTAGTATTAGAATCTGTCCATAAAATTTTACCAACAAATTTATTATTTCCTTTATCAATTGTACAAGGAAAGTCTTTGAGTGCAGGTAAATCTTTATATCCATTAAAATATTCAGCTGCAACTTTTTCTTCGTTTATTTTTAAAAGTCCAAAAGATGTAGATCTAAGATACACTTCTTTATTTTCTCTTTTCAAAACAATCCCGGATAAAATTGTCCCATCATCCAATATCAAACCTGTATCTTTTGATGCTACTTTAAATGCATCGAAAACACATCTTTTAACTGCAGGTATTTGTATCTTAGTATTTTCTATAATTATTTCGTTTTTTGAGATAGCAAGTATTTTTGATTTTATACTTTTATCTTCTTTGAGGAAGATTTCATCTGTATAAGCTGTAAATAATAGCGTAAAATATATAAAATAAACTGATAGGATTTCAACTCTAAGAATATGCATATTTACCTCTGGTATATTGGAAGATATCTATATGGAACTCCGAGAATCAATATCTGCCATGCAGTGTGAAGAAAATTATCATAGCGTGGATTATTTCCACCCCAATTGGACATTATCTCATTTTTTATTTTGGGATAATATGTTTTCCATGGCTCACCTCCATAATGATACATTCCAATTGAAGCGTAGTAATGTCCATACCAATAAAATCCATGCTTTGTTACGAAAGCATTCTTCTGAATATACTCAATAATATCAGGGATTATTTTATCATTTCCTAATCCGACTGTTTGTAAGCAGACAAGCCCTGCTGCTGTTCGTGGAAATTCAGCTTTTCCTCTTCCATCCATATAGCCAAATCCTTTTTCGTTCTCATTGTAACAATGTTTTATAAATTTTATAGCACGGTCAATGGTTTCAGATGGGACATAAATTCCTGCTTCAGATGCGGCTCTCAAAGCCATAACCTGCATTACAGTTGCGGATATATCTCCGTCAGAGGGTTTGGGGAGATATCTCCATCCACCTCGAGAATGTTGACTACTTACAATTAAGTTTACTGCTTCTATTAGTGATTTTCTGATTCTGGGATTTTGTGTCATTCCATATGCTTCAGCTAACAAAATTGCAGAAAGAGCGTGTTGGTACATAGGGGCGTGAGATTCAAGTTCACCTGGCGCAAGAAGTCCTGATTCCTTCTGAGTATTTATTATATATTGTAAACCGAGTGCAATTTCTTTTCCAAATTTTCCTTCTCCTGGAACCGAGCCTCCTACCATTAGGGCCAATACACACAAGGCATTAACGCCATTATTTGTATCTTTATCATACTTCCACGCTCCATCTGCTCTCTGATTTGAGGCAAGCCATTTTTGAGCTTTTTCTATTGTTGCTTCTGTTTCTTTATCGAATGGCACATATGCATCAAATAGAAAACCTTGTTTTTCATCCGAAAAACAAAATTGCAATACAGAAATACAAAATATTACTGATAATAATACCGATTTCATTTTGCTATTTCTACAAAATATTTCTTCACAATATCATCTATTTTTTCATTATATTTAGCCTTTCTTGCGGCCAGAAGAGCTGAACGCTCTTTTTCAGGAAGTTTTGCCGTCCATTCATTAGTAGTGTCTTGAGATTTTCCTGGTATTGCTGTGTTTGATTGTTCTTGTGGGGAATCTTCTTGCCTATTTCCTTCAGTTTTTTGTTCATTGGTTTTCTGAGCTAATTGTTGCTGGGCTTGTTTTGCTGCTCGTTCTAATTTTTCCATTGCTTTTCTGACTTCAGAATAAGCTTGTAAATCTTTTTTTTCCATAGTGTTTTCGATGGCTTTATTGAGATTTTCTTGAGCAGAAGAAATATTTTCATCATGTTTAACTTCCTGAGCGATATTATCAAGTTTTTCTGCTATTTGCTGGCGTTCTCCATTATCAAGTTCTTCTTTATTGTTTATAGAATCATTTAATTGATCTGATATTTCCTTAAGTTCTTCATTCATTTTTTGTAATTTTTCAGCTCTCTCTATATCTTCGATTTGCTTATTTTCTTCGTTTTTTGCTATATCATTTTCAAGAAATTTCACAGCTTCTTCTTGTTTTTTTATTGCCTCTTTTTTATCAAGATTTTGTAGGGCCTTAGCGGCTTCTTCCATTTTCTTTTTACTTTCTTCAGAAACTATATTTTCTGCATCTTTTTTAAGTTCTTCTTGTTTCTCTGCAAGTTCTGCGGTTTTATTAAGATCCTCGAAATCAGTTTTATTTCCTTTTTTTGAACTATCTTCTTCTGCTTTTTTTGTTTCCTCAAGTAATTCTTTTTGTCTTTGGAGGAGATCATTAGCATCAAGATTTTTCTTCACATTTTCAGAATTTATCACTACTTTTTCAAGTTTTTTAGCTGCTTTTTCATATTCGTTTTCAGCAATTTTATGTTTTTGCATTTCATCAGAGTTATTATCATTTAGTGTTTCTATAATTTTTTTTATATTTTCATCTTTTACTTCGTCAACTATTTTTACATTTTCTTTTACTGTTTTCATTTCATTTTGTTCGAAAACGCAACTTTCTTCCTGTTTAGAATTTATATCTTTTAAACGAGAAGAAATTTCACTTAATGCTTTCTCATGTGTAATCGCTTTCGAAGTGAGTTGATCTTCAGCATGTAAAAAAAGCTGATATATCAGGAAGATTCCAGCAATGATTTGATGAGTTTTTTTCATTTTTCATTCTCCTATTTTTGATTTCTGATATAAATTCAATATATTTATTTGTCTTTTTATATCTGCTCTTATATCTTCTACCATTTTACCAACTAATATAAGTTCTGAGTTGATAATTTGTTTTAATTCTGCAGGGGAAACAATATTAAGATTTATGGCTTTTGATTTTCCTGTTTGTTCTTTTGTTTTGAATGGAGAATTATCTCTTGCTTCAAATTGTAAATTTAGAATTGAACCTATTTCAGGTTTTATTTCAGAAAGATTGAAGGTTCCTGTCAGGGAGAGAGAGTTACTGTTTTCAGGTTTTACAATTGGTATAACACCTTGTTTTATTACTTTTTGTTCCCCGCCTTCTCCTGGCAAGATTATCTTATAAAGCATATTAACCTCCCTGATCCCAAAGTCATCCGTTGCAGAAAAAGACCATTTCATTTTACTTATATTGGAATAATAGCCCCCGTCTTTGGGTTTTTCAACATTTATAATTGGTAATTTATCATTAAGTATTACTATTTCATAAAAAATTCTTTCACTATTTTGAATATTATCAGTATCAGTGAGTTTTATAGAGTAATAGCAATTTTCTTTTGCTGTAATAACCGGCAATTCAAACATATTTGGAGTTTTTTTCTCCATAACATATTCTTTCAAATTCCCATTTAATTCCTTTAATTCGAGAATACACTGTTTTAATTCTCTGTCAGATTCTATGAAAAATGCTATGGATGATTTTTCTATAACTTCAATATCGCGTAAATTAGATTCAGAAGGTGGTATTTTTGTATATTCAGGAGGAGTTATATGTATTTTTGCATTCTTTATAAGTGGAGGGGGGATTACCATAACTCTTTTCCAATCTGATACAGCGTCCCCAACTATAATTCTAAAATCAAAACTTTTCATAGGCGACTTGACATAGAAATTAAAAATGCCCTTTTCTTCTGTAATTAATGGAATTTTAAAAGAATCTTCCCCTTCGAAGGCGATTTGTGCCTTACCTGAAACTGGTATTAAACCTTCAACTTTTATTTTTACTTCTGCATCTTTATTTTGCTCTACCTTCTTTTGATAATCAATATAAACTATTTTTGTTTTGGTCGGATACTTTATCTGAAATCCCAATGCCCTCATAGCAAACACGCCAAGTTCTTCTCTAAAAAATATAAAAAATACGAGATATGTCACTAATGCTAAAACTGTCGTATATATTGCCATTTTTTGGATCTTTACATCATGCAAGACCAATTTTGAGGGCGAATATTCAGGAGAATGAGCTTTTTCAATCGTTTTATATTTGAAGATTTGCAGGCCCGGAATAGATGGATTTAGGGCAAACTCTACAGCAGAAATAAGTGTTGAATTGAATGGATTCCCAGGCAGAACTGTTGATATATTTTCAAATTCTTTTGCTAGAAGAATTAAATCACTGTTTTTCTGTAGCAAGGAACGTTTTTTCCATGGAATATAAAATAACGTTCCTGATACTATAGAAATACTTAAAATTATTCTTATTAATGCAGGGAAAAAAGTGAGATAATCAAAAATAAAAAAGATAGCATAAAGTAAGAGTATAAATGAAACTGATAATAAGCTAATAAAAAGTCTGTTTAATTGGACTTTCTTTCTACCTGCTGCAAGCAATTCTTTTGATAATTTGTCTATCTTCATAATTTTAGTCAAGATATCTAAATTTTCTAATTAACCACTCTACTGATAAAATAATGAGAACAAGCAATAAAAGTATAAACGAATCCCAAATTTCAACCTTTGCTTGAATTAAGACTTTAGGTCTGTTTTTCACTATATCTTTTATTAATTTTTCATAGGATGTAAAGTCATAAAATTTTCCCCCACTTTTAGTACAAAGTTTTTCAAGGAGGGCTTTGTTCATTCCAGAATCAGTAAATTCTTTTTGTCTTTTCGACACAACTATTTCAATAGGAGGTGCAGAAAATTTTTCTTCCATTTCAATTTTTAAAATTCCAGGAATTTCTGGCATAAAAAATCCTCTATACACGCCACTTCTTCCTTGAACAGGACTAAGTTTTACAGTTTTCTTGAGACCTGCTTCAGTAACATAAGCTTCTGCAGAATCACCTGTAAAAACTGAAAAATCTGGATTTGACAATCGCGCTCTTATACTGATTCTTTCACCGACATAGCAGTTTTCAGATCCAGCAAATATTGCGGAACGCGCACTTTCTTCAAGGAGATGTGGTAACCCTGCAAATTGTATGAGTTTTGCCCAATAATCTCTAAAAAATCTATCCCCAAACTCTTTTCTCCAACGCCACGTCGAGTCAAATGTGTGCAAAAATACCATTCCTTTTCCATAAGAGTGAAATACTATTCCTGGAAAACTTCGATTTGTAGATTTCTGTATAAGATTTACAAGATTAATTGCTGATGGTTTCAAGCGGTTTGCCTCATAAATCCAGTTTAAGTAAGGTAATTCTATCCACATTTTCGAATTTTCCTCTTTGTCGGGACTAAACGCAACAAGGGGATGATTTTGTCCATCATCGGTTAATTCAAACCCAAATGATTCTTTAGAAATATTAAAAAGTTCGTCTTGATAAGCTCTTGGAGGTATTTCTGAAATTCCTATTGGCAGAAGTTGTTCTAATACGCTATTTTTTAATGAATAAGGCAGATAGTAAGGATCACAAAGTACCACAAGTGAACCTCCCTTTTCTTCAACAAATTTACTCACAGAATCTAAAAATAAGTTATACTCAGATGACAAATTTATTCTGGACATTATTATAATATCAAAAGAATTATTAATTTCATCTGTATTTATAGGTAATTTTTGAAGGTAAACATTATGAGGAGAGTTAGCTCTAAAAATCCTCTTATCTACGTCCTGTAAGAAGACTTTGAAATCTACTCTTTTATCTCTTTCAAACGCACCTATTAGGTATCTCATTTCCCATGATGGTGTTCCAAAAAATAAAAGGACTCTTATACGTTCATCTATTACACGAACATTTTTTATATAAACATTGTTTTGGTCTGTGACCTCATCGGAAAATGGTTTTATACTTGCTTTTAACTGCAAAAGACCTTTTTGTTTGGGAATATATTCCAGAGGAAGATAATTTTCTCCATCTTTTTCAACAGTGTGTACTCCTGAATAAACCTTGTCTTCTCCAAGGGATATATCTAATTCAAAATTTTTTCCTGTATACCCACTTTGTTTATAGTTGACAAATAACTTTGCCTTTTCATCTATAAAAACAATATCTTCTCCTATTAGATACTGTATAGAAATATCCTTTGATTTTTCTTTTCCTATTCCCACAACATATAGAGGAATTGAATTTCCACATAGACTGTCTAGAATCGTTTCTGGAACTTCAGAAGTATTATGAGCTCCATCACTGATTAAAATTAACCCCGGACAATAATCGCCTAATACTTGATCAATTCCCTTGTTTATCATTTGATTGATGGAAGTATAATCTGCATCTCCGGGATTCATCTTTTCCCCGGAGATTGGTTCAAATTTTGCTCCAGCACGAAAATATTCAGGCTTAATAAACTTTTCCATGCTTTTTGATGATTTTTTTATTTCTTCTAAAACAAGATCCGCACATGAAATACGTTTTTTCCCGTTCATATCATTAATATTCATACTTTCTGAAGCATCAACTATGACGGGAATTTTACCGGGAGGACATCCTCTTCCTTCAATTTCCATAATAGGGCGAATAAGCATAATAAATATTATTATGTATGCGATAGAACGAAGCAGTGCAAGAATAATGCGGTTTGGGAGAGAAACAGACTTATCTCGCAAATACATTTTAAAAGATAATAGGAATATACCAATTACTACAAACAAAATCAGCCAAGATGGTAAGAGACTTTCAATCCTGATTGATGAAAAATCAGTAATATATTTTGCTGTACTATTGGTAGTTAATCTTGTAAGCAATTTATATACTGTATTCATCTTTCCTTTATCCTCGTTTCCTTATAAAATGAACATAAAAATCAAAGCACATAATACTTAGCAATAAAAATATTACGATTTTATTAATTTCGGTTCCTGCATTAACAACAGCCATTTTATCCTGATTTACTAAAAAAGATATTCCACTCTCACTTAATTCCTTTGTAATGCCATCACTTACTGTTTCTATCGCTGAATCATCCCGTGAAGGATTATAAGCAAAAGAATAAACTTTTGAATTATCAGCAATAACTTTGTAAAATCCACTATCAAGACGTGGTTTCATTAGAAGAAAAATGCCTGAACTATCTTTCTTTGCTTCAATTTTTTCTTCATTATTATCACTATCAATGATTTTCCAATCAGAATCAATAAATATATCTTCCTCTACCGGGAGTTTCATCGACTCAAGACCTGTAAAAGCAAAAAATATTCTTTTTCTTAATGATTCTGAAAAAAGTCGCATTGTAAATTGTACAAAATTAGGGTTAAAAAACATATCCGTATAAGATTTGTAAGGCATAAAACCAGCCAAAATCACATTACTTTTGCCTATCTTCTTATAAAACATTAAAGCATCATCTACTTCATTTATAAAAAGCCTACCTCCATTTGAAACATCTCTTATATTTTTAAAACAAGCATATCGGAAAAAATTAATTGTTGTTGGATCTAATTTCTCTGTACTCATAAAATCGAAATATGTTCCAGAAAGTCTTTTTACATCTAAACTATTCATTTTTTTTATTTCTGCGGTCATTTCAATATTGAAAGCAGAAAAATAATTTTCCTCAGACAAATCACTAAAACAAATTAAAGATTTTTTTTCTTTCATAAATTCAAGTAAAGCATCATAGAAATTATCATTCTTGTTAATAGGTATTCCAAAGATAAAAATCATGTCATAAGTATTTAAATTTTCTACTAATAGGTCTAATTTTTTTACTGTCCTATAATTAAGATAGTTTTCTCCACAAATAGCTTTTAAAGCAGATTTTAAGAAGATGTCAGGAGGAAATTCTTCATCTTTATAATCTCTAATTATTGATAATACATTTACTTTTTGCCCCGGCGAAAAGACAAATTTATAATTGTTATCTATACTCAATAAATCAGGTGGTAATGAAATTTCACATTTATATTCATCTGATCCGGAAAAAAAAGCTGTCATGTTTATTTTAACCTTTTCATACGGGGGAATATTCATTACTGCTACATCTTTCTTTTCTCCATTTACAGATAGGAGAGCCTGTATTGATTCTGCAGGTTGAGATGAATAATTCTTTATCTCTACTTCAACCGTATTTTCCCTTTCTGGGAAAAAACCTTCCTTCACTGGTTTTACTGATTCAATAGCAAGATTTAATAAAGACTTTCTTCTATCAACGGGAACAAAAACGATATTTTTCCCTTTTAAAAAAGAAGTGTATTCTGAAAGATATCTATTATCTGAATAAAATTGCTTTTGAAAATCTCCTATGAAGTAAATAGTCTTTATGGAATTTAATGACTGTTCTGATTGGATAGCTGCAAACAATTTTTCTGGGCCAGCTGACTTTGGAGAAACTTTAATACTACGTATTATAGTTTCTGATATAGTGGAGCTATCTTGAAGTTTTATAAGTGGTATTAAGGTATCATTAAAGACATATAAAGCAATCTTAGCAGATTCTGATCTAATTATTTCAAGTGCCTTATTCTTTGCAGCGTCAAGCCTGGTCCCGTCCTGAAAAATAGTCTGCATACTTGGGCTATTGTCTATAATTATAGCTTTTTCAGATGAAGTTCTTTTAATAGTAGGCCTTGAAATAAAAATAACAATTATAAGAACTAATAGCAATTTAGCAATTAATTTTAAGATTTCATCTATTTTTATTTTCTTTCTCTTTACTACTTTTGCCTTTTTCATCCATTCAAAAGCCGCCCAATTTAATACAATTTTTCGTCTATTTACGAAAAATTGTATCAATATAGGGACTGCCAAAAAAGAAAGTGCTGTAAGTGCTAATGTATTTACAAAAGACATAATTATTATTTCCTGAAAGAACGTCCTGAAAGATACTCTGCTAAATGATAACCAAATGATTTTGACATATCACATAAAATATAATCAGTACCATATGCAAGAGCTTTTTGCCTAAATTCGTTAAGGTAACTTTTAAAGAGTCGTTCATATTCAGTACGAATATCTATTCCTGTTACCTCTAATCTCTCGGTACCTTCTAACTCGATTAATTCAACTCTTCCTGGAAGATCAAAATTCATTTCGAGAGGATCTATAACATGCAATAAAACTATCTCGTGCTTATCATCTAAAAGCCTTTTGATTCCATCAAAAGTTTCATCAATATCTGCAAAAAAGTCACTTATGAGGAAAATAACTCTACGGCGGCCAATCTGTTCGGCAATTAAGGAAAGAACTTTTCCGATACTTGTTTTTTCTTTGGGAACAATATTTGAAAACAAATCAGAAATTTTATACACAATCTCTTCACTGTTACTTAGGCGAAGAGAATCCTTGATTTCTCTATCAAAGAAAAAAGTTCCTATACTGTCTGATTGTTCAATGATTACCTGGCTTAAGGCTGTAGCAATAAATGCTGCATAATCTATTTTCCTACCACTTTTATATTCAAACAACATACTTTCGCTAATGTCTATCACAATATGGGATAACATATTAGTTTCCTGAGCATATTGTTTTAGGAGATATTTTCCTGTTTTATAGTAAGCTTTCCAGTCTATATGTTTTATATCATCTCCCTGAACATACGCTCTGTGTCCGGCAAACTCTACTGCAAAACCATGAAAAGGAGATCTATGATCACCTACAAGATTACCTTCTACCATCCCACTTGGCTTAAATCCAATGTGCACAAGGCGATTGACTGTCTGTGCATCAAAATATTTCATCCACTTTTTTGGTGTCGTGTCTGACATTTTGACCCTTGCTTTCAGATTAATAACATATATTTACTTTTGAAAAATAAAAATTTTTTATACAAATTTTTAATAAAACTTATTTTCCTATATTTTTTTATGTGCAGTCCTGCGCAACATATAGACTAAGATGAAGAAATGTGTGCAACATGATTTTGTAAACATATTCACTTTTATATAAATATGTAAAAATAGTATAGTTTAATCCTAAAAAAACAATTGAAAATCGTTTTCATTTTTATGTATATGAAAATAAGGTTGTTATAGATTATACTTCGTCTCGCAATCTGGTATCTACGGCAAATGCGGCCAACTGCTTAACTTAATTTAGTTTAATAAGTTTGATTGAATTTCAAAAGGTGTTAGGTAAAAAATGATAAAGAATAATAACTCATGTTCATGTTTATCTACTGTTAAATAAAATTATTCCTTTTCAACTAACTCTGCATGCAAAGCTATTTGAGCTCGTTCAAAATCTTCCCTTGAAATTATAAACTGCATATTTACTTGTCTCATACATTGATCCAATGCAAGTATATTCACACCTGCTTGTGCTAGTGCTTTAGCTGCTCTTGAAAGAAAACCTGGTATTTTCATATTGCTTCCGATTACAGATACTATTGCCACTTTTGAAACCTCTACTGAAACTGATTCAAAACCTTTTTTTATTCCTTCTATGCATTTTTCAAGTCCAGGAGACTTTTCTGGAATATAGTGAGTTATTGTGTTTGCATTTGTGTTTTTTGCAATGTAGCTTATATTTGCTTCTGCAAAATATTTAAGAAGAGAATAATCATAACCACTTTGTCCAACCATATCTGAATCAAATACTTCTACCGCAAGAATATCTTTCCTTCCGCAAATCATTTCTACTCTTGGTGCAGGAGACACATAATCCCTACTGATTAAAGTACCCTGATCAGCAGGATCAAATGTATTTTTTACTCTTATTGGTATGTTTGCTGCCTCCATTTTTTTAGAAGCTTTTGAATGTATAGCTTCCATTCCAAGATCAGCGAGTTGATCTGCTATGTCAAAATTTGTAGCTCCGATTGTTCTAACTTTATCCACTCCTATTAATTTAGGATCCCCGGTACTCAAGTGAAATTCTTTATGTATCACACCTTCTTTAGCTCCTGTGATCACGGCAATTTTACTAAATGTAATATCACTATAACCTCTATCAAAAGTTTTCATAATTCCTTCCAGGCATTTGACATATCCTGTTGCTATTGGTAAACAATTCGAATAATCAATATTTTTAAAAGCAGTTCTAATTTCTTCATCGAAACTTTTTACTTCTTCTTCTTTCCAGCCTGTTAGATCAACAAATATCGCATTTATCCCTCTCTTTTGAAGTATAAGAACTGAATTATAAGCACTATGAGCTTCACCAACAGCGCTGAGAAGTTCACGTGTTGCTGGTAAATAATCCACAGGTCTAAGATGCCCAAAAGAACGCAGTTTCATAAGGTCCTTGAGGCAACTTCTTATACCTTCTATTCTTTCATTTACGAATTCATTTGCTTTTTCAAGGTCAAGACCTAAATCGGCAAACCCTGTATTTATTTGAATCATTTTACTCTTTACTTCATCAAGTGCTGAAATCCAGCTTTTATCACCTGCTGCGAATTTCGCAAAAACACCAGGTTCTCCTGTTTTTTTATGTTCAAGAAGTAAATCTGTTATTCCTCCATATGCTGATACTACGAATATTCTATTGTATAATTCTTTTCCAGTTTTTTTCCCAATAATGATATTTTTCATCACGTCTCCGAATTGAGACATAGATGTACCACCAATTTTTTCAACAGTATGTTTTCCCATTTTCTACTCCAAATCTTCAATTCTTATTAATGTTAACTTTTGACGAACAAAACTAAATTTTTCAATTTCTGTTACCGCTTCACGAATAAGTTTTTCTTTCGCCTTATGAGTAAGAATTACAAGAGACGTTACATTAGACTGGTTTTCTTCTGTTTGAAAAATACTTGAAATACTGATGCTTTTTGTTCCTAAAACAGATGATACCGATGCAATTACTCCCGGTTTATCAAAAACATTTACCCTTAAATAATAGCGGGTAATGATATCTTCCATTGGAATAATATGCCTGAACTGTCTCCCAATGCGGAATGAAGGGACCCTGCGATGGGAACCAAATTTGAGGTTTAAACATACATCAACAATGTCTGCTACTACTGCACTTGCCGTTGCATCACGCCCAGCTCCTCTTCCATAGAATAGCGTTTCTCCTACAGGATTACCTTTTATTCTTACTCCATTAAAGACATCTGATACGTTTGCCAGCATAGTATTCTTACGTATTAAAGCTGGATGAACCCTGACTTGAACATCTTCGTTTTGTTGTTTTATTATTGCAAGCAATTTCAATTTATATCCAAGAGTAGAGGCAAATCTTATATCATCTATCGATATTTTATCAACGCCTTCTTTGTAGATAGGCTTTATTCCAAACCATTCCCCATAAGCAAGAGATGCGAGTATTGCAGTTTTATGAACTGTATCAGTCCCGTCTATATCAAGGGTGGGATTTGCTTCTGCATACCCCATTTTTTTTGCTTCAGACAAGGCGGAATTAAAATTCCGATTTTCATTTTCCATTTTTGTTAAAATATAATTGCAGGTTCCATTTAATATGGCGTGAATACTCTGAATTTTATTAGCTACGAAACCTTCTCGTAAAGCTTTGATAATCGGAATTCCTCCAGCAACGCTTGCTTCATAATAAATATCAGCTTTTGATTTTTCAGCGGCTGCAAAAATTTCCTCTCCATATTCCGCAAGTAAGGCTTTATTTGCAGTTACAACCGGTTTGCCTTTTGATAATGCTTTAAGTATAATGTCTTTTGCAAAAGTTGTTCCTCCTACTAATTCCACAATAACATCGGACGTATCTATTACTGCCGATGGGTCGTTTACAAGAATTTCTCTGGGAACTTGTATCCCCCGATCTTTTTCAATATCTATATCTGCAATTCTTGTAACAACGGGTTTTATCCCTGTTCGCCTTGATATAACCTCTGCGTTCTCCAGAAGACAGGCTACTACACCAGAACCAACAGTACCAAAACCTATAATACCTATTTTTACTTCTTTTGACATTATAAAAAAACTGATAATTTTACTTTATAGAGGGTGGTAAAGTATATCAAAAAAGCAATTATTCAAAGCAAAAAATTATTGCTCTGTCATAATGTTCTTTTTAGTATTACTCCAATTCAGATAGAAGATTCTGCATTTCAGGAAAAGATCGGATACTTCTTTTTAGAATTCCCATAAGATGAGCAATAAGTATCCCATAATTAGTTATTGGTATAGAAGATTGTGACGCTTTATTAATTCTTGACTGCACATGTTTTCTATTAAGAGTGCATGCACCACAATGGATAATAAGTTTGAATTCTGAAAGATTCTCAGGAAAATCATGTCCCTGGACGTGAATAAATTCAAGTTTTTTCCCTGTATATTGTGTTAACCAACGTGGAATTTTAATCCTGCCAATATCTTCACCAATCGGATGATGAGTACAAGCCTCGGCAATTAAAATTTTATCTCCTGATTTAAGTTTTGAAATTGATGTTGCTCCTTTTACAAATTCTTCAAGATCCCCCTTTTGCCTCGCCATGAGAATTGAAAAAGATGTCAGTGGAATATTTTCTGGAACGTCGGCAGAAACTTTTAAAAAAGCTTGAGAATCTGTGATAACCAAAGCAGGTGGATTCTTTAATGATTCGAGTGCAAATTTTAATTCTCTTTCCTTCACTATAATGCAACAGGAATCATTATCTAATATTTCCCTTATTGTTTGTACCTGTGGCAGTATCAGACGTCCTTTGGGAGCTTCAAGGTCAATAGGAACAACCAGCACTGCAAATTCACCTGGATTTAATATTCCTGAGAGAATATTTTTATTTGCAAGAGGCTCAGGTGCTAATTTTGCAATAAGTTCTTTTAGTTCTTTTATATTTTTGCCTGTTTTGGCAGAAACAGATATAAAAGGTATTTTTCTTTGCTCTAATCCTCTACTTATTGATTGATTCAGTTCTATAGTATCAATCTTATTAAATATTACTATGCACGGGGTATTTTTTTGGGAAAATATTTCTACGAGTTTTTCTTCAAAATCTGTCCATTTATCTGGTTCTGAAACAATTAAAGCAAAATCTGTTCGCGAAAAAATTTTTTTTGTTTTTTCTGTTCTGAGTTCACCAATTTGACCGGTATCATCCACTCCTGCTGTATCTATGAAGAGAACAGGCCCAAGAGGTAAAAGTTCCATCGCTTTCTCCACCGGATCAGTAGTTGTTCCGGCATAATCTGCTACTATAGAAACCTCCTGTTTGCATATTGCATTAAGAAGAGAGGATTTTCCTGTATTTCTACGACCAAAGATTCCTATTTGTGTTCTTAATCCACGTGGAGTTTCTTTCATTACTACTTCTATTTTTTTATACTTATATAAATTAAATTTTTATCAACCTATAAATAAAACTATCCCGTTCATTATCATAAATTAACTCTGAAAATGATGATGTTTTTGTTACAGAACCTGCACAATACTCACCCCTTCCATTTTTCCCTGTAAATATATAATAGGGTTTGTGAACATGTCCACACAGAGATACATCTATTAGCCCATCATTTAGTTTTTTCAAGATATCACTTTGCCCCCAAAGACGATGTCTTATACGTAATAAAGGTTTTTTTTCTATAATGGGATAGTGACCTGCAATAATTATTGGTTTACTTTTATTTTCTATCATTGAAATTATTTTTCTAGAATCATTTTTTTTTAAAAAACCGCATGAAGAAATCAAATTACTGGGATAACTTTCATTGACGATTATTAATTCAAGTTCATTAAAGGATAATTTTAACGGAAGATCCGAAAGGCTGAATTTATTTGCATTAAGATATCTAAAAGTATTAAAAAGAGCCTTATTGCATTCATTATTAATAACATAAAAATCGTGATTTCCCGGCAAGTAAATCAGCCTTTTTGTCTCTGCAAGAGGACTAAGAATATCCACCGCCTTTTTAAATTCTAAAGCTTGTCCCGTTGAAGTTATATCGCCAGTACAAATATAAAGGTCTGCTGATTCTTTCAACATTACTGACACAGCTTTTTTGAGAATATCTTGATTATGTTGAAAACGACGTCTGAAATAATAATTAAATATGCCAACCCATCTTTTATCTAAAAAAGCTTTCCAATCTTCTGCCGGTGCTCCTGCGTGGGAGTCGGAGAAATGAAATATTCTCATTATTCTAATTCCTGAATGGCGTCTTTATATTGAGGCAGGTAGCCATATTTCTTTTTGATTTCATTTATCATTAAATCTCTTTCTTTAGCGGACTTTGACAGAGCTTCTTTATACTTTCCACCTATATATGCTTTTATAAATAAGTTTGCTTCGTCTTTTAAATCTTTACTTGCATTCATAGTTTCAAGAATATCAAATATACCAAAAAATAATGTAAGTGTAAATGCTGCTTCATTATCATTAATACTTAATTTCTGAATAAGTTTTCTATATTGTGAAGATGGTAACTTGAATATTTCATTTTTTACAACTCTTCCCGTTAAAGTTTCGGCAAAAACTACCCCTTGATGTATCTTTACAACTTTTCCTAAAATGCCAGGAACTATCTCAATATTTGTCTTGATAGTATCATCCTGAATATTACAAATTTTATCATAAAAAACTATTGCTTTTTGAACTCTTTCTTTTTGTATTTGTGCCCATTTTGCGTATTCTCTTGCAGTTTCTTTAAATTCTACTTCTACTATATCAGGTTCCTTTTCTGCTTTCTCAAATATATCAATAGCCCCTTTCATATTATTGTTATCAATACTTTCTTTAAGAGCTTTAAATCTATCTTCATTTTTTTTATCTTCTATTTTCTTTGAATATTCTTCAAGCTTTTTTTTAACTTCTTCCTCTCTTTCCTTTTGTAATCTTGCAAGTTCTTTTTCTTTCTCCTCTATTTTTTTTCTTTCAAGCAGTTGCAATTCTTTTAGCCTTTCTTCGTCTTTTCTTTTTTGAATTTGCGCTAAATAAGAATCTCTTTCTCTTTGTCTCGCTTCAGAAAGACGATATTTTTCATCAAGTGGAATATATATTGATAAGAGAGCTTTTAATGCGCTACGTTCACATTTAAATTTAGGATTAGGATAATCTGTAAGAAATTTTTCTATTTTTGAAAGAATATCTGATTTGAGTTCTGGATGTTCTTTGGCAAAATCAAGTATTTTGGTAACAGCTTCAGTATATTCTGTACTATCTGGTTCTTCAGAACTTTGAGATGGTTTTTGAATTATAACATTTTGCGTAGGTGTTTTTACAATTGGTTGTTTTGAAGGTAAATTCACATGATCCCGATTTTTTTTACTCTGCTTCCAATAAGTATAAACAACAGCCGCAACAAGCACAAGAACACAAAGGATAATCATCGCTATAAACTGTCTTCTTGCTTTTTCTTCTTGTTCAAGTCTCATCGCAGCAGTATTAATTTTTCCACTTCCAGTACGCGTACTAATATTAAATTTTGAACTCCCTGTACTAGTACTACTACCTATTCCTTGAGTTGATGTTGTTGATAGCGTTGGTAATGGAGATGTAGGTGTGATGCCCTTGAGCTGACTGGTATGAAAAACTATTTTCCCTTTTCTTGAAGAAGAAGAACTTGCAGAAACCTTTCCTCCTCTCTTTGATATCCTCAGGTCTTTGACAAGTGATTCTGCTGTCTGATAACGATCATCCGGACTTTTCTCCATCATTTTCATAACAATTTGAGCAATTGATTCAGGGATAGCAGAATTGAGAGTTCTGGGATCTTGTAAAGGCTCCTGAAGATGTTTTTTCGCAATTTCCAGAGCATTTCTACCTGTAAATGGAAATGAACCGGTTAGAAAATGATAAAAAGTAGCTCCAAGACTATATATGTCACTGCGAACATCCATTGGAGACCCTGTAAGTGCTTCCGGACTTATATATTGCGGCGTTCCCATGACTTCATCTTGAGTAGTATCAATCTCTCCTGCCACTCTGGCAAGCCCTAAGTCTGCAAGTTTCGCCCTCTGATTCTTAGATATAATCATTATATTATCAGGTTTTATGTCCCTGTGTATTAACCGCTGTTCTTTCCATGCAAAATCGAGAGCATCAGCAATTTGACGAACTATTTCACATGCCTGATCTACAGGGATTTTCCCAACTTTTTTGAGAACATCTTTCATAGTTTCGCCTTCAATATATTCCATAGCAAAATAATAAATCCCTGAATCCTCACCAACAGCATATGCCTGAACAATATTAGGATGATTTAGTTTGGCAGCAGCACGCGCTTCTTTTATAAAACCAGCTACAAAATCATTATTATCAGCGTATTTCTTCGAAAGTACTTTCAATGCTGCAGGCCTGTCCAAAGAAATTTGATGAGATAAATATACTACTCCCATCCCCCCTCTATCAAGCTCCTCAAGAATCACAAAATCATTACCAATAACGACATTTGTACTTATCAATGATAGAGGAGATTTACTAATTTCTCCACATTGCCCACACTGAACATCTATTCCGAGATCATTATTTTC
Organism: uncultured Lentisphaera sp.; assembly: GCA_964426675.1. Taxonomy (GTDB): domain Bacteria; phylum Verrucomicrobiota; class Lentisphaeria; order Victivallales; family GWF2-50-93; genus DYMC01. Next base: position 147,215 of record CAYRRM010000003.1, read on the forward strand.
AACACTTAATAATGCTCTACAAAATGGACAAATAAATTTCATAAACTATAAAATTTTACTAAAATTCTAAAATACCTAAACTATACAGGAAATATTTATTAAGGCAAAGTAAATAACTAAATTTCTACTTCCTCAACATATTTTGCCCTCCCTGGCATAATACCTCGCTTTGATGATTTTATAAAATCAACAAAATGATTAACCTCAGGAGAATGCTCTCCTGATAATATGAGTTCAAGTGCAACACTTTTATTAAGATCCTGAAAAAAATAAGTTTTTATTGCTTTGCGTATGTCCATTCTAAGTTCCTGACTAAAGCCCGCCCTGCGCATCCCAATTATATTTGGTCCATATATATAATCGTTCTCTCCCAATAAACAATATGGTGGAACATCCTGTCTTATTCTTGCTCCTGCTGTAACCATAGCAAGAGAGCCAATCCTACAAAACTGGTGTATCATACAATATCCACTTATAACTGCCATTGGCTCAACTTGAACATGACCAGTGAGAGCAGTGTGATTAGCTATAGTCACCTTATCACCTATTACAACATCATGCGCAACATGCACAAAGGCCATTAATAGGACATGACTTCCAATAATGGTTTTTAATCCTTCAACAGGAGGACGATGAATGGTTACATATTCACGAATAACAGTATTGTCCCCTATTTCTGTAAATGATATAACCCCTGGCTTAAAGGAATGATCCTGTGGTTCATCTCCTATATTAGCCCCCATATAAATTCTACAATTTTTCCCGATTGTTGTATACCTGCCCACATGCACATATGGTTCAATAATAGTATTATCTCCTATTTCAACATCATCTTTTATCACACAATATGGTCCTATCTTACAATTTACTCCTATCTTTACATTTTTTCCTATTATTGCTGTCGAATGTATAGTCATTTTAATACCTAAATCTTTTTTCTATTTATCTAAAAATATATATCATATTTCAAATATTTCCTCTTGACTTTATATATTTTTTGATTAATATTAATATTTTCAGAAGAAAAATATAAAAATCTGGAGACAAGAGATATGAATTTCCTTAAAAAACTTTTTATGAATAAAAAAGATAGCAAAAATCAATCCTGTCCACCTAAATTTTTGGATGAAATAAACGATAAAGTATCCCATACAATTCCAATAACAAGAACAAGCCCCAAAGAACATTACATTATCAAGCACAATGGCGAATACATGATTTTTGATTCAAAAGAGGAAATGCCAGAAGAAGTCAGAAAAGGATTTAATGAAATTGAAGCTGTTGAAAATGTATCAAGCATATATAATGTAATAATAGATGGAAAAAGATATAGATTTACTAACTTTCATGATATACCAGAAAACATCAGAAAAGTCATTGAAGAAAAAAGAAAAAATTGAAAAAATTATTCCATTTTTCTCTTTCTTCTTACATCAGTCATCCCAGAAATCAATGATAACAATTTAACAACATAATTTAAAGTCAATGAATAACTTTTTATCTGAAAAAAAATATTTATTATCCTCTAAATCAGCAAGAAAAATATATAACGAAATAAAAACATTACCCATAGTTGATCCTCATAACCATGCAAATGTAAATGAAATAAATAAAAACCAAAATTATCCTGATATATGGCAATTATTTGCAGCAACAGACCACTATATCTGGGAAGTTATGAGAAAAAGAGGAGTTCCTGAATCACATATTACAGGATCAGCAACTAACAAAGAAAAGTGGTTTAAATTAGCTGAAGTGTTCCCGGAATTTGCAGGAAATCCAGCTTATGAATGGATGCATCTTGACCTATTCCGATATCTGAATATAAAACACCTTATCTGCATTGAAAATGCGACAAAAATATGGGATGAAAGCCTTAAAATACTTCAGAAAGAAAATAAAAAACCTCTTAATTTGTTAAAAAAAATGAATATAGAAACAATGTGTTCTACTGATGATCCAGCAGATACTCTATCAGACCATAATGAACTTAATGCTAAACTTAGCAGGTTTTTTGTTCGTCCAACCTGGCGCCCGGATAAAATAATGAATATTTTTGCTCACGACTGGATTGACTCCATCAAAAAACTTGAAAAAAGATTTGCAACTGAAATAAACTCGGTCTATGAACTAATGGATGTTTTGCGAAAATCGCACGATTATTTTGCAGAACATGGCTGTATTGCAAGTGATCATGGAGTAGAAGTGCCACCCACTGGAACTGGTAATGAAGATCAAGCAGATAAAATTTTTAAAATGGCTAAAAGTGGGGTTGTCCCATCTATGGAAGAATCAAAAATCTATATGAACTGGATATTTGGTGAGTTTGCAAAACTTGACTCTGAAAAAAATTGGGTATTCCAGATACATATAGGAGCTGTCAGGGACGTAAGAGATTATCTGTTTAAAACTATTGGACGCGATTCGGGCGGAGATATTTCAAATCATTTCCTTGATATTGTTCCACCCCTATTAAAATTACTAAATAGATTTGATAAAAAACTTAAAGTCGTCCTGTATTGCCTTGATCCAGGACATCAACCAAGTCTGGCAACTATTGCAAGAGCCTTCGGAGAAAATGTCAGACTCGGTTCGGCGTGGTGGCTTTGCGATACTCCTATAGGAATGCGAAGACAACTCGAATATATATCATCCGTAGACCTTTTTGCGAATTTCGCAGGCATGGTTTCTGATTCAAGAAAAATATTATCATATGGTTCAAGATTTGAAATGTTTAGAAGAATATTAGCTGATGTCCTTGGCAATATGGTTGAACTTGGGCAAATGCCGGAAAAAACAGCTATAATGTTAGCAGAGAAAATGTCTTATTCTGAACCTAAAAAATTTTTCGGATTATAATAAATCTTCTTTTAAAAATTTGAATAACTATAATAATACCTAAAATAGGAGAAACTAAAAAATGAAAAAATTTTGGGGAATTACCGCAATTATTGCGGTTGTCGGGTTAATAGTAGGTTGTGAGGACACAAATGCAAGAGCTTCTATAGATGCTCAAAGTAAAAAAATAGACGAACTAACAAATGAAACCATGATTCTTAGATCTGAAATTCAAACTTTAAAAAGTCAAATCGCTGAAAATAACGATAAAATCAGTAAAATTGCTCTTTACTTAAAAAAGAAAGAAATGCAAGCTTCAACAAAATCTACCAATATTCAATCTCCTAAGGCTACACAGACACAACAAAAAAATAACACAGCAAAAACGAGTCCAAAAAGATGAAATTATTCATAGAAGAATTAAAAAAACTTGAAAAAATAAAAGTAAAACCAAATCCTCCGAAAGATTTTCTGCACTTCTGGAAAAGTATGAAAGAACGGTCAGAAAATATCCCCCTTGCTCTAAAAAGAGAGAAAAAAAAATGTTCTCTGGATAAAATAGATTATTACGAGATATCTTTTAATGCTCTTGATAAGACAAGAATATATGGAAAACTTTTACTTCCTCCAGAAGCAAAAGAAAAAAAGGTACCTGTAATAATTCATTATCATGGAGCTGGAGGATGGAGCTCAACACCAGATTCATATTCAAGCTGGATACTTATGGGGGCAGCTGTTATTGCTTGCGACTTTAGAAACCAAAGTGGAAAAACAGGTTCGGAATCAGGATGTTATGGGGAAGGTCCTACTAATTTTATGGGAATAGGAATAATGGATAAAGAACATTGTGGATTATATTACCTTTTTACAGACGCTTATAGAACTGTTGAAGTAGCAAAGATAATATCAGAGATTGATTCTGAAAGGATTGCAGTTACAGGTGGAAGTCAAGGAGGAGGGGTTTCTCTTGCAGTTGCGGCACTTCACAAAGATGTAAAACTTTGTATGGCTGACGTTCCTTCGTCGTGCTGGTTTGAAAAAAGAATATTTGATAAAAGTGGAGGAGCAGCCGATATATCAAATTTTATTAAAAATCGCCCTGAAACTTTGGAAAAAATCCTCAATAATCTAAGTTATTTTGATAACGTAAATCTTGCGCCTCTTATAAAATGTCCAGTACTTGTAAGTTGTGGCTTAAGAGATCCTGTATGCCCTCCACAAAATGTATATGCAGCATTTAATAATATTAAATCAGAAAAAAAAATCTATTCCTACGTCTTTGCTCAACATGAAGGAGGAGGAGCTCTTCATACTGAAGTAAAACTTGATTTTTTTAAGAAAAAATTAATGAAATGACAGCCAAAAAAAGAAATCCCTCATTATCCTCTGAGCTCGTTCATGATCTGCTCAATATAATGAAAAAGCTTAGGTCCAAAAAAGGATGTCCGTGGGATAGAGAACAAACCCATCAATCACTAAAAAAATACCTTATTGAAGAGTGCGCTGAATTTCTTGACGCTGTAGATGATAATGATGATAATGGCATGAAAGAAGAAGTTGGTGATGTTTTATTACATGTAATTTTCCATTGTCAAATTGCTTCAGAACGAGGTGCTTTTGATTTTCACGATGTAGTTCATTCATTATGCAATAAACTTCGCAGAAGGCATCCACATGTTTTTGGAGATAGTCGGGCAAATTCTTCAAAAGACGTACTCAAAATATGGAATGATGTAAAGAAAACTGAAGGTAAGAATGATAATTCATCAGGAGTCAGTGGGTTAAGACATTTCCCTGCTCTTTTCCGCGCAGAAGAGATCCAAAAAAGAGCCTCAAAAGTTGGTTTTGATTGGGAAAATGAGAACCAAATCCTTGAAAAAATAAAAGAGGAATTGTCTGAGCTTGAAAATGCTTTGAAGACTAAAAGTAAACCAAAAATTGAAGATGAACTTGGAGACTTGCTCTTTTCCATAGTTAATCTGGCAAGATTCCTAAAAGGTAAAAGCTCTGAAGAAATTCTCGCAAAAACAACTGCAAAATTTCAGAATAGGTTCAAATTCATAGAAGAAGAACTCAGGAAAAAAAATAAAATTCCACATAAAACAAATCTTAACGAAATGGAAAAATTGTGGCAAAAAGCAAAGAAAAGAGAGAAAAAAATTGGTTGATAGAATTTAATAAATAGAAAATAGTATACTATCAAAACAAAAAAATTAGTTAAATCCCCCTAAGAAATTTCCTAAAATATTTTTTATTCAAATGGATCGAAATTGTCTCCTTGAGAAACTTTAGTATCTAAGAAGGAACTATCGAGCTTGAAATATACTTTTATTAGATTACCCTGAGTAGATATTTTAAAACTGTCCCTTATTTGATTTGCAATTACTTGATTTCCGGAGGCTATTTTAGCAGTTACTAGCATTAACAACGCATTCGTCTGGAATTCAACTAATTTTTGATTTTCTGGTTCTGCAATAAAATATAGGACATTTTCAAGTATATTTCCATCTTTACTAAAAAATTCAAAATATCCCTCTTTTATTCCATTTCCAAATATGGATCTTTTATCCTTTTCATTTTTCTTACTATTAAAAACATCTTCAAAATTCCTAAAGTATCCTCTGACTATATAATTATTACTAATAGGATATGAAGCTTTTATAACTCTTTCAAAATCAATTGGCTGAAAATCAGTTACAATGGATGGGTTTTCGCTAAAAATTATTTTACCATTTTTCAGAATAGACGTAAATATTATTTTATTGTTTTCAGAATATTTATATATCTTTTTTCCTGAAATATTAAATGTCTCAGGTTTTTTAGTATTAATTATAGATATAAATTCTCTCTCACTTAGATTGGTATCAAAAATAACCGTAACTTTTTTTCTATATTGTCCTGCTATTAAGATTTTATTGATAGATTTTTCAAAGTTTAATCCATTTGCCTCAAATACAGTTTTAAAAGACAAATATGCCGGATTTTTTTCAGCAATTTCAACTAATTTTTTAACCTTTAAAAACGCTTTCCCATTAAGTTCAAAAGCAAAGTCAGAATCTTTAGGGACCATAGAAAGAATTTCTTGACAAAATACATTTACAGAAAAAGATAGTATTACAAAAATTAAAAAGAAAAATTTTTTCATCTCTTTATAACTCCTTTATTTGCGTTGTTATTAAATAAAAAAGTGGTGTATTCAAAATAAGGCTATCCGTCAAATCCAATAACCCCCCTATTCCAGGAATTATTGAACCAGAATCTTTTACTTCAGCAATTCTCTTTATAGAAGATTCCATTAAATCACCTAATACAGCAAAAAAATATAGAAGTATAGAGAGAATTACTATACCATACAAACTAAATAAATCTGAAACAAAACTTTTACAAAAATAAGATGTTACAATACTTGCTAAAAGACCCCCCATAAAACCTTCCCATGATTTTTTAGGGCTAACAGAAGAAATCATCTTATGATTTCCTCCTGGCATATATTTTGCGGTTAACATTCCTACAACATATGCCCCTATATCTCCTGACTTTGTAACAAGTATTAAAAATGCTGGATAATTTACTCCGGAATTTCTAAAATTAAAATATAATGGAATTATAAAAGTAAGCGGAATAATGAAAATCAAGATAGGAAAGAAAAGAAAAATTAAAGCCATAAAAGATTCATATTTTTTAGAAATAAAAATAATAATTACAGAAAAAAAGATGAAAAAAAGAAAAAGAAAAAATAGTAATATGTTATGAAATTTTATATTAAATGATAGACCTAAAATAATGAATAGTGGTGTTAAAAAGGAAAATATTGCTGATACCTTTGATAAAGTGGATAAACTTTCAATTTTTTTACTAAAAAAATTATAAAATTCAAGCGATAAAATAAAAGTAAAAGTTGACGATAATATTGAGAACATGATTACTGCTGTCTTACCATGTGAAAAAAGAATCCAACAAAACAAAATAATTAATACAATAGAACTAAGAAATCTTAATATGAAAGCTTTCATCTTCCACCAAAACGTCTCTTACGCATTGAATAATCATTAATTGCTTTATAAAACTCATCCTCTGAAAAGTCAGGCCATAATACATCTGTAATATATAATTCAGTGTAAGAAATTTGCCATAATAGAAAATTACTTATCCTCATTTCTGAACTCGTTCTTATAAGTAAATCAGGATCAGGTATGTCAGGACAATAAAGATAATTTCTAAAAGTGTCTTCATTAATTTCATTTAGTTCTATTTTTCCATCTTTAACATCTCTTGCAATTTTTATAGTAGCATCTACAATCTCAGAACGCCCCCCATAATTGATTGCAAGTATAAGATTAAAACCATTATTACTTTTTGTTTTCTCTAAAGAGCTACTCAGAATTTTCCTTTGTAAAAGGGGTAATTTATCTATTTTCCCAATAGCTATTAAGCGAACATTATTCTTCATCATCTCATCAGTGTACTTACTTAAAAAATCAACTAATAATTGCATTAATGCATTAATTTCACTTAAAGGTCGTTTCCAATTTTCAGTGCTAAATGCATATAAAGTTAAATTTTTCACATTATATTTTTTACAACAATCAACAACTTTTCTTACAGTCTCAGCCCCTGCTTTATGCCCTTCAAAAGTGGGAAGCCCTCTCTTCTCCGCCCACCTCCTATTTCCATCCATAATAATAGCGATATGTGAAGGTAGATTAATCATTCGCTAAATATTCTCCTTTCTACTTCAGCACATACTGCATGATATATCATAGAATGATATTCTTGAATTCTATACGTATCTCTTTCTGGAACCTTAATACACAAATCACAATAGTTAACACAAATCCCTTCATTTTCCCCTGTAAGTAAAATACTATATATTCCCTTTACTTTCGCTACTTTAAAAGCATTTAATACGTTTTTAGCATTCCCTGAACATGATATACCTATAATAACATCTCCTTTAGACCCCATCACATATAAAAATTGAGCATAAGCCATTTCCCAATCAACATCATTGCTATATGCAGATAAAAATGCCTGAAAAGAACCAATCGATATAGATTTTATTCCTTCTTCGAGTTTATCTGATATTTTAATTCCATCTTCCCCGTAATACTTTACAAAATCATCAACAATATTTTTCTTCAACCGCCTTTTGATAATGAAAGACTTCAGTAGCTCCCCTGATATATGATCTGAATCAGAAGCACTACCACCATTACCGCATGAAAAAATTATTCTCCCATTCTTAGCAGCATCTTCCAATTTACAGGCAAAAAGTTCAAGTTGAGAGGATATTCCAGCTAACTCTTTATTAGCCATTATTAATCTTTTAACATAATTCATAAAAAAACTATTGAAAAACTGTTAAGAATAACTAATTTACTAACAATAAAAATAAAAAAAATGAATTATTAATAAAACATACAGAATAATATAAACAAGTTTTTAATATATAAAAATCGTATTTTTATATTCTTTCAAAAAAAAATATTAACAAAATTAACAAGACATAATAATAATTTATACTTATAAGTAAATTTATATTATATAAAGCAAAGGTAAAGGGAGTGAAAAATGAAAATCATTGTACAAAAAAATTTATTTGCTGATGCTATTCAGAAACTCACGTCAATTATAAGTTCAAGAACAACTTTACCAATTCTGAATAACGTTTTAATTATTGCTGAAAATGATATGCTAACACTTGAAACTACCGACCTGGACATAAGAATCACAACCAAAATACCTGCTACAATTGATAAAACAGGCTCTACAACTGTTCCGGCTAAGAGACTTCTTATGTTTATAAGGGATTTTCAAGGTGATAAAATAACACTTGAAACTGATAACTCCTTTAATTTAAAAATAGAATCTGGGGAATCTTCATATAGGTTGCTTGGTATTTCTCCTGAGGAATTCCCTCCAGCTATTCCTGTTATGTCTGTAAGAAAAATAACAATACCTCAAAAGGACCTACAAAGGCATCTCAGTTTTGTTTCTTACTCTACAAGTCCTGATGAAACACGAAAAATTTTGAACGGAGTCCTATTAAGCGTTAAGTCAAATATTTTTATTACTGTGGCTACTGATGGAAAACGTCTGGCATTAATGGAAAAACCAATAGACAAATTTGAAGGAAGCGATGGAGACGTTGTAATTCATTCAAGAGTTGCTAACGAATTACAGAGAATTATACCTAAAGAAGATGGCATTGCAACTATTGAAGTAGGGGAAAAAATGATAAAATTTGAATTCGCTGGCACAATACTTCTTTCTAAAATAATGGAGGGAACTTTTCCAAATTATAGACAGGTTATACCAACTTCATTTAGTAAAAAATTTGAATTAAATAGAGAGTCTTTTTATTCGTGTATTAGAAGAATTATGAATGTTATTTCCGAGTCAAATCCTGCCGTAACATTTACATTTTTTAATGATAAAATTACTCTTACTGCAAATAGCACCGATGTGGGAGAGGGGAAAGAATCAATTCCAGTAGAATACAAAGGCCCTGAATTTAAGTTTATGCTAAATCCTAATAACATTATGGATTCAATGAAGGTTATGACTGTAGATAAGTTTATACTTCAAATGAATGATGGATTTAGCCCTGTTGGCATATTTGGTGATGAAGGATTTCTTTATATCATGATGCCAGTTAGAACAAATAAGTAATATTAATCGCTAATACCAAATTTTTTGAAAAAGAAAATTATATTTATTATGGTAGATGGATTTGGGATACCCCCAATAGGGTGGAGAAGGTCTTTTTTTTACAAATTTTCTCCTGAATTTACAAAATTAATATCAGAAAATTCAATTCCTGTGGATACTAATATGGGAGTTAATGGTATACCTCAAAGCGCAACCGGGCAAAGCAGTATTTTTACGGGTCTTAATACTGCATCAATAATGGGAGCACACATACCTGGTTTTCCAGGCCCAAAGCTTAAAAAAATCATAATAGAATCGAATTTATTTAAATTTTTTGCAAAAAGAGGCCTTAATTGTGCTTTTGCAAACGCGTATGTAAGATTTTCGTTGGAAGATTTAAATAAAATGAATTTAAAATCTGTTACCACTGTTATGTTAGAATCAGTACTTGGTTGGACCAGAGATATTGAAAAACTTCTTTCAGGACAAGCAGTATATCATGATATAACTAATAAAAGTATCGCAAGTGATAAAATTCCAATCATTACACCTGAAAAAGCCGCTGAAAATTTACTCGGAATAGCCGAAAAAAATGATTTTACATTATTCGAATACTTCTTAACAGACCGAGCCGGACATTCAATGGATATAAAATTTTTGAAGGAATGTTTCGATAATTTGAGTCGATTTATACTTGAAATAATCAAAGGACTTAAGTCCAACATGGCCTTTTTTCTAACAAGTGATCATGGAAATTCAGAGGATCTTTCAGTAAAAACACATACTAAAAATCCTGTGCCTTTAATGGGAATAAATACAAATTTTAATAAATTAAATTGTAAAATAGAAGAAATTTCAACAATATTAAAAAATACTTTCGATTATGCCTGAGTTTCTACCTTTTAAAGCGTTAATTCCAGCTAAAAATCCAGAACTTGTCTCATCTCCTCCATACGATGTGTTGGACCTTGACGAATGCAGAAAAATAGCAAAAAAAAATCCCTTGTCATTTATTAAAGTGTCAAGACCTGAATTGGAAATGCCAGATTCCATAAATCCATATTCAGAGCAGGTATATCAAAAAGCACTGGAGAACTTCAATTTTTTAAAAGAAAATATTCCTTTCATAAAGGATAAAGAAGATTTTTATTACATTTATAGACTTAAAATGAAAGAACATATTCAGATTGGTGTAGCTGCACTCGCATCTACCAATGATTATAAAGAAAATCGAATAAAAAAACATGAAAAAACAAGAAAAGACAAAGAAGATGACAGAACAAAGCATATACTTAAAATACACTCTCATTCAGGTCCAGTCCTTTTAACCTATAAAGAAAATAAAGAAATTGACGAAATTATTTCATCTTATATTCAAAAAAACCCACCGTTTATCGATTTTAAAGCAGAAAATGACGTCTATCATAGTTTATGGCGAATAAAAAACGGAAGATTGACGGAACTTTTCCTTAAAATTGACGCATTTTATATTGCCGATGGTCATCATCGAGCGGCATCAGCTTTTAGGGTAGCTGAAGAAATTAATAAGGGTAAAAATCTTAGTGGGGGGCATAATTATTTTCTTGCAGTAGCATTTCCAGCCAATCAAATGAAAATTTTGCCATATAATAGGCTTTTAATGGATTTGAATGGAAAAACTGAAGATGATTTGATTGATTTTATTAAGTCAAAATTTGATATAGTTGTTTGGAATTCGCATCAAGTTCAAAAAACAGGTCAAATATCTCTTATTACGAAAAATTATACTCTTATTTTTGATGTATTAAAGTTTAAAAAATCATCTAAACCTGAAGAAAATCTTGATGTTGCTATACTTCAAGAATATATTTTAAAAGAATTCTTTGGAATAATTGATCCGAGAACGGATAAAAGAATCGATTTTGCAGGAGGGATAAAGGGTATTTCATTTTTGAAGAATGAGCTTCGCGATGGAAAGGCAAAGGCTGCATTTGCAATGTATCCTGTTTCCGTTAAGGAGATAATGGAAATATCAGATTCTAATGGAATTATGCCGCCTAAATCAACATGGTTTGAGCCCAAATTAAGAGATGCGTTACTTTTAGATGAGTTTTAGAAACTATTTTTATATGTTACTTTTATAGTAAAAATTCTTCAAAAGAGCTAATTGTTTTTAGATTTTTTAACCAAAATTATCTATATGAAAGGAACTAATGATCTGGGATTTTTTTAAAAAAAAGAAGGGAAGAAGGCTTATTTTAAATTGTGGGAAAATAGAAAACCGCATGGTATTGCTAAATAAAGGGCGTATTGAAGAATACCATGTTGAAAGGAAAGGAGAAGAAAGCATAGCAGGCAATGTTTATTTGGGAAAAGTAGAACATATATCTAAAGCACTCGATGCGGTATTCGTAGATATAGGACTTGAAAAGAATGGCTTTCTTCAATTTAAAGAAATGATTCCGGCTACATATGATATGATAGAGTCAAGTTTAGAAGGAATAAATACAACATCCAAAAAAACGAGAAAGAGAAACTTAAACCCCGTAATTCAAAAATATATAGATTATACAAAAAAAAGAAAGAAAATAGATTTAAAAGATATCCCAACCTTATTTCCAGAAGGTTCAGAAATAGTAGTACAAGTTGCTAAAGATATGATAGGGACAAAAGGCCCCAAATTGACTACAAATGTTTCAATACCAGGAAGATATATAGTTTTATTACCTTTTTCTGAAATAAGAGGAGTTTCCCGTAAAATTGAAGAACCTGAAGAACGGAAAAGGCTCCATAATATACTCCGAAACCTCGATCTTCCTGAAGGAATGGGCGTAATTTGCAGAACAAACGGAGAAAACCGAAAAGAAGAATATTTTGAGAATGATTTGCAAATATTACTCGAAATATGGAATAGATTTACAACTTCAGAAAAGAAAATAAAGGCTCCTTATCTCATTTATAAAGAGCCAAACCTAATAGATAGAACTATTCGAGATTTACTTACAGAAGATATTGATGAAATAATCATAGATGATCCAGAAATATATAAGTATTGTAAGGAAATTATATTAAAAACAGTAGGACAAGCCTTCACCAAAAAAGTAATTCTCTATAAAAAGAGCGAACCAATTTTCCAATTTTATGGAGTGGAAAAACAAATAAATGAAATATTCAGTAGAAGAATAAATCTGCCAGGAGGTGGATTTATATGTATAGATGAAACCGAAGCCCTTATAGCAATTGATGTAAATTCAGGTGGAAAGCAGGGAAAAGATCACCCCGAAACTATATTGCAAACAAATCTTGAAGCAGCAGAGGAAATTGCAAGACAATTAAGACTAAGAAATATAGGCGGTCTTGTGGTAATAGATTTTATTGATATGAAAATAGCAAAAGATAGGGAAATAGTCTTTAAAGCAATGAAAAGCGCTGTAGAAAATGACAGTGCCAGAACAAAAATTTTACCTCTGAGTAAATTCGGTTTAATGGAAATGACACGTCAAAGAGAAAATGAAAGTATAAGCGACACCATTTTTGATACATGTCCGTATTGCTCAGGAAAAGGCGTTATCAAATCTGCCACTACTATCAGAGCTGAAATTCAGAGAGCATTAATGCAAATACTCAAAAGACATAACAAGGAAAAGGATCTAATAATAAAAGTATATGTTCATCCTCAAATATTGGCATGTATAAAAAATGAAGACACAAATATTTTAAATGAATTTGAGGAAATTTATAAAAAAAATATAATTTTCAGACCAGAACCATCGTTGCATATTGAAGAGTTTAAGATTGTGGACAATCAAACTGAACAAGAACTATTATAATTTTCGCTAAAAAAAGGTATCTTTTGTGTATCTTTAAAAACCAGTTGGTATTTAGGCTTTACTGAAAAATTCAAAAAATATTATATAATTATTTGACAAGTAAGTATTTATGTAGTATAATGTTCTCAAAAAAATGCTTTAAATTGCAAGGAATATCAAGAAGTCCCTTCAAAAACCTTGCACTTGAGCCGTCAAATTGGAGGACATTCAGATGTATAGAAAAAAGGATAGACATACCTACCGGAGAGCTGTTCCAGGATATTTTTCCTTTTGGTGGCGGCCTGGATCCGGAT
>CAYRRM010000004.1:0-42094 GCA_964426675.1 uncultured Lentisphaera sp.
TATGCAGAAAAACTTTTTGCCAAAAAACTCAAAAATCTTTTTTCAGCAGACCCTAAATTAAGCAGCACATATTTTTTTTGTTTTTCAGTTCTCCGGTATTACAGTTCTCCCGTAGTTCTTTCTTTCAACCGTAAAACCGGTAAACTGGAAAACCGGTAAGTTGTGGAAACGGAGTCGGCAAAATGAGAAAGTTAATAAACAAAATTTTGACAAAAAGAATTGTCCAGATTTAAAAAAGGAGGATATAAGTAAGAGTGTAAATGATTTTTAACAAGAGTTTAGTAATTTTTGGAAGGAGCAGATTAAAAACATAAAAATACCTCTTTCTCCTGATATTGGTGAGCTTGATATATCTGCGCCACCAGCTATGCCTTATCTTCCCTCAAAAATTTTAAGGATATTTTTCCAGGATGATGCGAAATAACCATTTAAAGATAATAAGATTGTTAGTTTGTATTTTGCTGATTTTATCAGCAATCGAGGGAGGGTATTCTGAATTCACTGGAGGGAAAAATCGGGGATTATATCTGCTAAGAAACTATGCCGTACATCTTAGTGTATTTCTGGCTGGATGGTTATTTATTTTTAGGCTGAAACATGCGAAAATCATACTCGTAATTGCGCTCATATTAAGTTTCATTTCAGCAAATTCATTTATACCTTTCACAGGCAAATTACTGACTGGTAATTTATTTTTCCTGACATTTATACTAAACTGCTCTGTAGCAACGTTTTTGATTATGACATCAAGGGAAGAAAAGAAAATTGCAACTGAGTCGGAAAAATGAAAGAAGAATTATTCATTTTTTTGCATTTTTCAGGATGACGAAGGCGTTATGCACCAATTTTGCTATCTTCAACTTTCAGGAGTTAATAGGGCTACGTTTCGATGTCATACTCCTGCATTAGCACTACCTTCCTGAAATATACTGGCTTGAATATGAAACAGTGTGAAAAATAACGCGAAAATTTTAAGAAAAAATTGAATCTGTAAATTAAAAAAAATTTTCAGAATCCAAGGTCTGGTTGTGTTATTCCCCAATCGTCAGAGTCATTATCCTTACTTTTAGCTTTTTGTTTTTTATTTTTTATTTTTGTGGATTGTGTTATTTTCTTGTCTTTTGTATTAGAAATAAGTTCTGATTCTAATTCAAAAAGATTATCAGTTAAATTTTCTTCTTTTTGCTGTTCTTTAGTGTTATTGGTTATTTTTGTTTCTTTTTCAGTCAAATCTTCTGTGTTAGTTTGAGTTTTATTAGTGAGCTTTTCTTTCTTTTGGGTATTTTGTGAGCTATTAGTGATAATAGTATTTTCAGCTTGTGGGTTATCTTGTTGCGATAATACCTTAGTGTTTGTCTGGTCTGCGGATAAATTTTCTTCTGCTATATTTTCCTGCTGTAGAATATTATTCTCTGAACTTTCAGAAGAGCCAATAAATTTAAAGGTTTGAATTTTTTTATTTGTTATTTTTATTCCTTTTGATTTTGGACTTCGCATAGGAACTTTATCAAATTCGAGGAGTATTGATTTTTGTTTTTGTCTGGGTGCTGGTTCAAAGATACATTCGTAGATATATGTATTTTTGGTGTTTATCAATTCAAGTTTGCAATTTTCAGGTATAATGTTGTATTCCTTATCTGTTATAAATTTTGTTATGAGAGTTCTTTTTGCGAAATAAGCTCCGGTTTTGGTATCTCTATAAATGACATTGAAAATACTATTTTTATCATATTTGTTAAAATAGTAGAGTCTTCCAACATAAAGTTTTTGAGGAATATTTATTAACTTATATTTACCGTTTTTATCTATACACAATAGTTTATCAAATTCGTTACATGTAATAGTTTCTTCGCTTTTTATATCAGTGCCGATTAGAAAATTTTTCTTATCCCAGCCAACTTTAACATTATTCAATGCTACTTCTTTTACATCAATTTTCTCAAATGATTCTATTTTTGTTTTTCTCTGATGATCTTTGGCGAATTTTTCTATTAGAGATGAGATGTATTTTATTGTAAAAGTTTTTATCCTTTTTAAATTTTTTTCAATTTCCGCTATTGAACGGACTATATCGTCCATATCTTTTTTATTTCTGTTTATATCAAACAATGAAATTCTTTTGATAGGGATTGCGAGAAGTTTTTCGATATCCTGGTCTGTTAATTCTCTGATAAAAAGTTTCTTAAACTTTTCAAGTCCTTTTCTTACTTCTGAGAGAACTTTTTCATAACTCTCGCATTCTTCTATTCTTTTATATATTCTATTTTCAATAAAGATCTGCGCGAGGGTTTTTTCGTGAAGTTTATCGTGAAGTTTTTCTAATTCTATTTCAAGTTCACGTTTAAGATATTCTACAAGTCTATCGGTGCAGTATTCAAGTACCTGACTTACCTTCATCATTTCTGGTTTATTTTCCTTGATTACAAGTATATTTGAAAATACTGTAACGGAACAATCAGTATAAGCATAAAGGGCATTTAATGCTTTTTCAGGGGGATAACCGCGTTGAGGGATAATTTCGATTTCGACCTTATCAGTTGTGAAGTCGTTGATAGCGGCAATTTTCATTTTATTAGAATTTGCTGCTTTTTCTATTGACGCTATGAGGGATGATGAAGTTGTTGTAGCGGGGATTTCTCTTATATAGAGTTTTCTTCCTTCAATGTCTATTTTTGCTCGAAGAGTAATCTTTCCTTCTCCATCATTGTAAGCAGATACATCCATGATTCCACCATGTTTGAAATCAGGATAAAGTTCATACTTTTCGCCTTTGAGATAAGCAATTTGAGCTTCAAGGACTTCCTTGAAGTTATGAGGGAAGATTCTGGTAGTCATTCCAGGAGCTATCCCTTCATGTCCCAACAACAGGACTGCTGGTATTTTACATGGGAGAAAGATAGGCTCCTTATTTCTACCATCATAGGATTCAGTAAATTCAGTTATATCAGGGTTAAAAAGAGTTGCACGGGCAAGTTCAGTCAAACGACATTCTATATAACGAGCTGCAGCAGCTTCATCTCCTGTAAGTATATTACCAAAATTACCCTGTTTTTCAATAAAATAATCTGTGTTAGCCAATACAATTAGAGCTCCATAAATAGACTGGTCTCCATGGGGGTGAAATTGCATACAATGTCCAATAACATTTGCGACTTTATGGAATCTTCCATCATCCATTCTGTGTAAAGACCACAATATTCTCCTCTGGACTGGCTTCAATCCATCATTTATGTCCGGAATGGCTCTGTCTTTTATTACATATGATGCATATTCGAGATAATTTCTATCGATGATTTTTCGTAAATGTATATTTGAATTTTGCGCTTGTAGTAAAGAAAGATTTTTTTGTTGCTTATCATCTGGCAATTTTAGCTCTTCTTCTAAATGAAGGTCAGCCTCTATTTTTGAATCTTTTGAATTTTCCTTTGTTTTCTTTTTCACTTTCTGCTAAAACACCTTTATTTATATAAGATTTTGAAGAATATAGTCGCGTCTTTCAGGGGTATTTTTCCCCATATAGAACTCGAGGATACGAGGTACATCTTTTGTATGATCTACAGTTACTTCTATAAGCCTCATATCTTTTCCTATGAATTGACCGAATTCAGTTTGAGATATTTCTCCTAATCCTTTGAATCTGGTTATTTCAGCATTTGCTCCGAGTTCCTTTATAGCGTTATCTTTTTCTTTTTCGCTATAACAATAAATGGTTTTATTTTTATTTCTAACTCTGAATATTGGGGTTTCAAGTATAAAGAGATGCCCGGATACGACGAGTTGCTCAAAAAACGTAAGAAAAAATGAGATAAGTAAATTTCTGATGTGCAATCCATCTACATCAGCATCAGTAGCAATAATAACTTTCTCATATCTTAGTCCTTCAATATCATCCTCAATATTTAATGCCTGCATTATGTAATAAAGCTCTTCATTATCATAAATTTTTTCAAATTTGGAGCCAAAGAGGTTCTGCGGCTTTCCACGAAGGGAGAAAACTGCCTGAGTATATACATCTCTGCAATGAATAATAGAACCTGCCGCTGATTGTCCTTCCGTCAAGAATATCATTGTTTCCTCGCCATGTCTGGAATTATCACCGCGATGGTATTTACAATCTCTCAAATTTGGTATTCTCAGAGCAATTTTTTTAGCCTTCTCTTTTGATTGTCTTTTTACTGCTTGTATATCTATTCTAAGTTGTTTGTTAACTTCTATTTTTTTGAGTATGACTTCGCTTACAGGCAAATTTCTGTGTAAAAAATTAGTTACTGCCTGTCGTATTGCCGGAACAATCCAGCTTTTTATATCAGTATTTCCTAGTTTATTTTTAGTTTGGGATTCGAAAACAGGTTCTTGAATTTTTATCGCTATAGCACCAACGATTCCGTTACGAACATCAACCCCGTCAAAATTTTTCCCCGTAAATTCATTTATAGCTTTTACAATTCCTTCCTTAAATGCAGAAAGGTGAGTCCCCCCATCTTTTGTATACTGTCCATTAACGAAGGAATAAATCTGTTCTCCGTAATTTGACCCGTGTGTAAAGGCAAATTCTATATTCTTTTCCTTATGATATATTACCTCATATAACTTATCATCTCCGATTTCATTCTCAATCATTTCGAGCAGACCAGTTTTAGAGTAAAATTTTTCTCCGTTAAAATAAAGAGATAGTCCGCTATTCAGGTATGCATAACTCCACAAGCGCTTTTTTATAAAATCAGTATCAAATGAGTAATCAGGGAAGATTTTTTCATCAGGTACAAATAAGATATAAGTTCCATTTTCTTCTTTTGTAACGCCTTCCTCCTCCGAAATTTTTTTACCAAACTTAAAATCAGCCCTTTTATACTTTCCATCGCGAAATGAAATTACCGTAAATTTTTCTGAAAGCGCATTTACAGCCTTTGTCCCAACTCCATTAAGCCCAACAGAAAATTGAAAGACATCAGTATTGTATTTTGCCCCAGTATTAATTTGCGATACGCAATCAACAACTTTTCCAAGCGGGATGCCACGACCATAATCACGAACTTCCACACATTTATCAGTTAATTTTATGTCAATTCGTTTTCCATATCCCATGATAAATTCATCAACACTGTTATCAATCACTTCCTTGAGCAATACGTATATTCCGTCATCAGGGTGAGAGCCATCCCCCATTCTACCTATATACATTCCGGGTCTTAACCTTATATGCTCAAGGCTGCTCAAAGTTTTAACTTTACTTTCGTCGTATATTTCAGATTTTTGTATCATATATTATAGAAGATTTTTGTGGAGTAGAATTTATATCAAAAAAGAAAAAACTCCAATAAAAAAATAAATTTATATTGTAATTCGATAAAAATAATATTAATTTAATAAGTATGAGACTTGCTATCATAAGTGATATCCATGGTAATATAAGTGCTCTGAAAGCTACTTTTGCAAAGCTTTCTGAACATGGGTACGATCGCATAATATGTCTGGGAGATGTAGTTGGATATGGAGCAACACCAGAAGACTGCATCGACTTTCTCGCAGAAAGAGGAATAGAAACTATATGTGGGAATCATGACTATTTGACATATTCAGAGAAGAAAGATAAAATCCAACCTTATGCCGAATATGTTATTAAATGGATGCAAGATAAACTCGATAGAAAATATATTAATTGGCTTTCAAAATTGCCTTTCAAACTATCTCTTGAAAATATCGAATTTGCTCATGCTTCACTTGAGTGTACAGATGGAAGATATTGGCCTTATGTTCTTGACCAACATACAGCTCAATTTCATTTCTTCTGTCAAACAAAAACTATTTCAGCTTCAGGGCATACACATATACCATTACTAATTAGATACAAAGTAACATCTACAACATTTGAATTATTGAAAAACTGCATCCTTGATTTGACAGAAAATGAAAAGGTAATAATAAACCCGGGCTCGGTTGGACAACCAAGAGACCTTGATCCAAGGGCATCATCTGTGATTTTTGACCTTAAAAGAAACTGTATTTCAGTTATAAGAGCAGAATACGATATTGCAAAGGCCCAAAAAGACATAATAAAAGCAGGATTGCCGAAAAATCTTGCATCAAGACTATCTGCTGGAATGTGAAAAATATTCAGGAGTAAGTAATACGTAAACTTACGCTTTAAATAGATTCAATTCAGCCAACTCTAAATTAAAACTTTATCAAATAACTCTTCGTCGTATAACTTCATTAGGGATTAAAATCTAATAGTAAGAAGCGAAAGATTTGTGGAAATTATAACTTTACTGTTGTTATTCAATCTGAATTACAAAATTTTTTATGTCTTCATTAATCCGTAAATCGACCATCTTTTTCTTCGTACCCCCTACATTTCTATTATATATACAAAAAGACAAAAAATTCTCTAAATATTTGCCCTTTCTATCTTGGATGATTCAAAATAGCAATCTTGAAAAAACAAAAAGAAGATTTAATTTATCTGAGTTTTCTTATTTTCTCTTTAGGGCGCGTAGCTCAGTTGGTTAGAGCGCCACGTTGACATCGTGGAGGTCACTGGTTCGAGTCCTGTCGCGCCCACCATGCAGTTATCTGAAATATATAACCTTTCCTATTCGGCAGAAAAGAATAACTCTAACACATTGATCTGTTTTTTTTCTTGGAATAAACAGGCTTCATGGTTATAAGTCCTATAGTCCTAAAAAAGATGAGCCAATATCACATTACTCGCTAATAGTTTTTCTCTGCGGTTGCAAATTGTTGACTCTTAGAATTGAAAGGGAATCTCCCATCACGAAATAGCCGAGTTTTTCAAGCAGACGATTTGTCAGATTTATAGAGTGCGTGGGATTTGAGACGAATGATGATGCAAAATAGGATTAGGGTTTGAAATATCAATTACGTAAGTGAATCTTGCCTCAAAAATAAATGTTTCTCCGTCAATGGCAAAATGCCAGGTGTAAATACCACTCGCTACAAATATTTCATTTTTAATGTGTTGTATTTGTAAGGTTTTTTCGTGAATAGTTACCCTAAGTTCTTCTCGTTTAGCAAGCTTTTCAAAATATTCCAAAATTTTCTCTTTTGAATTTAATAATCTGTTTGAAAATGTTGGAATTAATACGGCTTTGGTATCATATAAACCAACTAAAGCTTCAATGTTGCCGTGATTAATGGCTTCCATCCATTTTTCTATAACACCTTTTGGCGTTTCAATCATAATTTCTCTCCTTGTTGTTATGTTTATTCCTCGACTTTTTTCAAATAATCTTCTTGGGGCACTTCCAACTTCGATGAAGACTTATTTCAATTTGGGCTCTCGGCTAAGCCTGATTGTTCAAGCGCACGCAGTAGCGTAGCGAGTAAGGGCTATGGTCTGGGCGATACAAGTGAAACAAAGTCACCACAACTAATTGACATAATTATAAAATTATTTCTCCAAAAGTTTTTTCAAAAGTTTCTTGGTGTTCTCAGATATGGGGTATATACTTGTAACATGAGTATCTCCATAACATACATTTTCAACCCTGTGAAATAGTTTTTCAGGATTTGTGATTATTAGAGGCTCATCTTCTTTTAAGTCTTTAAGAAACTTTCCTTTTCCAAGATAAACATAGTCGCATTGCCCATTTCTTACTTCATCTCCGTTCTTTGGAGGTTTTGTCATAGATGTTGGACAGATAAAGAGTTTCGGTATTTCCTGTTCATTTCTTTCAACGCTCCAATCCAGAAGAACGCCCAAATCATCTGGTAGTTTTCCATTATTAGCGTTTGCATATTCCTGCAACAAGAGACTCAACATTTTTAGATTACCTGCATCTTCTATTTGGATTTCAAGAAAATAACGCCAGGTACCATCTGGAAATAAAAGAACTTTCTCGTTCTTATCAGTCCTGGCCATTGTCTTTTCTTTTATTGTAGGTTCTGCAAAGGTTCCATTTGCATTTATTTGGAGTTGTTTTCCATCTTCCGTTTTCACTGTAAATTTTTCAATCTTATCATTGTCAGCATAGACATAAAAAAAACATAACACGCTCAGAATTGCAATTAACGAAATCCCCAATAAGTTCTTATTCATTTTTTCCTCCTTTACAATGAACAAAATCTGCCACCGCTTGAATGCGAGCCTGACAAAACTAATCTGCTATATAAATTTTTTAATTCTTTCTTTTTTTAGCTAATCAAAGCTAATAAAAAAGCTTTATTTATGGCATTCTCGCCACCATTTATAATTCATTAGAATATTGTTATTGTATTGCACATTGAACAAAATACAAATTGCTTTTTGCCTTCTTTTTAATTATCACTTGCATTAATATCAAGCTATGTTTTCCGTTTGACCAGTGCGATGAGCCAACGCGAAGAAGAACTTCAGAGAACTAACTACTCCGAGTTGATGATAACAAAGTAGATATACCATAATAAGCAAGCCATTGCAGAGCCAATCAGGACAGTACAAGATGGATAATTTCGTAAACTGCAATGCAGTTCACATCATATTTAAATCCATAAATCTTACGAACAAGAGTAAGCCGAAAATAAATTCAATTAATGAGAACTTCCTCTTTCATTTACTTTTTTGGATAATGAACAGGCTCTTCTAATTGGATTCTACTCGGGAGCTGAGTCAGATGAAGTTTTTTTATTAGGCATTTTTCTGGCTTTTAAATAGAACAGGGCAATACTGACAAATGGAATGCCAGATGAGAATACAAACGCGATGAGCTCTGAATGTTGGAGATCAGACTGTATTGAAATATTTTACCTTCATTGTAACCGTCAAAGATAGGAATGTCTATCCAAAGGGCTGGTCCAGCTATGAAAAGGGCAGACATTGTGGCAGCAACAAGGGCAATGATAACAAATTCTTTTTTTTGTATCAGTACCCACGAAAATAGGATTACGCTCGAAGGTAGATAGACACAGAGACTCCACAGAGGCGACCCCTTAGTGATAATTGGTCCTCCGCAATCAATTACCGAAGCAAGGTTCATTATTTTTACTCCCTCTATACAAGTAGAAATTATTTTTTTTTTGGGTATTACAACATTAAAAAATCAATTTTAAATTTCCACTTTTCAGAATGATGAGTAATCAATAATTTCTATTGTATTCGATTTTTCCAAATTCGATATTTATCAAACAGTCTGTTTCGGCTTGCAATTTTAGTGATTTAATAAAGGTTTTATCATATCCTTCTGCCTTCAATTGAAGAGTGTAGGTTCCGGGCGCAAGCCATCCACTTTCATATACTGATATTTTATTGGTAAAAGTTTCTGTTTTTATAACTTTCCCAACGCTATGAGAGTAAAATTCTATTGTAAATTCCGCAGGGGCATTTTTTAGCTCTCCCACAACTCTTGTCATATTTTTCCATGCATTTCCTTTTCTTTTTAAATATTTTGGGGAGGAGGGATATATCTCCTTATATTTTCCAGCAAATGAAGGGCAAATCACGAAGAATAGACTTGTGAAAATCGCAAGATGGAAGAAGGTTTTTAATATTTTTCTCATAAAATTATTTTTCCAGAAAAGTTTTAATTGTATATAAGATATTTTCTAACTTTTTGATTAAAATAGTTCAGGTCTTTTTGATATAACCCCACAATCTGTCGATAATCCCATCCGGATTCAATTGCTCTTCGGATTTTATCGGTTCCCATAGCTTTATCAAACATTTTAATTCTCGATGCTTTTCCATCTGCAGAAAACTTAAATCTTGATGGATATGCTTTTTTGAAATAAGATATCATCGCAATTTCTGTAACAGTAGGATAGAATTTAGATGGCTGAGTAACGAATAAACGTATTGCCGGATTATTATTAAACTTCATAGGATAAAAAAGCACTCCTGGCAATTTGAGGCTGTTAAGATATCTTGCTGCCGAAACTGCATCAATCCAACTTGCTGATAATACCTGAAATGATAGAGCGCTACCAAGCCCAAGATTAAAGACTCCCGTCTCCCCAATAGTACCAGTTGCTGCAAAACAGAAGGCAGATTGAGGATTCGGTATATTCGGTGATGGAGGAATCCATGGTAAACTGGTCTCATCCCACGTCATACCACGCCTATAATTAAGCATCGGTATTACAGTGAGTTTACAATTTATTTTTTCCTCATAGTTAAGGTATCTTGCCAATTCTCCCACTGTCATACCATAAACCCGCGGAATTGGATATAATCCAATAAAAGAGCGATATTGCGATTCAGTAAGAGCTCCATCTACAACAGTAGCTCCAAAAATGTTTGGTCTATCTAAAACTATCACTTCCTTTGAATTTTCAGCCGCTGCTTTCATGCATTCTGCCAGATGCCAGATGTAGGTATATGCTCTACTTCCAACGTCCTGTATATCATAAATTATTACGTCTATCTTATCGAGCACTTCAGGTGGTGGTTTATGATCTTTTCCCCCATAAAGACTTATAATCGGTAAACCAGTTATATTATCTCTCCCCCCTTCGACTTTTTCTCCTGCTTTAAGATTTCCATAAACACCATGTTCAGGAGCCAATAACAATCGTAAATCTATTCTCTTGTCTGAATAAAATAACTTAATAGTAGAACGCTTTTCAAAGTCTACTCCTGTTTGATTGGTAAGGAGGGCTACTCTTTTTCCTGCAACAAGATAAGTATATTTTGCAAGAAAAACTTCGAGTCCAGAATACACTCTCGCTTCCATATTATAAGAGAAAAACGTGAAGACTATTACAATAGCGAATTTTGCAAAAAAACAATGCTTTAAAGTATTTTTCACTCTTTATTCTTTGTAATATTGCCTATTTTATTTATGTGGATTTTTCCTTAAAAATATTATACTCCAAACTCGCAAGTAAGAGATGATAAAATGCTGTTATCATACTTGCCATAAGTCCACCAAAAACAAAATAATTTCTGGTGTCGAAAATAAAAACTATCAACAATATCAGAGAAAATGTAGAAAATTCAGTAAAAGCAAAACGCAATGAAATCCATTTTGGCAGAAAAATATTCCCAATTATACCATTTCTTCTATCGGTTAGGGTAAACATAGCAACATTTCTAATGTGTCTAAAATGCATACATGCCTCAAGTATAAGAAACATCCCACAAAAGAATTCATATATTCGCCAGCTTGCAAGCAATCTGCAAGAATATAATATCAGCCAGACAAAAAGAGTAGTTAAAAATAATTCTGAAAGATATCTAAAAAACAAAATTTTACCATGATTAATCTCAAATTCACTTATAGCCTTAATATTGTAACCTTTTTCAAAAGTACATATTTCTTTTACTTTTTTATTATATAACATTCCTCCCCACCAATCCATTAACCAATCGGAGGAATAAATTATAGCCCAAAGCAGGGTTATTGTTTCTGGTTTATAAAACTGAGCACTATCAATAAGCATAATTTTAAATTTTAAAGGAGATTTTTAAGGGCTTCTTTACCTTTGTCAGAACTTTCTTTTGCATCAGTTTTTTCTTTATCTGAAGGGGCAGTCTTATTTTGCTCATCTTTCTTTACGTCCTCTGCAGCCGGCTCTTCTTTACCTTCCGCCCATGCTTTTATTTTATCTATTTGTTCCTGGAGCTTTTGTATTTCAGCCTCTTTTTTGGAACAATCTTTGTTTTTTTCCTTCAATTTATCTACTTCCTCCTGAAGTTTTTCCTGCTTTTGCTCAAGAGGTTTAATCATTACATCAACTTTTTTCTCAAGTGCTTTTTCTTTTTCTCCTATTTTCTTATCTATTTTCTCTTTATCTTTATCTTTTTTGGCTTTTTCATATTCCTCTTTTAGTTTTTGAATTTCTTTTAGATCCTTTTCAAATGGGTTTTTCTCTGTTGTCCCAGCAAAAAGGATAGAGGAAAAAACGGCACAAAGAAAAATTGTTGCAATTTTGATTATTTTCATACTTGTACTCCTTTTTTTACTTAAACTATACCTTCATTCACTTAAATCAAGTGAAATTTGAAATGAAACAGCATTTTTTGAAAAGCTTTCAACTTCAAGAGGACTAAAATATTTTTCGAGATATTCAGCTATGGTGATTTTTTCTAGCGTAGGTATCAAAAAGTCCGGTTCAATTTCAAATATAGGGTATAGGACAAACAACCTTTTTAAAGCTTCTCGATGCGGAATTTCCAATCTTTTCGATTTCACTATTAATTCATCATAAAAAACTATATCTACGTCAAGTGTCCTTGATGTCCATTTCGAGTGTTTTTCAGGTCTACCACATTTAATTTCAATATTTTTACAAAGGAGAAGTAAATCCTCCGGGCTTTTATTAGTTAATCCTGATATTGCAGCATTAAAAAAATCTGGAGTGCCATCTGGACATCCAAATGCCTTATTTTTATAAACTCGGGAGCATTTCAAATTCTTTAAATTCTCCCTTTGAAGTTCATTAATGCAATACATAAAGTTATCCTCTATTTTGCCTATATTTGCACCAATAGAAAGTATCACTTTAAAGTATTTTTTTTCAAAAGTCATTGATAAAATCCTGTTTTTATATTGGAATATTGAAAAATATAAAATATATTAATAGCTCAATTAAAAAATGTCAATAAAACTTAATTTAATGAAAATTCTAGTGATAAATGGCCCAAATTTACAGCTTCTTGGAAGTAGAAAACCTGAAATTTATGGTAAGAACACTTTACAAGACATAGAAAGAGATTTAAAAGCTCAGGCAAAAAAACTTGGGGTAAAATTAGTATTCTTTCAAAGCTGTATTGAAGGAGAGCTTGTTGAAAAAATAGGAAACTCAGCCAGAAATGGTTTTGATGGTATAATTATTAATCCGGCAGCATACACTCACACGAGCGTAGCCATCAGGGATGCTATAGAAGCCTCAAACTTACCTACCGTTGAGGTACATTTGAGCAACATACATAAACGAGAAAGCTTCAGAAAAAATTCTATTACCGCAGAAGTGTGTAGTGGGCAGATAAGTGGTTTCGGAATCATTGGCTATCGCCTCGCATTACAAGCCCTTTATGATATGAATAAAATGAAAAATAATTAAAAGTAAAAATCAGGAGACCTAAAAAATGGATATTGACAAAATCAAACAGATAGTGGAAATGATGTCAGAACATGATATCAGTGAGTTTAAAATCGAATCAAAAGATAGTAATTTATGTATAAAAAGAGGAAGCGGTATACCAATTATTCAACACCATGTTTCCCCACCACCCACATTGGCTGTACCATCATCTCAACCACAAGTTCAACAAGCTTCTCCAAAAACTCCGGAACCGACACAAAATGCACCTCAACCTGCCAAAAGAAATACTATTGATGCGCCGATTGTTGGCACTTTTTATAGAGCGCCATCTCCGGAAGCACCTCCTTTTGTAAAAGAAGGAGATAAAGTAACTCCAGATACTGTCGTATGTATTATTGAGGCAATGAAAGTAATGAATGAAATCAAAGCAGAAAAAAGCGGCATTATAAAGGAAATTCTTGTGGAAAATGCCAAACCAGTAGAATATGGACAACCCTTGATGGTAATAGAGTAATTTTTTGGGAGTTTTATGTTTAGAAAAATTCTGATTGCTAATCGTGGAGAAATTGCATTACGCATCATCAGAGCTTGCAAGGAGCTTGGAATAAGGTCCGTTGCAGTTCATTCAAAAGCAGATTCAAATAGTTTACACGTGCATCTTGCTGATGAATCAGTTTGCATCGGAGAATCATACCCTTCTTCAAGTTATCTCCAAATTCCTCAGATAATTAGCGCCGCTGAAATATGCGATGTTGATGCGATACACCCAGGCTATGGTTTTCTAGCAGAAAATGCTCATTTTGCTGAAATCTGTGAGTCTTGTAATATAAAATTTATAGGACCTGGGCCGTCTCAAATCAGAGCAATGGGCGACAAAGTTGCGGCACGGCAAACTATGAAAAAAGCTGGTGTCCCGACTACCCCCGGAAGCGATGGAGCAGTTGCCGATGAAAAAGATGCTAAAAAATTAGCTGCTGCTCTCAAATATCCTGTTATCATAAAAGCCGCTGCAGGTGGCGGCGGTAAAGGTATGCGAATAGCACATAATGAAGCTAGTTTGATCCAGGGATTTCACGCAGCAAGATCAGAAGCAGAAAAAGCTTTTGGAAATCCAGAAGTTTACATAGAAAAATACATTGAAAAGCCAAGGCATATCGAAATCCAAATTCTCGCCGACTCCCATGGCAATGTAGTCCATCTCGGAGAACGCGACTGCAGTATTCAGCGCAGACACCAAAAACTCATAGAGGAATCTCCATCTCCTTTCTTAACTCCAGATTTACGTAAAAAAATGGGCAATACTGCCATTAAAGCAGCAAGCTCAGTAGGTTATACAAACGCAGGCACCGTGGAATTCCTCGTAGATTCAAATAAAAATTTTTACTTTATGGAAATGAACACAAGAATTCAGGTCGAACATCCAGTAACAGAAGAAATTACAGGAATAGACCTGGTAAAAGAGCAAATCCTGATTGCCGCCGGGGAAAAGTTGTCTTTTAAACAAAAAAACATCTCCTTCAACGGACATGCCATAGAATGCAGAATTAATGCAGAAAATCCTTATAACAATTTTAGCCCTTGTCCTGGAAAAGTAAACCTCTTCCATCAACCCGGAGGAAAAGGCATCAGAATCGACTCCCACGTATATAGTGGCTATAGTATTCCTCCTTACTATGACAGTATGATTGCCAAACTAATTGTCCACGCAGAAAACAGAAAAATAGCAATAGCTAAAGCCCAAAGAGCTCTCGATGAATTTATCATCGAAGGAATCGCTACAACTATTCCATTCAGCCAATTCGTTCTCTCATCAAAAGAATTTGTTACTGGTGATTACGATACTGGATTTATCGAAAATGCCATAAAAGACGGACGCTTTTCACATAAGTAAGTCAAATCAAGGAGTTTGACAATATGTTAGATAGAAAAAATAAAATTCAAACTGGAAATATGGGCGGAGCTCTCAAAAGTGACGGCTCAGAAATGGGACAAATTCGTATACATGAAAATGTAATCGCCAGCATAGTCCGTAAAACTGCATGCAGTATTAATGGAGTAAAAAGGATTGCTGGTAGTCATTTCGTAGACAATATTGCTGAAATAATAGGCAGCAGAAAAATTGGAGATAGAGCAATATCTGTTAATTTGGACGGAAATAATGTATCAATAGAGGTAAAATTAAATCTAACTTATGGCTCTCACATACCAACAGTAGCAAGTCAAGTACAGTCTTCAATCACTTCAGAAGTCGAAAATATCACTGGTTTAAATGTAAAAAGTGTCACTGTAATAGTTCAGGAACTTGAAGATTCAGAACAAGAAAAGGAGGAATAAGCAATGACAATTGAAAATCTCATATCCCAATTATTTGACATTTTGTTATCAGCAAAAGACATTGAATTGCAAAATTTTAAACATGGTTTTTTTGCTGGAGTAATAACTTTTGCGATTCTCGCAATTATTTTACGGCTTATAATCTTTCTTTTCTCTTCTGGAAATAAGAAATCACGTGGATTTAAGATATCGAACGAAAGCGGCTCAATAATAATTTCAGCTCAAGCCCTTTCAGATTTGGTAAAAGGCGTTGGAAATAGTATAAAAAATGTAGAAGTCTCAAAAGTAAAATTAATTGAATCTGAAAATGATAAAAACCTATTTCTTGAAGTTCATCTTGTAATGGGGGGAGCAGATACAAAATTTGGAGAACTATCAGCAATTCTCCAGCAAAAAATACTCGACTCTATAAAAGATAAATTTGGAGTTGATTGCATTAAGAGTATTTCAGTTTTTATTGATAAAATAGTAGATTCAAAACCGGTATAGTAATAATATAATCTTTCTTAATTAGTTTTTTTAGCAATGTCTTTTTTATCTTTGCTTTTTAATGATCCAAAAACTTATTTTCTTTGGGTTTTTCTCGTTATATTTTCTGTTTCCGTACATGAATATTTTCATGCACTTTCAGCCCATTGGCAGGGGGATAATACTGCCGCAATTCACGGACACCTAACCTTAAATCCCCTTGTCCAGATGGGAATAACATCAATAATTTTTCTTTTTTTAATCGGTATTGCTTGGGGCTCAACACCTGTTAACCCGACAAACTTTCGGAAACGGTATAGTCATGCAATTGTAAGTTTTGCAGGTCCCTTTTCAAATATATTGCTTTTTCTCTCTTTTTGCTTAATTTTAGCAATATCAATAAAATTTAGATTTTCTAATGAAGGACTCTCCGTTCTTTGCCTTCTCGGCGCTACATTAAACTTCGTCCTTTTCGTATTTAATATGCTGCCCATTCCCCCTCTTGATGGTTTTACTGTAGCAAGTCATTTCTTTCCATCTCTTGCAAATAGAAATTCTGAATTGAAAAATGCTGCAATGTTTATAATTTTTATTTTCGTATTTTTATCTTTTGATAAACTATACGCTTTCGGTAACTACGCAACAACTTTTACCGTCGGAAAATTAATATATTTTATGAGTTAAAATGTCTGAGAATAACATAAAGATATGGACTGTTTCCGAAATTAATCACCTTGTAAAGGATTTTATCGAATCAAATTTGCCCTATAATATATGGCTGGAAGGAGAAATCTCTGGCCTTACAAATCATAATTCAGGCCATGTATATTTTACTTTGAAGGATAAAAATTCCCAAATACGAGTTACTTTCTTTAATGGGAGGGAACAATCTCTAAAGCTGGGCCTAAAACAGGGCAGTATGGTAGAAGCTCTTGGAAAATTATCCGTTTACCATCCCCGCGGAGAATACCAATTTAATGCTATAAAAATAAGACTCAAAGGAATAGGCGATCTACACAGAAAATTCGAAGAATTAAAAGAAAAGCTCCAAAAAGAAGGTCTCTTCGACAAAGAAAGAAAAAAAAGAATTCCTCTACTGCCCTTAAGAATCGGTATCGTCACCTCACCAGACGGTGCAGCCATCAGGGATTTCCTCAAAGTAATAAAAAATAGATTCCCAAACCTTCACATACGAATCTATCCCGCAGCAGTACAGGGAGAAGGAGCCGAACTTCAGATCGCAGAAGGCATCCGCTTCTTTAATAAAACGGCTTTCCCAGACGTAATAATTATAACCAGAGGAGGAGGAAGTATAGAAGATTTATGGGCTTTTAATGAAGAATCCCTTGCCAGAAGTATTGCCGAAAGTAAAATACCTGTCATCAGTGCAGTCGGACATGAAATAGATTTTACAATATCTGATTTCGTTGCAGACCTTAGAGCTCCCACGCCTACCGCAGCAGCAGAAATTGTAATATCAAAAGAAGAGGATTTTCTTATAAAAATCAAAGAGTTAAAACATCATGCCGAAATGGCCCTAAAATTGAAACTCGAAAAGTCACGCTCAAAATTACAAGAACTAAAAGCCAATAAGATATTCTCAGACCCTCATTCTATAATAAGAGACAAACAACAAAATCTTGATGAAATCAATGAAAGATTATGCAATAGTATAAAAAATATGATTGAAAATAAAAAACAAAATCTTAATTTACTTATTGCGAAAATCGCAATGCTCAGCCCCTATAAAGTTCTTAAAAGAGGATATACAATCCTTCAAAAAACTGACTCATCTATAGTGGATAATAGTTCAAAAACGAAACCTGGAGAAAAACTTACAGCAATTCTTGCTCATGGAACTTTAAAATTAATCGTAGAAAAAAGTGAAAATTAATTAAGATATTTTTTGAGCTTATGACTTTTTTAAAAAAAACTAAAAAGAAGGAATGAAAAGATGACATCTGAAAAAATTTTTCTCGGAGAAAAAAATGATATCCCATTCATGGAGTTCTTTAAGAATGATTCAAAACAAAAATTACCTGCAGTAATTATTTTCCCTGGAGGCGGTTATGCACATAGAGCAAAACATGAAGCAGAACCAATTGCGCAGGAATTCTTAAGAGAAGGTTTCCACGCTTTTGTCGTACAGTATAGAGTTGCTCCACACAAATATCCAGCCCCATTTATCGACGCAGTAAATGCAATCCAATATATAAGACAAAATGCTGAACAACTTCTAACCATACCTGATAAAATTGCTGTTTGTGGATTTTCCGCCGGCGGACATCTTGCAGCAGCAACTGCTTTTTTTGAAGGAAGCGAATATCCTGAGCTATCAGCATCTATAATGGCTAAATCGCGCCCCAACGCTGTGATATTATCTTACGCTGTTATTTCTTTTCTCCAATACGTCAATGAAGGAACTATGAAAAACTTACTTGGAGAGGAAAATCCATCTGATAAATTAAGAGAAAAATTTTCATGGGAAAAACAGGTAACGCCATCATCCCCACCGGTCTTCTTATGGCATACTGCCGATGATGCAGTTGTCCATGTAAAAAATGCATTACTCATGGCTAGTGCGCTCAGTGAAAACTCAGTTCCCTTTGAAATGCATATTTTCCCACACGGTAAACATGGACTCGGATTAGCTAAAGATGATTTGCGAATTTCGCAATGGCTCCCACTTGCCGCGAGTTGGTTAAGACAAACTTTCTCAAAATAAAGTAACTTTTTGAGTCACTTTTTACTATAATTTGGGATAAAAATTATTGAAGTGCATATTTATTGGCAATACTTATACCACTCAATATGGAACCTGTAATACCTAAAAAACCTTGATCTGTACCACAAACATATAAGTTAGGAACTTCTGTTTTACCATCCTTGGCTTTAACAGGTGAACCATAAATAGCACCATTTTTATGTCCTGTCCAGCGAAGAATAGTTCTGGGCGTAAAAGTATCGCTGAAAGAAATATCTTCTCTGCTAATCTTCGTATTCAAAAGTTTTGCGATTTTCGCAAGCGCTTCTTCTTCAAATTCCAATTTCAACTTTTTATATCTTTCAGGGGATTCGTCGATCCAGTATTCAAAATTTGCCAGAGTCGTCAGGCGTAAAAAAAAGACTTCTGGCCTTGAACTAAGATATTTGAAATTTGTTGGAACACAGAACACTCCACTCTCAGTGCTGTAGGCTTTTGATGGTTTCTTAAAATCAAATTTATCCGTTTCACAAAAAAATGTGCAGGCATTTCTAAAATCCGCAAATTCTTTTACAATAGATTCTTTCAAACAAAAAATTGCCTCACAAAAAGCAATCTGCCCATATGATTTTCTCCGAGTCTGCGAAATTTTATCAACAAGATCCAAAGTTTCATTATATCCAATACAGGAAATTATCTTTTCAGCAGTTAGTATAGATCCGTCTGACAATAATATCTCAAAAATGCCGCTGCTAAGTGGAGAAATCTTCTCAACGGGATTCCTATTGATAATACTACAATTATTTTCCTTTAATTTTTTTTCCAGAATTCTGATAATTGTTTTTATTCCGCCTTCAGGACGACATAATCCCTCCATAAATATGCTACGAAACATAATTACAAACTGAGATAAATCCATATCTTCTTCACAAGCATTTCCGTAATACATCAAAGGTAAGAGAATTATATCTTCAAAAGTCCTGTTATTGATAAAGGACCTGAGAACTTGTCTTGTCCATCTTTTCTCTTTTTCCTCTATTGAAAAAGCATTAAATTCTGAAATAAAATCTACAAGCTTATCAAATTGCTCTGAATAATCACTAAATAAAAGTTTAAACTTTTTCTCCGTTTCAAAAAAATTATTATTAAACGTTAAGGAAATTCCGGGAAATCTTATTTCCGATTGAATCTGTTCTATCAAATTCAAATCATCATAACGTATTCGCAATTGACGCAGTAGTTTATTGAGAGGCAATGAATTATCATCATTCTTCCTGCAAAAATTAGTCATAGCATGAAGTCCACTATCAATCTCAATCCTATTCCTATAGTAATAAGTGTTGAGCCCGCCAAAATTACTGTTCTTCTCCACGAGCAGTACTCTCTTTCCGAAATGAGATAGGCGAACTGCCGCCGCCATACCTGAAAGCCCCGCACCTATTATTAAACAGTTATAGTGTTTTTTTTCTTTAGTTAATGTCATTTTACAAAACTTCTTCTTTTTTTAGTATTTCTGCTAAACAAGATGTTAATTTATCACAGTCTCCTGCCCCAACTTCTGCAATTATTGTATTTTCTCGTGTTTGACTTATGATTTTTATAGCAAGAGATTTAAAATCCTCATTTGCGAAAATCGCAAAATTTCTATTTTTTTTACGATTAAGTTCCTGACAGAGTTTTTCTGAATCTATTTGATCGGAAGGACACCATGCGGAGAAAACAGGTAAGACCGTTATTTTATCAGCTCCGCTTAAAATTTCCACAAATTCATTGAAATATTTCTTTAACCTTGCGTATCTATGAGGTTGAAATACAATATGTGTTTTTCTATTAGACTTTATTTTCGATAAATACTGCATTAGAGCTGATAATTCAGCCGGATGATGAGCATAGTCCTCAATTAGAAGCACTTTTTCGTTGTGATATATTCGATTTATTCTTCTTGATATACCTGGAAAATCACAGATTGAATTCAGGATATCTCGCAAATCAATTTTACTTGCAATATTTATAGCATGTGCTGCTAATAATGAGTTTAATTTCTGGAAATCTGGAAAATCATGAAATTGCGATGGTAAGAGTTGAAAATCTCTGGTGGAGACGACTTTCTTCTGCTTATGATGAGAAAATAGTTTATCTGCTTCATATCCTCCGCCATATATGAGAAATTCCGAATTCTGAGCAAATTTTGCGAAATTCGCAAATAATTCTTCTCTGCCTCCGGCAAAATTCCACTCATGATCATCATCAACATTAGATACTACTCCAATTTTAGGTTTTATAAACACATTTGTACCATCGCTTTCATCGGATTCTGTCACAAAAATATTTCTATCGCCTGCCGAGCCAGATTGGGGCCAACCAATTAATTTTCCTCCTATCATATAGCCTGGATTAAATCCGAGTTTTTTTAGTGCATATGAAATTATACCGGTTATAGAAGTTTTTCCATGAGAACCTGCTACGGCAATAGGAAACTGATAAGATTCTGCGATTTTCGCTAAAAATTCACCTCTTCTAAAAATTCTCAATCGTTTTTCGTTCGCCTTTTTGAGCTCTGGATTATCCGACGTAATGGCAGAAGAAATTATTACTATGGTGTCGTTATTTTCTGGAAGATTCTCAGGAGAATGCTTGCCACAAAAAATTTTTATCCCTTTCTTACGGAGTATGTTAAGATTTTCAGAATCTGAAATATCAGAACCAGAAACATTAGCCCCCATTTCTTTTACAATAATAGCCATAGGTGCCATCCCTGCCCCTCCGGCACCAATAAAATGATAATTCAAATTAATATCTATCATAAATTTTTAAATTCAGTTAGAATTTGCTTCTTCATAATTTTTAATCTTTCTTTAAAAGGTAAAGGCAAAGAAAAGCCCTTAGAAAGTATTTTCTCAATAGAGAGTTGCGAATTTAGAGGACGCCTCACTTCTGAAGGAGGCGGCTCAGGGAGCCGTATTATATTCTTTGGGTTCATTTCCATAACCTCAGCAAAATCGAGGGTCATCTTGTATCTCGTTGTCTTGTCTTGGCCTGAAAAATGAAAAATTCCAGTCTCCCTTTTATTGATAAGAAACAAAATTACCTCTGCAACATCTCCTGTGTAAGTAGGAA
The DNA here is from genome assembly GCA_964426675.1 of uncultured Lentisphaera sp. Lineage (GTDB taxonomy): Bacteria > Verrucomicrobiota > Lentisphaeria > Victivallales > GWF2-50-93 > DYMC01. The sequence goes on from CAYRRM010000004.1 coordinate 21,605, forward strand.
ATCTTACAATAGAATCTTCCATTGGCCATTCACGATTAGATTTTAATGCGCTAATCATATTTTGCAGAACTGCTGAATTTTTCACTCCAGCAGCAGTTCCATAAAGTAATGGCACTCTTAAAATAATATTTTTGCTAACTTGTTTTACTATTTCCTCTGCCTGAGCTTTTGTTTCCCCATAATAATTTACTGGCGATGGTTGACTATATTCATAATAAGGAGGATTTTCACCTGAAAAGACATAATCCGTAGATATATGAAAAAAGAATGCATTCTTATCTCTTGCGATTTTTGCAAGGGCTTCGGTGGCATTTACGTTTATTTTATAACAATAGTTTTTATCTTTTTCACATTGCTCTGGATTTCGCCATGCCGCTGTATGAATTATACAATCAAAATCAAGTTCAGCAATTTTTAGTATATCTTTTTCATTCGTCAAATCTGCTTTAATCTCAAAGTTATCTTTCGGAGATCTCGCTATTCCTATTATGATAAAATTTTTGCTTATTAATTTTTGTTTGATTTCTGAGCCTAATAACCCTGTCGAACCCGTTATTAAAACCTTCATTTTTTCTATTTAAATTTATCTCTGTTTAGATTTAAGGTTTTGTAAAGTTAGATTTGAAAAATTTTTATTAGAGAATAAAATATGCGCCAAAACACAAAAAAAACAAGGTAAAATATGGCAAAATATAATATAGCTATAGTTGGGGCAACAGGTGCAGTGGGAATTGAGATGATAGAAACTCTGGAGAAAAGAAATTTCCCGGTAAAGAATCTAAAACTTCTTGCATCAAGCCGTTCCGTTGGAAAAAAGTTAAAATTCAAAGGCGAAGAATTCAAAGTTGAGGAACTTACCGAAAAATCATTTGATAATATAGATATCGCCTTGTTCAGTGCTGGAGCATCGAGGTCAAAAGAATTCGCTCCATCAGCAGTATCATCCGGCGCAGTAGTTATAGATAATTCAAGTGCATTCCGAATGGAAAAAGATGTGCCGCTCGTTGTTCCTGAGGTAAATTCTGAGGACGTAAAATGGCACAAAGGGATCATTGCGAATCCAAATTGTTCAACAATAATTATGGTCGTAGCAGTTTATCCCCTACATAAGGCAAAAAAATTGAGAAGAATCATCGCATCTACCTATCAGGCAGCCAGTGGAGCAGGCGCTAAAGCTATGGATGAGTTGAAAGAACAATCAAGACTATTTTTAGAGGGGAAACCTATCCCACCCCCTCATGCACTTCCACAGAGGATAGCATTTAATTTATTCCCACATATTGATATTTTCCTTGAGAATGGCTATACAAAAGAAGAAATGAAAATGCTCTATGAAGGGAGAAAAATCATGCATCATCCAGATTTAAAAGTTAGCTGTACCTGTGTTCGTGTTCCAGTAATGAGAGCTCATTCTCTCTCGTTAAATCTTGAATTTGAAAAAGAAATTACGCCAGATGAAGCAAGACAAATCCTCTCAAAAGCACCAGGAGTTAAAGTCGTAGATGCCCCTGCAAATAAAATTTACCCAATGCCAATAGATGCCTCAGGACAATACGACTGTTTGGTTGGCAGAATCAGGCAGGATATATCATGTGAAGATAGACGCAATCTTGATATCTTTATAAGCGGAGATCAACTTCTCAAGGGAGCAGCCCTTAATGCGGTTCAAATAGCAGAACTCCTTTAACTACAAGATATTTCGTGAATATCAAAGACTTGCTAAATTTAATGTCGCATCGCTATAGTTGCAGAGCTTATGATAAACGCGATGTTCCGGATGAACTTATACAAAATTGCCTTGAAGCCGCACGTTTAGCACCTTCTGCCTGCAACAAGCAACCGTGGCGTTTTGCGATAGTAAAAAAACCTGAATTAAGAGAAAAAATATACTTGAAATGTCTTCTTCCTGGAATTTCAATGGATTGGTTAAGAGATGCCCCAGTTTTTGCCATACTTTGCGCTGAAAAAAACTTCCTAACTCACAAAGCAGCTCCATTCATTTCAGGCATACCCTATCATTATATTGATTGCGGCATAGCCGGTGAGCACTTTGTCCTTGCTGCAACAGCTCAAGGACTTGGAACATGCTGGATAGGTTGGTTTAAAGAAAAGGCGTTAAAAAAACTACTCAATATTCCATCTACAATAACAGTGATTTCCATAATAAGTCTTGGCTTTCCGTCAACAACAGATTCAAACGTAAGAAGAACAGAAAGAAAAAGTATAAAAGAAATCCTCCTGAATATTTCATAAAATACCCAGAATATCCGTTCTTAAATTCACTTCCTGTAAACCAAAATTTTGAATCCAGATATTGAAACAATAAAACCTGAAATAGCTAATAAAATTGCAAAATTATCATACGGAGTCCCTGAATAATAAAGATTAACCAAACTCTCTCCTTCAGGAATTTCAAAAATAAAACTACCATCATCAAGAATTTTCACATTACGTGTAATATCAATACCGTTTACAAGCACAACAAAGCCAGGAAAATAAAATTGCAGAGCGCGAACAAATTGTGATTTCTTTGCAAAAACCACAGCCGAATATCTATAAGCACTGGAATATGACAACTCTCTGACAACTACATCATCGCCTAATACCTCAATGAGGCCTCTATTTCCACGAGCTTTCTCGGGATGCCTTTTTATGTAAACAGGAAAAAACTCATTAAATGAAGAGTAAGAACCAAAAATAAATTTCCTTCCGTCTCGATGCTGAGTTAATACAACCCTTGTATCAGCATCTGAAGTTTTCATATATAACATTTTCTCATAATAAAATAAGAAAAATGCTGGCAAAAAAAGTAATATCACCATAGCTTTTTTTCCTGGAATTTGCGAAATTCGCAAGATAAAAGGAAATATAGAAAAAATCTGCAAAAAACTAATAACCGACAATAACCTCCATGGGAATTGAACCATGTTTATAAAAGGTACTCTGGACCATATAAAACGATTAAATTGATTGTCGAGTAAAAAAAATAGAGATAACAAATAAATCATAAAAATAATTTTAAATTTCCTGTCTTTAGCACAAAAAAAACCAAATACAGCCAGTATAAAATGTGGAGCCCCAAGTTGAAAAGACATTTCGTCATTAATTCCTTTTATTGATCCTCCAAATCCCCAGAATCTTGAAAAAAATTGTGAAATATAAAGAAGATGATTTTTTGTTTCAAGTCCATTCGTTAATGCTACTTTGTAATTAACATATTGTTTCATTAAAAAAGCCGTCAACCAGTATGGCGCGCTCAACGATATACCAGCGAAAATCGCAAAAAACACAAACAAAACAGCAGATTTTGCCTTTGCACGTTCAGTATAAAAAAAAGAAAAAGCATATATTAGAAAACAGAAAGAAAAAAAGAACATTGCAGTAAATGGATGCGTATAAACAAGAATCGCCATTAAAAGAGAGCAGAATACAAAATAAATTAAGATTTTCTTTGTATCAACAGTATAAATGAACTTCTCAATTACAAAAAAAATCCATGGAATAATCATCATTGAAGCAAACTCAGCAAGGTCAGAACGAACATAAATGTCTACATATATATATGGAGTCAAAGTAAATAATAGCGCACTTACAACCGCTCCCAATGAAGAATAATATCGCCTTGCCAATAAATAAACAGCAAAAGCCCCCAAACATAACAGAATAAAAAGCGAAATAAAAAACAAAGTTAAAGTATCTTCTATAAAAAATGAAAACAACAACAAAAAGTAAAAAAAGCCTGGCTGGTAGAAAACAAAATCAGGATAACCAAACCCCCCATAATTATCAGGGAGCCATCGAGGAAAAAGAACCCCCTCAATTATTCCAGCCTTAAATTGTTCAAACAAACAAAGAAAACGAATCCCATCGTGCCCATCAAACCAATTATTTGAAATAAATAGAGGTAAAAATAAAAAGAACGAAAATGCGAAAATCGCAAAAAAATCTCTCAATAAAATCTCTATTTGAATTTTCTCATTCATTTCTTATTCTCACTTCAAGATAAAAATCAGATGCTCTTAAGAAAATAGTCCGAGATTACACCCATAAAGCGATTATATTTTATTGCATAATGAGATAAATTGTTTTTCTGCATAATTTCAGAAATTTTCCTATCTTCATCTCGCATTGTTTCCTTGACTTTTTCCCAATCTTGATAGGATAAAGAAAGGATTTCATCAACTTTTTTTTTGTAAAAAGAAGCACACTCAAGATTTGAATAAGCGTTGACAAACCACGGCATCAAAACTCCAAGTTTCTTAAGAAATAACCCCTGCTCTTCGCCAAATTCCAAACATGTATCATCAGTAAAATTCACTAACTTATACATTTTTTCTTCATTAACATATCCGCTTTTCATGGCAATGTCATATGATTCTGTTCCAGGATAAGGAAAAAAATAAGTCCATCTGAATCTTCCAGGTAAAGCCGTAGCAAGCAGATTTACAGTTTGCATTAAATCATCCTGCGTCTCGAATGGTAAACCAATCATAACAAAAACAGAACTATGCATTCCATAATTGTTTACGATTGAAATTGCTCTTTTTATACTTTCGTTGCTCATATGGCGGTTCATTACTTTTGTTCTGATTTTCTGACTTCCGCTTTCAAGGCCAAATTTTACGATTGCGCAATTTGCTTCAGCAAGAGCTTTTGCTCTGTCTTCATCAAAAAAACCAACATGGGCATTAACCACAAAAGGTATCTCAGAAATCTTTTTGTATTCTTTGCAAAATTCTTGTATATAATCTTTATCAAAGGTAAAAAGGTCGTCATCAAACAGGAACATTTTAATTCTTTTATAATTTTTAAGTAAATATTTAATTTCATCTATTAGTGCTCCTATTGGCACATGTCTTATGTAGTTTAGTTCTTTAAAGGAACACTTTAAATCAGAACGATAATTCTTTACCATCTTATGATTAAAACAATATGTACACGAAAATGGACATCCCCTTGAAGCCATCAAACCAACCCAACCATTTTTTGCATCGATAAGTTTTTGAAAATCAAAAATCGAATAATCTTTCATAGGAAGTTTATCCAAAAATGGAAGAGGCCGAACTGGATTTCTTTTAATTCTTCCATTCTCGAGCCAAATGATATTCGAGATTTGTCTCAAATCCCCTCCTCTCTCCAGGTAATCTACAAAATCACAAAAAACCTCATCACATTCACCAACAAAAACATAATCAAATAAGTCTGTCTTTACAGTTTCTTCGGGCGCTACAGTAGCGTGAACCCCACCACAAGTAATAACTGCATTTACTGTTGCTCTTGCGATTTTCGCAAATTTACACGCATAACTGAATTGATTTGTGACAACTGAAAACCCTATCACATCAGGGGAAAAGTCTTTTATCATCTTAGTAAATTCTTCTTCATCCGGCACAGGAGCAATCTCTTCACAAAGCTGTATTAACTTAACTTCATGCCCTCTTCCTTTCAGTACAGCTGACATATGAGCAATACCATAGTTAAATCCTATTTGTGAACCAATATTGGGATATATAAAGAGTATTTTCATTTTATACAACAGTCAAGAATGCGCTCGATTATATCATTTTCATCAAGGTGAACTGATTTTGTAAGTGTATCTACATGAATAAGATATGATTTATTTTTACCAAAAGCCCTCCATCGCCTTACAAAACGCGTATTATTTGTTCCGGCAAATATTGTTATAGTTTTGATTTCCAGAGCTGCCGCAATGTGCTGGCATGCGGAATCATAACCAATATACAAATCGGAAGCTGCTATCATAGCTGCCGCCTCGCCAATATTTGCAGAGATAGAATATAGGGAATTTTTTTGCGAAACAAAATCATCATCCAAACTTTTCAAATCTAATACAGTAAAGCCATTTGTCTTGAGTTTTTTAGTAATTTTTTCTACACGATTTAATTCTTCTTCTCCAAAGCCTTTATCTAACACTATCGAACATTTTTCTTCTTTTAATAATCTTTCAAGCAAGAGGTATTCGAAATTACCCTCAATTCTTTTCCTCTGATTTCCACCAACGCCCAAATTTATAAATATAATTTTTTCAGTATCATTTCGAATCTTTTCAATAAATGAAGATCCTTTGTTTGCGATTTCTGCAGGCAAGTATAACTTCGGATATGAAAATCTTGCTTTACCAAAAACTTTATCTGCCCAAAAATTTACAAGCTCCGGCATTGAAAGTTTTCTAACAGATATATCAATGTCTCCCCTGCTCCGAAAAAAAAGATAATTTTTTTCAGGTACAAGTGGTAATGTCCCAAGTTGCGACAAACGTGAATCTGTATCAATCAAAATATATTCGATAGGCGAGAGAGAAGAAATTTCTTTTTCAATTAGCTCAAGAACATCCAGCCAGGAAAGAATCCTAACAAAAAGACTACCTCTCCTCTGGTATAAAACCGGAACTATCTTTATCTTTTTATTTCCTCCATATATTTCAGCAAGTTTGGAACTACCAATAAGAGTTAACTCCGCATCAGGAAAGCGGAGAAAAATTCTTTGCAACATTGTACCTGTGATAGCTACATCAGCTCCAATTGTAACTCTTGATAAAACAATAACCTTTTTAACATTGCGGATTTCGCAAGATGTCAAAGCTTCATAGCGAAGTTTTTCTGCCCTATTATAAATTTCATCTATACTGAAAAGTTTAAATTTATTTAAAAATTCATCAATTTTTTTCCCCTGAGGCAAATACCTGCAATAATCTATTATAATACTCATAACCCTATTGTATGCCTCTGTCTGTAATTCCTCAAAATCATCACATAAGCTTTCAATTACAGTCCCAAATAACGCCGCTGAAGCACTTCTATTGACTTTTTCTATTTCAGAATTTGCAATCTCACATAAAAACCTTATATATTCTTCGACAAACTCGTCATTATAATAATATCTATCGAGAAATGACATTGCTATTTTCCCACATAAATGCTGAAACTTTGCCTCATCAGCATTTGAGTCGAGGAGTTCCTTATAATGAGTTCTATAAAGTAAAATATTCATATATTTTATAAATTAGTTCTAAAAAAGATGAGTTAAAAATTTACACCTGTTTATAGTAAAATTCAAAGAATAATTGAGAATAGAAATTAATAAAAGTTAGCTTTTCAAATATTTTCGCAAGTATTCCATTAAAAGTTCAGGACTTATCATTTTCATACATTCATGATTTCTCGGACAAATCCTCAAATGACACGGAGAACATTTGACTTCTGCTTTCACAAAAGAAGTTATTTCGAGTCCATACTCGGTATACGCTGGATTAGTTGGACCTAAAATCACAACTGCAGGGACTTTAAATGCAGTAGCATAATGGCGTGGTCCTGTATCATTTGTAACCAGAATCGATACTCTTTTTATTAAAGCTTTTAAGCGGGATAAATTGAGATTCCCAAAATGTATGATTTCAGTATTTGATAGAGACAATATTTCGGATGCTATTTTTTCTTCGCCAGGCCCTGATACTAAAATTATTCTTGCGCTAAATTCTGCAGAAACAAGGTCGGCAAGTTTTGCGAAATTCGCAGGAGTCCAACATTTAGATGAGCCGAATTTAGCTCCCGGATTGAGGCAAATTATTTTTTCTTTATTGGATATCCCACTTTTTTCAAACAGCAAATCAATTTCTTTTTCATCTTCTTCAGAAACAAAAAGTTCAGTTTCAAGCGGGTTCGGAATTTTAAGCCCCATAAAACGGCAAAGTTCTACATAATAATCTGTCATAGGAATTGCTTTGATTTTTCCATTTTCCTTTAGCGGAACGGGACCATCTACAAAGAATTTCTGGATATTTCGACGATAAGCAATAATCTTTTTTATGCCAGCAAAGTAAATCGGCAAAAACGCCCTGGGAGAGTTTGTAAGTAGTATTGCAAGATCAAAAGATTCCTTTCTTAATTTTATAGCCAATTTAAAAAGTTCATAAAAACTTTTATCCTCTGCTATAATGATGGTATCAAAATGAGGTGACGATTCAATTACACCTAATGCATATTTTCTAACCAAGGCTGTAACTTTTGCTTTGGGAAAATTTTCCTTCACACACCTGAAAACAGGTGTGGCCATTACTATATCACCAACCCAATTAGGACATCTTATCAGGATTTTCAAATTTACAGATTTTTTTTAAGTTTCTTTAAAAAAAAGTGGCGGAGGGAGAGGGATTCGAACCCCCGGTACGGGTAAACCGTACAACGGTTTTCAAGACCGCCGCCTTAAACCGCTCAGCCATCCCTCCGCTTAAGATTCTCTGAAATTCAGAGCCGAAAATTAGGAGAAAAAAATAATTATAATTTAAAAAATGGAGGCGTGAACCGGAGTTGAACCGGTGTAAAAGGTTTTGCAGACCTCTGCCTAACCGCTCGGCCATCACGCCTTCTTCAAAATAAGGTAAAACGAATAATAAATATACCTCTTAATATGTAAAAATCAAAAATAATACATAAAATTTAACTTGTTTTTTTCTTTTACAATCATATTTTAAGAAAAAATTATGGAGCCCCAAAAATGAAAAAAGAATATATTTTTGCATTATTATTTCCTCTTTTCGTGTTTAATTCTTGTGAAAGTATAAGAGTAGAAAATAATGAAAAAAACTCAGAAGGAGAAACCTGGCAAAAACCCATTTCAGAAGGGATGACAGAAGAACAAAAGCTTGCATTTGCAGAAGAATCTTTAGATGAGTTAATAAATGCCGTAAAAGAAGATGATTTCAAAAAATACTTTCGGAGATTCATAAGAGATTCTAAGGACCTTATAAAAGAGTCTGATTTTAAATCCAGAAACAATAAATTTAGAGAACAATGTGGTGAATATGTTTCAAGAGAGTTTATTGGTGTTTTAAAAAAACAGCTATTTGATGTGTATTTGTGGAAGGCAAGATACAGTAAGTTGCCAAATGATGATATACTTTTAAAATTATTTATTGTAGAAGAAGATGGAAAACTTGGGATTTATGCTTTTAATGTTCAACCATTTTAAAAATAAATCACTTTTCTTCAAATATCAACCATTTTGTTTTCTTCAGGTTTAATGGTGAGTTTTTACGGATAAATTCTGCGACTGCATCCCTGATTTTTATCCCTGTGTTGTGAAATTTGCAATCTGTTTTTTCAGCTATACTGGACAGAACAGGAAATCTTCCTCCAGCTCCATAAATAGCAAAGGAAGAAAATGCAAATTCTATTCTCTTAGTATTATCAAATAAAGAACCATCAGGGAAATAGACAGATTTTAAATTTTTATCCATCCCAAATTTACAAAATACTCCCCAAGGATAGATATTTATCCGACTTTCTTCTTTGTTTGTTATCTGTTCTGAAACTATACTTTTAAATTCGTCAAAACTCAGAGAAAGAGTACAAACTGTATCCTCATAAGGTAGGAGCTTAAATAAATCAGCATAAGTTATTTCATAGGTAAAATTGGCAATTCCTGTGCCAACTGAGCTAAAAGCGCATTTTACTCCAGCTGCGTCAGAAATAGCATTTGATATTAAGTGGTGAATATCGGAATCAAAAAAATTAGATTCAATAGCCGGAATAAGTTTTTTTGTATAACCGAGAATTTCTTTAGACAATCTATCACTATCCTCTAATATTCTAGAAATTTGACAGTATAGATTATAATCTTCTGAAATATTTTTATTAATCTCAACAATTTTAGACTTAATATCTTTTAGTTTGTAATGTTCATTATCCTTTTCATCAAATATCATTTCTATTTCAGAGAAAAGTTTTGCGTGCGAACCGGCCTGTACAAACCAACTTGCCGGACCTATCTTCTGTCCTGGGTTTTCCTCGTGGCTATGACCACCCAGAAAAAGATTTATCTGCGGATATTGTGTAGCAATTTTTTCAAAATTCAATCCGCCTCTCGTTGAAGGCAGGAAAAGTCCATGATGAGCAACTAAAATAATTGCTGACGGATAAGTTCTCATAACATCTGGAATAATCTTTGCCAATTCATTTTCTGCTTCACCTACCTTAAACTCATCAGCAATCGTATTGAAATATTTAAGATATGGTAATGTCATTCCTATTACAGCAATTTTAAGGCCATTTTTTTCAATCAGAATCCACTTTTTACTCCTATCCAGTTTTAAATTGAGGGAAAGAATGTTTATTTGAGAAAATTCTGAAGATAATTCATTAAATCTGTCAAAACCAAAGTCAAAATCATGATTTCCAGGAACCAAAATATCATATTCGCAATTAGCTAAAAATAGAAATCCAAGTTTGCCTTTACTTACTACTGAAGGAAGTGTCCCTTGAAGAATGTCCCCATTATCGATAACGATGAGCTTTTCCTTGCCTATTTCATAACTGCGTTTTTTGAGTGCAAATGAGAGTCGTAAAATATTAGAAATCCGTCCGTATTCATCCTCATAATTTTCAAGTTTTGAATGAATATCCGTGGTATTTAAAATAAAAACGCTTCTTTCTGCCCAACAGTGAAATGCAAAAAGAAGCGAAAATATAGGATAAATGAAAGGCTTCAATTGTCTCGTAAAGATTCTATTATTTTTAATAAATTCCTTATTTCTTCCTTTTTATCTATAAAATAACACCTCTTTACCCCGCGTTTTTCAAATTTTATAACGCCCTTACTTCTCAATACTTTCAAATGTTGAGATAGGTTCGGCTGCGATATAGGCAAAAGCTCATTTGTTTTTGTAGCGCAACATGGTCCTTTTAAAAGTATCTGCAAAATTCTTAGTCGGACAGGATGAGCAATCGCCTTCAAAATAAGAGCAGCTCTCTTTTCTTCTCTTAAGTCTCCAGCAGTCATTTTAACAATGATTCTATTTTTTCAACATAAACTGGTTCCTTCTCAAGCCCAACTATCCTTGAAATTTCTTTTTGTTTTTGAAAGAAGATAACACATGGAATACTTTCAATCTTATATCTACGTGCAAGCTCGTTATTCTTATCTACATCTACTCTTAAAAACTTTATTTTCCCAGTATATTTAGTTGCTAAATTTGAATAAATCGGTGATAAAGCCTTGCATGGAGGACACCATGTAGCATAGAAATCAACAACAACCAAGTCTGAGTTTGTAATTTGTGTATCAAACTCTTTAGCCTTAGTAATTTCAATTACATCTTTTGATTCTTCTGCAACTAAATATGGTCCGTTTTGTAAAAAAGACAAACTCATAATTAAGCCGAGAAAAGCTCCCCACAAGGCACCTCGCCATGGAGTGGCTGTCAAAGGACATGTCCCTGAACTGCACTTACTATAATATCCTACAATAGCTCCCAACAATCCTCCGATTCCAATAAAAGACATAAAAAATAGTATTTTCATAAATTTACTCCATAATTTTTAATTTAAAGCATTTTCAATTGCATCGATTAGCACTTTTTTAGATTGTACTCCAACAGCCTGCCATACAACTTCAGAATTTTTGAGTAAGAACAATGCAGGGATACTTCTCACTCCATATTTAACCGCAAGTTCCTGCGCTTCATCAACATTCACCTTTGCGATAACTGCTCTGTCGCCAATTTCATCTGCAACCTGTTCTAAAACAGGAAGCATCATTCTACACGGGCCACACCATTCAGCCCAAAAATCAACAAGAACAACTTTATCCTTAACTTCATCATTGAAATTTGATGAGTCAAGATGTTTTACTTTTGACATAACTGCACTCTCCTTTTTTTAATTTTTAGAAAAAGATAACACAATAATTTTATAAGTCAAATATTATATAAGATTTTTTTTATATTTTTTTCAATTAAGCAAAATGTTGAGGTGGATTTCTCGACTGACAGTGTGATGAGTGGCTTTGGAAGGTGGCTTTGATATAATCCTAAATTAAAGCAGTTGGCCGCATTTATCGTATCTACTTTGTTAGCTTTGACTACTGGTTACTACAGCTTTATCTCATTGCCTGATATCTACGGCAAATGCGCCAAGTACTTAATTTAGGTTCATTGTTATGTAGTTCTTATTACAACTACCAGATGTGTCCTCAGGAATGGAAAGAATGTCTCGAGATCTTCCGCTATAGACCATGATAATGGAACTACTTTTCGAGCTATCAGAGGAGCTAAAGTAACACTTTGAAATTCACAACGCCAGGGTGCGAATAGTTCCTTAATTTCAGAACGGCCCACTCCCCTGACATTTGGATTAGATGGATTATTATATTTAAAGTCATACCAGAGGATAATCCCTCCTTCCTTGCAGACACGTTTCATTTCACCGGCTATTTTCTTCTTTTTTTCTGAATCTGTGACGGAAGTGAAGACCGTTGACTGAAAAACTATGTCGAACGATTGATCAGGCCATGGCAGGGACGAAGCATCTCCTTCCCTGATGTCGGCATTTGGAACCCGTTCCATTGCGATTTTCGCGCGTCTCGGCTCAATCTCTATCCCTGCGAAATTCGCAAATTTAAAGCCAAACATAGCAAATTCTATTAGCCATTGCCCACTTCCGCACCCGATTTCTAAAAGTTTTATATCTGAAAGTCCTTCGGGAAAATTATCAGCAAAAATTTTCTGAAAAATTCTTTGCCTTCGTTGAATCATAAAAAGGACTGAAGGATTAAGAAGCGAATAAATTTTTTTACTCTCTCTGTTCAGTGAATTTCCCATTATTTACCCAATTAAGTTCGGATAAAAATTTACTTTTGCTTTATACTATCAATAGATTTTAACAAATCCGGCTCATATGATGCGAATAGATTCTTTGGCACTGCATATGATATGTATGCTATTTTATCTCCGCAATCAACGTAAACGCGCAGAAGTTTTACGTCATTTTCTGCGTCTATATAGACTTTAACCGCTTTTTTTTCGGCGACCTGCATTTTATCCTTAGATATGATTTTCGAACCGAACTCTGTTGAAATCTGTTCCACCGCGCCATCAAATGTTCTACCGTTTAGGGACTCAAAGTCGAAGATTCCGGTGGCATCACCTTTTGAGCACATGCTTTGCGAATCAAGTTTCCATCCGGACGGGATATTCAATTCAAGTTTGCATTCATCAAGCTTCATTACGTTTTTCATATTGGTGGAATTTTGATTGTCGCCACAAGAGCTCATCAGGAATGCAAGTGCTACTACGGTCATTCGTATGATTTGCGTTGTTTTCTTTTTCATCGATTCCTCCTTTTTTCTAATTGTTTTATAAAATTCTCGGCAAATTTTGCGCGATTAAAGTTATTCTCGGCGAATTTTCTCGCCTTGCGTCCCATTTCAATGCGTGTTTCTTCAGGCAATTTTACAAAGTCAACAATAGCATCAGCGAGTTTTTCAGGGGTCTCCGGAGGCACAATTACTGCTCCACCAGATTCTTCTGCGATTTTAGCCCCTTCTCCACGCCCGCAGAAGATAAAGGGTATTTGCACTCCCATCAACTCGAAAATTTTAGATGGTCTTGCTCCTTCAAATAGTTCTATATTTTTCAATGGAACTAAAGCCAAATCGAACTGAGATAATAATTTAGGCATTTTTTCAGCAGGTACTGATGGAAAGAATTTCAAATTTTCCAATTTCATTTCAACGGATTTTTTCATCAATTCATCTTTTTCCGGTCCATCACCAAAGAGTGCAAAAAATATTTTTTTGGAGAGAATTAAATCTTCTTTTTTTTGAATGATCATTGCTGCTTTTATAAGCTGAGTAAGTGCCTGAGAACGGCCGTGATTACCGGCATAACCGACGATAAAAGAATCCTCCGGCAATCCAATCTCTTTTGCGAAATTCGCATCCCTTGGGTGTTTTTTGAATGTATCTAAATCAACTCCATTGGGTAAAAGAAATGTTTCACTAGAGGGGCTCCTTTTTTTCACTCCTTCAACGATGCCTTCTGTTTGACAGAGCACAAGCGTTGATTTTTGGTATAACAATTTTTCGAACCATTCAAGGAAAGACAGAATAATTCCTGGTTTCAGCATTCCGAGCTGAACGGCGCTTTCAGGCCATAAATCGCTTATATTCATCATCAGCTTTGCGGATTTCGCAAAGGATAAAACCAAAGCTGTTGCGCCAAGAAAGAGTGGAGGAGATTCACATATAAGAAAATCCGCTTGTTTCAGTTTGAGCAGACCAAAAAATGCGGATGATTTGACAAACGAAAAATAAGCGATGAGTTGTCTTAGAAAACTTTTTTTCTTTGCCGGTAGTATCCATGTGCGGATAACTTTTATGCCGTCAATATTTTCTTCAACGACTAATTTTCCCCGATAATCAGTGAAAATTTCTCCCTTAGGATAATTAGGCATTGCAGTAAGCACAGTAACATCATGCCCTGTATTTTTCATTCGTTTGGCAAGATCATGCAAACGATTTTGCGGTGCTCCATGCTCCGGCGGATAGTACTGAGTAAGGATTATAACTTTCATTTATTGGTATTTTCCAATAAGTAATACCAACTTATTCAATGTTTTTTATCTATAAGTCGACGATATTCTGAAATAAAAAAAGCATTATTTTTTTTTGAGTCAAACCTTTCACGAACAATTGTTTGATTGATTCCTAAAGCTTTTTTTCTCATTTCTATATTTTTATAGGCAGTAATCAACGATTCATTTACATTCGATGGATTTGGTGATGAAATAAGTATTCCATTCTCTCCGTTTTTCACAATTTCCCTGGATGCTGGGATATCTGATATGATCGGGAAAAGTCCGCAAGCACAAGCTTCAATAAGAGAACTTGATATCCCCTCTGTTTGAGTTAGAGAAATATAAATGTCAGATTTTCTGAGAACATCTGCGATCTGTTCAGGGGATTGTCTTCCCAAGAAGAAAATATTTTTTTGGCATTTTAATTTAGATGATAACTTTTCAAGCTTTTTTCTTTCTGGTCCGTCTCCTACAATTTTAAACACTGCTGAAGGATACACTTTAGTAAAGAGTGCAAATGCTCTAATAACGAGATCAATTTTATAATCTGGATAAAGGGATCTTGTTGATACAAGAACAGGTGGTTTTGTGCAGGAAAAATTCCGCTCTGTAGAAGGATAAAAAATTGAAGTATCGATCCCCCTATGCATGGTAAGCACGTGTTTAGGATCAGCTCCTAGCAGAATAAGATTTTTGCTAATATTTGATCCCCAGGAATGTATTAAGTCAGCATTCCTTAGTGCGTAACGGGCACAATAGTCGAATGGAGGCTTGAATGGCAGGAGATATGCTGGAACTCTAACTATTTTTTCATTTTGGGCGGCGAGCACAAGAGGGTGAAAACCGGAAATCGAGGCAAGATAACCATAGCTTGTAATTCTATAACCTATGACAATGTCAGGGGATTCTTTCTCAATAATATCCTTAATTCGTTTGGCTCCGAGGAGAAATTTCATTCTCGGCGGAAGATAGTTCATTCCGAGAGCAATCACATTTCCGTAACTTTTATCAGCACGGGCAGATACGATTTTTATCTCGCAGCCCTGTTCTTTGAATGCCGACACCCATGCCAGTGTATTTGCGCTCTTATCTTCGGCAAGTAAAAGGATTTTCATCTTTCTGTCTGCCGTGTGCTATCTTTTACAAGAATCAAGTAATTTGGTGTATTTTTTCATTATGTTTTCCGGTGAATAGAATTTAATATCAAATTTGCAGCTATCATTTTTTTGTGTGTTCAGAAGCAAGAGTATTTCTTCTGCAATTTTGGATTTACTTTCATTCTGTTTTAAAATTTTAATTTGTGCAAGTGGATTATCAGCTTTTATGTCATTTATTCCTCCAACGTCCATCGCTACAATCTTACAGCCGCAATGAAGAGCTTCAAGGACAACATTTGGCATTCCCTCAGTGCGGGACGAGAGAAAAAAAACATCGGAAGCACGATAGAATTCAAACGGATTTTCTACTTCACCTGGCAAGAACAATTTCTCCTGCAACCCCAACTCTTCGATACGCGGCCGAAGTGATTCCGCGCAGTTTCCTATTAAAAACGCATACCAACCATCACTTTTTGTTTTTAATTCAACAAAAACTTCAATAAAAAGATTTAAATTCTTTTCATAAGTATTTCTTCCTGAACCTATTATTACTTTGGCATTTTCGGGAATATTGTATCTTTTACGAATTCTTTCCCTGTCTTCATTATCTTTCAGTATCGTATCTGGATCAAAGATATTTTCAATCAGATGAATTTTATGCTCTGAAATTCCACAAACAATAAGTTGCTTTTTCAAATGCTCCGAATTTACTACAAAATTCGAAGGCGATAGACACAAATTCCATAAAAATTTGCCCGGGTTTCTTCTCGCTGAATTCAGGTCTCCCCTGAGAGAACCAATAAAAGCGATATCAGGACAAAGATATTTATATGCGTTAGTGAAAAAACTCCAGGAGAAAACAAGTGCGGGCTGATATTCCGATATAATAGTCCTTAATTTAAGGGATTTTCGCAAAAATCCGATTCTACCAAGGCTATAAACAGGAATTCCACAATCTATAATTGGTTTATACCATTTGCCTTCCGGGTCACCAGAGACAACGACTCCCGGCTCGTATTTTGTTTTGTTAAGATGTTTAAGAAATAAATATAATTGTCTCTCTGTTCCTCCCCCGCGAAGTTGCCCGATTAAACATAAAATTCTTTTCATTATGAATTCAAGTCAATATTGTATTTTCATAAAGCTCAAGATACATACGACAAACATTATCCCAATCATATTTTTTTGATGATTCAAGAGCTCCTTTTTTTAAATTATTATGTAGTAATTTATCTTTGAGAAGCAATTCTATTTTATCCGCAAGCGAGTTCACATCACCTACTGGCGTTATTAATCCTTCTTTACCGTCGCAAACAACATCTCTTACTCCTGGAGCATCTGTTGTGATAACAGGTAATCCGGCAGCCATTGCCTCAACGAGAACCATTCCAAAGGTTTCAATTAAGGTTGGAAGCACAAAGATATCCGAAGCACAATACAGTTCAATCAAATCTCCGGATGGCAAATCAAAAACATCCTCCTCGCAAATACCAGAGAAATCTTCAACCGGGCAGACACCAATATCCTTCGCTTTTGGATATTTATGCAGTATGTTCTTAGTGCCGCGTCCAGCAATTATCCAGTTAAAAGCAATGCCACGTTGATTTAGTAATGAAGCAATTTCCGGAATGATATCAAATCCTTTCTTCGGATGATAACGACCAACAGTTAAGATCAGAGGATAAGAAGGGGGGTATTTCAACTGAAATTTTTTTCTCACTTCATCCTTTTTACCGTCAGATAACTTTAAAAATTTTGAAGTATCTGCCCCATTTGGAATGATTCTTATTTTCTCATCAGGTATGCCTATGTTATTATATTCATATTTTACGCTCGGTGTAAGAGCAACAAAAGAGTTAAAACGAGGGAATTTTTCCTTAATGATTTTATCAATACGAATATCTAACCTGACTCCATAACCAATCTGACTATACTTTTGAATATCCTCTCCGCAGCATCTCAAGACACAAGGGATTTTTTGATTACGAAAAAAATCAACAGCAAAAGCTCCGAGCGGCCATCCGTTTGTAACCTGCCAGAGGTCGAAAGAATATTTGTCCTGGAGTTTGCCCAACGCGTAATTGAGATATCTACTTCCAATGAATTTGGGGAGTCTTCTGAACATTCCACATGTTTTTTCCCAAAGATACTCGATTTTATATGGGAGATTAGGGGGATTCTTAGGTGGAGGGCTCGTTGTGACTACAACAGCTTGATGACCACTCCCGGAAAGTTTAGAGCAAATATTATGAACACAAACTTCAGCTCCGCCAACACGCGGATAAAACTGCGGAATAAGATGAGCTATCCTCATTTCTTCTCAACAAGGCTACATTTTCGGACAAGCACTTCGCCTGAAAAATTTCCTTTTATGGCGTAATATAACATTCCCTCTGAACGGATAGCATCATCTTTCCCAATCGTAATCGAAGTCCGGCGCGTCCAGGAATCACTCGAAAGTATTTCATCAGGAATGTTTTGAGCAAGCACCTCAGTAGTTCCATCGGGTTTTTCAAGCAACAGGCAAAGAGCAATGTGCCCGGCTTCAAGCGAAATTTTTTTAAATTGGGCAGATGCTGAAAATCTCATTCCCCTTCTCACAGGAAGAGGTTTGTATTTTAAAATTATTTCATCAGTGCTTTTAGATACAATTCTAAACGAAGGCAAATCTCCCTGTTTTTTATCTGGAAATATCTCACAAAAAACCTGCTGTTTGTCAGGATGAAACAATTCTACAGACCAGCCGTCAAAAGGTTTTTGTGAAGTCGCCTCACCTATCGCCGGCATAAGAATTATTTCAGTTTCCTGTGCAGGTGGCAATAATGCAAAATCTCTCCTGATCCCATCGTAAATTGTTTTATTTTTCTTAGCCAATTTTTCTTCTGCAATGCGCGCTGCTTCAGCAATAGACCGGTTATTTGCGCTTATCTTCGCATATAGCAATGCCAAGCCTAAACATACACTTACACAAAGAAAAATAATAATCAAAAGCAATTTCTTGCTTCTTCGCAATTTCTCCACTTCACATTCAAGGCTTTTCACTTCTTCAGCACCGAATATTGCTTGCTCCGCGGAAAGTTCCCTGAAGCCTATTGTGTCCCTCAATGGCTTTGAAGTTCTCGTAAGATAAAATTCTATGAAGTAGCTACTGTTTTCAGGAATTTTAGCCTTTGCAAGCTCTCTGCGGTATGACTCTATATCAAATGGAACCTTTCTGAAAAATACATCTTGCTTTTCATTATCATAAATGCAATATGACGCTCTGAAATCATCATCGCGGGGCTGGCCAATCGAACCTACATTCACTATGTATCTCTTTTCATCTTCAATATTGAAATCCATAGGAGATAACCAGTGAGGATTACCACTAGCGCCAATCACAAAAATTCCCGGAACATGACTGTGGCCAATAAAAGATATCTGCTCCGGGAAAGCTAAAAATTCTTCCCTCGCTTCATCATCCTCCAAAACGTATAAAAATCTGCCAGGCGCTCTTAATGAACCATGAGCACAACGAAAATTTTTCCCCTTTAACATTAATGGGTTACCCGATAAAAACCTCTTATGTCCGTCATCGATGCGGGATATCGTCCAATCAATAAGAAATTTCGCGTTGTCATTAAAATTAGAAGTTGAAAGTTTTCCAGCTGCAGCAGCATCGTGATTGCCAAGAACAAAATGATTAACATACTGATAGCAGCTTTCAATAACTTCTACCGGACAAGGACCATAACCGACTATATCGCCAAGACAAACAATGCTGTCAACTCCCTGTGCTTTTATGTCTGCAAGAACAACATTTAAAGCTTGTTTATTGCTATGAATATCTGAGATTATAGCATAACGCATTTTTTTTATTTTTTTGTTATTAAATAATTTCCTACGATTAAAACATCAATTTCTGAATTGAGGTAAACATCTATGGCATCACAGGCAGCAAGAACTATTGGATAACCATGTAAATTAAAAGAGGTATTCAAAACAGCAGGGATACCGCTTTGTTCCTCAAATTTTGATATTATATCGTAAAATTCAGGATATATCCTTGAATTCACAGTTTGTGCCCTTGCTGTTTTATCTGCCTGATGAACTCCAGCAATTATTTTATCCTGCATTTGAGGTTTTACATTAAATGTAAACATCATATAAGGAGAATATACTTTTCTCAAACTTTCAGGCACTTCAACAACAGCTTCAAGTTTATCCTCAAGGACAGCAGGGGCAAAAGGCATCCAGAAATCGCGCTTTTTTATTGCCGCATTTATTTTGTTTATTATTCTTATGTCGTCTGGTGAAGCGAGAATGGAGCGGTTACCAAGAGCCCCTGCTCCAAACTCCATACAACCAGATGCCCGCGCCACGATTTTGCGTTGCAGCAATAATTCCACAAGCTTATCGTTTATATTTTGAATATATTCAAAATTAACCTTATCAGAATATTTTTGTTTTGCTTCTTCTATGTCATAAGTAGCATCGATACCTAAACAAAAATCTTCAAATTCTATATCAGGATTATCACTACTTTTATTATCATTATAGGCCAGAAATGCTGCTCCGAATGCGTTTGTTTCATCACCGCATGATGGAAAAACATTTACAAATTCCAATTCCGGAAGCTCTGAAATCAGCTTATTTGCTTTCACATTCATAAAAAATCCACCGGACAAAAGGACTTTTCTGATTCCTGTTTTTTCTACACCTGCCTTTATCCATCTTACGGCGACATCTTCCGCCATCAGTTGAAGTCCTGCTGCAAGTGTATCAAAACGCATGTTGAGCGTGTTTTTAAAGAGATCTTCGACTAATTCCTGTTTTGCATCTCCTCGCGAATTTCGCACATGAGGATATTTTTTTCCATTGGTAAATACCAGAGGATTATCAGTGGCAAAATCCACAAACTGCATTAACATGTCTTTTGCGATTTTCGCATATTTTGGTTGTGCGTATGGAGCAAGTCCCATAAGTTTATACTCATGTTCATGTGGCATAAACCCCATTATGTAAGTTATATGTGCGTATAC